>CALJNB010000117.1 GCA_937981985.1 uncultured bacterium
CGCTCATCACAAGTACATTGAATGCATCAACACCAACAACATCTGAGACTCAAACCCCGACTGACCTCGCCATTAATACGGCAGTGGGCAGTGCATGCTTAGCAAACGCGGCTACAGAAAAGACAGCCACTGTTCTCATTAGCGACAACTCTCCATATACTGACGATGGCGCTAACTTTCTCGGAAATGCTATTGTAGAAGCGTGTGCCCATCGCGACGTAGCCCCTCTCCACGTTATTGGTTTAGGAACTGCTGCAGACGTTGACTACAACGATGTACTCGCTGCAGCCGGCGGAACCGGCTCATGTACGGTCGGCGATCCCTGCGATAACCCATTAAGTTATTGGGTTTATCAGGGGACATGTTCGGGGAGTTTTAACCCTACCACTGAGTCAGACCTCATCATTGACTTGGCAAGTATTTCGGCAAAACTCAAATGTACTTATGAACTCGACACATCCGTTTCCGAAGACGTCACGAACGCATACGAAACAATGAGAGTGGTGGCAAAAACATCTAGTTCTGAATACGAGGCTTATAATCTAGATGGTCCTCGCGCCGAAGATAGAAATAGTGATGGGATAAACGATGGCTGGAATTTCGTAGATGAAAACCGCGATTCGATTCTACTTTCGCCGTATTTCTGCGCGCAAGTACAAACAGGCACGATTATCGAGGTAAGCACCCAGCTTGCATGTGAATGTTCGAAAACTCTTGGCGACTCTTGCACCGGTACTTGTGGAATGGGGACGTGGGCATGTAACGAAGGTGTTGACGTGTGCGTAACGCCCACCACCGATTGCTGTACAGAAGGTGCCTCGTGTAGTTCAATTGGAGCAGAGGTCGGAATCTGCAGTGTCGGCACCCTCCAATGCCCGGTTAATTCTTTCCGCGACGGTGCATTTGATCCAAGCCGAATAACCTATAATATCGATTCCGCTGATCAAAACGATCCCACCGTATCCCACATACTTCGTTCAATTACCGTTGAAGGAATTGAACATTCTGAAATCATCCCCCCTTCATTTTATCAGAGTAGTTTTCCGCCGGGAACCGAAATGTATATCACCGAAAATAACGTCTTAGAACCCAACACTATCGAACCGGGTAGCTGGGCTCGCAGAGCACTCCCAGCTTTCCTGAGTCGCAATTTAGGATATTATCAAGATAATTACGATATCATTAATGATGGTAGCGATTATTATCAACTCGAATTTCGTCATAACCCGATCGAAGTAACGGATGGGATATTCTTAGCCTTCGCCGACAGAAATATGAACGACCGGGTTCTCATTCTGACTCTCGATTCGGGTTACAATAGCTTAGGCTTTAAGGAAATCGTACCCACTGATTACATCGGAACCAGTCACTTGACCAACTATAACGAAGAGATCGGTATGGCGGTCTTTCCGATGGATGATTTTGCGCCAACGGGAAGTAAGGTTGCGTTTATTTCCGTCTATCCTCTAGCTTACGGGTCTGGCGATGCTGCCGACGGTAAACTCCTCGTCTTTGGCCCCGCTCAATCTCCAGCCGGAAGCGATCCAGGACGATGTATCGCTGCATTGCCTACAGCTGAAGTCTGTGATGGACTCGACAATAATTGCGATGGTGACGTCGATGACGGATGTTGCGCTGAAACCCTTAACGGTCCATGTGAAGTCCCCGACTTTGCTGTTAGGGGCGTTTGCGCAAACGGAACGTGGCAATGTGATATCAACGTCGACCGATGCGAACCCAACCCCACCGAGACCTGTTGCGTTGACGGAGAGGTTTGTTCGATTACAGGTGGAGTGGGCGCGTGCGCTGAGGGCGTAAAACAATGCACCGGCGGACTCGAAACATGTATCGCTGTAACACCGGAACCCGAAATATGTGACGGAATTGATAACAATTGCGATGGCGTTACTGACGAAGGTTGTTCTGGTGGAGTTTGTCATCCGAAAAAAGTAAATGACTTTGCCACAAATCTACCCCCAAACGTGAGCTTAATGTTGGATCGCTCGGCTTCGATGGGGCCCGAACCGACATTTGGCGGCGGTCTGTACGACAACGAATGCGAGGTTTGTGAAGTCGCAGGAAGAAGCTTCCCGGTTAATGTTGCTTCGGATTGTCCTACTTCCGCGTCACCTTGGACCGCGCCTCCGGAAACCGAAGTTGCAGCGTCCTACTCCGGTACGCCATCATTCGCGTTTACAATCCCCGTACCATCAGCGGCTGCCGCGCAACCGATCGCTGTGATGGTAGAACTTCGAGGAAATTACGAAAACCCAAGCGAATACGCTGAAGTTTATATTGAAGGTGTTAGTTACGGTGAGATCAATCAAACGTATCCGAATTGCTCGACCGGTACGAAACAAACATTTATCGTGCCGGCTAGCACCATCGTCGGTGATCTGGACATAAACATTCTAGCCAGTCCTGATGTACAAACCTCTTGTGCTGTCGGTGAAAATAATGCAACGGTCACTGTTGGTACGCTCAATTATATTGCAAGACAAACCAACGATACTGTCTGTGGAATCACTAAATGGGATATCGCCACAGGTGCCATTGACGATTTGACCGCATCTTCTGACGCAGCCCTGCGAGAGATGGCTCATTTCGGTTTGGGTCTGTTTACTAATGGACAAGCGAATATGCTTGTTGATTGTGCAACTCAAAACAACGCACCAATCACAGCTGTATTAGACCCTCTCACTCCGCATAGCAACACACCAACACACGCTGCAATTTACCAATCACGTATCGGAGACTGCTTCACTAGCGCAAGCGCCCAACAAGCCGCAACTATTCTGATTACTGACGGCTTTCCTGATGAAAAGACCAGAGCCGTTGAAGAAGCATGCCGTCATCGCGAAGATGCGCCTTTATATCTCCTTGGACTGGGGGCAGGTACAGATGAAAGATTCAATAACGTCCTTGCCGCCGCAGGCGGAACAGGGAATTGCGACGGAAATGTCGACCCCTGCGATGACCCTTCAGATTGGGCTTCATATCTTGACATTTGCTTCGGCAGTATTCAAAGCCCTGAACGACAATCAGACCTCACTTTCGCGATCGCATCAATAACAGAAGCCCTTGAATGTAATTTCGACATAGGATTTTATGCAGGCCTAGAGTCAGTACCCATTGACCCAACCTTCGCTTACGAAAACCTTATCGTGGACTATCTAGATGCCAGTGGAACGGTACACAGAATCTATCACCTCGATAGCGGACTCGCTACCGATATCGGTGGAGACGCAAGCGTCGACGGATGGACCTTCACAAGTGTGGAACGTAATGCTGTCGCATTTTCTCCATACCTCTGTGGAGAGATACAAAGCGGACGCATTATCGAAGTATCGACCCACCTTCAATGCCCATGCACTGAAACAGTTGGTGACGCATGTAATATCACAAACCCACCGGCTGGTGTCTGCGGGCGGGGAACGTGGCAATGTGATGTTTCGTCGGGACTGGACTGGTGTGATCCCGACCCTATTGCAACATGCTGTGTGCCGGGAGTTGCATGTAGTGTGAGTGGGGGTATCGGCGCGTGCGCCGAGGGTGTAACCACTTGCTCTGGCGGCGTAGAAACATGTCAGGCAAATCTACCTCAAGCCGAAACGTGCGATGGCATCGATGAGGATTGTAACGGTACCGTTGATGATATTGCCCCTACCGATTGCGATGTTCCTGACTTAGTTGGCCGCTGTAAAGCTGGTCAGGTTCGTTGTGTTGACACCGGAGGCGGGGTGATCGGATCAATTTGTGAACAAACCCGGTTCCCAATGCCAGAACTCTGTAACGGTCAGGATGATGATTGTAACGGACAAGACGATGATATTTCCAGAAGTTGGCAACAAGCAGAACCGTCTCAAAAAACGGAAATCGCAAATGATGACGAAGACCTCGCAAAAGCATGCGCATTCCAAGATATTTGCATCTGCGAAAATGGAGCCAAAGATAACCATGGTGGAAACGACTTTATGTCCTACGTAGATGAATGGGATCCGGAATGTTTCTGTAGCGCGCTACTAACAGAGGAAAACTCAACGCAAACGCGCGTCATCGAAGACGAGCTCTCCCAGGATTCGGAGATCACGAGTTGTAGCGCAACTGGAAACAAATTTGGAAACCTGCCACTATTACTCTTCCTTGGATTCTTCCTCCTTATTCGTCGTAGAAAATAGACTTGGAGAAATAAACAAAAAACCAGCTTCAAGCTGGTTTTTTTAGGTCCTAAAGTCAGAAAAAAATTTAAAGAAGATTGGCCGCTAATTCTGCAAGGGCCGATCTTTCTCCTTTGAAAAGAGTGACCGAAGCTGAAATCTTCGTTCCTTTAAAACGGTTCATGACAAAGGTGAGCCCATTGGATTCACTATCGATGTAAGGATTATCGATCTGATAAGGATCGCCTGTTAAAACCAGTTTCGATCCCTCACCAATACGCGTTAAAATGGTTTTAATTTCGTGGGGCGTTAAATTTTGTGCTTCATCGACAATAAAATACTGATTCGGAAGCGATCGGCCACGAATATAAGTAAGCGGCTCTATTTCGATAATGCCCATATCAATAAGTTCATCGGCACCGCGCCCCGCTCGTTTATCAGCTTTGGTCAGACCCATTAAATATTCGACATTATCAAAAATGGGTCGCATCCAAGGATTCATCTTCTCTTCGATCGAACCGGGAAGATATCCGACATCTCGACCCATCGGGAAGATCGGACGACTTACCACCAATTTGTGGAAGGTTTGTTCGTCTGTAACTTTTCGTAGGCCAGCCGCAATCGCTAAAAGCGTTTTTCCGGTTCCAGCCTTTCCAATCAGGCAAACAAGTTTCACGTCGTCATCCAATAATGCGTCAAGTGCGAATGCTTGTTCTTTGTTTCGTGGCTTTACGCCCCAAACGTTGTCGGCAGAATTTCTGGCGAGCGGTAATAATTCGACCTCGTTTTCCTCCACATCAACCTCGGCCACTCGGGCAAAAGTTGTCTGCGAAGAGTCGTTAGAACGAAGAAGCACATATTCGTTTTCGTAAAAGCGGTCCATATAGAGCGGTTCTTGGTCTTCGGAATAATCCGAAACGCGAGGTTTGTAGAGTTCCGAATCAATCGTGACCCCATCGTTTTCGTGTAAACTATCGATGATGGTATCCGGAACATCAATTTCACATGACCCGGGATAAAGCTGAGTCATCGCAAGTTGATCATGTTCATAATTTTCAGCCCTCAAACCCAGGGCGTCGGCGCGGACACGTAAATTCACATCCTTACTAACCATGATACAAGGTGTGTCTTTGTCCTGATCCCGAATAGCTACGGCATTGGAAAGAATAAGATTATCTATTTTCTGCAAGGAAAGTATATCACCTTCCATCCCTTTGGATCTTTCAAAAGTGACTTTGAGAACTCCTCCGTGTTCCATTTTCACGCCCTTTCTCAAAGAACCGCGCTTACGGTGCTCATCGAAAAAGCGCGAGACTTGGCGCGCGTTACGTCCAAGCTCTGTTTGGTTCCTCTTGAAATTATCAATCTCCTCAATCACGAAAATCGGAATATTTACGGTATTTTCCTCGAACTTAAAGATTGCTCTAGGATCATGGAGAAGGACGTTTGTATCGAGAACAAAGTTTTTATGCATAGATTTTCCAGACTTTTAGTTTTTTTTTCTGGGAGCATTCTACCCAAACTAGTCTCGGTGTAGCAATCAGAGTTCGTCCTACTCTATTTGATTTTTTGGGCAGGAAGTTTTTCTTTAGCGGCCTGGTCCATTGCTTTTTTCTTCAACGCAGCGTCTTTCCTTAGCCGTTTGACCGTTTCAAACGCACCAGATCTGGCCGTTAGATTGATTACAAAATCAGGAATCCACGAATTCGGATCAAACCAAAGACGGTAAGAAACTCGCGTTTTTTTTCCATCTGAACCGACTGGGGTCAAAATATAGGACCCAGAAACGATCTTAGCGCGAACAACACCTTTTCGAGGCTTTGGCCCCTTTTCATTGGCTTGTTGCCAAAGCCAACCATACGAGCCCTTGCCAACCACCTTGGGTACAATCTGACGTAAGAAAACCGTGAAATCTCGATCATCAACGCCGGTGGCCCGCAACCGTTGATATAAGTAGCCCGTGCCATCTGGATTCTTTTCCAGAATTTTGAATTCCCGAATGAAAGAGTAGCTCGCGGCCCGTTTAGGATCGACGATGATCGGAAAGACGTGCTCTACCGGTAAGTCGACCACCGTATCGATGCGAATGCCGTCGATACCCGACTTCACCTCGTCATTGAGATACATCGTCATACGACTTTTTGAACTCTCCTTTTGCCAAGGGCCTTTCTGCCAACCCGTATATTTATAGGTTTGAGCCACGCCGACCGATGCCCAACCAAAGATAAAAATAGCGCTAAATATCGAAATACTTTTAATCATGATCCGCCTAAAAATTGCATTTTTCTAAAATATCCTAACTCAAAGTAAACGAGTCCAAAAATAAAACGGGTTATGCTAATTATCCGCCAAACCTTTTTTGCGAAGAATATCACACCCCCATTTATCGCCTCCTTGACAGCCCCTCTTTAGGAGCTGAATTCCGATCCCTTTTTTGACTTCGTTCTTCAGCCACTTATTACCAAGATAAGAACAGCTATTAGAAAAGCCGTTCTCGCAAGCGACCATAAACTGGTCAGCAGCGCTACCCATATCCTGAACGCCACCAATCCCTTCTGCCTGCATCACTCCCAAATTGTGACAACCTTTGTACTCCTCAAGCTTGCATGCCTTTTCGTAGAATGATTTCGCTTTGTCGTGATCAGGCGATTTCCCTATGCCATCTTCTTCGATCACGCCAGCGTTACAACATCCCGGCCCGTAATTCTTTTCACACGATAATGCGAATTTTTCTAAGGCTTTTTTTTCGCTCTTTTTTGCGCCGTGCGTTCCACCCATGTACAGAATCCCCAGGCGAGAACACCCCTTGCCGTCTCCGGAGTCACAGGAACTTTTATAAAGATCGACTGCTTTCTTAGCCGATTTCTGCTTAGGATTACCTTCTACCAAGGTTCCCAAATTCGTACACGCGCGGATTAAACCTCCCTCGCATGCTTTCGCATAATATTCGAACGCCAGATCAAAATTCTTCTCAACTCCTGATCCAATTTTATACAAATAGCCAATACTATTACAGCCGATCAAATATCCACCGATGCATGCTTTACGGTATAGTTCTGCGCCACGTTTCAAATCGGGTTCAACTCCGCGACCGTGACGGTAGATTACACCAAGATAGCTGCATCCCTCCGCAAATCCGAGTTCACAAGCCTTCGCATAATGGGTTCTTGCAAGTTCCCAATCTTTGGGATTTCGGCTTTCAGCTTTGAAACCGATGTTAAAGCACGCAATTCCATCCCCGCCCTCACATCCTTGCTCTTGTAGTGTTTTTACATCGACTAGATTCTCACCGGTCACTTTAAGTAAAATCGCCAGGTTATTACAGGCTTCCGTAATCTCGTTTTCACAAGCGAAACGATAATGCAATTTAGCTGTTGCGAAATCTTGTCTAACTCCAACTCCTCGCTCTAAGAGCTGGGCGAAAAGGAAACAGCCCTCCGGATGTCTCACCGCGCAGGCTTTTCGCAAAAGCGATACTGCTTTCTCAGTATCTCCCCTTTTGTCCGATAGAATCGTTTTCGCGAAATCGACGCAAGCCTGAGCTTCGCCCAACTCACACCGGCTTTGTAAAGTATTTTTGAAGCTAGTCTTCTTAATTTTGGGAGCAGTAGAACAGCCGGCGAACAAAAAAATGACCGCGAGAAAAATAATCGAGTTGGAATACATGAGGGTCCTATTTTATAGCCAGTCTATTTGAGACATCGGGAATAGGAAAGTGTTTCATTTTCAAATTTTTTAGCGGCAAGAAAAAAAAACCCGTCCAATGGACGGGGCTTAGAAATGAAGAGCGTCTAGTCTAGCGGTTGCTATCTTGACCAATTGCTTCGAAGATGAAGCGGATGGTATCAAGCTTCCCGGTAACTTCCTGAAGTTGATCAGATACGTTCTGAACAATTTCACGCTGGGTTGCACGATCGTCCCCGTCTGGAGTTGCATCAAGAATTGCTTTTTGCGCGTCGTAGCGATCTCCAAGAATTACAGCGAAATCAACCAATTCAGCGGTGATTGATTTTCCATCTTCAGCTTCAGCTGCAGTGTAAATTTGATTAGTAACTGGGTGAACGAATTCGTGAACAACAGTTCCTGCTGGGAATGGCTGAGCCTCTCCGTTTGTAACAGAAACTTTCAGATATTGTGAGAAATCAACAGCGCGATCTTGCCAGCTTGTAAATTGAAGCATTGCGCCGACAAGTGCGTTGAATTCGTGATTGAAAGACATGTTCGTTAAAACACGTTCCATATTCTTCTGAGAGTTCGGGAGACCCGTACCGAATTTCTTCTGATCGATGAGAAGAGGAGCTTCGTACTTCCCGCTTACCTTATTATAAACCCCTGCAAACCCGGTGTAATCGCCAACGATGATTCCGCGCATCCACGTGTATAATTCGTCTCCAAAGAGAGTCCAGTAAGAAATGGCTGTCGCACGTTGATCCGTAAAGAAAGCACTATCTACTGTGTTTGCGCTAATCTGGAATAGTGCTGATGTTGCCATCGACTTATCCACGTAAGTTCCGACGCGTGTTGCACGGTAGTAATACTCATCGGTGAAGTCATAGTTGTAATATTGAGCTACGCCTTTATCGATATCGATTGAATCACCACACTCACCGTAACGCCTTGCATATGCTGCAGGCACATAGGTGTTATCGAGTGCGTTATCGAAGTACCAAAACGGATCAGTACGTGTGTTTGCTGAATCGAATTTACAGAAACGACCGGGTTCAGGAGTCGCGATAACTTCCGCATAGAAGTTGATTGCATCAATCGATGCATCACGAAGATCATCAAGGAAATCTTGTAGATTATTGAATCTATAGATTGAGTAATAACGGAACGGACGTTCTACGGCTCTTAACGTGCCGTAAACAAAGTTTGCCCATCTATTAATATTCTCATACCACTTGTTAATCGTTCCACCACTATAGCGCGAGATTCCCTGAAATGAACGATATCGGTCAAATTTGTGATTCACAACTTCACGCTGATTAGAACCCCAATCTCCGGCTTCACAGCCTAACTGGTAACCACGTCGTTCATCTGAACAGAAGTTATAAGGAACGGTACGATCTTGCCAAACATCAGCTACTGCAATCGTATCTGCTTTGAAGTCATCGGTGTTTTTCTTGATTCCTTCACGCTGTTGGGTCATTGCATCATCAATCGAAATCCAACGACGACCGTTGATAATTGCGTCAACACCCTCAGCGTAAGCGGCATCTCTGTCAGCAGCAGCTGGGATAGATCGATTCCCAGAGAGAGTGAAAGGGAGCTCTGTATAATCATCTACAAAGAAATCGTTCTGGACAAAGTTAGGAAGTTTGACGGTATCTTCGAATTGCTCAAGCTGTCTAGCGTAAGCGAAATAGATCGCAGCGCGATCGTACTTACCAAGACCTTGAAAACGGAACGCAGCGCCAGCGCCATAATCCATTACTGAAGCAGAACGGAATTCTGACTGACTTACATAATCAATGTTCTCTTTATTTGTAAGTCCAAGTTCTTGTGCTTTTTCCGCTGTTATCGAATTTCTCTCGTCCATACTCAGTTCACCATCGACCGCTGCCTTCTGAATGTTCCAGAATTCGTCGAAATAGTTCATTGCATCATAAGATGCAGCAAAGTTATGTCGAAGACCTACGGTGTGCCCAACTTCGTGCAATTGCGTTCCGTAAAAAACTTTCTCAAGAATGTAAGTTACGATCTCATCACGAGGCTTTCCTTTGAAGTGATCTGAAACACCGCTATACGTGGCAATCGTCATCATTTCATCTTCGAGAACGTTCGGGAGGAGGATGTTGTTCTGTGTCGCAAAAGCGTTAAGTCGCTGATATCGATCAAACTCAAGGTTTGGCGATTTGATCGTCAAATACGCTTGGTGGAATTGATCATCACTAAAATCAGGTCCGAATTGAGCAGTGGCTTTAGATTCGACCATCAATCGGAAGTTAGGATCTGCAAGGACAAGATTCTTAACTTCTGGCTTGTTGTAGAAATCAGCCATTCGTGTGTCTGATTCCTTGTGTAACCAGTCTGCTTTCGCCATGCGACCTGCTTCCGCCTGCATCGCCTTAGCTCCTTTTCTCAACAAGTAGTCCGGAAGAGGAGCTTCCTCGCCTTCTTCAAACTCAGGCATCTTAGCACCGGCGCGGATTGCCATCTCTCTTTTACCTTCTTTGGTAAGCGCTTGACGTTGCGAAAGAACACCCTTTTTGATGTCTGCAAGGTATTCATTACGATGCTCACCAAGGGCATAACGGTCTTCTTCAAGATCGCCATTCAAGTATTGGATAAGGTCGGCATAGTATGCAGCAGTCTCACGCATCGTGAAACCAGCGTAATTGGCGTTACCGGAAATAATCTCACCCGTTACCGGATCGGGTGCAGATGGACCGTATCCACTCCAGTAGTTATTTGCTTCTTCAACCCAGTTAAAGAAACTATAACGAAGGTCGCCAACGCGTTGCCAGTCAAACCGCCCCTCTTCGCGTGCTTCTGTTGCGAATTCAATTGCAGCACAAAAGTTACGACGTGCGTCGGTTGGTGCAGCCCAGAATGAGTCTTCCAGAGTCTCTCCGTCGTGAGCGGCTTCGAAAGCAGCCACGATGTCAGATACGTTGTTTATATCAGAGTCTTTTGCTGAACCATGCTCGTCGTTCCATTTCTGAACCATAGGAGCAGAACATGCGTTCCAACGAATTTCGTACATAGCACCGGTTTCGGTATTATACTCAGCTTTAACTTCCTCAGCGATTTGAGCCGCGCTTACGCCTTTAGCTAACGCAGCAGCGCCCGTGAAAACGTCATCCCAATCTGCAGCAACAGCTTCAGCTGCGCGCCACATATCCTTCGGATATCCAACGTTCGTATAGTAGACGATAGGCTTTGGAACGCGATCGGCCATTGGAAGCAATTCTCCAGCTTCATCGAACATCGTTTTCCAGATATTCCAGCGATTGGCGTAGTAAAGTCTAGATTCTTCTTTGTTTGATCCGTACGAGTTGTCCCAGAAAACGCGCTCAGTTCTGAAGTAGCCAAAACGCTGGAAGAAGTCGAATGTAGAATATGCACACTCGTCCTGTTCACGAGCAGCGCCCCACGTATCACGATCGAAATTCTGCGCTTCCTCAACACATTCGGTTTCGAAGAGTACGCCATCTTTTTGAATAAGAAGCGAACGAACCTTTTTGCCATTTTCGTCTCGGACGTACTCAGAATCAAGATAGTCCATCGGCGCATAGGTTTTAGTTTTATTCAATTTCAAGAATGAATTACGAACTCTCATAGCTCCGGCTTGGCAACGCCAGTATGCGTCAGCACCAAAAGTGGCATAACATGCATAGTTATCGGGCTTGAATTCGTACTCGGTTACCGCATCAATATATTCATCAGAAATTCTAACGCGGTCAGGATCAATCACGCCATCTTCCTGCGGAATCGTTCGAGAGCTTGACGATAGCTGACCCAAAAACCCATCAATCGGAGTAATTGCTAAATTGCGAGACCAATCAACACGCATAAACTCACGTTCGTACCAGTTACGATCCGAACTATTTTCAGAGATCACATTTCCCTGCTCACCTGTGGATGCGTTGTATCCACGTTGAACATCGAAATGCTTAGAAATGGAAAAAGCAGCAACTAAACCAACACGGATGGTTTCGTCAGCAGTCTGACCTTCGAGGACATTCTCTGCAGGCTCGGTCGTTGAATAGGCAAGAAGGCGATCTTCGGTGATGGTCCATCGAATGCGAGAAAGGGATCCTTCCCAGGCTTCGAAGTATGCACTTCCCTGAATATCCGTATCAACGATTGTTTGGCGGAAATACCATTCATCGTCGTTCTGAAATAGTGCTTTTTCTAGCTTGTTTGGTTGCGTACGATCGATGTCACCGACATCGGATGCACAACCTGCTGCAAAATATGTGGTTGCAAGGGCAAGGCACAATGTTAATCGCCACTTTGAATTCATCCAATCCTCCTTAGGGATTCCGAGCTTGAGCCCGTAAAATATCAATCAATCACCACACGAATTTCAACTCAATGCGATAATTAAACCGTTGTTAGATAACCGTCAGAAAGAGTATCCACGTACTACGCCACTCTCAATTAGTGCTATATCTTTTAATCGAAGGTTTAAACCTGTTTTCCGGTCGAAAGTCAAGCGATGCGCGACTTCACATACACTTTCTCACTTTTTGTTACAGTGTGTGTGATAAATTAGAACGTTCCTGAGACCCCTATTCGCCAATAATTTGACGCCTTTAAATCGCTTTTTTTCGTAAGCGGAATCTATCATTCTTGATGACTTTATCTTCAGACGCGAAAACTAGGATACATTTTCCATTTCTCTCTTGATTGTTAGATCATTTTATTTAGAGTCCCCTCACGATGTTTAAATTTATTGCCTATACTATTCTGTTGTTCATCGCCCAAGGTTGCGCACTCTTCCGCGCGCCGGTCTGTGATTGCGCGAAACAACCTACTCCGACATGCAACGTGACTGACGCACGCCCTATATCATTCAACCAGGATAACGTTGAACCGAAAGAGGAAGAAGTCGTCGTCATCCCTAGTTCTGAGGCCGCTAACCTCGTTCCCATCGATCCATGGGATGATAGCCTTCACGCAGATCCTAAAAACAAGGGGATCGTCAAGACCTTCGCTAAGGTCGGGCAACCCATCGCAGCATTCAGGGGAGAGTTTGGGACCAAATACGGTGAAGAGTATGTCGGAATAATGAACGATAAAATCGTCTTTTCTAACGGCGGCTGGTCTTCATCCTACAGGATTAGCAAACTCGCTTTGAGCGCAGACCTTAAAAAAATCAATCTTGGCAGCCCACAGACCGGAGATACACCAAAAGTGGAACTTAAATCTGCTCGTGCTGCCGATCTTTTAAGAGATGGCGTAAATGAGTTGGCGGTTATCGTGGCGTCCACTGACGACCCGACAAAACGGATTTATCGTTTCCAAATATTTAAAACTATCGGTCAGCATGTCGCCAAAGTATTCGATCACCCTTTTGCTGTGAAAACCGCCGAAGGTGCCAGACAAGTTGCACGAATAGATTTTATTGATGGCCCTAACGGTACCCAAATCCGACTAACTCCACTCAGCGAGGACGGTCTTCTTGATCTCACACACATCAAAATCTTTTCCTGGAATCAATGGGAAGGAATGTTTCGAGTTCCGAAAAAAGCACCAACCTCTCCACGGCGCTAGTAGCTCCGTCGTTAAATATGTGTTCACAACCCAAACTGCCTGCTACGATAGAGACAATAAATAGAAGAGATTTTTTTGGTTTTCAACGTAAGATGCTTTAAGTGTGGGAAGGACGCCGTCAGATTAGTTTTGGGTGGGCGTAGAATTCTTCATGCAAAGTGTGAGGGATGCGATACCAATTTGCTCGAAGAAGTGATGCAATTTGAAGCCTCTCTTTCTGCACCTCGCAAAAAACGCACCCGAAAGCCTACTCTTAACATTGGCGCCGAAGAAAGTAAGCTTGACGAAGACACGTGGATGGGTGACGACGACTAACCTTCCTTTGAGTTCGCTTTCTCGATTTGTTAGCCTCCGAAGTACGACGATCTCTACTCTTGGTTCCATGATGTTCAATCGATATTCTTTTTTTTGCTTACTATATCTCGTTTGCACCGCAAGTGCGGCACAAGCTGACCTAAAAATCAATGCAGATTCGTTGCGTGAATATCAACTGCCAGGAACCTTTAATATCGCCGCAGCGACAGTTATAGTCGGTGCGAATAATGCGACGCTGCTCGTAAGTACCATAGGCGCTTCCCCTGAAACCTCAGCTTGTGCCGTCGTTAGCGCAACCAGCGAAGGGGCAACCCTTTTTGAATATAAATTCAATAACAAACCGACACGTTGTTTAGGCGTCGTAGCCCACCCAGAGGGAGGTTTTTTTCTACGCGGAGATAATCCAATCGCAACAGAAGGATTGGTATCAGGATTTACTACTTTCCTCAGCGAAAAAGGAGACGAAGTCTGGGCAATTCCCGATCAGAGATTGGTAGACGCAGAAGAAGAACCCGTAGGGAGCGGTCGATTTTTAGGAAACTACGAACAACCCCTACCTGTGATGGCCTATAGTCCGAAACTAGACAGACTCATTGCATTCACCGTGGGCAGACTAGATATTGGCCCAGAACAAAAATACATTTCTCAGGCTCACGTCATTAATGTCCAAACAGGACAATTTCAGGTTAGTGGTCAAACCTTTGGACAATCCGGTGTCGGAATAACCGGAGGCGTTTCTGTTAGAAATAGTGATGGCAATTTCATCATCTTCTATTACTCATCGGAAACCAAAGGCGCGTTCTTTTATTCCTATGACGGTAGGCAAGAAATCAACTTCTTTAAACCACGCGGCGAGGATTGGAGTGAACGTTCGATCCTACGAATGGATTATCGTGACGAACTTCTTCATCTACTGTGGACGCCAACAGAGGACCAAGAAAGTGATACGCGCCTCACCATCACTAACGATACCTCGGCGGAATTATGGACCGCGATCTTTGAACCCGAATATCAATTTAGCACCGGGCTCGATGTGAATCTCGGGCGCGCAAGATCCATGTGGATTGGGAAAAACGAAACGATAGTATTGTACGAAGCCAACTCTTTTTTCCTTCGCCACGTTGATCCTAATGGCAGTTCTTTTGGGGTCGCGACCTTAGAAGGCTTAACTCCAGTACCCCCCGTCGCTTTGCTAGTCACCAACGATGGTACCTTCAAATTGTTAGCGTACGATCAAACGACACGCTATATTTCCGAATTTGCCCTGAGCTTCGAAGATAAACCTGACTACGATCCTGAAGTGGGACCACAACTTCATGGAGATGTCGGGATTCAGGTTGATGTCGGTTTTTCGGATGTTCTAGAAGCGACAGGTTGCTGTGCAACCGCGTCCGCCCGAAGAACGCCAAGCACATTTTTATTCTTCTTTGTCGGGCTTATTTTCACCATTCATTTGAGACGTCGCTTTGATTGATATCGAACCTCTAATTACAATTCGTCGCCATCTGCACGCTCATCCGGAACTCTCTCTTCACGAATTCCAGACCGCTAATTATATCGAAAAACAACTCAACGATTACGGAATCAAAACCGAACGTTGTGCCAAAACCGGTATCGTGGCCCTCATCGAAGGCGCTCATGCAGGTCCGGTTTTCGCCTACCGAGCCGACATTGATGCGCTTCCCATTCAAGAAAAAAGCGTTCAAGACTATGCCAGCAAAACCCCCGGTGTCATGCATGCATGCGGACACGACGTACATACAACTATCGGCTTGGGTATTGCGTTCAAAGCTTATGACGAACGCGAAAACTTACATGGTTCAATAAAGCTAATCTTCCAACCGGCCGAAGAAGCCTCTCCAGTTGACTCCCCGATCGGAGCCGAGCAAATGGTTCAAGAAGGTGTCTTGAAAAACCCTAACGTTGACGCGATCTTCGCCTTCCACTGCATGCCAACTCTGGACGTCGGAAAAATCGGATTTACGGGTGGCCCCGTATGGGCGAGTTCGGACTTAGTTGAAATAACGGTAAGCGGCAGAAAAACGCACGCGGCTTATCCACACGAAGGGATCGATGCGATCTTGGTTGCTAGCCAACTTGTTGTAGCGTTACAAAGCGTGACATCCCGTCGGGTTGATACGCGCCAACCCTGCGTGCTTAGCATCGGTAGCTTTCACTCCGGAAATACCTACAACGTAATTGCTGAAGAAGCCAAACTCATCGGAACGTTAAGAACGCTATCCAACGAAGCTGAAGAGATTGCAAAACGAGAAATAAAAAACATTGTGAACAATCTATCGAAGGCCTTCGGGGCCCAAGCTGAGGTAAAATTCACCCAAGGCGCACGGTTGACTGCAAACGATATCGGGTTAGAACAAAAGGTTGTATCGAAGTTACGCAACCGTCTGGGCAACGACGTCGTAGTGTCACATTTACCCCAGTTAGGTGCTGAAGATTTCTCAGCGTTTTCGCTTAGAGTTCCCGCTTGTTACCTTTTTCTAGGCGTACGCAACGAGGCTAAAGGGATCGTGCATATGATTCACACCTCCGAATTCGACGTTGATGAAGCCTGCATTTCTTTTGCCGTCGACGCCATGCAGTCGACTCTTTTTGAACTAGCTGAGGAATGGAAACTCGGACACCAATGACGAATCTAGCTATCCACTCCTCTCACATCATTTGAGAATCAATTGCAACGTCAACGCTTTTGGGATTCTTATTTTAATTTATTTTAGTCCGATTTAGTGTTAGCAAGGCAACCAGTCGCGTTGACCCCATCCACTGTATGACGTCTGGAACATATGGCTCTGTTTTCAAAACTAAAAACAATGAAAAGCACCACGGCGGCGTTCCTTTTTGGAATTTGGCTAACAACGGCAATCATGACGATCACCTTTCGCGCCATCCGAGTCTTTCATCGTGGTCGAATCAAGGAATTCGTCCTCGCTATTGATGTCTATAAGTCTGATATATTGTTTTTGTTATCAGGTCTTTTACTGGGTCTAGCGGCTCTTTACCTTCTTCGAAATCGAAAACGTCTCACCGCGTTCTTTCTAGGATTTGCGGTTTTCACCGGATTAATCATCACTGGGATGGAAGCTATCGCGTTTAGATTTTTCGGCGTAACCGGATCCAATATCGATTTCAAACTGATGTCCTACACGCTAGAAAATTTCGACGAAACTCGCGACATCTTGAAAAGTGAAATCCCGACTTGGTTAACAATTTTACTTATTATTCTCATCGTTTTATATATTTTGCTTCCCTTGGGCATTCATCTGATTTGGAAAAATCTATTTAAAAGCGAAACCGTTAATCGCACTGCCGTCTTTCCGATCATCATGGGCGCTAGTGGATTCCTCGCGCTTTTTTTCGCTTTTTTCCCGCCCTTCAAAGAGCCTTCTTTGGCGTTTGCAAAAAATGCGACACTACACATCGTCTCGACAGGAATAGAGGCTGCAAGTTCGGGAGAACGAAAGGTCGTTTCCACTTCGAATTTTGACGTTTCGGAAATAAAAATCAACGGGACGTCGAAAACCAACGTGGTTTTTATCATCCTTGAATCTACGCGTGCATCAGCAACTTCGGTCTACGATTCTGAGTTTGACACAACGCCTTTTCTAAAGGAACTCGCAGGTCAAAGTGTCGTCGCGGATCGAGCATATTCTATCGTACCGCATACAAGTAAGGCCTTAACGGCATCCTTGTGCGGGATACCTCCGAATCTAAAGATGAGAATAAGTGAAGCGACCAAAGGAGGGCTCCCTGGGAATTGCTTAGCAAAACTCCTTCGCGGGGCGGGGTACAGAACCTCCTTTTTTCAAGCGGCAACCCAACGCTTTGAAGGACGCCCCACCCTCATAAAAAACATGGGATATAAGGATTTTTTCCCTAGCGAAAAATTTTCAAAAGAAGGTTTTGAAAAAGCGAATTACTTTGGACGTGAGGACGACATCATGCTCAAGCCTAGTTTAAAATGGTTGCAAAAAAACAAGTCCAAAGGCCCCGTTTTCATGACATATCTCACCCTTACACCTCATCATAATTACGAAGCCCCCAAACGTTACGGATTTAGACAATACACGGAAGAGAAAGAGTTCAACCGGTATTTGAATACCGTTCATTATGTAGACCAGTTTACTAAGAATGTGCTCCAGATATTCAAAGACGAAGGAATCTACGACGATACGCTTTTCGTAATATATGGCGACCATGGCGAAGGTTTTGGTGAGCACGGGCGAAGACAACACGATAATGTCATCTGGGAAGAAGGCACCAAAATCCCGCTCATGTTCTATAAAAAAGGGACGTTTATTGATGGGAAAAAAATAAAAAATATAACGAGTCAACTCGACATCGTACCAACGGTACTCTCTATTTTAGGTTTTGAGACCCAGGATGGAAACTTTGCGGGGGAAAATATTCTTCCGGATCCAGATAACCGAACTCTTTTTTCATATTGTTGGTATGACCAAAGATGTATCGCCATCAGAGAAGGGAACAAAAAATACATCCATCACTTCGGAGAACAGGTCGATGAATTTTATAATCTCGACTTAGATCCCGACGAAAAGAACAACATTATCGGCAGCATGGAGAACTCCAGGTCTTGGATAGACAAAGGACTCGATTGGAAAGATGGCGTCACCTCAGTTTATAACGCCCACTATCAAGATCGAATAAAAAACTTTGTTTCGAAAACGAAACCGAAGTTCGAAAACGACGTAGATTTTCGATTTGAAAAATATGTAAAACTTATCGGTTACGACCTTAGTCCGAAGGGGCCCTACTCTCCCGGTACCAGCGTCAAAGTAACTTCCCACTGGCAAGTTCTAAAACAAGTACCAAAGAAATACCGCCTTTTCCTCCACGGATATCCGGACGGCGGAAAAAGAGATAATTTTGATCATACCCCGGTGGGTGGTTTCTACCCCGTTGATGAATGGCAAGCCGGCGACTTCGTTTCTGATGAACATCGCATTCGTATTTCTAAACGAACAAAAAGCAAATATCACCTTTCCTTCGGTCTTTATCGGGCAAAACCCAAACGGCGTATGACTGTTAATGACGATTCTACGGAAGCAAAAATTGATTTGCCGATTAAAGCTTCTGTTGAAAAGAATCTCCCCAAGATTCCGAAAATCAAAAATCCGAAACTTTTAGAATTTAAAAGCCCTATATTTCCGAAACTTCCAAATGGCACCAAATAACAAATTTGACAACGAATTAAGAAACAAATTTCTGCATCTCTTCGACGCTAACTTTTAATGCTTGTCTTCCCTCGCTCATCAGCGAACCTAAATCCACACCGATAAGTTCTCCGTCATCAACAAGTTGTTTACCGCGCGCAAAAACGTGTTTTACATTCGCACGATGTGTACCGTAAACAATGCGACTGTAGATATCACCGCCCGGCCCGGCACCAGGATCGTTATCGAGTTCTAAAACCACCAAACTGGCAAATTTACCTAACTCCAAAGAGCCTAACACATCGCCTTTCTGAATCGCGTTCGCACCATCAATCGTGGCCAATTTTAAAACTCGTTTCGCCGGCATTGCCGTCGGCCCATGTATGGGTTTTTGCAAAAGTGCCGCGAGCCGCATCTCAATAAACTGGTCGAGGTTGTTATTACATGGCGCTCCGTCGGCCCCAAGAGAAATACGAACCCCTCGCTTATCCAATAGCGGAATATTGGCAATCCCGCTCGCCAGCTTTAAATTACTTGAAGGGCAATGGGCGATAACGGTGCGACATCGACTTAACACATCAATATCATTATCGGCTAAATGAACCCCGTGCGCGATAATCGTTTTCTCAGTTGTCATTCCGACACGTTCCAAAAATTCGATATTGGAACAACCGTAATTCGCATGTGCGAATTCATTCTCATAGGTTGTTTCAGAGCCGTGCGTATGAACAAAAGCGTTTAGATCGAGCGCCATTTCACTCACATCGCGCAGAAGCTTCTCCGTACAAGAAATGGCAAAGCGGGGGGCGAACCCATATTCGATCCGGCCCTTTTCTAATCCGTTGATAGCGTTAAAGAGTCGAAGTGATTCCTTCAGAGAGTCATCGGTTTTTTCGCGCATCGGCCCGGGAACTTCGTCCCCTAGATCCATCATGCATTTGCCCAAGACTGCATCAATACCACTCTCTTTAACGCACTCTACAATGGATTCGGTATGATGAACGGTACCCATGTCGACAATCGCGGTGGTGCCGCCGAGCACCAATTCCGCTAAAGCAATTCGTGAAGACGTCGCCAAACGCTGGGCGTCCAATGCTGCCTCGTAAGGCCATATTCTTTTCTTCAACCAGTCAATGAGGACCATATCGTCGGCCATATTTCTCATCAAGGTTTGGCACAGATGGATATGCGTCTGAACGAATCCTGGGATAACAGGGTTGCCATTGCATTCGATTATTTTGGCGCCACTAGCCTGCTCAGTATTCGCGATATCTCCTATAGCAGTTATTTTGTCGTCTTCGACCAATAAGTCACCGTTTACAATATCGTAACTTGCATTCATGGTGACGAGAGTAGCGTTCTTAAAAAGTGTTTTTTTCATCATGAGCGCAACCTACCAGCTAGATTCAGAATCGACGATGAGAAAATAATGAACGAAAAGAAATTCAAAGACTTTATCAAAGCACCAAATATCGGCACACACCAAGCGATTTACGAACTTGAAAATGAAGCCATTCTACGCAATGGGGTTCTTGATAAAACACTTTACGAGTTAGCGGACTGGAAAGACAAAGTACTATTAGATGTGGGCTGTGGCGCCGGATTTTGGCTAAAGAACTATGCAAAAAATGGCGGAACGATTATCGGCGTCGAGCCGGATCCGAATCTTTTCGAGTTAGCAAAGACGCGTTTAAGTAGTATCGAAAATGCCACAGTCCTTCATGGTTCAGCAGAACACATTCCATTGGCTGACGCTTCTGTTGATATCATCCATGCGAGATGGGCCTATTTTTTTGGTGCGGGTTCTGAACTCGGATTAGCTGAAGCAAAAAGAGTACTTCGTCCTGGTGGAATATTTATCGCGATCGATAATAGCTGGCGTAGTGGAGATTTTTCAAAGCTGCTGAGACATTCCATCGCCGGAAACGCAAATTTCGATCCTGAGACCACTCAAAATTGGTGGGTTGAAAATGGCGCCGAGCGTATCGAGATCCCTAATGCGGGTTGGAATGCGAAGAGCGCAGCCGAACTTGAATCCATTCTTAGAATCGAATTTCCAGAAGAAACGGTTGAACACTTCTTAGAAACCCATGATGAAAAATCATTGAGCTATGCAATCGCGCTTTTCGTTAAATATCGCGACAATTGGTAACTCTGAGAAGTATTTCCTACCTCATATGGACGACGACTTCACGCCGATGAGGGGACGTCCGATGTTCCCAAAGGTAAATCCCCTGCCACTGTCCCAGGACCAGCTTCCCGTTCATAATCGGAATCGATAAACACGTCTGCGTTAAAATCGCTTTTATGTGAGACGGCATATCATCAGGCCCCTCTGTAGTATGCGTATAAAGCGGATCATTTTCTGGTACGAGTCGATTCAACCATGCTTCAAGGTCTCGCCGCGCAGAAGGATCCGCATTCTCTTGAATGGTTAAGCTCGCTGATGTGTGACGAATGAACACAGTACACAAACCAACGCTTGGCCCCTTTTGCGCTACAAGACTTTCGATCTTAGAACTCATATCATGTAGACCTTGATGTTTCGTTGTAAGTTTCAATTTCTCAACTATTTGCATTGGCACTCCGGACGCTGGTGATCAGACTCACGTCTATACGATACTCCCTAATCTTGATAAATCTAGCATCGTCATTTCTGCGACGATAATCGAGTCTTTAATCATGTCCGCTCCAATACTTCTTTTTATATTCCTCCTCGTAACGGGTTGCTCCTCTTCGTTCGGTCAAAATCCAACCGGAGAATATCTAGAGCGAATTAGTCGTTCTAAACAGTTTCATCGTAATAAAGGAAAATTCGTAAATCGAGACCAAGTTAGGATCGAATTAGAACAAGAGAAAAGAAGTCGATTCAAAACTATAACCCGATTCATGTTTTCTGGTGAACAACATTTAGTTCCCGATAGAAAACTCCCGGAAGTCAGGCCCGATCTTAAACGCTTCATCAAAGAATCCAAGAAGACGAAATTCATTTGGTTAGGTCATTCGACCTTCCTAATAAATTTAAAAGGCAAAATACTCCTCTTTGATCCGATGTTCTCTGACCATGCGGCTCCGTATCCGGTAGCAATTAGAAGGTTCCAACCTCCGGTAATGAGTCTCGAGGATCTACCAGAGATAGATTACGTAATCATTTCTCACGATCATTACGATCACCTCGATATGGATTCGATCAAATTTTTCAGAGACAAAAAAACGAAATTCGTTGCTCCACTGGGGGTCCCTTCGCACCTAAAGTTTTGGGGAATAAAGGAACAAAACATCAGTGAACTCGATTGGTGGGAATCGATAAAACACGCGGGCATCGAATTCGTATGTACCCCATCGCAACACTTTTCGGGAAGGTCCCCACAAAGAAACCCCACCTTATGGTCGTCTTGGGTGATAAAAACCGATGAGACACGTTTATTCTATAGCGGCGATACCGGCTACGATACGCACTTCAAAACAATCGGGAAAAAATACGGGCCTTTTGAAGTCGCATTCATGGAAAATGGACAATATAACGAATCCTGGCCTGCCATGCACATGTCCCCCGAACAAACCATTCAGGCATTCAAAGATCTTAAAGGGGAGAATTTAATTTCAGTTCACTGGGGAATGTTCGACCTGTCTATACATAACTGGTTCGATCCAATCGAACGCGTGAGCGAGCTATCGTTGATAGAAAACATTAACCATCTGACTCCGAAACTAGGACAAATAGTAACAATGGATAATGACCTAAAAGCAACCGAATTATGGTGGAAGCCAATGTTACCTAAGTAATTTGGAGTGCAGACACTGTACGTCCATCTTCAATTTTGGTAACTCCTTTCAACCTCAGACTTGTGCAAACGAATGCGTTTACTAGACCTCGACCTTCAAGAAAACATCATTTGGATAAAGTTTAATTACGACGCTGAATTAGTAAACTTGGTTAAGACTATTCGTGGTCGAAAATATGACAAGCCAAACACTCAATGGAGCGTTCCACTTTCGGCCGTCGCGGAGGTCATCGAGAAATTGTCCGAGCGACAATTTAAATACTCTCCAGCATTTCGAGAATATTTAGATCAGAATAAAAAAGAACTAACTATTACACCGGCGCCACCAAAGAAAAATAGAGAACTAACTGAATCTGATAAGAAAGCGTTTTCGGTTTCTCAACTTAATTTCCGTGCGCAAGAAATCTTAAAAGGCAACCTTCCTTTCTCCATTCTCCTGGACGGAGAAGTTGCCGGATTTTCTCGTAATAAAAGCGTAGGTCATGCCTACTTCGAACTTGTTGACCGACCTTCAGCAAGCGCGCCGATAGCGAAGGTTAATGCCGTCTGTTTTGCTGCGGCGCGTTCTCGCATTGCCGGACGTTTGGCAAGAGTTGGAAATAAGATTGAAGACGGTCAAAAGTACCGCTTTATCGTCAAACCTGAACTTTATACCAAGCAAGGACAGTTTCAGGTTGTTGTCGAAGATATCGAGATGGAGGCCGTTTTTAGTAAAGCCAAATTGCGTCGAGATGCAGCTTTAAAAACACTCAAAGACGAAAAACTTCTCCGACGAAATCTGAATCTAAACATGCCCATTTGTCCCTTGAAGATCGGCCTCATTACCTCACAAGATTCGGACGCTTATAACGATTTCGTCCATGAACTCGAAACGAGTGGGTTTGGTTTCGAACTTATTTTCCACTCCGCAAAAATGCAGGGCGTGAATGCCAGCGAGTCTTTAGCGAAGGCGATTAGAAGATTCGATAAAAAAAACGTCGACGTGATCGCTATCGTACGCGGTGGCGGTGCCAAAAGCTCCTTGGCCGATCTCGATTCAATTGAAGTCGGTAGGGCCGTTTGCGAATCCCGAATCAAAGTAATCTGCGGCATTGGCCATCATCGTGATCGAGGCGTTCTCGATGAGATCTCCGAAGGCACCAAGACGCCAACCGCTGCCGCGCAGATTTTAATCCAATGCGTGGCAAGCTTTCTTGAGACCATAAATCGACTTTCCACAAAAATTTGTTCGGTATCAGCCTTTCAGATAGCAAGAGAACAGAGAAATCTGGAATCACTAAGCCGGCATCTCAGCACTTGCGTACTCCGACATAGCCGCGATACCGAACGAGAAATTAATAGACTCGCCGAATCAATTCCGACTGCTGCCTCATACTACTTAAAGCGACACAAGGAAGATACCCAACGTATTTGCGCAGATCTTGTACACCTTGTCGACCGTCATCAACATCGAACTCAGCAGCGCTTAGGTTCTATCGGGCGTCGACTAGAAAAACTTCCTCTTGAACGACAACTTTTACGATCGACCCAGAAAATCCAAAATATAGATCATTTGCTGACCAAACGCGCATTGGAAAAATTACGTTCACACACGGTCGCCGTTCGACATTTAGAAAAACAGCTTGAGTGGATGAAACCCGCCAGAACCTTGGCACGAGGCTACGCGATCATGAGAAAGGACAATCAGATCATAAAAAGTATAGATAATGTGATATTGGACGATGAACTCACGTCGACTTTGAGGGATGGACATTTGGTCCTGTCAGTTAAAAAAATTAATAAGAGAGATATAAATGGCTAAATCTAAAAAGAATTTCGCGCAGACCCTTGAGGAACTAGAAAATATTTTGGAGTCCATCGAGGGAGAGGAAGTAGATATTGACGACTTAGCCGATCAGGTAGAACGCGCATCCGTTCTCATAGCCACGTGCCGGAAAAAAATCGAACGGACGCAAACCCGCGTCAGCAGCGCTATATCGGGTTTAAAGGCAGAACACGATTCTGATTCGAACCAAGAGTCAGAAGAAGAATAGGTTCAACTTGCAGGCTTTCGGCTTGAACGGTACAATGGGGTCTAAGACTAAACCGGAAAATATCGTTAATGAAGTTCTACTGCGATTCATGCAATACTAAATATGCTATTTCTGACGACAAAGTTCGTGGAAAGGTTCTTAAGGTAAGATGTAAGCATTGTGGCGACATCATTACCGTTCGCGAACTAGAAGCAGTTGCATCGCCGCCGGTACAAGCGCCAACACCTTCCACAAATATCCCGCAAACAAATTGGCATTATTCTATCAACGGTGTTTCAAACGGGCCCATGGGACTGGCGACTTTGAAAGCGAAATATGCAGCTGGGGAAATTGGCGATGAGACTTATGTCTGGCACGACTCCTACGAAGGTTGGATACCCGTAGCCACTGATCCGATCTTCGCCGAATCGCTCCGTCAGGGGTTTGCAAAAAAACCTCGATTTGAAACCAATTCATATACGGGTGTTCAACAAGCGGTTGAGAATACCGCACCGCCATCACAACAAAGGGCCGGAGTCCCACCCCAAAGAGTATCCAGCAGTCCAGCGGTCAACGAACCAAATCAGCCTCATGTAGAGAATTCGTTCGTAGAACCGAAGGCCCCCGAGAATGCCGCCCTGCCCTCGTTCAATGCTCCTCCGGGATCCAATAGCATGTTCCCGGGAGATCCTTTACCGACGTTTTCAGATTCGTTACGCCCCGAGGAAGAAACGGGAGACAATCTACCCACTTTTGGGGACGATAAGCCCAAAGATATATTTGACCCCAAAGCAGATACATACGGATTAGATTCGAATGCGGACTCACAACCCTTCTTCCCTGAAGATGCAAATCCTTCTTTGGGCGGTGGATTTGATGCAATTAGTGAAGTATTCACTTCTTCTAAGTCCCTGCTTATCCAGATTGATAAAATCAGGAAAACCGACCGCAAGAAATCACTGGTATTCTTTCTTATTGGATTCGTAGTATTTCTGATTATCGCAGGTGTAGGTACTTACATGTATCTCAATCGCGA
>CALJNB010000118.1 GCA_937981985.1 uncultured bacterium
CGCTACAGACGGTTCGACAACCCGCGCTCTATATTGAGTATGTGTCCCTTCCACTATCCCACCAATAAGCGGAAGAATTGGAATTGCCAGAATCGAGGCAAATAAACGGGTGCCGCCGTCAAAAAAACCTCCAAGTAGGGCACCAACCGTTATAAAGCCGATGTAACCTAGTAGCCCCGTGAAGAGGACTGCCACCAAAAAGCGAACATAAACGACCGGATGGACAAATCGTGTGGGTACTTTCTCAGATACTGCCTCCGAAATCGGGCGTATATGAGGTGACACGGTTATCGGTTCATCCAACGCAAAGGCATCCTCATCCATTGGAACTGGTGGAAGATCTGTCATCGATATTGACTGGCTACGATCAAACGATATCGCGCTTTGAAAATCGGCACTTTCCATTGGTGAAGCCGGAGCTGCGATTGGCGGCGAGTTATCCGTAAGCTGTATGGTCGGGGATTCGGTATTCTTACTTATAGGAATGGATGGGCGCGGTATCGGCGGTGCGGTTGGCCGAACTTGCGGCGAAGGCGCTACCCGCTGTTGTGGAACCTGCGGCGGTGCTGCCTGCTGGAATTGCCCGCTCTGGAATTGACTATTTTGATACTGAGGGATGGACTGTTGCTGGCCGCTTTGAAACTGAGCATTCGGATACTGGCCGCTTTGAACATTCTGATATTGACCACTTTGAAACTGAGCATTTGGATATTGTCCGCTTTGAAACTGAGCATTCCGCGGATGAACAGGGTAACCTCCGCTTTGACCCATAGGATTTCCCTGCCAAGGTGGGGTTTGATTCCCATAACTAGCAAGCTCTAGACCTCCGCTACCGTCTGCTCCATGTCCAGTTTTATGTTCAAAGATAAACGTTTCCAACGCCTCGACCATTTGCGCCGTTGTCTGAAAACGATCACTCGTTCGTTTCGAGGTTGCGATCCTGACGAGCTCCTGCATACGTGGATGATGGGTGCTCAGAGCCGGCAATGCCAATGGCTCCGAACTAATTTGTTGCGTGATTAAAGCCATAGTCGAATCGCCGCGAACCGCCGGATGCCCACAAATCATCTCGTACATAATCAATCCGAGACTATAAATATCGCTTGCACCAGTCAGCATCTCGCCGCGAACCTGTTCTGGGCTCATGTAGCGTGGTGTACCAATTAGCTCTCGTTCACCCTCTGGCAATCCAACACTTGTCAACTCGTTCGCGTTAGGATCGAGCAAACTTGCTACTCCAAAATCCAATACTTTTATAAAATCAGTCTCTGTCCCGAACTTCGTAATCATTACATTTGCAGGTTTTAAATCGCGATGAACGATACCATTGTCGTGCGCTTCAGACAGCGATCTGGCGATCTGTTTGGCAAATTCCGCGGCACGGACCACGTCCTGAGGCCCTTCTCGCTTTAGTATTTGCTTAAGTTCCTCGCCCTCAACGTGTTCAAGCACCATGTATAGGCCGCCTTCACTCGTCTCTCCAAAATCATGAATCGTGACCGTATTTGGATGTTTCAACTTTGAAATAATTTTTACTTCACGATGAAATCGTTGAATCGCGCTTGAACTTTGCGCAACTGCCGATGGTCTCAATATTTTAAGTGCAACTTTACGATCCATCGACTCCTGAAACCCCAAGTAAACGACACCAAAACCGCCTTTCCCTAATTCGCGGAGAATTTTATATTTTCCCTCGAACAGTTCGCCGATTTTTAGTTCGCCGTCTTTCAAATCAGTCCTTTGGAGTGTTCAGGTTTCGTTGTTCATGATATCAGTGCTTGTTGATTCGTGCAAACTAACGCTTTGGAATCTGTATGGAATTACTTACCGATAAATGGCTTCTTATCTTCGCTTCCGTCATAATGGCAGCATTTCATGGCGTACTTTTCATCCAGTCAGCTCATGATAAAATCACCGACTGGAGCGGAAATCTCGGTTGGTTAACCGGACATTTTGAGAAATCCATATTTAAAAATCAGGTTCCGTTACTACTGGGCATAGTCACACTCTTTGAACTCGTTACCGGATTCGTTGCGCTAATTAGTATCTACTTCACTTTCGTCGAAATGCCTCAGATCGCTGCCTTTGCATCCTTGTTGTCATTGATAACTTTCATTCAACTATTTACAGGACAACGAATCGCCAAGGATTACGCCGGCGCTGGGGCATTGATTCCCTATATCATCCTCTCATTTTTATGGTTGGGTATCGTATATTTGATCGTCTGAAGGAATTAACCGACCAAACGACTGCGCAAGGTCTCCATCACCACCCTGCGCATTTCACCTGCGCTAGAAAATCTTCGTTCCGGATCGCGTTGCAGCGCTTTTTCCACCAAGCGAATGAACCCGTCCGAAACCCCTTTGCCAACCATTTCTCCGCCAGAAAGCTTAGGAAATTCGCCTCGTGATTGCGGATCAATGAGGGTCACAGCTTCCCATAATGTCACTCCAAGCGAATAAAGATCGAATCTAGAATCGATATAGCACTCGCGCCCGCCTTCGGCTTCCGGCCCTGCATATCCTGCAGTAATACAACCTGCCGTTGGTTCGGTGGTCTTATCATCCAAACGCATCGTTACAGCCCCAAAATCGATCAATGTATAATAATCGCCAGGACTACAAATTATATTTGCTGGTTTTAGATCTTGATAAATAAAACAAGCTGGTGCTGACCCCACCGTGAATGGCTTATGAAGTCTGACAAAGATCGTCAACAATTCGCGGGCCAACATCAATAAGTTGACCTCTAACTTTTTACGAAACTCCTCAGTTCGCATTGCTTCGGAGAGAATGGTCCCGTCTATAAGTTCAAGAACTAAAAACGGTTCTGAATTAAGCGTTTCATCTGAAAGCTGATACGGGCTATCGTTCTTTCCGTATGTCTCTTTTAGGGTCATCGAACGATCATAGAAAAAGTGATTTGGGCTCGGTATGTTATTAAGCCCTTCGTTCCTAAAACGAACGATGAGTTTCTTCTCCCACTCAAGGATTGCGCGGGTCTGTTTAACGAATTTTTCGGCTTCTTCTTTTGTGTATTGAAAATGCTTTGCGTTACGTCCCGCATCATAACGGGTCGTTTTTATAAGCACTTGGTTATTGGAACAAAGAGTATCGACTGCTGCATAAACGATTCCCATACCGCCGTTGTCGGAAAAGACATCCCCAATTTTGTATCGACCATTAAAGAGAGTTTGTGTCATGAAGTAGCAAGCTCAAATTTAATCGCAAGAATTCCAGCAAGAACAATAACGTCATCGGATTTAAGAGTACGCCGATCCCCTAAACTTAGGAGTTCGTTATTGAGCTGAGTGCCAGCATTACTAACCACATAGAGGGTATAATTCTTATTTTGTCGATAAACATAGACATGTTTGCGAGAAATCAAATCTTGTTCATCAAAAGAGGTCAGATCAAGATCTGGGTAAGCGTCTGAATTAGGGTCACGACGCCCTAATAAGGTCTCATCGAGCTCAATATAGTGCCGATGGGCCTCTTCTCGATTTACGTATACGCAAAGCGTCGCGGGATTCGCGTGAATCCCTGGTTGGGGCAATGGTGCCTGTGGTTCCCTGGTTTTGGCTACACTTTTAAACATTTCTCGGAATTGGGGCGAGCCCGAAATTCCCGCTGCATCTATATAAGAGTCCTCCGAAAGAGATTCCGACTCGGAGACGTCCGCAGCGCTAGGTTCTGCGGCCTCCGAGGGTTCTACTGCATCAGAACCTGCTTGCGTGTTGAGAATAACAATATCAGAACTGCCATCAGAAACGACACCTGCTTCGAGACCAGTATTCGCGTTTCCATCTTCTGGCTTCATATCTTCGGGAGGGGTTGCGACCAATTCCTCGCCCATATCGCCGAAACCATCTTCGTACTGTGCCGTGCCTACTGGGTAGGCTGTTCCATCAAGGGGCGAATAAAGAACCTGAGGCGTGTGTTCTTGTTCACCATCCAAAGCCCTCGCCTCGCTATTTGAAGCCTCCGAAGCTTGCTCCTCCAATATTGCATTCGAAACCGCATCTGCCGCAGCAGAAGGATAATCATCATCTTCAAACGCGCTATCTCCGAAAGCGTCTCCTTCTTGCGGCGCATCTTGAGAATCGGCTAACATCGAAGACACATTCTCCTCTGGTGACAAGACCTCACCGGGCTCAAGTGCACTAAGGCGTTCGCCACACACTTCGCAATTCACTGCATCAGCGCCGTTCTCGGTCTCACATACTGGGCAAATTAAAGGTTCCAAAATTTGTTCCTTACTTAATTATCTGTTTGTTGGCACCAACCGGAATTCAACATCGTTGAGGCCTTGATTTTCATTTCCTCAATAGTTGCCTTAATTTCTGAAGGTTGCAATCTTTTATCGTTATTAGTTTGGTAAATAAGCTTACCATCGTATTGGAGATCTTTCGATGTGAATTCTACAACTTTTTTCAACATATCCTCACATTTTTGAACGCCGGCGCCATGCTTTCGATGAAAATTCGCCCGCAGCATATAGTGTGTTGCGATATCAAAACTTAAAGCCACTGGATTCCGCGATTTAGAACACACCACAAAGGCATCGTTAGATGCACAAGCACCTTCGGTCTGGCTAGTACGACGAAAAACGGAGACACTGCCTATTTTTGCTTGGCCTTTCTTGCCTTCCCCAACTCTTAGTGGAGCTTTCATTGTAAGAATATCATCGGCTTGAAGCCACTGAACGTTCGATTTCAGCAAAGAAACGATATCATCAGGAGCGTCCGAAGCTATTGGAACAACGCTGCAATCGGTCTCTTGAAAAACTGGTGCTGTTTCTGAGAACGCCGATGGACTCGTTAAAAAATACGGACCGAATTCTACTGCGGAATTATTAGAGTCTTTGGTAACGAATCTTGACTCAATTTCTAACTCGTATCCCGTACATCTCTGTTCCACAGTCAACGTTTCATCAAACGACGGCGCTAAATCATCGCTAGCTATCTTTTTCGATTCGACGTCAACCACTTCTGTCCTAACTGAGGTTGGAGATGGAATCTTGGCGGAAACTTTATCGGGGAGAGCGGGATCCGTGATACCTAAATTCGCGGCTCGTTCTGGATTTACGCCGCAACCAAAAATCAGAGGTGCTAAAATCAATATCATATTCATCCATTTCATCAGACCTCCAATGCTAGGTATTCTGTACAGTTATAACACGTAGCTACGACCAAATAAAACCCGATTGATCACATTTTATAACTCCTAACTAGGTGTCGATAACCCCCACCTACGAACTACGACTCGCCTCGATTTTTAGGACCTCTGATAACAAAAACGAAACCACCGGAATACTAAGACTATTTCCAACGTATTTGTATTTCTGCCTTGCAGTCGTCTCCTCACCCCATTCGAACTCAGACGGAAATCCCAAAAAATTGAGAACTTCTCTCGGTGAAAAAATCTCAATATCCTCGCCGGCTTGCAAATAGGAACCGGAAAATACCCATGATTTGGCGTAGGCACCTGTGAAAACCGAAAGATCAGTCGATTCCATATCAACCTTCAACATTGCCTTCCTAAATTTTGCTAATATTTCTGGCGGTACCTTGCGTCTCACGTCTTGGTCCAAAAAAAAACTACAAGGTTGAATCGTACTCGCAACGGGTGGGTTAATCGACAATTCAAATTGGTCGCGACAAGCAACGGCGTAGTAACGCTTCCGTCGATTCGGCATACCAAAACTCTGACGAGGACATATTAGACCGTCCCAAAAACCATAACCCGTCAATCTGGTTTTCAATGCTCTACGTGCCGACGATGATTCGAAACCTACAACGTTTTCCAAAAGTACATATTTGGGCCGGACTTGGTTAGCGATTTCAATGAGAGCTAGGAAACTCTTCGTTCGGTGATCGGCCAGATGCTTCTGTTTTCCACGTCGGGTGTACGGCGCACATGGAGGCGACATCCACCAAAGGTCGGCATCCAGCTGAGCAATATCGTGTCCCGAAATGGCATCCAAATTTTTTTGGACGGCTTTAGACCTATGGTTTCGGTTATAGATATCAATAACATGCTCGCTATTATCCCAAGCGCCTACTAATTCTAAATTCTCCGAAAATTCTTTCGAGGCAAATGCAAAACCGCCAATTCCACAAAAGAACTCTAATGCTTTTAGTTTAGTTCCCATCGAAATTGATAACCCTATTTACTTTTTAAGATCCGGCTTGAGAAAGGCTTTCCCGTCTTTAATTACAACATTAAACTCGACGCTCTTTGCGCCGCGCGTTTTTTTAAGATGCTGTTTTTGCTTCGAGAGAGAATCTCTTAACGTTTCGTAATTCAAATTGGCCGTTGGTTCGTTACACTTTCGCTTAGCCGCTAAGAGCGCATTAAAGACGCTCCGCGCCTCGCCGTCTTCCTTGGTCGGGACATTTCTTTGGGTCGCCTTAGCCAGTTTTTCTTTAGTCGCCTTAATCCGGGCGGCCTTTAGTGCAGCAGGACTACTCGATGGTGTAGCAGTGCTATCAACGCTCGCCCCCCGAATCTTACTCGAATCCGAAGGCTTGATCTTGCGTTTAAGGCGAGCCAGTTTAGCGGCACGATCGTCACCCATGGGACGAGGCGTTGGTTCTGCAGCTGCCAAAGAAGCAAGCGCTGGCGCAGCTGCTTTGGGAACTGCCGGCATAGGCTTTTCGGGCATACTCGCTGGTTTCGGTTCTTCCAAAAATGTACCGAGATCAATCGAATTGAGATCTAGATCGAAATCGAGATCGAATGCTCCGTCAGCGGCCTGCCCGATCGGTTGGCCCGAATCTTTCGCTTCGGCATTCTCCCGATCCTCCCTGTTCTTCTGATTCCTGCGTGCGCGCTGTATATCCCGTACGTAGGTCCCTTCTTCAATTTGTTTACAGGTTCGATTCCAATATATTTTATAAGTATTATATCGTTGGACGACCGCTCTAATACGAAATCTACCCGCTGTGCTTTGAGTATAGAGATTGTCCAAACGTTGCGCTAGACGAACGACTTCCTTACGTTGCGTGTTGGGGGGGACCCGTTCCATCCCCATGAAATACTGCTCGTAGGTATTTTTGAGTCGACCCAACTTCGTTTCAAACTCTTTGATAAGTGCATCAACTTCCCCTTGCGGTAGAGTTTCTTTACCCATAAATAAAGTTCCTAGTGCTAATCACGCGTAAGAAGGTAGATCCATTGTACCGAACCTCTCCAATAATCCAAATAATATTCGTACTGTGCGTGAGCCTCTACGCCTGCCAATCCCATAAAGAAAATGACACGCTGAAAAACACCGCGTCGACGACTGCCGGCAAAGAACTCCCTTTAACAATCATAAATCCGTCAAACCCTTATGAAACAAAGGTAAAAACCCTCTCATCGAATTTAAGAATCGTTTCCACTGCTCCTAGTATCACCGAGTTTTTATTCGAGCTAGGCTTGGGAAATAAAATTGTCGGCGTCTCAAAGTTTTGTAACTTTCCCAAAGAGTCCCAAAACATACCCAAAGTCGGTGGTCATACCGATCCTGACTTGGAAACAATAATTGCCTTAAAACCGACGATTGTGGTCGGTGTCGATTCCTCCCAACGCGAAAAAACAGAGGCAATTCTAACCAAATCAAAAATTAGAAGCATATGGATGAAGGTCGAAACAGTTGACGATGTGCTAACCGTTCCGGAAACCCTCGCGAAAATATTCAAGATAGATGAAACCAGAAACCTGAGTGACAGAATGCGCTCAGAATTAGAACCCATTTTGGTTGAAAACCAAAGTTCGAGACCCTCGGTACTCGTTATATTTGGTCTTTCTCCTATTATCGCAGCCGGTCCAGGCACCTTTATGGATGAACTTATCAAACGAGCCGGCGGGAAAAACATAATGCAATCCGGAATGCCTTACCCGCAGCTCGATAATGAAAAACTGATTGCGCTCGACCCGATGCTGATCATAGACGCAAGCTTCGGAGAACATCCACCGCTTCCCTCTCAACTTCGTGCTATGAAAGATGGGAACGTCGTTCGTTTAAAAAATAATGACCTGATGCGACCAAGTCCGAGAATTGGACAGATGTTTAGCTTTCTAAAAACAGCAATAACCAAGGCATCGAAGTGAGATCAAATAAAGTCGTTTTTACGATTTTAATGGTGGCTTTAGGTATCGCGGCTTTACTTTCCCTTAGTGTAGGCACGAGTAATCTCGGACCATTCGAAATTCTCACTGGCGTACTTAAAAACGACCCTACTACGCTTTCCATACTCCGTGGCGTAAGAGTACCACACACAGGCTTTAGCCTCCTCATTGGTGCAACACTAGGACTCGTAGGCGCTATTTTCCAATCTCTTTTCCGAAACCCTCTTGCTGATCCCTATATTCTCGGTGTCTCAGGAGGAGCTGCGTTGGGGGCCACAGTATCCATCGCGATTCTGGGATCCCTTCCGTGGATGGGAGCCGGCATCGGCTCGTTAATGGTCATCGTCGTTATCTCATTCATCGCCGGATGGGCCGAAGGCCGTGCTGCCGGTTATGTTGTTCTTCTCGCTGGCGTAATGATTAACTCATTTTGCGGCGCAATTATTCTAGGCCTGCGATCGGTAATTTCGGCCCAAAAATCACAAGAGATCCTATTCTATTTAGTCGGGACTTTATCTTCGGTCGAAAATCTGGAAGCTATCGATCTCACCCTGGTCTTATTCGTAACCCTCTTTACTCTGCTGTTATCGTTATTTTTTGCAAAAGATTTAGATCTATTACTCCTGGGCGACCAGGAAGCAAAATCACTTGGAAGCGACCCTAATCGCGTCAGATTACTACTGATAATCATATGCAGCCTAGCCGTTGCCGTAGCCGTTAGTTTTACCGGTCTGATTGGATTCGTGGGCTTAGTTGCCCCCCACCTCGTCCGTATTTGGATCGGGCCGAGACACAGGGCACTCCTTCCCTTAGCTGCCATGGCTGGGGCTCTGTTTCTGTGCGTCGCAGATACTGTTGCCCGTGTTAGCTTTCATGCATTTGAAACAACCCTACCCGTTGGTGCTGTTACAGCGATCGTAGGTGCACCGATTTTCCTAGCCTTCCTGAAAATGCACATGAGGAGTTCTCATGGATAAAGCAAGTAGAGTCTATTCGGTTACCAATCTAGCCTTTAGCTACAATCCTGATATCACGTACTTTCAAAATATTAATCTGGAAATTTATTCGGGAGAAAAGGTGGCTATCATCGGACCGAACGGTTCTGGGAAGTCCACGTTATTGAATCTACTATCAGGTCTAGAAAAGCCCCAAATGGGGAATATCGAACTCTTCGGAGATGATTTATCGAACAAGTCGAACCGCCAGCGTTCTTGTTTGGTAACCTACTTATCGCAGTTCGGAAAACATACCTCAATCAATCTTGAGGTTGTAGAATTCATCGAAATGGGACTCTTTTCAGAACAAGGCCGTTTTGAGCACCTATCGGTGACGCAGAAAAAACGAATAAAAGACGCGATGCAGTTATTTGATGTATCGGACCTACAAAACCGCCCCATTTCTACACTTTCCGGTGGCGAGTATCAGCGAGCTCGACTCGCAAGGAGCTTTGTACGAGAACCAAAAGTTTACTTACTCGATGAACCTTCCTCTGCACTCGATGTAAAATTTCAGTTGAGATTATGGCAACACATAGGATGTAGCGAAGGTGACACCGTAATCGCCGCCGTACACAATATCGATATCGCGACACAAATATTTGATCGCATACTCGTTCTTAATAGTCGGGGCGAACTTATCTGCGACACAAAAGAGATGACAACCGATATTTTGGAAGATGCGTTTGAAGTTGGGGTTCAAAAAATAGAATTCGCTGAAAAAGTACACTGGTACTTCAGCACTTCCTAACCCTGAAAATATGGGCGGTTTTAGTTTGACTTAAGACGAGATCAAGACTCGAGATTTTTAGCGAAATCTTCTACGAGTTTACGTTCTGTTGAATTCTGATCTATCGGAAGTGTGTAGGCTTCGTTAATCCAATTACCGAGATCGTGCATTTGGCAACGATCGCTACAAAAGGGGAAAGTGTTATTTCCCTCGTCCCGGAACTCTACCTTGATGCGACAGATCGGACATTTTGCCCTGCGCGTTTCATCGTTTGACTCAATCATTTTTACTCCAACGAATACGACTTCCCACCATCGCAAAAATGACGAGAAGAAGCCATGGCGAAGATTTAGAATTCTGATTTATTCGACAAGCACACGCTTCTCCCTCTGCTGGGGATTCAAAATACCAATCAGCATCATCGCAGGCAGGCTCTTCAGAACAATCAGGGTCCTGGCAATCGACGAGTTCGTCACCATCGTCATCGGCTCCATCGTTACACGCCGTTTCTCGAATCATAGTGTCCGAATCTTCGTCGCAAAGATCTCCCTGCCCATCACCATCTTCATCCAGCTGATCTTGGTTAATGCTTGAAGGACAATTATCGTCTAGGTTATCGATTCCGTCTCCGTCAATGTCAGGATCACACAAATCACCTATCCCGTCATCGTCTCTATCTTCTTGCCGCTTGTTAGCTGCTAATGGACAATTATCATTTTCCACATTGTCGCCGTCGATATCCATATCACAAACATCACCTTGACCATCATCGTCTAAATCGTCTTGGTCTGCGTTTCCAATATTAGGACAATTGTCCGAAACATCGACAATACCATCATCATCGGTATCTTCGTCGCATAAGTCTCCCAATTGGTCGTTATCTATATCTGACTGATCGCCATTTTCCAGTTCCGGGCAATTATCATCGGTATTAATAACCCCATCTCCATCTAAGTCCGAATCGCACACATCTCCGATATTATCGTTGTCGAGATCGGCTTGATCTTGGTTCTCAACCGAAATGCAGTTGTCAGAATTATCGGAGATACCATCACCGTCAAAATCCATGTCGCATTTGTCTCCGGTTCCGTCTGAATCGTTATCAGCTTGATCAGTGTTATCAACGATACGACAATTATCAACTTGGTCATTTATCGTATCGTCGTCCGAATCGATATCGACGTAGTCAGCGAAACCATCACCATCGGTATCAATCGGCTCGGTTAGTAAATCGAAATCGCCCGCTTCAATACTGTCGTCTATTCCATCGCCATCACTGTCCGAGTCCAACGCATCAATTGTTTGATCCTGATCGAAATCACGGGGACTAGTCATATCAAAAATTTCTATACCGTCCGGAATGGAGTCATTGTCCGAATCCGCTGATAAATGATCCATCGAAAAACCAATCTCCAGCTCGTTTTCCAATCCATCGCCATCGATATCGCTATCACAAATATCACCAATAGAATCCTGATCTAAATCCATTTGATTCGGGTTCTCAAGGATCGGGCAATTGTCACCACTGTCATTAATATTATCATCATCAGAATCCAAATCGCGATAATCCGGCAAGCTGTCAGTATCTGTATTCAGCGCCGTCGTATCGGTTAACATATCACCGGCCTCAACCGAATCGGGTAGTCCGTCGTCGTCAGAATCCTGATCTAACGCGTCTATCGTTCCGTCTCGATCAGTGTCACGTGGATTGTCAAGAGACGGGCCAACTTCTTCAAAGTCTGAAATAGTATCGTTGTCACTATCGTTGGTCGTTGGCGATAAGCCATTTTGCAATTCCCAATTATCTGAAAGCCCATCGTTGTCGTTATCAATACCAATAACATTGATCGTGATTTGACGCGTGACCACAACCTGTCCATCGGACACAGTAACGTTGATCACGTGTTGACCGGCATCTTGAAAATTGGGCGTCCACGAAAAAACGCCGCTGACGGGATTGAACATAGATCCTTGAGGAGCGTTCAAAATATTTTTCGTAAGCGGATCACCGTCGAGATCGACGGCCACAAACGACGTAGAAAAAAGTTGCCCCTCTTGGATATTGATAACCTCACCTTCATTCGGTGTCGGTGCAACGAAACGAGGCGCGTCGTTGGACGACGAAATCGAAATTGAAATCGTCGCTAACGCACTAGTCCCCGGCCCGTCACTCGTACGAAAAGTAAAACTATCCTGACCAGAATAATTTAAATTTGGTGTGTACGTTAAGTCAGGCGCTGTACCCGATAAAGAACCAAACATAGGCGCGTCTACAATCGAATAACTTATCGAAGCACTTTCAATATCTGAACCCGTCAACGAAAACGAGAAAGCGACATCTTCGCCTGTTGAAAAGGACCGAGAATCTGCAGTCGGTAAGTCATTAACCGATGCGATATTGATCGAAACCGTCGCAATACTGGAGTCCAAGTCGCCATCATTTGCATGAAAAGTGAACGTATCGGTACCGAAATAGTTTGCATTTGGCCGATAGGTCAGATTAGGTGCTGATCCAAGTAAGGTTCCATGAGCCGGCGATTGGTCAACAACGTAATTTAGTCCAACGGTTTCGACATCGCTCGCAGATAAAATCACCCCGATATTCGTGTCCTCGTCGGTAAAAATAGAGAGAGAATTTGCCACGGGCGGATCGTTAACGTCCAACACTGTGAGATCAAACGTATCTGTTACCGTTCGACCTGACGGGGTATTCACTTTAATCGAAATCGTCGTCGATCCGGAAACATTAGAAACAGGTGTAAGGTTAATAGTTCTGGTAGAGCCTGTACCGACCAGCCCAATATTTCCATTGGGAACGAGCGCCAAGTTAGACGATGTCGCGCTAACGATGAGTTCGTTGGCTGCGTAGAAACTATCATCAATTAAAAAATCCTCGGAACTCGTTTCATCTTCATCAATCGTTTTATTTGCCGGGACCGCAATGTCCGGACTGGCTGTTACCGGCGTGTAAGTTATCGTTCCGTTCCAATTTCTGGGGTCGTATTTAGTTCCAAAGGGATACCCGATCGCCGCACCTTCTAAAATTTGTAGATTTGAATCTGCCGCGAGGATACTTCCTACCAATGTTCCGGCATCGTATTCTTGAACAGCTGTTTGCGCCGTAATATAGAACGCGTGTGTCTCTCCTTTAGGAACTTTGATCGTATGAGTTGCGGGGATCGAGGTCGGCAAATTTGACCCGGCACTGGTAATTGACGACGTCGACTTTAAAGACCAACCGTTCGCAGAACTTTCAAACCCCGCGTAGGAAGAAGGTCTATGCCAAATCTCAACGGTGTGATTGCCCGGACTATAGTTTCCGGCGAAACTTTGAATCACGACGTCATTTAAAGCTACGACGTCGAACATATTGCCGCCAACCGCATATTCAGAATCGAACAAAGTTGTCAGATTCTCAGCCGAAGCATGGCTTGCCAAAAGACTAAATAAAGCAGTTATAATAAAATTGTAACTAAGCTTACTTTTTTCCATACATCTTCTCTTTATCATTGCGGAATGAGGCGCCAGGTGATTGTTGTTCTCGAATCTTTCACACACGTCGAAGTCGTGGGACTCCCCAAGAGGACATCAGCGTCGACCGGAATATTTTCGAACGAACAAATCAGATCGTCAGCACTCGCCGAATCGCCTTCCTTCATCGAAATAGCGAAATTGTGCTGGATAGCGGCAAGGGGAATATTCATGTCTAGTACCTGATTCCAAGAATGATTCAATGCAGAAACCTCGCCAGTACTCGCCGAGTATTGCCTTTCTGCCGCCGTTGGATCGAAAGATAGCACTTCAATATATTGTTCCGGCGTGCCGTTAAAGCTATCCCATCCGGATCCATTCGGCTTAGTTGGGGCAACCACCGTCGAAATAATTTCCACGTCGAAAAAAGACGGTGTCTGACACACGCCCGCACCGCAAATCTGTTCGTCTGGGCAATCCAAGCATGTTTGGCCATTCAAACCACATTGCTGATCGCTTGTGGGATTAATACAGGTCTCTCCTACACAGCAACCAGTACATGTATTAGCGCAAGAATTAGCATCCGAACAACTACCCGCAGCACAGATTTCTGGCGCAGAACAACTCGAACAAACGCCCCCACCTAATCCGCACAACATGTCCGAATCACCAGTTTTACATACCCCTAATTCATCGCAACATCCCGCGCAGTTTTCCGGACCGCATAGTTCGGCCGGTGGGATACAATCTCCTAGCTCGCACGTCCACCCCGCTGAACAAGCAAGACATGCCGCCGCGCCCGCGCCACACGCGTTCTCGCTATCTCCAGTTTCGCAACGACCGTTCGCCTGACAACATCCCTCACAATTTTCTGGAGTACATTCCGGCGGGATTGAACATTCTCGATTTTCATCACAAATATAACCCGTTTCACATACGACACAGACCTCACCGCCCGCACCACAAGCACTATCATCTACGCCACTTCTACATTCGCTTTCCGAGAGACAGCCTGAACAAGAAGATCTTTCCGTTTCCGTGCGTGGCATAAATTCATTCTGCGGTTGAACATCTTCACCGCAAGCGACAACCAAAAGTAAAATTAGCGATAAAATATATTTCATAACTCGTACCCAAATTTATGTGCAGCCACATGTTTAAAAAGGTCATAACAAAAGGTGCTTTGAAGGTCGAATACTTCATCAAAATATTTCATAACTTTCTTCCCCAACCCCATGAAAAACATTCCTTTTCCGTTGAAAGCAAACCTAACATTAAAACGATTATCGACGCGAGTAGAAACTGGACCCGAATGACAAAGAACGCCACGAATCGCGGATAAAATTTACCGAATCTAATCCGTGGAGCGACCACGACAAAAGTCCCGAAAATCGCCGCAAATTTTGCGCAAGTGCTCTTTTTAGACTTGCTTTCCTAACTATTAAGACTAATAACACGCCTGCATTATAACTACTGGGAAGAGCCTTTCGCTCTCCCGAAACATGGAGCTAAAAATGTTAAAAGAATTCAAAGATTTTGCCGTCAAAGGTAATATGGTAGATATGGCAGTCGGTATCATTATTGGAGCCGCGTTCGGTACAATCATCACCGTCCTCGTTGCCGATGTACTCACGCCCTTTCTAAGCTTACTTATGAATGGCGCAGACTTTTCAAACATGAACTACGTTCTTAAAGAAGGTGCCGTCGTTACCGGACCTTACACCACTATCGCTGCTGCGCAGGAAGCTGGAGCTATCACCGTTAATTACGGTAAATTCATCCAAGCTTGCATTAGCTTCGTAATGGTTGCTTTTGTCTTATTCTTAATCGTGAAGAACATCGCTAAGCTTAAGAAAAAAGCAGAAGACGAAGCGGTAACGCCAGCAAACGAAGTATTGCTTGCTGAAATTCGTGACCTTTTGAAGAAATAAGCTCTACACAACGCGACGAAACAAGTCTGCCTTCTGGCGGACTTTTTTTGGCTTTATCGAGGAAAAGAAATCTCAAAAATTGTGCCATCCGCGCCGCTCTTCACGATGTGAATCGAGGCACCAACATTTGAAAGCATCGCGGAAATTATAGCCAATCCAAGTCCTGTTCCCCCCTCAATTCTTTTGGTGGTGAAAAAAGGAGCGAAGACCTTTTTAAAATCGGCTTCGGCAATTCCATCGCCATCGTCTTCTATTCTAAGAATCACGGCGTCCTCGTTGGAAAAAACACTAAGGTGAATTTTTTTACTATTCGCTTGAACGGCATTTTCAATAAGGTTTCTTAGCGCGCTTTCAAGGATCGCGTCGTTAACAATTACGCTAGAAAAATCGTCGTAAGACTCAATCAACTCTAATACTTCGGGCAGATTCATACCTGCGATAATCGTCGAACAAGCTGCTCCCAATTTAACCGTTCTTCGGTCAGATTCTCCCATATCTGCCTTCGCTAAAGAAAGCAGACCGTTGAGAAGCTCGTCAATCCTCTTACTTTCTCCATCGATTACCATGAGGAATTCATCTCGTTCCTTGTCGGACATCGATTCAAAATGATCGTTCAATAACTCAACACTTCCACGAATCGAAGCAATGGGCGTTTTAAATTCATGAGATACGGTCCTTGCGAAATTAGAAATATAGCTCGAACGATGCTCGATTTTGTGAGCCATTTCGACTAGCGCGCGTGAGAGTTCGTCAATCTCTTTGGTTCGAGGTTTAGTAAGCAGACTTACTTTTTCTCCCTTAGCTATCGCTCTCATCTGCTTCAAAAGACGTGTCATTGGACGCTGAATCGTGACGGCAGTTAAGACTGAAATCGATAACGCAACGAAAATAATGAAGATAAAAAAACCGATAAACAGAATTCGATTTTGATAGATCGCCTTCTGCAAACTCAGCGGAGTTCTAGATAAAATAACCGCGCCAACAATTCGATGATTCTCAACAATAGGTAAGCCAATGAACACACGTACTTTAGTTCTACGACTAATAGAATCTAAAGACGGGTCTGGACTATCCGAAATCCGCTGTCGTAGAACTCGCATGACCGATCCTTTCAAAGCGCCGGAAACCTCCTCTCTATGGAATAGAGATTCTCCTATCTCGCCGCGAGTACTTGAGACAACTATCCCTTTTGTATTAACAACTCGAATTCCTGCCAAGGTAACCGACTGAGCGTCTTTAAGCAGCCCAATGATGTTCTGACCCGCGATTCTACTTTTAGGTTCTCCTTCAAATTCAGAAACAATAGCCGGTGGCGCGGGCGGGTAGATCTTTGCCTCTGCAAGTTCTATTTCCGGATAAATCGGAGTCATCCCATCGACCTCTAATTGACTATTATTAAAGTTTATCCCACCGACGTCGATTAAACTTCCCATTTCGCGACGCAAGCTTTCGCGGTAAATGGCCTGAACAAAAGCTCCTTGGGCGATCAACGAGGATTCGGTTTGCCGGATCAACTCACTGTCATAAATTCGAAGCGCACCGACTCCCAAGAAAGGAAGAAACAAAACCACAGCGTTAATTAGGATTAGAATAGTCCGCAGGCGAGGCATCATTGGCAACTACTAAGGCGGTAGCCGATCCCGTGTACGGTATCGATAACAACGGCATCTACTTCGGCGAATTTTTTGCGAAGATGACCAATATGGCTATCAATTGTGCGATCCGAAACGACTTGGCCGCGCATCAACTCGTTGCGGCGAAAGGCACGATCGGGTGAACCGATGAAACGTTCAAGAATTTCGAATTCGCTTCGCGTTATTGTCACCACTTGCGAATCCCAGGTTGCGATGACCCCCTTGAGATCGAGCGCTAATTTTCCATATTTAATCGTCCCTTCACTTCCGTCGGGCGGGGTTGATTCTAATTGATGATCGGCGGTTCTTCGAAAGATAGCCTTCACTCGTGCGACGAGTTCTCGAGGAGAGAACGGCTTAGTCAAGTAATCATCGCCACCGATTTCCAAACCCTGAATCCGATCAAATTCATCATCCTGGGAACTCAAGAAGAGAATTGGAATAGCAGAATGTTCACGAATTTTTGCACAAGTTTTAATCCCGTCCATCTTCGGCATCATGACATCCAAAACGATGAAATCGGCTGAGTGAAATAGCGTCAGAGCAACCTCGCCATTTTCGGCCTCGATGACCGAAAACTCGGCTTTTTCTAAAGCGAAACGAAGCACTTTTCGAATGCTGGCGTCGTCGTCCACGATCAGTATTTTTTTTATATTCTGCAATATTTAGCCAATTTTGATGTTGATATTTTTCTATCATCGATCTCACATCGCTCACAAGCCTATCGGCGTTCCCAACTCAAGACGATGCGATGATTTGCTAGACGAACCAAAAACTGTAAAATGAGAAAACATCAAAATTTTAACGGAGCCTTTAACGTGCTGAAAGCCTGCATAGTCGCCTCATTACTTTTATCCGTCGGTTGTAATTCAGGAACCGGCGCAGCGGATACAGAGTCAGAAGATCCAATCATCATTATCACGACAGATGACGAGACAAAGAAAGGCGCCGGTGCGACGCCAACCCACAACGATGCAGGCAATCAAAAAGACCAACTCGATATGGACAACAGCGTTCCGAGCGATAGCGGGTCGACTATTGGAAAAATGGACATGAACACCACTCCTAAGGTGGATATGAAACCGACGCCTGAAGGAGAGGTCATGCAATTTGTAGATGTACTCGCAAATTGTTCTCTGCAGGCCACACCGACACCGAACTGTGCCCCAGCTCCACCGCCCTCAAGGGGAAATCCGAGTATCGATTGCGTAAACCGGATCAATCAATTCCGAGCTCATTGCCAATGCCTTCCTCCATTGAAGCGGTGGACCGACGGCGAACAATGCGCAAACGACCAAGCGCAATATGATAGCGACCGAAACCAACCTCATGCCGCTTTTAGTGCTGGCATCTGCCAGGGAGGTAGCGGACAAAACGAGTGTCCTCGTTACGGTTCCCAAGACCAAGTTATCGGTACCTGCCTTCAACAGATGTGGAATGAGGGTCCCGGAACCCCCTTCTCCGCGCACGGACATTACTTGAATATGACCAACCCGCGCTTTTCTCAGGTTGCTTGTGGGTCTTATGAAGGTAACAACCGAGTCTGGGCAATACAGAACTTCCGATAATGATATATAATTCAAAATAAACGCATATCTTTTAAGATATATATTTCGAAACAATTTAAAAGTAAGATCTACACCCACCCCGTATCTAAGCCAGATTCTCGTGCTCCGAACTTCTGGCACGGCCTGTGCTCTATGTAAAATCATCAAAGGAGATATGATGAAAGCACGTGAACTTAGAAATCTTGGATTCCCTCGCGGAGACCTTACAAAACTTGCCCTTAAAACTGTTGGAGCGGCACGAAGAAGTGGATTGAATGCGAACGAAATTCGCGAAGAGTTTAAGAAACTCATCGCCTATCCGATTCCATTCGAGACCCACAACATTTTCGGTGAACTCGCCTGTGCGTTTAAGGCTAACACGACTCGTCCTTTTATCGAAAGAGACGCACCTGCGCCTTGGTCAATTTATGCCAGCGATATCGATCCGGGAGCGATTCAACAGATGGAGAACGCCTGCCGTCTGCCTATAACCGTTGCAGGTGCGTTAATGCCTGATGCGCATCGCGGGTATGGTCTGCCGATCGGCGGAGTCCTTGCGACCGAGAATGCTATTATTCCCTACGCTGTGGGGGTTGATATCGCATGTCGGATGAAGTTGTCCGTCTACGATATGCCGGTATCAGCGTTAAAAGGTGAAAAAGACCGACTTATTAATGCAATTAAACACGAAACACGTTTTGGTATGGGTGCCGGATTTCAGCCTAAACACCGTCGCGATCACGCGGTTTTGGAAGAAGACTGGAACGCCACCGAAATTACAAAATCGGTCAAAGACAAAGCTTGGAAGCAATTGGGATCTTCGGGTTCTGGGAATCACTTCGTTGAGTTTGGAACCTTAACCTTATTGGAACCTGACCTTGGTTTGGATGCCGGGCAATATTTGGCCTTTCTTTCACACTCTGGTTCTCGCGGACCAGGGGCAATGACGGCCGGATATTATTCGAAGTTGGCGCGTTCTTTACACCCAGAGTTGCCCAAAGAATTGGCCCATCTTTCGTGGTTAGATATGGATTCTGAAGCAGGACAGGAATATTGGTACGCGATGAATTTAATGGGAAAATATGCCGAAGCGAATCACGCGTGTATTCACGATACGATGCGTCGTCACTTGGGTGCCAAAGTTTTAGCGGACGTTGAGAACCACCATAACTTTGCGTGGAAAGAACATCATAATGGTAAAGATGTTTACGTTCATCGCAAAGGCGCGACTCCGGCAGGTAAAGGTGTACTTGGAATTATTCCAGGTTCCATGGCCGACCCTGGATTTGTGGTTCGCGGAAAAGGCGAAGCCTTGTCTTTGGAATCGTGTGCCCATGGTGCCGGTCGTGTCATGTCTAGAACCGCCGCGAAGAAAACAATCACGTGGTCGTCGGTTAAGAAAACCTTAAACGATCGTGGCGTGACTTTGATTTCGGCTGGAATTGATGAGTCGCCTGATGTCTATAAAGACATCGAAAAAGTAATGGCGCAGCAGAACGATTTGGTCGAGACGATTGCCCGCTTTGACCCTAAGATTGTCAAGATGGCCCAATCAGGCGAACCAGCCGAGGATTGAGATGTCAGATACCTTGGAACATCTTTACGAGATCTTTGGGAGTTATTCTCCCGAAGATCTGACGTGTTGCGATTGCTGTCACGACGAAAGTTACGTTCAAAGCTTGAAGGAAACCCATTTACGTTCGCTTAGCGAAGAGGATTTTTCCCTTATTTTTACAGCGCGCTCTATACCTGTGAAGGAATCGACCCATTCAAGTATTTTCTCCCCAGACTAATGGAAGTTAGCTATTTTTGCCGATCGGAACTCTAAGATAAGCTTGAGTTTGCACAACGCCTTTTAAATCTTCATAAATGGATAGGCTGGACATGGACTTAATCGTAGGGAACCACCGTCTGTCCATAATCTTCGGCCGGATCCCCGCCCCAACAATAGGCGATTCCAAACTCATCCAAAGCACATGCGTGCGCTTCTCCAACGCTAATCTTTTCCATAACGAGATCTGGAGGGGGTTGTAAAAATGTTTCGTGACCCCAACATGCGGCGACGCCATCTGCTTTCACAATACCACATGCTATTTTCCCACCGGTATCTATCTCGGTAAATTGGACTTTTGGATAGTCTGTTACGACGGTTGGCTTATCGTCTTGAGCTCGGCGATCCGCACACGTCAAATAATCATTGCCTTCAATGTAGCAGTTGTAACTATCGCCAGCTGATATTGCACGCGCATTCCAAAGGACCTCATTACGTATACCCTCTCCAGTACCCGTACATTCCAGCGAGTATACAGGCCCTGTTGCGTTTAATTGATTGGTTAAATAGACAACGCAAACGTGTGTTTTCCCCGCTGAAATCGAAATCGGCTTCAACGAATCCAAGAAATTGACGTCGTCAGGGACCTGTCCCCAACATTCGGCCACATCATTATCGGATATGGCACAACTATATTTGTGACCAGCGCTCACGGAACGAAAAGATCCAGACGGCGCGTTAGATTCATCATCCTCTCCGCCCCAGCAATAAACGGTATGGGTGTCGTCGTCAGCAATTCCACATGTATGCCAAGTTCCGGCACTAATTTGAGAAAATCTGATTCCCTCTGGTGGCGTCAACTGCCTTAGTTGATCATCCCCCCAACACTGAACTCTTCCATCCTTACGAAGTCCACAGGTATGCGTCCGGCCTGCCGCTATCTGATCGTAGGTAGGAATACATCCCGAACGATCTAACCGACAGTTGTCCCCGCAGGTTTGAATTCCTCTATAGCCATCCCCGCACGTTGGCGGCGGACTATCAGGTTGGCACTCCGAACGCTCGGTTCCGCAAAATGTCGATTCAGAACAATTATCAACATTGAGTGTGCAACTGTTGCACGTCAACTCGCCGACAGAACTAGGACCGACAACGCTTGCACAGGAGTCCATTGGATCAATAGTTGTCCCATCACACTCTTCGACATTATTTATTAGTCCATCACCACAAAAAGGGCGGTTTAAATTATTCGAACCATTATTGGCTTTATTATTGGATCCATTATTTGAATTGTTACCCAAGTTGTTAATCTTATTGTTTCCATTATCGGTATTGTCGTCATCTGCCCCCCCGAAAAAGAGGCAACTACTTGCGCTGAAAACACTCACGACAGCGAAAACAAAAAGAGATTGGAAATTCATGTCGGATCCTTTTAGTTGAAATCTTTATGCAATTATCCTGACTATAAAAAGAGTCGAGTTCAACCAAAGAAAACAAACTTTTCAAAAGCTCGTGCAACATCAGGAAAAGTTAGATTGTGTCTAAGAAACTCACATACGGAAAGAAGCCAGCGCATCGTGACGATCAATCATTGTCAGACGATCGCATTCGGCCAATTCATTTGAAAATCTGCCCGCCTTCACTTTGAGACGCGCGTTCAAGGGCTCTAGAAATATGGATTCTGATTCGCCGCCCACTTCTTTCAAGTTATCGAGACCTTCGCTAGCAAAGCTTACCAACTGAGAACAAATTTCAGCAATATTCGCCTTCGAAGTCACTCCGGACAGCCCTTCTTCTCTTGCAGCCTTAATGACTTCTTGGTGTTCGGCATAATTTAAATCGGCTAAAAGCGCTTTTGCTTTTTTTCGAGCGGCATCATCGTAAATAATCCCTTTCCAAAACGCAGGCAAGGCTAAGATATTCTCAAAGGGTCCACCATCAGCCGAACGTACTTCGAAGTACTTCTTAAGACGGACTTCTGGGAAAACCGTAGAAAGATGAAGTTCAAAATCGCCCATCGTCGGTTTATATCCCTCAAAACCATTTTCAAAAAAGCTTCGAAAGGAATGCCCAGACATATCAATTAATGCCTCTTCACGTTGAATGAAAAACATCGGCACATCGATCGCCCAATTCATGTAGTCAACAAATCCCCAATCGTTTCCAAACATAAATTCGGGGATACCGCTTCGATCATTATCGGTTTGTGTCCAGATCTGGCCGCGGTAAGATTCAAATCCAGAGGGTTTGCCTTCTTTCCAAGGACTGTTTGCAAACAACGCGTTCACAAAAGGTGTGACCTTCATCGCAAGTTGAACAGCGTCGACGGCATCAGCCTCTGAGGTATAATCTAAATTAGCCTGAATCGTGCAGGTCATCTTCATCATCCAATGCGCAAGTTTTCCGCGCGTTGGAAGATAAGATTTCATGATCGCATAACGAGATTTTGGCATCCACGGGACTTCATCTAGCTTATCCCAGGGATTGAGTCCCCAACAAACCGGAGCTACATTTTCTGTTACCGCGTTTAACTGTTCAAAATGGCGAGTAAGCTCGGCTTGGGTTTCAAAAATAGTCTTCCGAATGGCACCGGATAGCTCAAATTGTCCGCCGGGCTCCAAAGAGATTGCTCCATCAGAGCCCGTCAATCCGACTCGCGTTCCGGCATCAAAAGCTGGCTCCCAATCGTAACGCTCTTCTAATTTACCAAGAATGGCATCGATTCCGCATGGCCCCTCAAAATGTAATAGTTTGCCACTCGTTTTATTAAAAAGAAACTTCTCGTGCTCGGTTCCGATGCGGCGTTGCGAAATAGTTTTGATCCCCTCCTGAAAATAGCTTATCATTTGATCAAAACTTTCCAGTGGCGTCATATTCTCTTTTGAAACACCAGACATAAAAAACCTCATTACTAAAATACAACTTATGATGCCGATATCATTACTTCGTTCTAAAATGAACGAAAATCTTCGGGAAATCATCGCTTCAAACTACCCCTTACGGAACATTTTTGTCCATGTTGGAGCAAAAGCTATCCAAACCTTTTACACCTCACACCAAAACATCGCCGCTTATTGTTGGCACGTTTTAAGCAGTACTCGCCCTTATCCAATTCGGAACGAAACACTCTAGGAGCTAAAATGAAATTACCTATCTACGCACTACTTGGAATCACAACTTTAACCATCGCTTGTGGACCTGATGACGGAGAAAAAATAACTACCTCTCAAGTCCATCAAATTGTGGCTGCAAACACTGAAAACGCCGTTAACACAACCTTAACCAACGGCAACTTCCTTGAAGAATCTAATGTCCTTGAAAGCATGTTCGGAGCCGCTATGCAGACTTGCGAACCTGCATCAGAAGATTCTGTAGTGGGATCCAATTGCGAACCCGATGAACTCGGACTTGAGCTCGGTGGCCTCAAAATCGACCGAGCCGAACTTGCCGATTACCTTAAGCAAACCGTCTTTAAGGAGACAAACGTCGAAAGTTCAAACGAAACGGAAATCACTTATCTCATAGACGGGAAAAGTATTTGCGGCGAAGCCGATCCTATGTTCCCGAGTGATTGCATTACCGATGTCGACAAAGCACAGATTCGTCTCCGCGTCACATCTCCCGAAGAAGATGCCGTTGATATCGATTTACTCATTGGTCCTGATCGTGACAATCCTTTTTCGGCGGAATTTCACAGTAACTTGGTTGCCGCCGAAATAGACTTAGATGGTATCGATGGCGCCTTAGAATTTCTTGAATCTTTAGATCTGATTGAAGATGGAACAGAACTTCCTAAAACCTTCAAAGGCCGTGTACGAGGAGAAGTAAAAGTTGACGGACCGAATAAAGTTTCGGCATCTCTTTCGGTTCTTCGTGATATCGATGTTGCCGGAGGAGATTACGGCCTTAAAGTTGGCGCAAACGAACCGACAGTGCAGGTGACTCTTGATGGTGCGGCTAAAGCACTCAGCTTCCTGGTCGATGTTGGAGAAGTTGACCTAAGAACCATTCAAGATGACAAAAGCTGGGAATTCAATCTTGCTGGCCTTGACGGTCAAGCAACGCTCGACGCTCAATCTGATTCAGTGACGATCACAGGATTAGGATTCGGGGATGCTCAAAGCACTATTAAAATTGACGGCAAACAGGCTCTTAGTTTGGACTTCAATGCCGACTCCGATCGCCACATCGATCTTGTCGTAATCCCTAGCGATAATGGTGTTAAAATTGATTTAGAGAAAAGCTTAAACATTGCTCTCGGACTTAACCTACCGGACGCCGAAGCTTCGTACTTGAAAGATGATGTTTTAAACATCGAATTTGAAGGAGACAAACCCTCGCTGATCCTTACAGATGCCGAATCGATGAAAGTGGAAGCTGGAACACTAAAAGTATCCCTTGAGAAAGCAGGTAGTGCTATCGAAGTCGCTGCAGGTCAATGCATGCAAGCTGATTATAGTGATGAACCAACGTACACCGAAGGAGAAACCATTACTGAAAGCAACGCTATCGAAGAAATGTCAATTGTTGATTGTGAGTAGGCTCTGAAGCGTCCCAACGAACATAGGAGCTTAGAGCTCCTTTTTTTTTTACGCAAATGTTCTGACTATGAATCGTCCAGACAACCTAAGTAAATTTCCTTACTATAAATTACTTCACCAGCTTCATTCTTAGACGCTGATGCTAACAAACATTTCGTATGGCCCTTACCGACTATTTCTTTGCACTTTTTTGCATCGTGTTTGGTTCTACACATTTTCTCAAAATTTGCGATAAGTTTCTTAGCCGCGTTTTTGTCCAGAACCGGAATATTACGTTCAGTCAGGATCCAAAAACCAGCGAACCCAAGAACGATAACCATCAAGACACTTACAAAAATTTTGCTGCTGTTAAATTTATTATTAAGCATTGATGCCGACCACAGGGACAGTCATATAAAATGTGCGCCAGTCTTCAGGCAAGCAAAGAAATTCCGAATCAAGTACAACCTCAAACCAAAGTGCGAGCTCTTTTTCTGCGTCGTATTTCTGCATAACAACCTCGTCGATGGGGAAAGTCATTTCAAGACGATAGTCATCAACCCGCTGCATCTTGACCACTGCCTTACGAGGTACAATACGAACATCTTCATAATCGGGACTTCGACCTGTTTGAGCCAATAAAGAAACACGTTCAACGTGTTCAATAATATTGAAGCCAAATTCAGTGCTCTTAAAGGTTTCGCCACGTTGCTCTAAAGCACACTCAATATGACGCGTTCCGGATTTCCACGAAAGTTGAGCTCCACAAACGAGTCGGCATTTGGGGACTTCCGCCACGTGTAAAGGCATGGTTGGCATCGTACTTTTATTAATGGAGCTGTAGGGATATGCCACCCACCCTGGTTCGTGACACGCACCGGTCTGTAAAATGCTCACGGCTTCTGACTTGGAAAACATACTATAACCTAACAATGCCCCGGAACCTGGCACTGTTTCATTAACTCTTTCCTGAATTGTCCTTGATGTGTCTGGATCGTTGAAGATCTGAATATAAATCAGCTGCCTTTGACTGACGATACGTCGTACACGCTCTCCGTCAGTTGTAATCAACTCAGGAAGAGCCCCCTTGTAGGCATCAGGATGAAAACATCTCTTCCAAAGGAAGTGTTTGTAGTCTTTAACATTTTGGAATTTTTTTAACATCAATTTCTTATTTTAGATTCGTAAATTTAGCGTTTTCGAACAACTTGGTTAATGTTTGGAAGGCTTTTTCATCCTTCGGGTCTGTCACGAGACTAACACTAACAACGAATTCTCCAATTGCATATTGTCGAGATATAATACGTCGCACCACATCCTTTTCAGAACGTTTTCCTTTTAGGTCAATTTCCCAGGCAGGTGTGCCATTCCAATCCAATTTTTGGACGTCAGCATCGCTAACCTCGCCAATCGAAGATTGAAATACCGATAACCATTTTTCGCCATAATTAGCGTCATCAGGGAAGGGGGCGGCGATAGACTTCAATTCAACATTGCATTGTATAATCGCTTCCGTCCCCAGAGTGGCATACCACCAAAGACCGGTTTTCGGTTTTTCTATTTTCCAGCCCTCCAATATCGATTCTTCGAATAAAAGTCCTGGAGCCGAAATCCCCTGACGCTGCGGCTTCAATGTCTGTAATCGGTCAAAAGTTGTTGGAACGAAATTCAAAAAGGGCTTTTCTTCAGAGAGAAAAACGACCTGTGATTGCTTCGCCATAGTCTGAGCACGGGCGGCGTGATCACCTTCTCCGGAAAGCGACCCCACGACGGAAACGATATTCCCGTACTCAACGACCGAAAACGTCGCACCCGCTTTATTTTTGTTTACCAATCCTTCGTTAAGCATTTTTGCTGCAACTGACGCAGCAGTGGGCGTCTCCCACATCGATACCCACTCGAATAACCATTTGTTTTCGGATTTATAGCCACGATAAGAACCACTCATCCAAAAACTCAAAGCCGGATTCGGACCTAGCCACTTTTCCAAAAACAGCGGTCCAAGTGTTCCTTCATGGCTCAAATCATAACCTTGAGGTAATTCTGATTTTGGCAGAGTCCACTTTCCGATCCCCTCTCCCGACAGCCAGCGATCGGGGCGTTTGATCGATCCTGAATCCATAGGTCCACTCGAAAGACCGTACTCTATTCCCGGTATTCGATTAGATCGAAACATTGTAGCGCCAAAAACGAGGGCATTTCTAAATTTAAAATTTGTAACCAATTCTGAAGATACGATATCGCTTTTGACCCACGACTCAGGTCGAAAAGCAATCCGTTCAGGACTTAACTGAGGTTGTTCTTTCTTAAGCAATCTGACGACCGATAAAAATGCTCCTGAAGATAAGCGTCGAGACTCGGACGCCAAATATTGGTTCAGGGTTTTCGGCGATGCGACAGCAGTATTCTGTTCTGCGTCTAGAGCTGTGACTAAGGTTTTGAAAATCGCATGCTCGTCTTTCTTCTGCGAAAACTGAGAAACATATTCTATTTTATTTCCCTTGGTGCTAAAACGGGCTTTTGGCGAGCTTTCTAAATCGAACTCGAACACTTCCTTCAAAAAGGCGTACTCGCTCACAATATCTGAGGGCAATACTTCATCGATATTTTGGACGTGTACTAAAGTTGGCACATCCCTAAATTCTAAATCACGAAGTTCTTGGGCCTCGCTAACTAGAGCTTTGAATTCGATTTCGGGGTTAACTGTTGGCTTTTTCTCACGTTCTGATTCGACGATATTTTGAGATGCCGAACATGAAAAAAAGAAGAAAAAGCTTAAAATTAGATATTTTGCCATCGCCCATCCTTGCGCGAAAAAAGTATTCTATTCTTTGCGTAATAGTCGCACAATTGGGCTCAAACGCAACTTTGTCGATTTAGCCCCTCCCAAAATGTGCCAGGTCAACGCCCACCAGAAAAACAACAACGCAAAAAGAATACAAATTAACGCGATAACCAAAATTATCGGCACCCCATACAAAAGGTAATCCACCGACTGAAGTAGTATCGCTGCACAAACGGCTAGGCCAGACGATATAATCCCCAAAAAGAGTCGTGTACCTAAGGTATTGAGATGCTTGCCAAGTTCTTCTAACCCGTCATTTCTAACTTTGAGCTCCAGGTTTCCACCCTCTAGATCCATCAGAACTTGGTCCATCTGTTGAGGAACCTGTGTGAGGAAGCCCGATAGACCCATGACCGTCGTCATCGCACCCTGAGCAATCTTTTTGGTCGTAAACCGTTCCTTGGCGAGTTGTCGCGCATAGGGAACACCAACGGCCATGATATCGAGCTCGGGATCGAGATCACGCATGATCCCTTCGATGGTCGCTGCGGCTTTAGTTAAAATAGCATAATTAGGGTTGAGACGAATGCGATGTTGATTTGCAGCTTCGGTACACTCTTGAACGAACTGAGTAACATTGATATCAGTCAAATTCGCTAATAAGTACTCGTCGCGGATACGCGTAATATCAGCTTTAAATTCTCGCATTTGGACGCGACCGACAGGTCGCCCCATTCTCAATAAGGCACGAGAAATCCCCTCAATATCTCCAGAAATAACGCTAACGATAAGTAAGATGAGTTCGTCTTGTTGTCGGCTAGAAAGCCGCCCTATTAAACCAAAGTCAATAAAAACCAGTACGTTATCTTCGCGAACGAGGATATTCCCCGG
>CALJNB010000119.1 GCA_937981985.1 uncultured bacterium
ATAGGATTGGGCCCAACTAAAACCTTTGGGTAGATCTCCGAAGATGATAAACGACAGAATCATCGCAACTAAAAAGAATAGGAATCTAGCGATATCGTGATTCGATTTAATATATAACGCGACCGGGATCGAGATGATAACCAATAACAAACGATAAATCGTTGCTGATTCAAGGTTAAGCAACGCGTAGCCAAATAGTAGCGTCACAGATATAGTAAGTAATGCGACTATTAACCGCGCGAAGACGGGCAAGGGAGCATTTTTCGAACCAGGTACAGCAGCAAATCCCATCAAACCGATGAAGGCCAATAAAGCGTAAATAAGGAGACCGCTTTTACCGACGGTTAGAGTGAATTGATATGCGACGTCCGTGAAAACGAAAATACTCATCAAGATGAGTGCGCTGACAACGATCGTTGTCTCAATTTTGAAAACTTGGCTATTTAGTTTCGAAAGAAAACCCGCCGGTTGGGCGGGTATGTTTACATCTACGGTCATGTCGGAATCCCGATCAGAGTTTATTTATTTTTATTGATGATATCTAAAAGTTTGGTGCCTTTGGCGCCCGTTTTCTTTTTAAATTTGGTGTGAACTTTTTTAGTCATCTTTGCAAATTCTTTTCGTTGAGCCGGCGTAATTTTGCAGATTTTTAATCCAGCTTTTTCTAGATTTTTAACAAGCTTGGGGTGAAGACGACGAACCAATTTTCGACCGTATTCTGTCTCTGCTTTACGCGCCGATGTTACGATTTTTTGGAGGTCTTCTGGAAGTTTATCAAACCACTTTTTATTGAGCGCGATGATTGCAGGCTGGTAGATATGATCTGAAAGCGTCCAATGATCAACAGGTCCGTGCCATGATGTAGCGAAGGCAAAAAGAGGGGTGTTGTCAAAGCCTTGAACATTATCACTTTGTAAAGAACTCAATACTTCAGGAACCGCGATTCGGACAGGGTTTCCACCAAGTGCTCGGTAGGTATCCTCATGAACCCATGATTCTTGTGAACGCATTTTTAGATCGGATAGATCACTGGGGGTGGAGACGCATTTACCTTTGGTTGCGAAATTTCGGAATCCATTCTCAGCAAACATATAGAGCTCAAAACCGTTCTCGCGTAGAAGCGCTTGGACAGGCTCAAATAAATGGTTGTCGATAACCTTATCGGCTTGCTTTGAGTTTTTGAAAAGGTAGGGCAGTTCAAACACATTCATAGCGGGTACAACGCTTGCCATTGCCGCTGTTGAGACGCCGCCGCCTTGAAGTTCTCCACGTTTCAGCTGACGGACAATACTTACCTCGCCTCCAGCTGTTCCCATGAATAGTTTCACTTTAATCCGTCCACCGGAATCCTTTTGGATTCTTTTACGAAAAGATTTTAATTGTTTTCCCCAAGGTGTATTTGCCGGCGCAACGGTTCCTAAGTTTAAAACGAATTTCTCCTCAGCGAAGCTGCTAGTAGCAACCAAGCCTGCGAGAAGAAATATGAGAGTCGAGGCGAATTTTTTCATCGTCTATCCTTAATGATCTAAAGGTTAAAAATTAGCTATATTATTTGGACCCCTTAGGGGACCTAATATTCAATCAGTAAAAAAGATCATCGGCTTGTTTTAGTAAGCGCTTCGCCTTCTTTATTTCTAACGTATTCTCAGCACTTAATGCTGGATCTACATCCGGAGCTGTCGCGATAACTTCTTTTAAGAGCTTTTCGAACAACGCACGGTCGCCTATTAACGTGGCGTAACTTTGAGCCATAAGTACGGGGGTGGCGAGGTTTGTAGGCCCTATTTTAATGCTTTTTTCGTAAGATGTTTTACTACCTGTTGGGTTTCCCCGACCGATCGGAACCTTGGTATGGTAGGTGCCAAAATATCGATGAGGGGCACCGTAAAAATAGGTTCCGTTTGTAGAGACAATCCAATCCATAGTTGATTTGATATCGTCTTTACGTGCAAGGATAGTTGCCACGCCTTCAAGTAATGCCCATTTACCTAGATTGGTCGCGTACCAATAGAAAGCTGGAATGGCTTTAGGGTCTGCTTTGACCACTTCGCTTTGCCAGAGATTTTGATCAGATGCGATTTTAGCCGAAAAATCAGGAGCGCGAAGTGCGATTGCTTTTTCTGCACTGGTGAGTCCTTTGGCGAAAATTGCCATCATCTCGTCATCTTTTTCATCATCCTGGGCTTCCAATCGAATATGGCTGTCTGCAAGGAAGTAATAAGCACGTGATTGCAGTTCATAAATTTCGGCGATTTTTTCTGAGCGCTGTTCAGGTGATAGGTCAGGGGTCTTGGACGCGATGGCCGCATCCATAAGTTCGATAGCTTTGATGAGTTCGGCTTTTTTTAGACGCTTGTCCCAGTGGGTCATCGCTTCTTTTAATACAGACTCAAGGTCGCCATCTTGGGTCGCTGTAGTGAAAACCTTAGCGTCCTGTTTTAAGGCTGAATCGCGCTTTGCTGCGCATCCGGCGACCATGAATAGGCAGACAATAAATACTAAAAAATTTTTCATGAAACTCTCCTGAAATTTCTTCATCTAATGCATCGAAACATAGAACAATGGCCGATGATTACAAGGGAATTATGATAACTTCCTATCTGATGATGAAGGATTGTAGATGAAGATTAATGCAAATTTTGACCAACGCGTGGTGGTTCATAGCGCTGAGCTAGATTGGATTGCTTCGCCGATGAAAGGGGTTCTGAGGCGTCCCTTGGATCGCGTGGGTGATGAATTGGCGCGTGCGACTTCTGTGGTCAAGTATGAGCCAGGAAGCAAATTTTCACCTCACACCCATACCGGCGGTGAAGAGTTTTTTGTTTTAGAGGGAGTCTTTCAAGATGAACACGGGGATTTCCCGGCAGGCTCGTACTTGCGTAATCCACCGAATTCAAGTCATACACCGGGCTCAGAACCAGGATGCGTAATCTTGGTGAAATTATGGCAGTTTCGTCCTGAGGATCGTACGCAAATAAGATTGGATACAAACTCGATCATGCGTGTTCGGGACCCAGAACAACCCGGCGTAATAGTTACACCGCTTTATGCTGATCTTTTTGAAGATGTTGAGATTCAAGAATGGGCACCGAATTCGAATATTGTTTTGGAAGCGCCGGGTGGAATTGAAGTTTTTGTCCTCTCCGGTGACTTTGTCGAAGCGGGGGAATCTTTCGTTAAACAAAGCTGGTTGCGCTTACCCATTGGCTCTAGTTTTGTAGCAACCGCGGGAAAGGAGGGGGCAAAAGTGTGGATGAAGCGAAACGGTCTAGCTCAGGTCGATGATGAAATCGCTCTTTTAAAGAAATATTCCACGAAAGGCGCTTCGTGAAATCCTTTGATGTCATCATCGTCGGCGGAGGAATCAGCGGTCTACACACCGCTTTTGAGCTCGCTAAGTCGGGGAGGTCGTTTAAACTATTAGAAGCGCGTTTGCGTTTTGGCGGTCGGGTTTTCTCTCCAGCAGGTTGCGATATCGGGCCCTCTTGGGTTTGGCCCGGGCAAACCCATATAGAAAAAACGATTTTAGAATTGGGTTTAAGAGACTCTGTTTTTGAACAATACCATCATGGAGATTCGCTATTTGAACCCATCGAGGGTGATATTGTTCGAGGGATCGCAGGAATTTCTATGCGAGGCTCGCTAAGGATCCGTGGTGGCTTACAAACGATAATCGGCGCGCTTCAGGCTGAGGTTGAACGCCTAGGAAACCCAGACTCTCTATCGCCCAAATCTAAGGTTTCCAAAGTTGTTCTTGGTGATGAGAAGGTTCAGGTTTTTTTGGAGACCGGTCAAAATTACACGGCTAAGAAAGTCATCTTAGCGTTACCGCCCCGTGTTGCCCTAAATAGCATTGAGTTCACACCGGGCCTGACCAAAGAACGCATTGATGCCCTTAATCAAGTTGCGACATGGATGGCTGGGCATGCAAAAATGGTCGCGCTTTATAAGGAACCCTTTTGGAGAGAAATGGGTTTGTCCGGTGACGTGTTTAGCCAAAAAGGACCCTTATCAGAACTCCATGATGCGTCGTCAGCCGACGGGGAAATGTTTTCTTTATTTGGCTTTTTCGCGACGCCTCCAAAAGATCGACTCAAAGATAAAGCTCAGATCGATAGAACGATTGTGGACCAACTCACTCGCATATTTGGAAAGAACGCGGCATCGCCGGTGGAAATTTTTTATAAAAATTGGGCCGATGATGGGCTAACTGCAACTTCTTTTGACCAAACCATTCCTCGCGAACACTCGACCAATTATTGGAGTGAAAAGTCAGAACGTGTCTTTGAAGAACGTCTCATTTGGTCGGGAAGCGAATCGGCTGCCGGTTCTTATAATGGTTATATCGAAGGCGCGATTGTAGCGAGTATAGAGACCTTATCGCGTCTTAAATTAGGCTGATTAAACTTCGATCGATTTCCAAGTACCGCTGCGAAATTTCCAGGCCATGACGCCCGCAAGTAAGAAGATATACAGGGCTGCGCTCATCCAGACGCCGAGGAATCCAATTTCAAAGTAGATTGCCAGCAACCACGCAAGTGGGGCAAGGCATGCACCATGAAGGACAAGCTCTACCCACATTACAAAACGCGTGGCACCAGCGCCGAAAAGCGCTTGGGTTAAAACCAATGAGGTCGCGATGAGTACTTCTAATGAAGCCATGATTCGCAAACCAGGTACCGCCGCTGAAATTACGGTTTGATCGTTGGATAAAACGTTAAGAAAAAATTCCGGAAAGATGATCATAAGAAGACCAAACGTTCCGAAGAAGAGGGCGCCAATTTTCACTGAGTCCCATCCGTAATCTTCAGCCGCTTGGAAGTTGCCTTCACCCATAGATTGGGAAACAAGAGTCGCCGTCGCGGTTCCTAAGGCAATCGTGGTTACAAAACCAATCGTTAACAAATCGATAATGAGCTTAGCGGCGGTGGTAAAGATGGGCGGTGCGCTGGTCGAAACGGCGTAAACTTGATCCTGTAAAAAGCCTAGTCCAGTCGTTGCTGACGGCAGGCCGCCGAGTAGTTTTTGAAGTTCTAGATAGGCTGGGCTTGCCTTGTACAGATGGACCGTCGCAAGGTTTTCATCGATTCCTTGTTCATCCAGGATACCTATGATCTTTAAGAAAAGAAGGACACCCGACATGACAAAAACGGTGGCAAGGCCGCTTGGAACACTGAGTTTGGTCAATTCCCACATTGTTTTAGGATTGATATTCTTAGGGCGATAATAACGATGAGGCATTCGATATTTAAAGCGCAATGACCAAATGACCATTACTAAAACGCCGATGTAGGTTGAAGCCAAACTCGCGATTGCGGCGCCCGTTACATATTGGGGATCAATAGGACCTGCGCCAAATATGAAAATGTAATTGAGGCCGATGTTGAAGAAATTCATGATAATGGCCGCGTACATATGCACTCGGGTTTTTCCGATTCCGTCAAAAAAGCCTTTGAAGGATGCGGTAGTGACCATTGCCATGACACCCAAGATGCGCAGTCGCGCGTAAGGCACGCCCAGCGCTTGGACGGATTGGTTTTGCGTTATGAAGTCAAAAAAGTAGGGTACTGCCATCCAACCAAGGACGGTAAAGATTAACGAGCTCAGAATCGCCAGGATTAAGCTGTTGGTGATGACAACCCCTGACTCTAGGCGTTCGTTAGCGCCGAAACGTCTGGCGACCATAGCCTGTGTTCCGATACCGATTGAGGATAAAAATCCACCAATCGCCCAAAGGAGAGGGAGGCTAAAACCAAGCGCACTTTGTCCAGGAATCGAATAACTTGGATCCAACTGTCCGACAAAGATAGTATCAACAACGTTGATCGCAGTTTGGGTAAACATTGCGATTACGATGGGCGCTGCAAGAATTAAGATCTTGCGACTACGAGTTAAATTGAATCCAAGCATTAAGCCTCAAACGACGAGGGAAAGATGGTGTACGGTTTTCGATTTAAGGGATCAAGGATGAATTGTAATCTCAGGCGTTTCGTTCTAGTTTCGTTTGATGAATAATCTCCTATTTATAATTCTGGCGTTGCTTTGCCTCAGGTGTGGGCCTATCGATCCCGACCCGGCCGTGGATGATGAGGGAAAGGTTATTCCCATACCTAGGGCTTTTGACGATTACCTTGATGTTGTCAGGACCACACCTGATGCGGGTCCGGTAGGTGTTCGACCCACGATTCGTCTCGAATTTAGCGATTACCTAGACAATGATAGTTGGATTGATCAGACCGCTGTCTCTCTATTTTCGGGTGGAATGAAACGCAGCGGGACCATCACGAGCCTATTTAGTCAGAAAGCGCTTTTATTTGAGCCGCGTTCGGATTTAGTCGCGGGATTGAAGTATGAGTTGTTGATCGATCGTTCCCAGTTCTATTCGCTCAACGAAGCTCCGCTGTCTGAGCAAAATGAAAATTTAGCATTTATGGTAGATGAACAACTGACGGATGAGATTTTTGAGCTTCCCGACCCCTATTGGGATGACGTGAAAGCAATTTTCGTTGCCAAATGTGACACCTGTCATAGTGATCCGAACTGGGGACAGATTCGCTTGGAATATGATTCAATCATCGGACGTCGGTCTGAACAAGTCGACCGCTTTTTGGTTCGCGCTTTTGATAGTTCTGATTCTTATCTGCTTCATAAGATTCTCGATGATTTCGATGAACGTAAATTTACCGTTCAACCGCCCCCATGGTCAGATGGAGTTCCGTTAACTGAGGACGAAATTTTGATTATCGATCGGTGGATACAATTAGGGGCGCGTCGAACTGAGCCCTAGTTCCTGGAAATGAAATTGCTTCATTTTTTAGCCTCTGTTATCAGCGTTTTGTAATTTCGAGGCTATAATTATGAAACTTATATTCGTGTTTATTTTAATTCTTGCGGGCTGTTCTGAAGCCAATCTAGGATACCGCGGACTCAGCGATCAAACAGATTCAATTATTGATGATTTGGACGGGAGCGTTTGTCAAAACAATGATTCCTGCGGGGTAATCGAAGCGTGTATTTTTGACATCGGAAAATGCGATGCCGGCAAAGACGGTCGTTGCGGTAAAATCGATCCGCTTAAGTCTTGCGAAGATACAGGGGAACCTGTTTGCGGTTGTGACGGCGTAACTTACGAAAGTCAATGTGACGCGCTTCGCCACGGTGCAACGATTTTGGCACGCGGTGCGTGTGCCGCGGAATGTGAGATGGACTCGGGCTGCCAGGGCGGTGCCATGTGTGTTAATGGAAATTGCGAATCGGGGACCCGTTGTGAGTTAACATCAGATTGTGCCGAGAACTTCGTGTGTGAAAAGCGTTTCTGTAAAGCAGCGGAGGTTATCGGTAGTATCGTTTTAGAAAATCCACCCTTGAGTTGGAGCGAACTTGAAGATGTTTCCTGCGAAGAAGGGTGTGGTGAGGGCGTTTGTATTCTGGAACCTGAATCCTCCTCAAGCAATGCGACACGATGTGGGCGCGGACTTATTGAATCGGGTCGGTGTTCGACCATATCCCCAAGAGAGTGTCCCAACGAGATCAAGCCCGTATGTGGTTGCGACGGCGTCACCTACGATAATGAATGTGAGGCAATTCGTTGGGGGGCCTCTGTTGAACATGTTGGGAAATGTAAACCCGATTGTACTGATGATTCTGAATGTAGACACTTAGGAAGTTTATGCACCAACGGAAGCTGTGAGCCTGGCGCGCGATGTATGACTACAGCCGATTGCGATGAGTTAGGATCATCGCAACTTTATAACCTTGTATGCGAGAATCAATTTTGTGTGGAACGCAAAATTGGGTGTTCGATCAAGAATAACACCTGTGCGGAAAACCAATTCTGTGATTTTTCCGGCGTGGAACGAACAACCTTTTGCGGTCTATTCCCTGAAAATCCAGCCGGTGTGTGTCATAGAAAATTAGAATCAAGTACCTGTGATGATCCAGATATCCTTCCCAATAGCGTTTGCGGTTGTGATGGAAAAACGCGAACCGTCTGCGACTCCTTAGTGGCTGGAATTTCCTACGCAGCTATCAACGAGGCATGTCCTGAAAATGCTACGAAATGTAAAGTCGACACAGATTGCTTGGAGTCTGAACGTTGTTTGAAAGACGAACAAGAAGTTGAAGGCATCTGTTTTAGTCCAAACGATACACCCTAACTCCCTCGTTTCGCGTGACAGAAATGCGACATCGCAAACGGTGCGAAAACACGGTTTTGATTCGAAGCATCGAACGCATAATGTTTCAACTCTTCTGAGGGAAGAAAGTCTCAAGTTAAGGGGTTCATAGACCCCGGACGTGGGACACATACTCTACACCTCATCTAAGCCCGGTTCGAAGGTTCTTCCGTAGGATCTAAGTGACGACGACGCCCTACCGCAGCCCCTATTTCGTTGAGCTTAATCCTGTGTGATAAACAAGGGTTCAACAGTTTTGAGACGCGCAACAACGAGCAGGTATGATGTGTGCATATTTCTTCGGATCTGACAAAGCCACGAAAGGATCACTTATCAAAACGCATCTCAACACGCTTATTCGTTTTTGTTCATTATCACAGAATCCAAAATTGTTGAATCTCAGAACATGGCTTGGCGTTCTTTCGTTATCTATGTTTGCAGCGTGTTCCCATGAGGTCCACGATCCGGCCCTTTTAGGTGAAATAAGTTCGGACCTTCCTAAGTCTGAAGCTAAGGCGGACGACCCGCAGTCAGATCTTCCTAAATCCGATGAGCCTAAGGCTGATTCACCCAAGTCCGATGTACCCAAGCCCGATAGCTCAACTACAAATACCGATTGCGAAAACTTGGACCGGACGCAATTCACCGTCGATAGTTTTTATTGTGACCTCAAAGAAATGAAGGTGAAGTCGGTCGCTGAACTCATCGACGCCACTCCCTCACATATACGCGACAGCTATACTTTTATGGAAAAGAGTTCGGGGTTACATAAGGTTTCGCTTGAGTTTCCTCGGATCATCTTCTTTGGAACCGATGCACGTTTCTTAATGGCGCTCGGAACCGACCCTTCGGATAAGCGTTATAACGTTGTTGAGTTCGCTGCTCTTTCACCGGAGACTGGAATTTGGGATTATCGAACGATGAGTTTCGAGGACGACGGTCTCGTGCTTAATGATGATAGTGACTCTTGCACAGCGTGTCATGGAGCCCCATCTCGTCCTATTTGGGGCGGTTATCCGACATGGTCCGGTGCATTCGGTGAACAAGACAATATTTTAACCGAAGGCCAGATATCGAAAATTCAAGCTATAAAATCGGACCCCACCGCACTCGGTGGTCGAGTACGCAATTTAAATTTTCCCAACGATCACACGATCGTAAATAATAAAAATATATACCTACCATCAAGATCTTACGGCTACGCGAACACCGTGTTCAATTTTGAGTTAGGGCCCGCCGTTGCCGATGGGATCGCCAATCGATTGAAATCTCGAGATGATTGGGATGTTCTCAAGTACGAGTTAGTAGAAGCGGGATATTGCAACGATAGTTTTTACGAGCTCGCCGATGTCCTGAAAAAATATGGACTGACTGATGGAAATGATTTCAACCTTGAGAATCTTGCCAATAATGACGATCGCGGTAACGACTCGTTTCGATGGAATCAGGGCAATACCAGTTTAGCGGACTTAGTAGCGTTCCGAGTACTCGACTTTATTTTGAAAGAGAATCCTTCAGCCGAGTTGCTGGCTGCTTTGGAACCGGTAGAAGCGCAACGCGCAGAGTGGATATATTATAGTTATGACCTTCGTGGTGCCGACAAAGTCGATTCTATTTTAGGGGAGCACAGTTATATCGATATCCGACCTAAGCAAGAACTCATGCCAAACGTGAAGGCTGAGTTTTGTGCGGCTTTACCGTAGAACCTTTTCGCCACATCAATACATACTCAATCACCATTGTAGATTTACTTGGATTACGGAATGAAGAGGGGCCAAAACACAATTTGTTATCCGTCTCTAGATTGCAATACACTCAATCTCTGGATCGACTTCCATCTGAATCAAATTCTCAATTGCCATTAAGGTTCCGCTAGAAGAAGCAGGGCAGGTACCGCAAGCACCTTCATATCGAATGAAAAGTTGATTTGCGACCAAGGCTTTAATCTGCAATCCACCACCATCACTTTGCAGAAAGGGCATGATTTCATATTCGATAATATCGCGAATGTGGGGCATGCGTTCATCATCTAAACCCTGACCTTCAAATTCAATCGGCGCACCACCGCCGGCGGGGGTGTACCCGGTTAGTGCTGCGTCTTCAATCGATGACTCACGAATTGGGCCTGCGATTTCGCGCAATAATTCGTTCCAATCCGACTCACCATTTTGCGTAACCGTTAGCCACTTATCCGTATAGTAAAGTGAGATAACATTTTCGATGGCAAATATCTTCTTTGCAAGAGGTACGCTTTCCGCCTCCGCTTCTGAATGAAACTCGGCTGTAATTCCAAAAGGAGTTAGGGCCTCATTGAGTATGAATTTTACTGCATTAGGATTTGGAGTATATTCGATTTCAGCAATTTTCATTATATAGTCTCCCATTCATCGTTATCACCCTCGGTCGAAGATTCGGACTCGCCTTTTAATGCAGAACTCAACGCGTGCCAGGGTAGGATTGCGCATTTAATTCTAGAGGGCAATTTTGCAACGCCTTCAAAAACCTGAAGGTGTCGCATGTTCTTTTCGTTCTCTGGACTTAATTCCAGCGCCGGTCCGTCTGTTCTATCAGCTTCAACTGTCATCATCTCTCGAAAGGCCTCGATCAGCTCTTCGACATCTTTTACCTTCTTGCCTTTGGCACGCGAGGTCATCATTGAAGCGGACGCTTTGGAAATAGCGCAGCCATCGCCTTCAAACATAATAGATTGGATAGTATCCTCGTTTACCACTGCGTAAATAGTGTAGGTGTCGCCGCATAAGGGATTGTGCCCGTGGGCGTGGTGGGTACAGGGCTCAAGCTTTCCAAAATTACGAGGCTTCTTATTGTGTTCAAGAATGACTTCTTGATATAGGACGCGCATATCACTCATGAGAAAATCTCCTGTACTTCTTGAAGTGCTTCAACGAGCATATCGATTTCAAATTCCATATTATAAAATGCCATTGAGGCCCGCGCTGTAGCAGGGATTTCAAATCGATTCATAATCGGTTGGGCGCAATGATGTCCGGTTCGAATCGCAACCCCACGACTGTCGAGTATCGTACCGATGTCATGAGGATGTACGCCGTCAACGGTCATAGAGATAATCGCCGTTTTTTGGCTGACATCGGGACCGATAATGTTCACACCCTCCATTTTTTCGATGCGATCGGTCGCATAGATCAGGAGTTCTTTTTCCCTTGCCGCCATATTTTCCAAACCAAGCTTATTGATATAGCGAAGGGTTTCTCCAAATCCGATAACGTTCAAAATAGGCGGTGTGCCCGCTTCAAATTTATGAGGAATGTCGGCGAGCAAGGTTTCTTCAAAGGTGACCGACTTAATCATGTCGCCACCACCTAGGAAGGGGTTCATCTTATTTAGAAGTTCTGCCTTTCCGTATAAAACACCGAGGCCGGTAGGCCCGTAGGTTTTATGAGCCGATATTGCGTAAAAATCCACATCAAGGTCTTGAACATCGATCTTCATGTGAGCCATCGCTTGGCAACCATCGACAACCGTAACCGCGTTTACAGAATGCGCAGCATCAATAAATTTCTTAATCGGATTAATAGTCCCAAGGGCGTTTGAAACATGGATGATGGCGACCAGCTTTGTCTTTTTATTGAGAAGCTTTTGGTACGCCTCAAAATCAAGCGTTCCATCATCTAACATCGGTACGACTTTTAGGGACGCGCCAACACGTTTACACAAGAGTTGCCAAGGTACGATATTGGAGTGATGTTCCATCCCGGAGACTATGATTTCATCCCCTTCTTTAATAAACTTATCACCGTAGCCAAAAGCAACAAGATTGATGCCCTCGGTTGCGCCGCGCGTGAAAATACACTCGTCGGTGGTTGCCGCATTTAGATGTTGTTTCACTAAAGTGCGGGTTGCCTCAAAAGAGTCCGTCGCGTTTTGGCTAAGCGTGTGAACACCACGGTGAATATTTGAGTGTTCATACTTCAGATAGTTCGAAATTCGATCAATGGCTTGAATCGGCATCTGAGAAGATGCACCGTTATCCAGATAGTAAATCTGTTTCCCATCTACTTTATTATCGAGAACAGGAAAGTCTTTACGGATCTCGGTCCAATTGATGTTGTTTGTCATAAGCGTTTGGCGAGTTGAGTTGAGTTCATTTCCCGGCTTGGTCGATGCAGTTTTTGATATGGGTTTCGATATGCTTCTTTAGGCTTGGTATTTCTATTGAAGAAACAACCTCGGCTGCAAAAGCATAGGTCAACAACGCGCGTGCTTGTTCGTGACCCAAACCACGGCTTTCCAAATAGAAAAGTTGTTCGTTATCAAGTTGGCCAACCGTTGCACCGTGTGAACATTTTACATCGTCAGCAAGAATTTCAAGCTGAGGTTTGGTGTTCACTTTCGCTTTGTCAGACAATAAGAGGTTACGATTGAGTTGATAGGCATCGATGCGCTGTGCGTCTTGCTGAACTAGAATTCGTCCGTTGAAAATCGTATGCGACGCGTCATCGGCTACACATTTGTGAAGCTGGTGGCTTTCGCAATGTGGGCTTCGATTATCAATCGTGGAATGCGTATCAGCAACTTGCTTACCGCCGACGACCGCGAGGCCATCGATTCTTGAAAAGCTTCCAGAACCAAAGTGAGAAACTGCAACATCGTTTCTAGATAAGCTCGCGCCAAACGAAAGGGATAAGGAGTCGTAGGTTGAACCCTTTTCCACTTGGCTTGCAAGTCGTGCGATATGGGTCGACTCAAGGTCGTCGTGCTGAAGTCGAATGTGTTTTAGTGTGGCATTTTCATCAACAACACATTCAGTTACCGGTAGATTAAAGTATGCACCTTTACCTTCCCAAGTTTCAACTACGGTAGCTTTAGACCCATTTTGAGCAATAATCACCAAACGCGTTGAGCTTGAAAGATCTTCACCAACGCTTGAATAGGAAACATGTATCGGTGCCTCTTGAACGCAATCTTTCTCGATGTAAACGCACGCGATATCTGAAAGAGATGCGCGGTTGAGAAGATCGAAATATTCGGTATCAAAGGGTGAGGTCTTTCGCTTTTCTAACGCTTCAAAAACGTAAGAAGGAGCCTCTTCAAGCGACCCCACGAAAACGCCTTCTGAAAGCTCTGATAAGTTACTCGCCGACAGAACCACCTTGCCGTTGCGGATGCTAAGCAAACACTTTTCGGCTTCGGGAATCTTTATACTCTCTGTGAAATCCATTGCCTTCGGCGTAGCACTGAAGGTTTTGGAAAAGAGTGGGGCAAGTTTAATCAATCTCCAATCTTCATCTTTGCGAGTCGGTTGGGCTACGCTTTGAAGTGTCTCGCGCGCCTCGCCTATAAAATTTGCAATATGCGCGGCAGGTTCTTGCGCGCAGGCTTCTTCAAGGAAATTCATGCCGATGCCTTTAGTTCGTCGATAACCCATTCGTAGCCGTGCTCTTCAAGCTTGAGTGCAAGTGATGCGTCACCAGATTTAACAATTGCTCCGTCTACCATAACGTGGACGAAATCGGGTTGGATGTAGTTAAGAAGACGCTGATAATGCGTAATCAAAACGATCGCTTTATCTTCGCTGGCTAAAGCGTTTACGCCTTTGGATACGACACGCAATGCGTCGATATCAAGACCAGAATCGGTTTCATCAAGGAAGGCCAACTTAGGCTGAAGAACCGCCATTTGTAGAATTTCATTACGCTTCTTTTCGCCGCCAGAGAACCCAACGTTAACCGAACGATCAAGAAAGTTAGGATCCATGTCGACAAGCTTCATTCGATCACGAACATAGTCGTCAAATTCAAGAGGATCTAAAGTGTCTTCATTTTGATGTTCGCGCATCGCGTTGTACGAAGTTCGCAAGAACGATGAGTTTGACACGCCTGGAATTTCAATCGGATATTGAAAGGCCAAAAAGACACCGTCTTTTGCACGTTCGTCCGCATCAAGTTCCAATAAGTCTTCACCACCAAAGTTAACGCTTCCACCAGTGACTTCATAAGAAGGATGGCCGGCGATCGTTTTGGCGAGCGTGCTTTTACCGGAACCATTAGGTCCCATGATGGCGTGAATTTCTCCGGGATTTACCGTTAAAGATAGTCCTTTGAGAATTTTGACGGGCGAATCCGCGATTTGAACGCGCAAGTTATTTATATTTAAAAGGCTCATTATCCAACACTTCCTTCGAGTTTAATTCCTAGTAGCTTCTGTGCTTCGACGGCGAATTCCATAGGGAGCTCACGAAAAACGTCTTTGCAGAAACCGTTGATAATCATTGAAATGGCATCCTCTTCGTCGATACCACGTGATAAAAAATAAAAGATTTGGTCTTCGCCAATTCGAGAGGTGGTAGCCTCGTGCTCGACTTGAGCCGTGGTGTTTCCTACTTCGATGTAAGGGAAGGTATGCGCGCCACATTTATCGCCGATCAGCATCGAATCGCACTCAGAATAATTGCGCGCGTTGGTTGCACTTTTGGCCATCTTGACCAATCCGCGATAACTATTTTGCGACTTCCCGGCAGATATACCTTTAGAGATAATGGTGCTTTTGGTGTTCTTGCCGATATGGACCATCTTCGTACCCGTGTCGGCTTGTTGGCGATGATTGGTCAGTGCGACCGAGTAAAACTCGCCGATTGAATCATCTCCTTTTAGGATGCAAGAAGGATACTTCCACGTAATGGCTGATCCGGTTTCAACCTGAGTCCAAGAAATTTTGGAACGGGCACCTTCGCAGATTCCGCGTTTGGTTACGAAGTTGAAGATACCACCTTTGCCATTTTCATCACCGGCATACCAGTTCTGAACGGTTGAGTATTTAATGTCCGCATCTTCAAAAGCGATGAGTTCAACAACGGCTGCGTGCAGCTGGTTCTCATCGAACTGAGGTGCCGTGCATCCTTCTAGGTAACTCACCTTGGCGCCTTTTTCGGCGACAATCAGTGTACGCTCGAACTGACCCGATTTGGGAGTATTAATTCTGAAATAGGTTGAAAGGTCCATGGGGCACTGAACGCCTTCAGGAATAAGAACAAAGGTTCCGTCGGAGAATACTGCTGCATTAAGTGCCGCATAAAAATTATCCGTATGAGGTACGACGGTCCCCAAATACTTTTTGATGTATTCTGGATAGTCCTTAACAGCTTCAGAGAAACTACAAAAGATAACGCCCGCTTCATGAAGTTTTTTGCGGAAGGTGGTTGCAACCGATACAGAATCAAAAACCGCATCCACAGCAACGTTCTGCAACATCTTCTGTTCATCCAATGGAATGCCCAGTTTGGCATAGACCTCAAGAATTGCAGGGTCGACTTCATCAAGACTATCAATTTTCGGCTTCATTTTTGGAGCCGAGTAATAAGAGATATCGTTGAAGTCTGGCTTCTCGTAATCCACGTTTGCCCATTCAGGCTCTTCCAGAGTCAACCAATGTTTGTACGCTTTAAGACGGTATTCGAGCATCCATTCAGGTTCCTCTTTCTTCGCACTTAGGGCTCTAACCACACCTTCATCAAGACCCGGTGGGAACACATCTGCTTCGATATCAGATACGAACCCGTACTTATAAGGTTGGTTGATAAGTGTTGAAATATCATCAGGTTCTTGTTCGATAGTTTCGTTCATAAGTTACTCCGGTTTGCCACAGTTAGCGCGCTAACAGGACAGAATGTTTGAACGGGTGGGGTTACAATTGCATCCAATTCTTTGGTGACCGAATCGGGACTTCCAAGCAGCGCTGATAGTGGGAGATTATCCAGTGTATGCACAACCAATTTGATGATGTGCATCCACACCGGCCGAATGGTGCATTGATTGGCATGACAACAAGATTCAAGTTGCCCTGAATGTTTGTCGCACGTTGATTCAACGCTTGTTTCGGTTCCCAATGCTCGCATGACTTCACCAATCGAAATCGATTGACTTGGTTTTGCAAGCTTAAATCCACCATTAACTCCACGCTGAGATTGAACGAGATTTGCGTTCGTTAAGAGTCGCAGAAGCTTCTGAACGTAGGGAATTGAAATTCCCTCCGATTCGGCGATAGAAGAGGCCGCAGTCGCATCTTCATGTCTTGCGACATGTAGAAGACATCTTAACCCGTACTCTTCGACAGCTGAAATTTTCATGCTTCCTTCTCAAATTCTCGGATTTTCCGAGCGTGATTTGGTGGCTATAACACGCAAAAATTCGTCTTTCAAGCCTTAAACAAACAAAAGCATATTAAAAAGTATGCAATTGTTTGTTGAAAGATGAATCGGTGCTAGAAACGTGAAATAGTCAGTG
>CALJNB010000120.1 GCA_937981985.1 uncultured bacterium
GACTATGGATGGCTCATGATAGCTGCAGAAGCGAATTGGAGTGTTGAAATTGATGGTAAACCGACCGGAATGACAACACCCTTTTCGGTCAAAGGCCGGGTGCCGCTTCAAGTCGGAACCCATTCTGTAGTGTTGCGTCGTGGTGAAGTACAGCACAAATTTGACGTAGATATCCGGTCCGAAGAAACCTCTTCGGTGCGAAAAAAAGTTAGATTTGTTTGGAAGAAGTAAAATCAATCGAATATCTTTTCTCCAATTTCAGAATTAAAGATTAACGACTAAGCAATTGTACGTGTGATACCTAGATTCGCGCGTTGTCTGCGGTGACTTCTTATGGATGACTAAACGTTTAAGTAGGGCTCGGTCGGAAACTTCAACTTCACAGGAAGGACTGACTCCCCCGAATGGGTCAAATTTTTTCGCTGACGCTTGTACCCCGCTTTTGATAGATATCCTGGAAGTCGCAAAACAATTATGCGACGAAACATGGCGAGACACCCGAAAATGGTTTCTTGAGAACCACGATATAGGCACAATCCTCAGCCATGGAGATTACTTAGATGAATCTCTCGTGCGGGATATGCTTTGGCTTTTACCCCAATTGAATTCTTACGAACAAAAGCGATACCTCAATTATACAAATTCTGAGCAAGCGGGTCGGAATTACTATTGCTGGAAATGCTATAATGGGGAACACGACTACATACCAGGCGCTAAGATTGCGAAACTCTTAAAAGACGCACCGCGAATTTACTGTTTCGTATGTGATAAGACATACGAAGTAACTTTCCAATCATGCACTCAAACAATACATAAAGAATGTGGCAGCGATACGGAATTTGCCCTTAATATTGAAGGCGCCGATTATTGCGTTCTTTGTGACCCTCAAAACCATGTCCCACTGCGTTCTTGCGAAGGGACCGTTGAAAATTGCAACGGACACGTTTTTCTAAAAGACGAAGAAAAATACTATTCGGTTGGAAGCAGTATCTGCCTCACTTGTGCCCAATCAAATCATAATACCTGAAAATCGGAATCCGTTTGTTCACATTGTGTTTACATTTGGCCTGTACGCCTCAAGTTTCCGTGTTGGCTGTTCTAAGTGATTGTTTTTATGTGTTTTTTGTTCTTTTGACTGGGGGTACGATCTGGATTCTAGAAAGGTCTGGGAAAAGACCCAGGGGCCACCACGATCCCAGATCGATGCCAGACTGTTGTGGGAAAAACGATAATGGTAAACGTTGTTACTAAAAAAGAAGAACCAAGAAAGCCAGACCATAAAAGGAAAATATTATTAAAAAGCTTATTACATGTGCGGTTATTCTTGGCGTTATCTTTGTAGGAATCATGGTTCTAGCGGTTGTGGCGTCAGAGTCGGGCTTGCTTGATGACATGAACACGGCAATAAAGAATGAGACCAAATCGTCGATTGAGGGTAGAAAAAAAGAAAATGAAGCCAAGCTTCCAACGCCGGCAGCTGTTAAGTTAAAGCCGGCGGATGTTCCCGCCATTAATATTGCTGATTTTAAGTACAAAAAAAGAAATAAGGGCTATATTACTGATATCGCTTACAAGTTCACAATCAAAAACGAAACAAAAGAATCCAAAACAGTTATAACTGAAATAGAGATGAAAGATGACGACGGCTTCGTTGTTAACGATAAACACCTAGCTAAAACAGTGGTTGGGCCTGGTGAGAGCGTGGAGGTGAGTAAGGCATTCCCAATGAAATCTACGGCCGCTAAGCTCGTTTCTTCAGGCGGGGTGAAGGTTAGTTCTACATATTAGCAAAAAACACGCTACGAAAACAAGGTATAAGAAAAAACGGTATGTAAAAAACGCTTTTTACCATCCGTTTGTTCACAATGTGTTCACATTTTGTTTTCAACCCACGAAAAAGGCCACTCCGAAAGGTGGCCTAAGTCGTTGATTTTATTGAAATGGAGCCACAGGGGATCGAACCCTGGACCTCTTGACTGCCAGCCAAGTGCTCTCCCAGCTGAGCTATGACCCCGTGGGATGGCCTCTATAAACAATCCAGGGGCGAAGTGTCAACGAGATATCCTCTTAAAGTTAAATTATTTCGATCGAGTTAAGCGTTATTTAATGGCTAAGCCGATGCGTTCCCAAAGAATCTGGTTTTGTTTAGACCATCCGATATACATCGGTTTTCCTAAAATCTGGCTCTTAGAAATCGTTCCAAAGTCGCGACTATCTTGGATTTTTTCCTTTCCTATTTGAGAGCGATTATCTGAAAGGAGAAATAGATGGTCATCTGCGATTTTTACAGGTGGCATTTGGATATTACTAAAGACCTCCGGCGAGGAAGATATGACATAGCTTGCGCCCCGATTCTCTTCCACCATCGCAAGCATCCCTTCTTTTAACGCCGATTCGGTCTTAAGATTTTGAGTGAGAAGATGCTGTTCATTTACGAAGACGGTTTCTCGATCCATCTTCAGCGTGTCGTTGCCTATACCCACCACGCGCAAGATGGTTCGATTTCCATCTTTGAGCTGAACCCATACTAATTCGCCCAACTGCGGATCTTTTTTTAGGAAGGAACTGCGATCGATGAGGACCGTATCGCCGACCCTCAAAGTCGGGAACATTCCATCGTTTTGCATGGTCTCAAAGTCAACCGCGTATTCGGTTACAAAATGTTTGGTCAAATAGAGCGGAAGGGCGAATGTGAAAAGAAATACCAGCGAATACATCACCCAGTGGTTGAATCCTTTCAAAACGTATTTCGATTTTTTTGAAGCCGCGTCCAGAACCGATTTCAAAGCAAATAAAGTAAAAATAATCCAGGCAGCAAGAACAACTAAGCCCGGTAGAAGCGGAAAGAACTTCATCACAGTAAAAACGATAACAAAGCATTCTATCATGATGAGAAAAGCGAAGTTGATGGAAATGCCTTTGTATAGCTGCCCTGTGTACATATAACCCAAGCCCGGACACAGAAAGGTTAGAAGTGTTGCGGTGAAGCGCGATCGTGGCTTCGTCTCACCGTCATATTTTGGTATGGGCGTCTCTTTCAAATCGCTCTCAAATTTCGTTTCTCATTAGCTCTACGAAGTAGTATAGCCATTAATCACGGTGCGTAGCAAATCACATAAATACATTTTTGCTACGAAAAAGGCAGCACGCCTATAAATTGAATACAATTGGAACTGAAATGGAACACCTTAAAAATTCAACAAAAACGCCGGTCATCATCACTTGGCTTCTTCTGATCGCCCTTGCGATAATTCCTCCTCTTTTTGCGACTGCATTCACGCGATATGATTGGTTGAAGAGTTCAACCCTTTTGGTGGTCACGGGTTTTGCATCAGTACTATGGGCCCTTTCCATTTTCCGGGGGGAGAAATCCAGCTGGAAAAATGCGAAATCGGGTTTATTAATTCTTGGTTTCGGGGCCTTCGCGCTCCTCTCGCTGATCTGGGCACCCAACGCAGGCTACGGCCTAGAGAATGCAATGCTCTGGCTTATGTTTTCGGTTCTCAGTTTATTATTCGCAACCTGCCAATCAAAAGCGCTAACATTAAATCTACCGGTCGCAATCTCGATTGGCGTCGGCGTCTCCAGCTTAATGTGTCTGGCAGACTTTTTAGGAGTCGAGGTCTTTTCGATGATTTGGGATGCCCCCGGATCACCCGGTGCTTTTGACGGTGTTAATCAGGCTGGTACTTACTTTGTTTTGGCAATATGCGTGCTACTCATCACTTTTCATTCCACCGTAGGATGGCGTCGGTATTGTACTATTATAGGATTGCTCCTCGCTGCGGCTTCGTTCGGTGCGATTTCAAGCATCAATATAGTCCATATCGGGCTCTTCATCGCATTGATTGCCTCCTTGTGGATAACCCATAAGCAATCCGCTTTTCTCTTGCTTTCAGCTGCGGTGCTTTCAACCGTCGCAATCACCTTCTTCACTCTTCCTAGGCACGATCCTTCGACCACGATTTCCAATAAATTTCCAGTGGTTTATGAAGAAAGCGTTAAGGTGGTCAGTGATATCAAGTCGTCTAAGGTCCAGAATACAAATTTGGATATCAACAGAATAGCCGACACGGATATGGGAAAGGCGTTCAATATTCTCGTCGACGATCTTTTTTCTAGAGATCCAATGTCTATGATTATCGGGGAGGGCGCCGGTTCATGGTGGCTGAATCAGAATCCGAAACTTCCAAAAAATGTATTTAAATATTACTCGATCCAACGTGATAGCCCCGGACTACCCTTATTCGAATTGGGACTTCTCGGAATGCTGTTTTTTGGCGCTTTCATTTTCACAATCCTGTTTACAAAAAGTGAGGATAAAAATATTGCCCATATTGGAATCCCGTTATTTTTAATGATCGTCGTAGCCGGAAGCTTTTCGACCTTGGCAACAAGTCTACTCTTACTCGCCTGCGCGCTTGGTACATATAGCAGCCGCGAAAACGAAGCGCCGGAGTTTGTTTTCAACGCCGAAGGTACTCGCGGATTGAGTATGATCATGGCGTTCACAATCATGGTGAGCGGTTTCAGTTTTATCGGTTTCGGATCTTTTTCAGGAATTGCGCGATACAAAGAGTCACGTGGGGACCTCTTATTACTCAGGCGCAAGTACGCTGATGCATCCAAAGCTTATGAAGCGGCGTATTCTTTTTCGAAGCTCGAGCCCTCGGTCGCCTATAACTATGCATTGGCCTTGCAGAAGGTGGGTAGCGACGGGTTAGCATCGCAAATGGCGAACGAAGCCTTGATGTCCAAACCCAACGATGCGCGTTATCTTTATCTTGTTTCTCAGCTTCTATTTAGTCAAAGAAATCCGGATAAAGCCGCAAATAAAGACCAATTCAGATTCATCACCGACGCTTCAAAATCGGCAGAAAAGGCCGTCGAACTGTTCCCTAATTATATAGAAGCAATAAAATCTTTGGTGATGATGCAAGAACTACAAGGGCGAAGGGCGACTGCCAATCAGACCCTGCAGAGCATCATAAAGTTGGACCCCCCCGCAGACGCAAAACGCAAAGCACATTCAGAATTAGGCCAGTCATTCACAGTCTTGGGAAAACCGCGAAGCGCCTTAGAACACTATAAGAAAGCGCTTATCGGTGAACGAAACCGCAGCCAAAAACAATCCTTGTCGATTCGCATTGCCCAAATTGAAGCGAAGCTTCAAGAAGAAAAATTGATGCAAGAGGGTAAGCCCATACCTGAATCACTGAGAAGAAAACTAAAACAACATAACCATAGTGGTCACGATCATTAATAAGAAGGAGTAGTATATGTGGGATGCATTTAGAGCGCAGTTTCAAGCGGGTGTGCCTTTCGTAAATACGATTGGAATCACGGTCACCGATATTAATTTGGGTACCGCGGAAGCGACACTTGCCGTCAAACCCGAGCTTTCCAATCACCTGGGTACGCTGCACGCTGGCGCGATGTTTACCCTCGCCGAAACTGCGTCCGGAGCAGCAATGATGGGGGCCCTTGGGACAAAAGCCTTTGAGCTCCGAGCAGTCGCGGCCACTTCAGATATTTCTTACAAAAAGTTGGCCAAGGGCTTGATTACTGCGGTCGCTAAAACCTCAATACCTGCAAGCGAAATTAATGAGACTTTGGAATCTGATGGCAAGATTCGTTTTGCGGTGAACGTCGAATTGATGAATGAAGAAAAAGAGATTGTCGCATTGGTGAACGTGGATTGGCATATTTCGCCGATGCGAAAGTAGTTTTTGAAATGCTATTTAGTGCATTTTAGAAACATAGGTCCGTACATTCGGCACGTTCGGTTCTCGCACAAGATATTCCTTGTTCGGCTTCGTGCACTTCCTGCCACGTGTTGGATGCAAGGTCGAGAAACCATGTGTCGTCCATGTATCCACAATCTCCGGTTCCTCCGAAAAGGATGATTTGGTCGTTCACGAGATCGCTTACAAAGGTTGGGTAGGAACGGCGTTCTGGGGCATCTAAATCGTAGGATACAAAGTCGGCAGCGCAAGAACAAAAACTACTGCACCCTGCGCCGGTATATTCATCACCGCGATCCACCAATGTGAATGTTTTCGCGTTGGTGTCAAATGACCAAAGATCATTATCGTTACCGAGTAGCCCGTCATCGTGACCTCCGAAGAGAAGAATGCGTCCGCGTTTTTTATCTTCGATGAGCTGTGAATTGATTCGTGCTTTCGGGTTTTCAGGGCTGTTGTCTCCCACCCAAATACGCTCCCAAATCATCGTGTCTAGATCCAACGCATGGAGATCGTCGTTAAAGGGACCAAGAAACGCATTCTCATCACCGCCAGAATAGACCAGCGCTTTATTCGCCGCCGAGTCAATTGCCATTGAGTGATAAAGACGTTTGGAGGGAGCATTCGGAGTATCGATTTTTTCCCACTTGTTATCTGCTGGTGTGAAAACCCAAGTATCTCCGAGAGGAATTAAATTAAGTCCGTTCGCAGAACTGTTCCCTCCAAACATAATGAATCTGTCCTTTTTCTCGTCGTAAACCATTGCACTATTGATTCGCGCGATTGGGGTTTCACCGGTGGTTTGAACTTTCGTCCACTCATCATCAATGACGTTGAACGACCATGTTTCGTTGTACATGGTGTAGTTTCCAGAACTTCCCGTTCTGAAACGTCCCCCAAAAATAATCATGTTTTTGCGTTTTGAATCGAAGGCATAGCTGAACCGGCCGCGGGCCGAAGGGGCATTTTCAGTATCGATTCGGTACCAGTTTTCAAATTCTAGTGAATATCCCCAGGTGTCTCCGAGATAATTCTTGGCACCAAAGCTGGCACATTGTTCGGGTTGTTGATCATTACCGCCAAATAAGATGACCCGCTGATTGCAAGGGTCAAAAACTGCTCCTTGTTCGCCTCGGCCCGTTGGATTGTTTTTTCCGCCCGCTAAAATCGCTTTAATGCCTTCATATTTCGTATTGGTACCGCAAGTCGGTGTGTTTGACGGCATATCGTCGCGCGCATCTGTTGCTAGCGATGTGTCAATCGGGTCAGCACTGGAATCGGTGCCTACGTCGGTTGAGATATCGATGTTGATCTCAGTATCTTTCTTGTCCTCAACATCGCTGGAACATCCGAGGATGAAAATCGTTAAGATTAGAATCGAAAATTTCATATTTTTCTCCAAAATTTTCGGAACACTAGGGGGTTGCTCATGAGGTTTCAACCGAAATTTGCGTATAAGTTGCGACAAAGTCCGAATAAGATTAGGATGGGGTATAGTAACATTTTGATCGTTACGGCCCACCGTTGTGGCTGTCGAAGGAAGTAATATGAAAAAAGCGCTATTTTTATTGATCGCCATGACACTTGTTGCCTGTAGTGATGATGTCCAAACCAACAATGGAACCGGGTCCAACAATAAAACGAACGGGACTACTGGAGAGGTACTTCCAGATGGAGTTACCAAAAACGGAGATACTTACACGGATGCAGAAGGGCGTAGCTGTACAGAATTGACCCCTTGTAAAAATTGCGACGAAACGTGCAAACCTGCGGGTAACCCTTTCGCAGGAAACAACGGAACTGGTAATAACGGTTCGGGAAGCAATAACGGAACGTCAAACAATACTAACAACACAAATACGGGCGGCGGGGACACGGTTTGTAGCGAGCTTGATGTTAATTTCTCCACCCCTATTGCAACGGTGGTTCTTCTTATCGATCAGTCGGGTTCGATGCTCGAAGATTTTGGTGGCGGGCAAACTCGATTTGAAGCGACTTACGATTCGTTGATGGATCCCAACGACGGACTTGTTGTAGAACTTCAGGAAAGCTATCGCTTTGGATTTGCGCTTTACACGTCCTACAACGGCGGGCCGACCTGTCCTGAGTTATCTGACGTTAAGCCTTCCTTAAATAACTTCGGTCCGATCGACACCGTTTTTTCTCAAGCTAAACCCGAAGATGACACGCCAACCGGTGAATCGATTCGTGGTGTGATGCGGATGTACGACGGTTTTGATGACGGTCCAAATGTTTTATTGGTTGCAACTGACGGAGACCCCGACTCCTGCGCCATTCCCGACGGTGACCGAACCGAGGCCATTCAGTTGTCTCTAGACGCTACAAAAGAAGCTTTTGACGCGGACGTGAGTACTTACATTCTTTCTGTTGGGACTGGAGTCGCGGAGACACACCTTCAAGAGGTAGCCAATTTGGGTGTCGGATTGGCTAAGGATGGCAGTGGCGGTAATGCGCCTTTCTTCAACGCGAATAATATTGCAGATTTGAAGAAGGAGATGAAAGGGATTATTACCAGTACACGCGGTTGTACCTTCAAGTTGGACGGCTCCATTCTCGATCTTGCCTTACTCGATCGTGGGACGGTAGTCGTGAATGGAAAAGAGGTCCTGCTCAACGATCCAAATGGATTTAAAATCTACCAAGATCCGAATTTATGTTTCGGATCCAAGCAATGTTTGGAACTCCAAGGGACTGCCTGTGAAGAAGTGAAGTCCGGCGAAGTGAATGTCAGCGGTAAATTTCTGTGTGTTTATGATGATCCCATCCCAGGATCTGAACCTGAGACTCCAGGAGCTTGTGCAACATCGGGCAAGGATTGCTTGTATTCAGGCGATTGTTGTTCGGGCCTCTGTACCGGTTCGGGCGGAGAGAAAGGTCAATGTATCGTTCAGTAGGCCTGGCATTGGCAACAAACTACTTCGTTTGAACAAGAACCCCACTACCGCAGTCGTACATATTTTACCGCCCCAACATATTCTTATCTAAACCCCTAACTATTTGGGGATATTTAATTTTAATTCTTGCGTGCAAGGGTAGACACCCCGTACTATGTAACATCAATTACGCTATGAGTTAGTGAGTTTGTATGAAACTTAACTGTGTTGGAATGACGGATGTGGGTTGCTCTCGAGACCACAACGAGGACGATTTTTACCTTTCAGACGGGGAAGAAGCCCTGTGCGTCGTCGCTGACGGTATGGGAGGGCATAAATGTGGCGAAGTTGCCAGTGCAATGGTTATCAAGACTATCGTCGAATTTTATCGAGAAACGATGGATAGTACGCATGGAGATTCGATCGTCGACACTCCAGGCGGAAGAATAAGCTTAGACCAATTCAGATTGTTTCGCGCCATTCAACAAGCAAATAAAGCTGTATTTGACGTCGCATCCGAGAACGAAAATTACCGCGGAATGGGGACCACAATGGTTTCTAGCTTTTTCACTGAAAATGGCGTTTACTTAGCCCATGTCGGTGATTCACGTGCGTACCGATTTCGTTCGGGAAAACTAGAACAACAGACCGAAGACCATTCACTTGCAAACGAATATGTTAGAATGGGAGTTCTTTCCCCGGAAGATATTGAACATTTCCCTTACAAGAATGTTATCACCAGAGCATGCGGCCTGACTGACGATGTCGAAATCGAAATTTCCTTCAGAGAAATCGAAGCGGGAGACCTCTATATTCTGTGCTCGGACGGACTCACTGATATGGTCAACGACGCAGAATTGTCAGAAGTTATAGCCGGCTGCGATGACGACCTTGAGGGGCTTTGCCGACTTCTCATCGACCGCGCTAACGAAAATGGCGGTGCAGACAATATCACAGTGATCCTTGCAAAAGTTGAAGAAGTCTAAGCAATAGCCCGCTTGAAATCGGTGTGAAAGTGCCGTACGCATAGACCTGAAACCAAGCAGGATTCTTCCGTGAAAAAAACAGACAAAAAGAAAAAGCCTTTGTGGGCTAAGCTCATTTCATTCTTATTTTTAAGTGCCTTTTTTCTGTGCATCATTATCGCTGTAGTGGTCTATTTTCACTATTCGAATTTTGTCGAGTCCAATTTCCTAGAAGCCGATGAAACTACAGAATTCGTAATTCCCAAAGGCTCTCCTTGGGGGAAAGTGGTCACGATTCTCGACAAAAACAGTCTTCTCAGTGTTCCCCAGTATTTTGACTTTTGGGCCAGACGACGAGGGCTTCATCAAACCTCAAAAGCAGGGTCATATAAGTTGAAAGGGCCGATGAGTTTGGAAGCCTTCGCGAAAAAACTCGCCAAAGGCGGAGATATTGCAGAAGTCAGTGTCACCATTCCGGAAGGTTATTCAATATTCAAAATCGCTGACCGTTTATCCGAAAAAGGGATTATGACCAGGGATGCGTTTTTGGAAGCGGCCAAGGATAGTCAACTGATGTCAGAACTTGAGGTCCAAGGTGAAAGTTTTGAAGGTTATCTCTTCCCCGATACTTATCGCTTTAAAAAGGGTACGTCGGCCGAAGGCATCATCAACAAGATGCATGCAAAATGGAAAGTTGAGTGGGAAAAAGTAGTCAATGAAAATAAAGAAACGCACAAAGCGCTCTCAAAGAAATACGGATTTGATCGACATGATTTTCTGACCATGGCAAGTCTTGTGGAACGTGAAACCGGTAAAAAGGCCGAGCGTCCCTTGATAGCTAAGGTTTTTTATAATCGCCTCACCTTGGGTATGAAGTTGCAAACCGACCCAACTTGCGTTTATAGCGACGCCAATTATCTTGAGAATCCGCATCCTCGCACATGTCGCGATCCGATGAACCGCTACTCTACTTATATCATCAAAGCACTACCCCCAGGCCCCATAGCCAATTCAGGACGCGCTGCGATGCTTGCTGCAGTAAAGCCATCAACCGCAGTAGGTTCGGATAAGATGTTGTACTTTGTGGCGAAGAAAGATGCTGAACGGTCTCACTACTTTTCTAAGTCCTTAAAAGAACACGAACGAGCGGTTGATAAATACCTTCGGAATAAGCAGTGAACCACCGCCGTGCGATAAGTATTTTTTTATTGTATTTTCTCGTGGCGCTTCCACAAAAACTATTTTCAATCGAGATGGAATGCGACATCGGCGTCGGTTCGATATTTCAACCCAGCGACTCGCCGATTTCGGTAGGTTTTCGTGGGCCTGGTTTGCCCTTTAGTCTCAACGATAGCGATGCAGAAAAAGATCTCTTAGAGGTTATTAGAACTTGGAATGAAGTGAGTTGTGCATCAATAACTCTTGCGATGGCCGACGATGATAGCATTCCCGACATTCCTATTTACTGGGGTGATAATCGAACCAATAGTTGTCTTTCCTCGGATACTGAGATTGGGTCAACCTATATTTCTCCATGTATTAACGGAGACACTACCTACGCCTCGAACTCCATCCTTCTCAATAGCAATCCGCGTTTTGATTGGAGGCATTCACCAGACCCCTATCAAGACGTCGAGAACGACCACGTCGTGGATCTTGGAAGCCTTTTAACCCATGAGATTGGTCATGCATTAGGGCTTGCACATAGCGATATCCCACTCACGTCTATGGCACCCAAATATCTTAGAGATGGAGGAATGCGGTCTTTGGCGGCTGATGACAAGTTTAAGTTGTGTTCTTTATATCCAAAGGACGTTAACGAATGTGTAAACGATAATCCGTGCGGCGAAGGCGTTTGTGTTAGCCAAAGCGACTTAAATGTCTGTGAAGAACGACGCAGCGAAACGGGTGAATATTGTTCGCTCGATACTCTCACGTGTAAAACCTGTCTCATCACATCTGCTCAAACCTACTCGGGATATTGCACGCAAATTTGCGATGATGGATCTAATCCGTGTCCGGCAGGGTTGTCTTGTTCGGAGGATGGATTTTGTCGTCTCGATGCTGGCGAGATCGTGAGTGGCGGCTGTTCAACAACTGAGAATAAATCCTTCATCCCTTTAATGATCTTAGCTTTTGTTTTTGCGTTTCGAAGATGTCGGACTTACTGAGCTTTTGTTTTGATCGTCTTTTCAAGATATCGTTTCAATCGACGAATTTCGGGATCGGTTGGATTCATCTTTTCGGCATCGGTTAGGAGCTTCAAAGCGCTTTCAGACTTACCATCTTGGAACTGAATCTTGGCCATGAGTAGATTTGCAGGAAAGTCCTTTATGCGATTTTTTGCGCGACCGAGAAATTTAAGGCGCTCTTCACGCGAAAACCCTTCTTTGTTCGTCACGCGCCATTGTTCGTAGAGTTCGTACTCGTATGGCGTAAGTTGTTGCGAAGGATGTCGTCGATCGGCGAGGATAAAGCCCCATGAATATCTTAGGCTTAGGTCTGCGATATCGGGCCCGTAGGTATCGACCCATTGTCCGCGCTCGGAAATGATATTGTATTTAAATAACATCGGCAGCATGTCGCCGCACGCTTCGCGGTAGTTTATGTATTCTTTTGCATTTCGAAAAGTTTTGGGGTCAGCGCCTTTTTGAATTTGGGTTACAACCTTACTTAGTTCGGAACGACATTCTCGAAATAGGATTTCCCCGATTGACCAAAAGGCGGGGAACCAGCCTTGTTCCAACGCTTGATTGGCATGATGAACAAGTTCGGTTTGGCGTTTTAGTTTTTCATCGTCAGTGAGCAGGGTCGAAAATTGTTCGGCGTTGGCCATTCTCATAACAGATAGAAGACCTTTTGCTCTTGGATCTTCCATATCGAACTTCTTCGTACCCACGCGCGCATTTCTTTCTGTGGACAACCGCGAAGCATCAATTTCGATGGGGTTAAAATCAAAAGCCGACTCGTTTAACGGTTTTTGATTCGTGAAAACATAACCCAAAATCGATACGCAAATGAGAATGGAAAGTCCTACCGAGATTCCCACCGAGGAAATATCTGCGCCTTCTTCTTTATTGTGTTCGGCCATGCTTGCTCCTAAGTTTGGTTACAATCTTTTACCAGGAAAAAGTAGATATTGAAATCCCGACGTAGCGTTGTATGGTTTCGTCACAGAAAGCTTATGGAAACTCCAAAGCTTCCAAAAAAGGAATTAAGATGCCCGTTGAAATCCCTCAGGCTCTCGCCTTCGATGACGTTCTTTTAACCCCGCAACACAGCTCGGTGTTACCGAGTGAAGTTTCTTTACGCGCGAAACTTACTCGAGATATCGAACTAAATATTCCGCTCCTAAGTTCGGCGATGGACACGGTGACTGAAGCTCGCACCGCCATAACGATGGCGCGTAATGGTGGGATCGGTGTTATACATAAGAATATGTCGATAGCCGCCCAAGCAAGTGAAGTACGAACCGTAAAAAAATCGGAAAGCGGCTTGGTCTTAGATCCCGTGACTGTTGAATCTTCAGATAATCTAGAGTCTGCGCTCCGACTGATGGAGTACCATAATATTTCCGGTCTTCCGGTGGTCGAAGGGAAAAAAGCGGTTGGAATTCTCACGAATAGAGACGTACGTTTTGCAGATCAACTTAGTGCGCCTGTTTCGACCCTCATGACCAAAAAGCTTATCACCGCCACTGAGGGAATTTCGACTGAACAAGCCAAACGTCTCATGCATGAAAATAGGATAGAGAAGTTGATTGTCTTGGATGACCAAGACCAATTACTTGGCCTCATAACCATCAAAGATATTGAAAAAACACGGACCTTTCCGAATTCTGCGAAGGATAACTCGGGTTCTCTTCTATGCGGAGCTGCGGTCGGTGTGGGCGAAGACGCATACGATCGCGCTAGCGCACTGACCGCCGCTGGTGTCGATTTACTCATTATCGATACGGCGCATGGGCACTCCAAGATGGTCATTGATAAAGTACGTGAGTTTAGGAAAATGTTCCCAGATGTTCAACTTGTTGCCGGCAATATAGCCACCGAGCATGCCGCTAAGGCGCTTATCGACGCCGGTGTCGATGCGGTGAAAATAGGTATAGGTCCGGGCAGTATTTGTACGACGCGAATCGTTGCCGGCGTGGGGATTCCACAACTGACCGCAATTTTAAATTGCGCCGAAGCGTGTAGGAAAAGCGGCGTCGCGCTCATCGCTGATGGTGGTATTAAGTACTCCGGAGACGTGGTAAAGGCACTTGCCGCGGGCGCGAATTCGGTGATGATAGGAAGCCTTTTTGCGGGGACCGATGAAGCACCGGGGAAAACAGTTCTTTACCAAGGCCGAACCTATAAATCTTATCGCGGAATGGGTTCGATCGGTGCGATGCAGCAGGGGTCTTCTGACCGCTATTTTCAGGAAGGTTCGGGGTCCGATAAACTCGTTCCCGAGGGAATTGAAGGGCGAGTTCCTTATCGCGGAGCGCTGAGCGCAATCATCTTTCAACTGTTGGGGGGATTGAGAAGTGGAATGGGGTATGTGGGCGCGGCGAACTTAAACGCGCTTCATGAAAACGCGAGTTTCGTTCAAATTAGCGCATCGGGTTTGCGAGAAAGTCACGTCCATGATGTGATCGTCACTCAGGAAGCCCCGAATTATAAAACACTCTAGGTTAGTAAGTAGGTTTAGCATATGGAAGCTCTCAAAAATGGATTATTGATCATCGATTTCGGTAGTCAGTTTACTTTGCTTATTACCAGACGCGTTCGCGAGCTTAATGTTTATTCAGAAATTTGGAGCGCCGACGATGCGCGAATCCAAGGTTTGGATTCGCAAAGTTGTAAAGGAATCATTTTCTCAGGCGGCCCTGCGTCGGTCTATGAGGCTCAATCTAATAGCGCCGTTGACCATCTTATCGGGTTAGATCTTCCTCTACTTGGGATTTGTTATGGCATGCAGCTGATTGCTGAACGCGGCGGAACGGTCGAGAAATCTAAAACCGGCGAATATGGGCGATCGCGTATTCGTATACGAGAGTCGAGCGGGATGTTCCTGAACGTGCCCAATAATTGCGATGTCTGGATGAGTCACGGCGATCATGTCGTCAAGGCGCCACCGGGTTTCAAGGTCACTGCGAGGACCGAAAACGGCCTTATCGCGGCCTTCGACTGTGACGAGAAGAAAATCTGGGGAATGCAATTTCACCCAGAAGTCTCGCATACAAAATACGGGAGTGCGATGTTGCAAAACTTTATTCGTCTTTGTGATGCCCCCGCGAATTGGGATGTGGGGAATCTTGTTGAGAAGATGACTAAGAAAATTCGGGATCAAATCCCCGAGAACGAACGTGTGATTTGTGGACTATCCGGCGGGGTGGACTCCGCAGTGACGGCGGCACTCATGCATCGTGCTATTGGTGAACGATTGGTATGCGTGATGGTCGACAACGGTTTGCTTCGTCATCAAGAAGTTGAGGAAGTAAAACGAATTTTTGAGGGGCACTTCGGAGCCAAGCTTATCGTCGAAGATGCTGCGCAAGCTTTTTTGGACGATTTGAAGGGCGAGTGTGATCCTGAAAAGAAACGCAAAATAATCGGACATCGATTCATTGAAGTCTTTCAAAAGTCGGCCAAAAATATCGATAACGCGGCATGGTTGGCTCAAGGTACTCTGTATCCCGATGTCATTGAATCTATCAGTCTGGGTGGGCCGTCGGCAACAATTAAGTCACACCACAACGTCGGTGGCTTACCTGAGGAATTGGGCTTTAAACTGGTCGAACCCTTAAGAGAATTTTTCAAAGACGAAGTTCGTGAACTGGGCAGATCACTTGGGCTTCCGGAGGAGTTTGTGGCTCGACATCCTTTCCCGGGTCCAGGTTTGGCGGTTCGAGTTCTCGGCGAGGTCACCCCCGAACGTGTAGAAACGGTGCGACAGGCGGACCATATCTTCATCTCAGCGCTCCACGAATTTGGTCATTATTCAGAGGTTTGGCAAGGTTTTGCGGTATTGCTTCCCGTTAAAACAGTCGGCGTGATGGGCGATGCAAGAACCTACGAAGATGTAATCGCTTTACGTGCGGTCACCTCGGTGGACGGAATGACCGCTGACCGTTGTGACCTCCCCATATCCTTTCTTGGTTTGGTATCAGATCGAATCATCAATCGAGTAAAACATGTAAATCGCGTAGTGTACGATATTACAAGTAAGCCCCCCGGAACAATTGAGTGGGAATAATCATGAAAGCTAGTATGTTTCGCGGCTTGGAAGCGAGATAAGTACAATAAACTTTCTGGCTTCTTTTGAAAAATTTGCAAAAATGGCCATGCCTTTTAGTACGACGGAGATTCATGAAAAACATACTTTTTTGGGGAATGTTTATTTTATTTTCGTGCTTGTTTAGCGCACCCGTTTTCGCCCAAACAACATTGCTTTCCCTAATCCATGAGGTCGAAGAAAACGAAGTTCGTTTTTGGTGGAAAGAGAGCACGCCCAAATTTGCAGATTTCGATAAGGAGCTGGCGAGTTCATTTCGCGATACAGCGCTAAGTCTGGTCCAGCCAGAAAAGTCTGTGAGTCGCGTTTATAGGACACAAGAACTTAGCGATGAGAAGGCCAAACGTATCTCTTCGCTGTTTAGCGCAGCCGCAGTTATGCACGGAAAGCTTGAACTCAAGGTGACCGGAACCATTGCTGGTCAAGAAGGCGTAACGGCTAATTTAGGCGTGACGTTGATAAGTTCCGGAGGCGTCAACACTCAGGTGTTTACAACGACCTTTTTTCACCAAGATCCGCGTCAAGCGAGAATCGGAGCTAAGCGCGAAATCACGAAACGCCTCGCACAATTTGTTTCATGGGCGGTAAAGGAAAAGAATTCTGCCGGGGTGGGATATCCAATCCTCATGACGGATTTGTTTTTGGAGAAGGGGAGTGGGCGATTGATTGGTAAACTGGAAGAACAGTTTGAACTCAACGACGCCAAGCTTGTTCCTTTATGGGCGTCCGAAGCAGGGATAGCTTTTCGTGTATCCGGTGTGGACTCCAATGCGATAGCGCGTATTGTAGGTCGTGCGAAATCTGAGGAAGTTGATTTCGAAATCGGAAAAAAAGAACAAGGAGTTCTCGTGACGGGTAATAAATGAACGGAATAGAACCTGGTGTTGTTCCGCCTAAATACGAAATTACAGATGCGGTAGAACAACAAACGGCTGAAAGGATCTCAGCCGACGCAAAATTTTGGTACCAGTTTGAAAGATACCCTTATCTACTCGCGAAACTGGCGCTGTTCGGTTCTGTTGTTTATGCGATTATCTGGGCGCTTCAAAATGTTCAGTCGGTTCTTTTTCCACTCTTCTTGAGTCTTTTGATCGCATATTGTCTAGATCCTTTAGTGGATTGGTTTGAAAGCAAACGTATTAATCGGACTATCGCGATTTCACTGCTCATTTTGATTTCGATTTTGGCAACCGTTGGGTTTATTCTCATCGTCGCTCCTGTGTTCCAGAAAGAGGTTTCTAAGACTTTAAGTAAACTGCCTGAACTTGTTACTCTTTTCCAAGACAAGGTCATCCCCTGGATTGAGCTTAAGACCCAACAGGAGTTGCCTGACAATTTGTCAGCAGCATTGGATAGTTACGGCGCTGAAATTCAAGGTGCGCTTCCGTCGATTTCAAAACAAGCTGGGGCAATCGTGTCGGGTCTTTTTCAGCAAACAGGCGTGGTTCTTACCGCAGCGTTAAACGCTGTGATGATTCCGTTGTTCACGTTCTATTTTCTACGCGATTTCGATAAGCTAAAAGCACCGTTAGTGACGTTTATTCCCCCGCGCCGTCGCGATTTTATCCTCGAACGCATCTCGAAAATGGACATCGTCGTTGGGGCTTGGTTTCGCGGACAGATCGAAGTAGCGCTCATTCTTGCGGCGCTCTACTCAGTGGGGCTTGGGATTGCATTCGCTTGGGCTGATATGGGTTTTATGACCGGATTTGCCATCGGACTCATGGCTG
>CALJNB010000121.1 GCA_937981985.1 uncultured bacterium
CTAGCACGTTTCTCAACATACATATCCGCATCCGCTTTTTCGAGCGTTAATCTTGGGTCTCCATTTCCCAAACTAGCGCCAACGCTGATATGGAGCGGAATCCGAAAATCGCTGTAGACAAACTCACCTGAGATGTCGCGAAAGCGCGCCTTTAAACCTTCCAAATCGCGGGTCGGTCCGCCAAGGATAACGAACTCATCTCCAGATAAATGGAATAAGGTTTCTGAGGCCCTTATCTTACCGGACAATCGAAGACCGACTTCTCTTAGTAACGCATCACCAACGGGATGACCGAACTTATCGTTCGTGGCTTTCAATCCGTCGACATCCATAAATACGAGTACATAGGCAGTTTCATCGTTCCTAAAATCTGCAGCAGTTCGCTTTAGTAATACGTCAAAGACCGCTCTGGTAGGCAGAGCTGTTAGTGGGTGAGAGGTTGCAAGTTGGGTAATTTTTTGCTGGTATTTGGTTCGTATCCCTTCCAAGATGAACCCCAACAAACAGTAGAAAATCAGCACTAAAATCAAAGAGATATGATTAAAGGTGAAGGTATTTAAACTATAAGATAAAAATAGAACCCCAACGATACAAAGAAAAGTATATCCGAGGGCACTTCGATTACTGATAAAAAAGACAGCTACCAAAGGTAGAATTTGAACTAAAAACATCGGATAGGCACTGACCCCACCCGCGACGAAAGATAAAAGGAAAACAAAAACGGTGGCTATACATAGGAATAGATGAATGGCTAGCCGCTTAAAGCGCGACATCGCAAGTGCTGCACAACCAAAATATAAACCCGGACTAAAAAGCTGAATCACAACCGTTGGAGAAAAAGTTCTCTCGAGTGCAAAGCGAATCAAACCCAACACGAGAGAGATTATAGCAAAGAGGAATAAAAGCTTCGATGCCTCGAAGGGAGCATCTCCAAACATCGATTTGGTATCGAACATTTTCACGTTTCGGTTCCGGGTCGACCTATTTTTGAACGAGAGCGCTTATCAAAATACATATCGCTATCGGCTGCAACGAAGGTCGCCTCAGAATCTTGAGTCGAAGTGGTTGCGCCGACACTCACACTTAAAGGAATTAAAAAATCCGAGTAAGTGAAATCACCTGCAATTGCGCTTACACGTTTTTTTAACTCATCGACCTCGAACCGTTCGTGGGCAATAATAATGAACTCATCTCCGGAGATATGAAATAGACTCTCCATCGTCTTCACGCTCTCTTCCAAACGGCGCCCGACTTCTGCTAAAAGTGCATCACCGGCCGGATGGCCAAAGGTATCGTTCACTGACTTTAAACCGTCGACATCAATAAACACCAAAACGAAAGGAATTCCAGTTCGATTAAAATGGCCGGTTGCCCGTTCCACTAAAACGTCGAAAACTGCGCGCGAAGGAAGACCGGTAATCGGGTGGGACGTGGCCATTTTCGTTATTTTATTTTCAAATCTAATCCGCGTCTTTTCGAAATAGATCCCAAATCCTGAACCTAGGAAAGCCGCAAAACTCAAAGTGAAGTGAGACTGGGTAATCGTCTCAGAGCTAAATGCGAAATAAACTGCTGACGCTAAAACAGCCATGGCGTATGCCACAGAAATGAGTGGTTTAGACATGAACGCAGCCAGAAGGGGTACGGTAGGTAGCCAATAAATCGAGTAAGCGGATAAGCCGCCATCCTGAACACCTATTAGAAAAATAGCGAGGGTACCGAAACTGAGCACACAATGTACCGCGACTGCAGGATGCCCTTTTTTAGCTAAAAGTACGCTCAGACCAAAAACGACCGAACACATGAATTGAAGGAGGACGATAGAAGAAAAATAGCCATCAGTAAAAAATCGCGTTAGCCCTAATAAGAACGCCATGAGTGCGAGCGCAGAAAGAATCGTCGGGACTCTCATCTCCACTTGTTCTCCGATCATTGATTCTTGCGCGTTCATTTTTACGATTCCACTAAATTATTCATTATTGTCTTGTTGCGAACAACCTAACCCATGTATCTCGATTCGTTTCGCAATTAGCACGCAAATAAAAGCCAATTTTGAGATATGAGAAACGAATTCAGGCAGGTTCTTTCCAATCGAAAAGTTGGGACACGGATATTTCATTTCAAGCCATTCTGTAAAGGCAAATCGTTTTAACCCAATTATTATAGGGTTAAAATTGGCTCACAATTCAACAGCCAAAGGGAGATCGATGAGATTCATATCTCGAAAACCAAAATCCCCCCATCGTGGACATCAAGGGAACCAATTGTACTGCCATAAAGTTAATGGTCGCCGACGGTTGTGATACGGAAGTTAATAGAATCCCAACGACCGAAGAGAACCATGGGTTACGCACCTGAAATAGTGCGGTCCCCAGAACTGATCTACACGCCACATATAGGAGAGATGCACTATTCTGCTTTGGAAGGCCCACATGATTTTCAAGTTCCGCACCAATTCGAATGAGAACTCCTCACGCGGCAATCAGTGTGACTATTCTTCCTTATTGGAATCACCACGGGCAAAAATGCTCGTTGTGAAATTCAAGACGTCGGTCGCCGATTCATCATTATAACCGTAGTCATCGATCAAACGTTTTTTAACCACGTCGATTTTTTCTTGATTTTCGCGATCCACCAAATTTCTCGAAAAATTAATCAGATCTTTCTGGTCATCAAAAAGCTTGTTTTCGAGCGCTTTTAGTAGACGTTCGTCTGTTTTATAGGTGAACACCTTTCCATCAATTGCAGCCTCACCGACTGTATTCATGATCGTTCTGCGAAAATCGTCTTTGCGTCCTTCTTGAATATCAATCTTTTCCTCGATTGAACGCATCAGTCTTTCATCTGGCTCTTCGTACTGACCAGTGAATTTGTTCTTCACCTTTTTCTTTCGGGTATACGCATTAATGCACTCAATATAATTGGCACATAGGTTTGCAATCCCCTCTTCGTCCGATGATATAGCACGTCGCACTTCGTTTTTAACAATGTCTTCATATTCCTGCTTCACGATCGACAACAGCTCGCGATATCGATTTCGTTCTTCCTCGTTACTAATCAAAGAGTGTGTTTTTAAACCACCTTCGATTTCGTTGAGCACTAAAAACGGATTGATACTTGATTCGGTTTTATCCGAAACCAATGCGTTCGATAACTTGTCCTGAATGAAACGTGGACTGATTCCGTTGAGTCCTTCCCGCAATGCTTCTTTACGAAGTTCCTTCACGTTATCCTGAGTAAATCCTGTGAGCGTTTTCCCATCATAAAGCTTCAGCTTTTGCAGAAGCGTAAGATTATGTTTCTTCGGATCTTCAAGGCGAGTAAGTACGGCCCACATTGCGGCCATTTCAATGGTATGAGGTGCGATATGTTTACCGCGCACATTGGTCTCGTTAAAGTCTTTCTTATAAATCTCAACTTCTCGTGAGTATTTTGTAATGTAGGGAATATCGATCTTAACTGTACGATCGCGAAGTGCTTCCATGTACTCGTTGCCCAATAACTTTCGATATTCGGGTTCGTTTGTATGACCTAAAATCACTTCATCGATATCGGTTTGAGCGAATTTTTTAGGCTTAATTTTACGCTCTTGCGTGGCGCCCAAAAGATCATACAAAAACGCTACGTCAAGCTTTAGAATTTCAACGAACTCGATAATACCTCGATTGGCGACACAAAATTCTCCGTCAAAATTAAAGGCTCGCGGATCAGAGTCAGAGCCATAGATTGCGATCTTTCGATAATTAACGTCACCTGTAAGCTCAGTCGAATCCTGATTCTTTTCATCTTTGGGTTGAAAGGTTCCAATACCGACGCGATCTTTCTCGGAGAATAAGAGTCGTCGAACACGAACATGACTGACGACTTCCTTCCAATCCCCCTCGTAATGCTTCATTAACGCATCAAAAATAAAGCGACTCGCCGGGTTCAAAGAACCTCGAATTTTGACGGGATACTCTCCGGTTTTTATCTTAAGAGACTCAAGAGCGGAGGTTCGCCAATCATCGGGGATCAATTTCAGCGGATCCTCATTCATGGGGTCGTCAAAACGCTCTTCTCCTCCAGATAGATGCTGAAGCTCGGGCGGAAGAAACCAATAAAAAGTATACAACTTTCCATCTTCAGTTTTGGAATATTTCTCTAAGCCCTTTTTCAGGAGGCGCGCAATCGTTGACTTCGCACTACCCACCGGACCGTGAAGCAAAATAATTCGTTTTTCAGTACCATATTCAAACGCTGCAGCTTTAAATACATTGAGCAAACGCATTAATGGAATATCGAGCCCATAAATTGCATCTCGACCCTTATTATCTGGATCGGAGAAGAAGGGATACTTTATGATCTTTTTCTTATTATCGACGTACTCTTCGGTGCCATAAGACATGACCATATCGTACATGCGCTGGTAGGCTGTTCTTACGATTCTTGGGTCAGCTTTTACGAGTTCAAGGTACTCCTCAAACGTCCCGTCCCAATGTAACTCTCGGTATTTGTCCATATCATAGAGATTACCAATATTACCTAATAACGATTTCTTTGCGCCCATTTCCTATTGCTCCGACAGAGTTTTCTTAATAGTAGGACAGCTCGCATTTGAGTACAAGGCAGACTTTGAAGACACAAAAAAAGAACCTCATAAGCCAAGAGGATACAGACAAAGCACTCCTAATTTTAGAGAGCTTAACGTCATTTTACGATCTGAGGCTGCCCGACGGAGTTGACGATATTTTATCCGTTCTCGTCCGCTCTATCTTAAGTCAAGCCACGAGCACGAAAAACCGGAACCAAGCTTTCTCAAATTTGCTCGGCACCTTCAACGGCGATTGGAATAACGTGCGTCTCGCCGAACCCATTGAAGTTGAGAAATCGATCAAGGTTGGCGGATTGGCGAAACAAAAGACCAAACGAATCCAAAATATTTTGGAAGATGTTTTCATTGAATTCGGCGAGTGCTCGCTAGAAGCGTTAAAAAAGAAGGAGGACGTAGAAAACTTTGACTATTTATCTTCCTTTTCTGGTGTGGGTCCTCAATCTGCAGCACTCACGATCATGCTAGGCGCAAAAGCGGATATCTGCCCTGTTAATACCGATGTCCTCCGCGTTCTAAAAAGACTCGATCTACTTGCTAACGAGAGCGGTATGCGTGCCCACCGACGGGTTAACAGTATGTTTCCAAAAACGCGCTTGAAAGAAACGCATTATGCGTTGATCAGTCACGGCAGAACACATTGTGTTAGCAGAACCCCCAAATGTGCGGATTGCCCTCTAAGGTTTATGTGTTCGTTCGAAATCTAAGCGTTTTGCGAGCTATGTATTCGCCGGCAAGCTCCTCATCCTACAAAAGGAGAACCCCAGCGCTTACCAAACACGAACTTAGGTTGAGGTATGCGTACTCTGGGAGCGCGCTCCTTCTTTTCGAGCTCAGCAGTTAGCGTTTTGGGATTTCCAACAAACCCAAAGGCCATTGAAACCACCGGTTCGTAATTTTCTGGAACTTTGAAATCAGAGCAGACTTTTTCAGTATCAAAATCTGTCATTTGATGAATCGATATTCCGTATTGGCTGGCCTGCATCGTTAACTGTGCGGTGGCCAAACCTACATCGTACCAAGCGTGTCTGTTTTCACTATCGTCTTCATCGAAATTCTTCTTGGCAAAAGAAATCGCCAAAACAGACGAACGAACAGCCCAAGCTTGATTCGTTTCGTCCAAGGCGCTCAGAATACTTTTGAAAACTTTGGGGTGACTCAGCCTATTTGCCACAATAAATCGCCAAGGCTGTTCGTTTCTCGTCGAATGCGACCAACGCGCGGCCTCGAATATTGAACGAATCTGTTGTTCTGAAATCTGCTGTTCCTCAAAGGCCATGGGACTCCAACGGGCCTCAATGAGTGGATGGACGACATAATTTGTTACTGCGTTCTTTTTCATTCTCTACTAACCCTTTATCGCTTAATGCGAATACTGCAAGACGTTATCTCCACCTATGTCAAAGATAGATGCGGACGGGTGAATAGTGATTCATAAAAGACAATTACGCCACTACTTTTTGATATTTTTACCTATATGCACGCTTTTTTTTCAAAGACCTTTCGTGTTTGACATCGAAGCGATCAGTTTTTTGACCTCGTCTCTCAATAGGTCCGGGACACAGAGACGCGTAATCCTATACGCATCACGACCAAGTAAATGAACGATGTCGCTCACTTCTTCAATCGGACACACGTTTCCATGGCGATCAATAATCGGAATATATTTCGCGTGTTGTGATGTCGGATCGTAGGGGCGGTACGGGGTGTCTTCAGCGCGGTCAACAAGGACAGAGGAATCGGGGTCGAAGCCCTTTTTCTCTGCCAACGCACGCGTGCGGTCAACTACTCGAGCGATTCCAACGGCATCAGATGCGTTCAGTTCGAAGGTCTTGAATAGTCGGCGGGTAATTAAACCCGAGGCTAGCAACGCCAGAGGCTTATCTTTTTCACTTGCCCAAGCTTTGATTGAAACCCACATATCGGTGTCGTCAATTCGACAAAATTCACCGGCACTAAGGCCCTGGTCGGACAGTAACATTTTCACATGATTGGCTAGAGGTAACTGAAACGCGTAGTCGTGCAACAACAAAAAAGAAACCCGTTTGAAAAGAGCTTCCAACATTTTTTCGGCGCTTCGAACCGTTTTATGTAAATACACCTGCTTGAACATGTGGAACCGAGCAATTAAGTAGCCTTCGACCGCTTCTTTGGCACGAAAATCTACGGCAAGCCTTCGGCCTTTTGCATCAGTGTAGATTCGAAACATGGTTTGAATGCGTTCAAAATCATAAACACCAATTTTTACGCCCGTCGCTATACCATCCCGAAGGATATAATCGAGACGATCGGCATCAAGTTGCGACGAGATGATGTCACGAAGCAACCGATTCTTCATCGGAAAATCGGCTAGTACTCCGAAATATTTTGCAACCCTGTTTGGCAGTTCTTTATCTACTTTTTCTAGAATCGAGCGAACCGGTTCATGCTCTAAAACAACCCTACGCGAATAGGCCTCATGATCGATCCCCGTAACCCTTTCAATCGCGTGGCTAAAGGGTCCGTGTCCGATATCGTGTAACGCGGCGGCCAGTAAAACTTCGAGACGTTCCTCATCTGAGAGCCCCAATGTATGGCATATGCGTCGCGCCACGTGGAGGACGCCCAAGCTGTGCGAAAAGCGGCTGTGTTCGGCACCGTGATAAACCAGATTGGCGAATCCAAGCTGCCGAATCCTACGCAATCGCTGAAACGCATCTGTATCGACAATCTCCAACAATGTTTTTTCAACCGGATCAGATTGGTCGAAACTAATAATATTGTGAACGGGATCTCGAAAAAGTTTTGGGCGCATGCGATTTCTATATCAGATAGATCCGTGATTTACGACGGCCCTTCTCAACAAATTCTAAAACGCAATACAAGCTAGTTGCGTTTAACGATCGACTCCATATCATGGAATGATGGCTCAGAAATCAAAATACATAGCGTTGCTGATAGCGTTAACCTATTTCACCTACCTTTTGATTGAAATTACGATCCAATACATTCCCTACCATCCTGATGTCGCATTCTTGAGAATCAAACAGCATTATATCGATGTTCCTTTTTTCCTCACCCTTTTTTACGTTCATGTATACACCGCAATTTTTTCGATGGTGGCCGGCTTCACCCAATTCTCTGAAACGATCTTAAAACGATGGCGGCGAGTTCATCGCTATTCAGGGTGGTTCTACATCGTAATCGTTTTACTATTTGCAGCGCCATCGGGTTTGTACATCGGAATCTACGCGAACGGCGGATTGAGTTCTCAAATCGCCTTTATCCTTCTCGCCCTTGGTTGGTTTGCCTTTACTGCGACAGCATTGATAAAAATTCGTAAACATGACTACCAGTCACATCGCTATTTTATGATGCGAAGCTTTTCCCTAGCTCTTTCTGCGATTACTCTGCGGGCCTGGAAATATGTAATCGTGGCAATATTTGAGCCGCGCCCTATGGACGTGTATATTATTGTTGCGTGGTTGGGTTGGATACTAAACCTTTTTGTCGCGGAACTCTTAGTTCTAAGACTAAAAAGAAATAGAAGGTTAAAGAGAACTGCAAATGCTCAAAAAACTAAATAAAATCTTGGGACTTTCTCTGCTACTGCTCGCCCTTCTTTCTTCCTGCTCTCGGGGTGTCCATAAAGACTATGGCTCCCCACTTTACCAAGATAAGCGTTTTCGTCTCGCGATTGACTTTGTGAAACCAGATTATGAATTATTAAACGAGGCCATCTATCTGGCGACCAACGAAGCGCGCAAATCTGAATCGCGAAGCGAACTCAAAAGAAATAAAAAACTGGGGCAAGCAGCCGCTAGATACGCTCAACGTCAAGCCGTTGGAAACTTCTTGGCCCACATAGACCCCACCGGTGGTCCAAAAACCCCTGACGATCGTGTTCGCGTCTTAAGCGCGATAAACCCCTACGTTTCTGAAAACCTAGCAAGCACCACCGGATACCCTATTGGTTCAGGCGAGCTGGTTTATTCTGATCCATCTGGCGGTTTTTCTCGAAAGCGTGGCGGTCCCAAAATCGCACCGCATACCTATCGCTCTTTTGCCCGTGATGTTGTCCAACAATGGTTAGACTCTCCCGGCCATAGAAAAAATATTCTCTCACCGGATGCTTTGGAATTGGGTTGCGGAACTTATATCTTCTTTCAGAATAAGATTCCGTCTTTCGTTTCAGTTCAAAACTTTCAATTATTCGAAAGACTGCGCTAAACTGATTTAAGGGAGTTCAACTAAAACGCAAATTTAGCGACCAACTCGGCGCGGGAATTCACGCCAAGAAGGCGATAAATAGTCTGAATTTGATTTCTAACCGTTTTAACACTTCTGTTGCGTCTCTTGGCGATTTCGGAATCCGAAAAACCATTCGCGATGCCTTCCATAAGATCTTTTTGGGCATCCGTGAGCGCTGGCGGAATTGGAGTTTGCGGTAGAACACCTCGTGTTAAACGTAATAATTCGACCGTCGTTTTCACACCAAATTTCTTTCTAAGCGCGGTCAAGAGTCGACTTACGGCAATTGGACTAATACCCAATTCATAGGCAACGAATGCCTGAGAATGCCCCTGCAACAGAAACCACAGCACCTGAGATTGTTTGGTCGTCATGGCAACTGCTTCGCGTACGGGAGGATCGTTTGGCATCGCAACAACGTAATTTTGTGGACCATCGATAACATCCAAAAGCGTCCAGCGCCCTTCGGTTAAAGCTTGCCACTTCGTGATCACGGTTTCGTCCTTATCGACTCGATTTCTATCAAGGGTTTTGGTTGCTTGAATCAGACGACCGCTGACCTCCTTATCCTTGGCCTCGGACTTTGCGTCGATTACCCGCCCCGTCTTTTTATCGTAAATCCATTCGGCTAAGGCGAAATAATCGGCGGGTTCATGTGCCATCCTAATTCGTGTTATCGCCGCTACGTGCGCGGCGACGTACATCCACTCACGACGATGCACCTTCGAAACACGAACAAATTTATCGTGAAAAGATGAAAACATGAATCCAGTACCATCAAAATTACACGAAGCTACGGTGATTGAATCCTGGGCACCAAACGAGGCGGTAAGATTGATGAGATGCTTGGCCTTAAGCTCACCCAGACGTTGAGAGAACGATGCGCATGTAATGGCATTGAATAAATTTTTCACGTCCTGTTGGTCCAAGACCGCATTAAACGCCCCAAGAATTCCCATCACTCTTTCGTCTGACATATTATCGGGTGAGTGAAAACCATCAGGGAGTTCTAATTCACCGGCATCATTGATCGTATAGGCTAAGCCTGCGCGCTGACAGCCAGGATAAGGAAGATATTGCGCGTAAAGATTTGAAATATTTTCGATCCACTCGCGACGAGTCGTATCGGTGTCGTAGGCAACATTTAGAATCTCAACACTCATCTCTTGACCATTTTTTTCAGAGAACTCGCGCCATTCTGTATCTAAAGTAGCGAAAAAATCAACGCCGAATATTACAACGAAGCTATTTTTTCTGAGACGGTTAAAAAGCGAATTTTGCGACGAGCTCCGCACGAGAGTTAACACCCAAAAGTCGATAAATGGATTGAATTTGATTCCTCACCGTTTTAACGCTTCGATTCCGGTGTTCTGCGATTTGAATATCTG
>CALJNB010000122.1 GCA_937981985.1 uncultured bacterium
TTCGAAGAGACTTGTAGCGAGGGAAAAACGCGCACGAACGTCGTCGGGATCAAAGCGCAATTGTTGCCTCATAAGTTTTGATACCGAATTCATGTAGTCGTACACAAGCACCTCGGTGAAAGATCGGAATTATGGTTTAGAGGGTTTTTCTGGTCAATAGAAGGCCAAGATTGTCGATTCTGGAAAAAGATCAAAAAGTATTGAAATTGATATTGATAATCATTATCAATTAGGCTATCGAAACGATCGACTATGTCTATAAGGAGTAAGACATGAAAATTATGATAACCTTGGTTTCCGTTTCGTTGCTTGTCGCGTGCGGTGATGAGCCTGAATCGTCTGTGGTCAATAACAATTCAAACAAGGTTTCAAACAACGTTATCGTCACGCTTCCCTCTACTTATGCTTTTGAAAGTCGATTCGAATCGGGATCATCAGCGGTTAGTTACTCCGGACAAACCTTTCGACATCTTCTCATATCCGATTTAGCCACTTACATAAGCGGTCTCGGCGAAAAAATTGATAGTGAGCAATTCTCGCCTACTGCCGATGGAAGTGTAGTCCAAGCGCTTGATGCCTATTTTCGTTTTGACTCAACGGCCAGCGGTGCAGAAAATTTTTTGTTTCCTTCAACTTTGGCGACAAAACAATCGACCTACGACGATATTTCCTCAGATAAGAATCTGGTTGGTAAGTTAGCGGGGAACGATAGCGCTACCGATCACAAGGATTGGTCCACTGAGTTCAAAGGTTGGTCCGACATAACTCTTAGTGCAAATGGAGGATCGAATAGTTCACCAGAGGGTCTTATTATCGCGATGTTTGAAACATTAGAACAACAAGCCATTGATCGGGTTAACGGAATTATTCCTGAAGGCCCCGACGGTGTGAAATTACCGGTTCATATAACGCCTGGCGGGCTAGACCTGCAGCAGCTGATTGATAAGGTTCTCCTTATGGGAATCACCTTCAGTCAAGCTGCCGATGATTACCTTGATGATGATGTTGAAGGAAAAGGACTCTTGGCCTCAAACGCACAAAGTGACGATAAGCCATATAGCAGCCTTGAACATGCTTGGGACGAAGGTTTTGGGTATTTCGGTGCGGCAATTGACTACTTAGATTATAGCGACGATCAAATTGCAGCTAAGGAGAGCATCGACACAAATAAGGATGCTGCCATTGACCTTAAGTCTGAAAAAAACTGGGGCGCGTCTGTAAACGCCGGTAAACGAGACAAAGGTTCAACCACGGGTACTGATTTTACTAAGGAAATTATGGACGCATTCTTAGGCGGTAGAACCTTAATCGCTAACGCCTCGGATACCTTAACCGAAGCCGAACTAAGTCAGTTAAAGGCGTTTCGCGATACCGCGATTTTAGGTTGGGAGAAAGCGATCGCTGCAACGATTATTCACTATATCAACGATAATATTACGCTTATCGGTCTGTACGGTACTGATGAGTACGATTTTCTTGAACACGCTAAAGTTTGGTCTGAGGTAAAAGGGTTTTCGTTGGGTTTGCAATTTAATCCTCGTTCACCAATGAAGGCCGAATTTGAGAACTTTCATGTCTTGATCGGCGACCTTGCACCGAAGTCTAGTGACGATTTACTTCAGGCGAGAACGCTTTTACAAAACGCGTATGGTTTTGATCCCCAAGACGTTGCAAATTGGTAATCACTATGCGCATTGTTTTATTTTTGGTCAGTATCACTGTCCTTTTATCCACATGTTCAAACGAAGAACCGACTTCTGAAGCTACGGATCTAAGTGAGTCAAGTACGACCTATAAAGAGCTTCGAGCAAAGGTTATTGATGAAATTACCTCGCAGAATCTCGCTCGATTTGAACTTTTTGAAAGTAACTTAGTCGCCTTGGAAGAAGCGCTTTTTATCTTGGATATGGACTTTAACGCGGAAGGATTGAACAAAGCTAGACAGAGCTTCGAAGATGTCATGTTGTCATGGCAAACGATTGAGGCGACCCTGTATGTTCCTGATGATTCTAACGAAGCTTGGACGATTTCACGTGACGATATTTATTCTTGGCCGCTCACGAGTAGATGCCGAATTGACCAAGAGCTCGTCAAGAAGACTTATGAGAATACGCAAGATTTACAAACCTTATTGGTCAACGCCACGGGGTTGGATGCGGTGGAGTATTTGCTATGGCATTCCGATGAAAATGAATGTCCTCCCCAAGCGATGGTTAACGCTGACGGTTCCTGGCGAGAAATTTCGGATTTGAATGAACGCCGCGCGAAGTACCTGCTTGCTTCGGTTAAATTGGTAAAATCGAATACTGATACTCTCAAGAAAAGTTCTCTAATGTTAGGGGAGTCTTTGAAGAAAACGAACACGGCCGAGGCGCTGAACGTTTTATCTAATTCTTTATACTACCTAGATACGAACGTTAAAGATCTAAAAATTGCTCAGCCGCTGGGTGAACAAGAATGCGCTGAGGATACCTGTTTTGAGAAAATGGAACTTCAGTTTTCAGGACTTTCCCTACTTTCGATTCATAGAAATTTGTCGGCCTTTGAGCAAACTTTCTTCGCAGATCCTGGTTTTGATGACCTACTTAAAGCTTCAGACGCTGCGGATATTGCAGATGATATCCGCGCTGCTTTAGATGAAGCGCTTTTGATATCCACGCAGAATGTAACCTTGAGAGAACTTCACGACACGGGTGATGGATTGAGGTTATTAGCCTTAATTAAATCTATAACCGATCGATTAAAGACTGATTTTATTGGTGTTTTAGACTTAGAATTACCTCAACGTGCAGAAGGAGATAACGATTGAAAAATATTGCGATTCCCCAAATTGATAACGCGTCTTTAGTTGCTTTTCGCGTTTTCTTTGGGATCGTTGCAATGTGGTCTTCGTTACGCTTTGTGCTGAATGGTTGGGTCGAGCGATTTTTCTCTGAACCCACTTATTTTTTTTCCTTTGGTGGGTTTGAGTGGGTAAAAGTCCTTCCGTTGTCCTGGATGTATGCTGCGTTTTATGTCCTAAGTATTTTGGGCTTCATGATCGCAGTCGGCTTTTTATATCGACTTGCAAGCCTGTTGTATTTTTTAATTTTCACATACATCGAACTCATTGATGTCACAAATTACCTCAATCACTACTATCTTGTAAGTATTGTAGTTTTGATGTTGGTGTTTCTACCTTTAAATAGACGTGCTGCGATAGATGTTGTTATTCGGCCGAGTCTTTATAGCGATAAAATCGGGGTACACGCGTTGTATTGGCTAAGAATACAAGTGGGAGTGGTCTACGTTTTTGCGGGCTTGGCTAAGGCATCATCGGACTGGTTGATTCAAGCGCAGCCCTTGACGATCTGGCTGAGGTCACGGGTGGATACACCTATTATTGGTGGGTTATTGGAGTACCGAGAAAGCGCTTATATAATGAGTTGGTTGGGGTTTCTTTTTGACACTACTGTTGTGATTTGGTTGTTATGGCCTAAAACTCGGAAAGCGGCCTACATTGTGCTCGTTGGCTTCCATATTAGCACTGGATTATTATTTAATATCGGGATGTTTCCGTGGATCATGATTGTTGCAGCTACCGTTTTTTTCTCCCCAAATTGGCCGGTGCTATTCATCTCAGGCCTGCGTTTGAGATCTCGTAAAGAAAAGAAAAACCTTCCTAACCCGGTGGGGGGGCATATGCGGCGTCCCCTTTCCCATGTTCTTTTTATCGCGCTATGGTGTAGTTTTCAATTTTTATTCCCTCTGCGTACCCATCTGTATGGAGGAAATGTTTTGTGGCACGAACAAGGTATGCGATGGTCGTGGCGAGTCATGGTCCGTGAAAAGAACGGATCAATCTCCTACAATGTTGTAAATGAAGACGGCCGGAAGCAAGTTGTTTCTCCACGTCGTTACCTGACCGCGCATCAAGCTCGGGAGATGTCCGGACAACCCGATTTGATAGCAAAATTAGGAAAACATATTGGGAAAAAAACAGGCGAAAATGTTCGCGTTTTTGTCGACGCGAAAGTAAGTCTTAACGGACGCAAACCGATTCCGCTAATAGACCCCAAGATTGATATTATGAATGTGGATGTTGGAATTTTACCTTATTCGTGGGTTACAGATGCCCCCTAAGTTTTTTTCTCAAAGTTTTTTTTATCTCTTTGTCTTTTCTTTCTCCTCCCTTCTTTTTGCCCAAGAAGGGCAGAGCGATAGTGAAGAGGGCAGTACGGTTCAAACCAAATTGATCACTTCTGAAGAGCAAGCAAAAACCGGTGGCGCGGTCACCCGGATCGATGAGGAGGAACTACAGGCCCAGGAGTACGACGACGCACAAAGCCAAGTTCAACAAGTTCCTTCAGTTGTTATTCGGACCGAAGACGGATTTGGTTTGCGACCCAATATTGGGATTCGGGGGACGAACTCAGATCGAAGCAAGAAAATAACCTTGATGGAAGATGGCGTTCTATTTGGTCCGGCTCCTTATTCCGCCCCGGCTGCTTATTATTTTCCAATCGTCAATAGAACCACAGGTTTGGAAGTTTATAAAGGCCCTGCAGGGATCCGTTTTGGGCCGAATACCATTGGCGGTGCTCTCAATTGGTTATCTCGGCCAGTCCCCTATCATCCTACAGTGGGCTTTGATTTCAATGCAGGAAATTACTTTACCGGGAAGGCCCATGTTTACGGTGGTGTGGGAAATGATTGGGGCGGCATATTAGTCGAGGGAATTGGTTGGTCCTCTCAAGGCTTCAAGGAGCTCGACACGGGGGGAGATACAGGTTTTGAGAAAACAGAATTTGTTCTTAAAGGATATGTTAACTCAGATCCAGAAGAGCGAAGATACCATCGGCTCAATATTAAACTTGGCTATTCAACAGAGGGATCGCGCGAGACTTATCTTGGCTTAAGCGAAGACGACTTTGAAACCAACCCCTTTCGGCGTTACGCGGCAAGTGAGTTTGACGAAATGAATTGGAAAAGAAGTTCGGTAGAGCTTTCGCACCATCTAGAGATTGGTCCTGAGTTTGAATTAAACTCCACCTTTTACCGACACGATTTTAAAAGAGTGTGGAGACGTTTTAACGGATTTTCTGGTCAGAACATCAATGAAATTTTGTCGGGCCCTACCACCGGGGCTGCTCGTCTTTTTCAGGAGATTATTAAAGGAAGAGAAGATTCATCATCTCTTTCCGATTCACCCATTATTATAGACAACGATCGGCAATTCGTTTCTCAAGGTTTCCAAAGCGAAGCGACATTTAAGTATTCTGAGGATGAACTATTTAATGAGCTCAAATTAGGTTTTCGTCTGCATTACGATTCAGTCGATCGCACTCATACAGAAAATACGCATTCAATGTTAGGCGGTCGATTACAATCTGAAGCACTTTTGGAACGGGTGGTAACAGCCAATATGGGTAGTACCGTAGCGATTGCCCCATATTTACAGAACACCTTTTCGATGTACGGGCTTACCATAGTACCGGGTATTCGAATCGAGTTCGTCTCAACGCGTGCTGAAGATAAACTTTTGGATTCTAAGGACTCGGCGAGTCGACCTTTTATTATTCCTGGTATCGCAAGTCACTATTCAATTACAGACGAGCTCGGTGTTGTTGCCGGTGTTCACCGCGGGTTTAGTCCAGTTTCGCCTGGGCAAGATTCAAGAGTTGTTCCCGAAAGCGCGTTAAACTACGAGATTGGACTTCGATACGCGCGACCCGATGCCGATACTTTGGTTGAGCTTATCGGCTTCCTGAATGACTATCAGAATTTAAGCGGTGCGTGTTCTTTTGCAGCGGGTTGCAGCGCCGAAAATGTCGATCTTCAATTTAATGGGGGGGAGGCACTTGTAAAAGGTATTGAAGTTCTCGCCCAGCACAAGTTTGACATTGGTATCATCGACGGCGGAAAAATTCCTCTTCGGGTTGCTTATTCATTTATAGACGGAACTTTCGAATCGGATTTTAAGTCTAAAAATCCCATTTACGGAGATGTTTCCATCGGCGATAGGCTGCCCTATATCCCCACGCATCGTGGTTCGATTCGGACGGGAATTGAAGGAGAAAATTTTGTCGTCAGTTTGACTACAACATTTGTAGATGCGATGGCTGAGACTACTCAAGATGATAGCACCCAAACCGACCCCTATATTCTTGCTGATCTGCTCATTAAGCAGCGCATTTGGAAGGAGTTGTGGGTGTACGCCAAGGGCGAAAATATTTTGGATGCGCAGCCTGTTGCTGCACGTCGCCCATTCGGGGCACGTCCATTAAAACCGGTTGTATTACAAATTGGAATAAGTGGACGTTTCGAATTTCATTAAGAAGGGTTTCTCAGATTGAGAAAATTTACCTAAAAGATATATTTTGAAATGCCTAACGTAATGAATACCTGCCAGTCGTACGCGACACGGTATGTACCGGGGAATGTTGACGAGCTGTATCCGTCAAAACGGGCCCGGGTCGACTTCTCAGTGAAGGGGTTATAGTTGAATCGAAGATCAAGCGGAATAACCCAGTCGCCGGTCTGGAAAGACGTCCCAATCACGCCCAATAAACTGATTGGATTTTTGGCAGCTAGGGCAGTGAGGGGGTCTGGTGTAACGCCCGCGCTTTGCGTAGTTTCGGTATTGAGCGTTGCAATGATAAGATCCACACCGCCATAGAAGAAAATTGGGAAATTTTCAGAAATTCGTAGTGTGTATCCAATTAGAATAGGCGCATGGAGAGAGGTCTCTGTGAAAGATAATTCCTGTTTAGAGCCGGTGGTTTTATTTTCAGCAAATCCAGAAACCGAATTTAGTTCTGCCAATAAATCCAAACGTAAACTTAAGGCACCGGGGCCTAAATCTACGGCTTCCAATGTCGTTGTTAAACCGCCAGTAAAGCCGATACCGCTGAAGGCAGCGCCGAAAAGTAACGTGGGTTCACCCGCCGGATCAGAAGGTTTATTGATCTGGCTGTAATCTAGACCTACAAGTAAACCAATAGACCAAGTATCGTTACCTCCATCGAAATCCTCTTCTTCTAGGTCGAAAGAATCTTCTTCATCTTCTTCTTCATTTTCTTCAACCGTTGAACTTTTCCCCGTTGATCGAACCAATTTCGTGAAATGAGAAGCGTCAGAACCGGCTTTAATTTCGATTTCTTCTGATTGATTCTTATACTTGGGAAGTTTGAAACCAAGGGTATACTTACCTTCGATATAGCCGGCAACTTCAACAGGAGTGACTCCAACCGCTTCTCCGTCAATCGTGACGCTAGCACCAGGTGGAGCGCTTTTGATAAACAATCTTCCTGACAGATCGGGTGTATAGTTTCCACAAGATGAAGCTTTCGAAACGGCTTCCTTCGCTGTCTTTTTTCTAGACGCTTTCTTGTTTTTTTCTTTGAGAAAGGCTTTGTAATAAACGATCGCCATTCCACAATCGTTAGCCTCTTCATAAGAGCGCGCAACGCGGAAGAGATTTTCTGGTTTTGGCCTGAGTCGGTTTGCTTTCAGGAGGAGGGCGATCGATTTTAGATAATTCTTTTTCTCGAACGCGACTCCTGCATCGTTCATGTACTCGTCATAAGTTTGGCCAACCGCTGACGAAGACGCCAATATAAGAATCGAAACGAAGGCTAGAATGGTAGATTTTTTAAATAGTTCTAACATTCTATGCTTTTCTAAAAGTTACGATCTTTGTCGGGTTTGAAGGTGGCTCACCTATGGCAATTTTGTCAACAACATCCATACCTTCGATGACACGTCCCCAAGCAGTATATTGGTTATCGAGGAAATTCGCCGCCGCCAAACAAATGAAGAATTGGCTAGATGCTGAATCAGGCATTGATGAACGCGCCATTGAACATACGCCACGCACATGCGGAGTATCGTTGAATTCTGCGGGAATATGTTCTCCACTTCCGCCAGTTCCTTGTCCTTTTGGACAGCCACCTTGAGCCATGAAGCCTGAAATTACGCGGTGAAAAACAAGTCCGTCATAGAATCCTTTTTCTGCAAGTGCTGAAATTTGCGCCACATGTTTCGGGGCTTTGTCTTCGAAGGTTTCAATTACTACACGGCCACAATCAAGTTCTAAAACTAAGTTTGTCAAAACGATCTCACTTTAATGGATGCATCACGAAATGTGATGCAGTCGGGCCAACCTAGAAAAACCCCGCGTAGATGTCTACTTTGTTTTTATTTTTCGTGTGCAATTTCGAATCATTTTGGTTGCTGAATGACCCCTCATCAATATCGTCCACTAATCCCCTTCTTATGCGGGTTTCGGGATGATTGTAGGCTCAGTGTCACGGCTTATTCTGATATGGGACCGTAGTAGCGATGATCTGATTTTGTTCTACCCAAATCCAGACCTCATTTCCTTGCAAAACAACGTTAAGTGGTTCCTCGCCACGTTCAACCTGAGGTACGATTCCCATCGTATGGGGCGTGTAAGGGGCCATGTAAACCGATACTACTTCGTTGGTTTTGGTTTTATATCTAAGCTGTGCGGCATCGGTGCCTTGAATCGAGCAAAATCGACCGCCCTGGAGTTCCCACTCAAATTTATCGAGTACGCCACTGTCTCTCACAACGCGTATCTTGTGGGCTGAAAAATAGTTTGCAACTTCTGATATTTGATTCGAAGTGATCTCAAGAGGCTTTAGTTTCTGATGATTGTAGGTGACTTCCTCTGCAATTTGAGACGACTTATTGCTTTTGAGAGAAGAGAATAACGTCGTCCCTAATCCAATGAAAAAGATTGCGGCGACGATCGCAGCACTTTTTATCCACCACCGCTGCCCCTTTTTAGATCTTTTCTTATGGGATTCGGTCGCGATTGCCTCATTATTGGCCATTAAAGCATTCAGGCTTTCCAATTGGTCCTGAGAAAGTGAAATTTCATCAAAATGTTCACGGGTCGCATCTTTTAAGTTTGTCATGAGACCTCCGATTGTTCAGGGAACATCTCTTTGAGTCGGGTTCGCAAACGATGAATTCGCGAAAGGATTGTGTTTCGAGGAACCCCAATTGTATTACTTATTTCAGAGGCGGAATAACCTTCTACGGCTGATAAATATAAAATCTCTCGATCGGTTGCTTCAATTACGGACCATATTTTTGGAAAATCACTTTTCGAAATGATTATTGCTTCTAGTTCGGCGGCTCCCAAAGAAATTGCATTGGTATAGGTCTCATCGAATTCTATATCTGTGAACTTTTGCGCTCTACGCATCTCATCGATAAATTTATTTCGTATCGAACGAATGCAAAAAGTATATGGTGTTTCCGGAGGCGGCGTCCTATCGATTACTTTAGCTATAATATCATAGACCAAATCGTAGGAATGCGAATCGTCCTTACATAATGAAAAAGCGTACTTGAAAAGCCTCTGTAGTTCATTTTGGCTTAACACGTTGATGTTTCCGTAAAAATCAAACCACATACCCACCCTTTACGGATCGCACTTTCAATGACGTCGCTTTCAAGTCCGCTATCGTGGAGTTCTTGTAAAGTTTGATCCGAGTTCAGAAAGTTTGCCATTTCTTCGTTTACCGGTGAAATTTTGGGTTGTCCATTCTGTAACCTAACTACGATCCAACCGTGATGCCGAATCTTGTCATCGAACAAAGATACCAGCGACCAATTTGAATGCATTAAGTAAACAGGGTCACTACGTTTGAATCTTGCATTATCCAATCCCTGGTTTGCAAAGGCCGACTCCCAATCAAATGGAAGATTAGGAGTTTTAAATCTCAATCCATGAATGTTTTGTTCTAAGCGAACGAGGTCTGGAATATATTGCAATTCTGTATATCCCTCGTGTTCTGAAATGATTTCCTTCCATCGTTGTTCGAAATATCTGCCCTCGCGATCCAGTGAGACATCTGTTGAATCGAAATCAAGGACATAGTGGGTAGCAACCGCTTCAAAGGTATTCACACCGACGACTTCTAGAACTTTAGGGAAAATTAAGCTTAGTGCGTTAACGCGAATTCCAATTGAATTTGCGCGATAGATATCAAGACGACTCCCTTTCGGAGCGTTTAAGACAGATTTCAAGAAAGCATCCTGCATTTGCTTCATATTCACGAATCAGTCCTAACTGTCGAGCGCGACGTTGAAAGAACCTTCATTAACTCACTATAGCTGGGTAATTCAGAGTCCCACTCTAAGAGTACTGGTAAATCGGGAGCCAGACCTTGCATCGTTTTTAATAACTCAAGCACTTGTTTTGTTGGCGGTGTTGAGTGGGTGTCGACAATAACTTCGTTTTTCAATTCGCCTCCAGCTATATGAACATAGGCAATCGAAGATGGATCAATTGCCGTCAAAACCTCCATGGCTGATTCGCCGTGATTAAATTCATTAATGGCTAAGTTGTTGAGGTCGAGGATGAATCCGCATCCGCTTTGTTCAGACAAACGGTGCAGAAATTCTTGTTCTGACATTTGGTCAGAATCGTGTCGGACATAGGTCGAAATATTCTCAATAAATAACGGCCGGCCCATGACCGAATGAACTTTCTTAATTCGCTTGGATAGATGCTCGATGGCTTCTATTGTCCGAGGCATTGGCCATAGGTCGTGATGAAATCGGTTACCAACCGCGGTGAAAGCAAGGTGATCCGAAACGAACGCAGCGTTACAATCATCGGCGAGCTCCGCGATTGTACGGCAATATTGGAGGTCTATGGGAGCCGTACCACCGAGATTCATGCCTACGGTGTGGATCGCAATTGGAAAAGCCGACGACATTTCTACCGCGATAGCTCGATCCAAGTTCGATGCATGATTGTCGGCAAGAAGTTCAAGCCAATCTGGTTTCACTTCGTTTTGAAGCAGATCCCGCCTATACTTCTGGCGGAATCCTACTCCGAACCCAGAAATCACTTCTTTTTCTTCGTGGCTGGTTTTGAACCCACGACAAAACCTCCGCTTAGTTTAGCGCATGTTCCTTTGGGCATATAAACCCATTCGGTATCGTCATTGTCACGAACTGCTTTGCCAGAACAGCTATGTTTTCCATCTGTTGAACCACAATCGTTCATGCCTTTCTTGGATACGCCGGCGCATTTTTCCCACGTTTTGGGAGCGTTTGGGACGCCCGCCGTCGCAACGGCTGCCGCTACTGTAATTGCACCTACTAAAGTTGCGCCTAACCATTTTTTTACATTCTTTGATTCACTCACGATATCTCCTTTTGTTTCGTGTCTATGTTGAACACGACTCAATGAGGGGTATGATTGCAAAATTTTTTTAATTTTATGGATTTTTATCATGTCAGGCGTTCATTTTTTCTTTTGTTTGTTGACTTAAAAGTTTAAGTTTTACGCCCTTTAGCCAAAAGAGAGAATCCAATTGAATATTGTTGTTTTGATAACGGGCTTGTCAGGTTCGGGTAAAACAACCATTGCCAAGCATGTTCAAGAACAACTAAGCGCTGATCGCGTTTTACTTATAGACGGTGATAAGAGCAGAAAAGACGCGTCGGTTGATTTAGGGTTTTCAAAAGAAGACCGATTTGAACACTTAAAAAGAATGGCGATCTTAGCCTCTGATGCGATTGAAGAAATCTGTATTGTTGCGTCAATAGCTCCCTATCGACAGGCGAGGGCAATGTTTCGGGAATCGGTTGGTCAAACAAAAAAGGTGTTGGTGATTTACAACAGTACGCCCTTGTCGATTTGTGAACTTCGCGATCCCAAAGGGCTATATAAAAAAGCCCGTACCGGAGAGATAAAAGCCTTTACTGGAATTTCTGATCCCTACGAAATTCCTGAGAATCCAGATTTAGAAATTGACAGTTCAATCGAATCCATTGAAACATCGGTACAAAGAATAATCAGTGTAGTTGAAGAAGGGCAAAGGAAAAAATGAAAACAGCAATCGTAACAGGCGCTAATTCAGGTATCGGAAAAGTAACAGCGATTGAACTCGCAAAACTCGGGTATTGTGTAGTTCTGGCTTGTCGGAATATGGAAAAAGGCGAAAGAGCTTTAGTCGAAATTAAAAAAATCCATCCCGAGTCACGTGCAGAATTAATGATCGTTGACGTTGGAGAGCAAGATTCTGTTGATGGGTTTGCCGATGCTTTTCTTCAGAAATATCCTACACTTGATCTACTCGTGAATAACGCAGGGGTATGGAATTCAGATCGATATGAGAATTCAAAGGGGTACGAGTCGATGTTTGCGATCAATCATTTAGGTTATGTTTATGGCACCTATAGATTATTGCCGGGGCTTCTAAAATCAGAGAACGCACGCATCGTAAATGTTTCTTCTAATGCGCATCGTTGGGCGACGTCGGACTTAAGCGACCTTCAGTGGACCTCCCGCAAGTGGAGTTCAAAAAATGCTTATGGCGTCTCTAAGATGGCAAATATTTGGTTTACCAAGGAGCTCGCGAAACGTTTGCCCGAACATCTTACAGTCAACGCACTTCACCCTGGTGTTATTACCACGAATCTTGCAGACGGATTTATTGGATCGCTTTTTTCTACTTTTAGTTTCTTGTTAAAGACACCCGAACAAGGCGCGCGGACGCAATTGTTTTTAGCGACATCGGATCGTGTTCAAGGAAAAAGCGGTGGGTTTTATTCGGATAGTAAAGAGAAGTCGCCCAATAAACTTGCTCGAGACGAAAAGTTAGCCCAAAAGATGTGGTCCATCAGCGACGATTTATTGGGAATTCGGTTTGATGACTTGTTTGAGTAAAATCGCAAAACACAATAGTCAGCCGAATGAAAAAAATATTATGGAGTTTAGTCTTCTGATCTATTTAAAACGTTTCCAGAAACAAAAAAACTCGCCGATTGGCGAGTTGGAATTTAGTCCGACTTCGTTCAGATCTTTAGAAGGTTTCAGTCACGAGTGTGTATTCTTCGGAGACTGCCATCATGGTTGAACCATATTGTGTAAGGGCCAGGTAGTAGGTTCCCGGAGGAAGGGCTGAGATTTCCAAGATTTCTGGCTCATTTGAACTTACCCCGTTTGGCTCTCCGGCGACGGCTTCAATTCGGTTCAAGTTTGCATCGAGAAGGGTCACATCAACGTCACGTACCGGATTGGCTGGATCTGCTTCGGCCCATGTAATTGTAGTTCGAACATTTGATTCGGCAGTGATTTCAAATTTGTACCAATCTTTTTCTTCTGTTCCGACGGATGCGAAATCCCCACAGATTTTGTTCGTAACGGCGGTACCAAGAGTCAACGCTGAAGCTCCAGCTGGGCCATCAGATGCGGGCTCGTTGGCGTCGTCCATTGTACAAACATCGTGTGAACCACAAACGTTTGAGATACAAGCTGGAGCAGCGACATCAGTACAATTTAAATCTGTGAGGCAATCCACACAAGCAATGGTTGACACATCACAAAGTTGTCCGTTTGAACAGTCAGCATTTGTAGTACAGTCTCCAGAATCGACGGTTATCGTGTAACCTGCTGCTTCGTTGCCGCCACCCACTGCGGTAGTGTCAGTCGCTTGCGCGAGAATTAGATATTCCCCAGCAGCCAAAACAGAACCGAAAACGGGTCCTCGTCCAATGCCCTGAAGTTGTGAGTCGCCAAGAATGAAATCAAATGAAGTAGCTGGATCGTCAGCTGTGAGGGTAATTCGAATCGGAGTGTCGTCCGCTGCTACGGTGAATTTGAACCAATCGGTTTCTTGGTTGGTCGCGCCGGTACAAGTCTTGGCGTTAATTACAGCTGGGAGCGTAGTAATATCAACTGCAGTTGCGGCAGCGGGTCCGTCGTCTTCTTCGCCGGCATCGTCGTTCATACATTCAGTAACTACTCCGCATGCAAGGGCACCGGCTGCATCTTCAACACAAGCGGGTTTTGCAGAATCTGTACAACTTGAGAAATCTACACAATTAACGCAAACCGCATCTGAACACGTTGATTTCTCTGCATCGGCGGTACAGTCAGCGTCAACAACACATTCCGGAACAAATTCGATGGACGGAACACAGAAGGTTTCACCGTCAGCTACAGGTGTAGATTCGAAGGTGTCATTATTGATTGTAACTTCTTGTGCTTCCAGATTCGTTATTGTTCCCGAAACGGCTCCGCTATCCGGGTCAACGGCATTGATAACGACGGTTGCTTTAGTCGCAAAAAATTGTTTTGCGCATTCGCCTTCAGTACATTCGGTGGCGATGCGAATGCAAGATGTACACGTTTGGTAATTCAGGTCAGCTTCGTTTGCTCCCATTTCGTAGGTTCCCGGTCCGGTGAACGGGCTATCGCCCGCATCATCTGCCGATTCGTAGAACTCAATTGAAATGGCACTTGCGTTTTCTGCTGTGCTGCCCTCTCTTTCGATCGAAATGTTGGCATTTCCGCCCAGTTCACCCTGGAAGTCATAACGTCCAACAGCGAATTCCGTATTGTTACAGGTAGGGTTGTTGGTCGTATTGTTTGTATTGTTGTTGGTAGCGTTGTTTGATCCGGTTGTATTGTTTGTACCCGACGTGTTGTTCATTCCAGTCGTGTTATTTTTGCCGGTTGTGTTGTTAACGCCGCTAGTATTGTTTGAGCCCGTCGTTTTATTGGACGTGCTATTATTCGTTCCGGTCGTTTTTCCGTTATTGTCATTATTATCGTCGCTTGAACACGCGACGGAAAAGCCCAAAAGGGCTACGATTAGACTTGTTTTTAATTTCATCAATCTCTCTCAAAAAGAATATAAATTGTCAGGGCGCGGAACATAAAGAGAACTTCGACTCGATTCAAGCTTTTTCTTTTTTGCCCAATTTTTCGAGGTTTTTGGGTTATAGAACACAAAAAAAATCGCCGATTGGCGAGTAAGGGGATTAGTCGACGACGACCCGTTAGAAAGTCTCGATAAGTAGGGTATAATCCACGCTGACTTTCGATTCAGAAAATTGGAACATATCGAGGTAGTATTTCCCTTTTGGGAGTGCATTGGCTTCCAAAATCCCATTCTTATGATCCCAAGCCAGTTGTGTTAGGTTCTCATCTAAGATGAGGAGTTCTGTTAGGTTGAGGTTACTTGGATTCGCGAAATTAAGTGTGGCGCGGACATTTGTAGGTGAGTCGATTTCAAATTGATACCAATCATGTTCGAAATTCTCTGAGTCTAAACTCCCACAAATTTTGTTTGTGACAGGTGTTCCTAGTATCAATTTTGATGCGCCGATAGGACCGTCAGACCCAGGTTCGTTAGCGTCGTCCATTTCACAAGCGTTTACTGACACGCATAAGTTCTCGCCGCCACAAGATGGAGTTGCTATGTCGGTGCAATCCAAGTCGCTCAGACAGTCTATACATTTTAGTAAGTTCGGCCCACAAATCTGACCGTTGGAACATTCTGTGTCGTTTACGCACTCTGCCGATTCAATCTTGATCTCATATCCAACTGCTTCATTCTCGTTTGGCGTGAAATCGGCCTTAACAACGATGAGATAATCTCCAGAATTTAGTACCGAAGCGATTGAATTGATAGACGGATGAGTTGAAATACCAGCACCGATTACCTCCAGATTTTGCTTTAAGAGTGTAAATTCGAATACAGCTTCAGGATCTTCTGAATTTAATTGCAAACTTATCGGCGTGTTGTCCTCGCCAATTGTGAACTTGAACCAATCTACTTCTTGTCGCGTTGCTCCTGAACAGGTTTTCGCATTTATAGATGCAGGGAGGGTTGAAATATCAACTCTCTTTGCGGCCGCGGGGCCGTCGTTATTTTCGTTCGTATCATCGCTTATACATTCGTTAATTACCCCACACGTGCGCCGACGTTCGCTGTCGATAACGCAGGCAGGCTTTTCCGGATCGGTGCAATGTGATGAGTTGAGGCAGGCCACACATACACCGCTTCTTGAACACATCGGGCTTTGCGCGTCCGTGCATTCGGTATCAAATACACATTCTGGTACAAATTCAGCGGAAGCAAGGCAGAAGGTTTTACCATTAGTCACAGGAATATTCGCATCCGAAGTCAAAACTTCCTTTGCAACGAGATCGGTAATCCTACCTGAAACCATTCCATTTTCAGGATTTAGTGCGTCAATGACAACCCTCCCTTGTGACCCGAAGTATTGTTTTTCACACGGTCCCGTTTTCGGGCATCCCGTTTTTATGCGTATACATGTTCGACATGTTTGAAATGTCGTCCCGCTCTCTTTTGTCCCTATTTCGTAGATTCCGGGACCGACTTGCAATGGGCTATCGCCGGCGTCCTCGGTAGATGGATAAAATTCGATGGTAATTACAGCCGAGCTTTCTTCAGAGCTTCCCTTTTCGTAGATCGAAATTCCGCTATTTGCGGTTGGGTCGCCTCTGAAGAAAAAGTTGTTTCCAACGAGGAATTCGTTTTCATCGCACGTTGAAGCCTGCGGATCTTCGGGACGGTCCTCTTCTTTCTCCTTGGAGATCTCTACATCATGAGTTTTTTCTTTCTTGGTAGTTTGATTGGTTTTCTCCATTTTCGTTTCATTGGGCTGTCGGTCGTTGCCATTGTTTTCACCGGAACAGGCGAAACAAAAACCCAAAAGGGTGACGATTAGCGCTACTTTGAATGTCATAAAAATCTCTCGTTTAAAGAAGGGTTCGTTGTCCGACGTTCGACTGAAAGTCGGATAAAAAACATCTGAGCAAGTACCGTTCCAGATTGAGGATTTGTTTTTGAACTTGGTCAAAAAATATCTCGACAAGTTATGAAATCCCCCCTTAAATCGGAAACTAATCGCTGGCTTGGATAAACCTTTAACCACCCTTTTTTTGTTCTTTAATGTAGTGGAGGATTTTCGTTGTCATTTTTTTAACAAGCTAAAATTGATTTTGCTAACGCTTTTTTTAAGGAGAACATTCGCCGAAAAAGAAATGATTCGACTAGAGAAAATGCCGGAGCTAAACCTAGACGCGATTTAGATCTATTCTTCGTGGTTTTGGGGTTGAAGATTTTTTGGTTGTGTTGTTATTGGTTTTTCCTTGGACGTCTTTTTCACTCGTTTCGTCGTTATTGCTTTTCCCCGCGGTACTATTAGATTCTACCGCCGCATTATTTGTGGCGCTGTCGACTTCGTTTGTATCATTATCGCCGTCAGTTCCTGAACATGCGATGGAAACGGTCAGAATAGCAGCGAGTAAACCTGATTTAAACGTCTTTAATTTCATTTTTGTCTTCTTCAAAAGTAATCCAAATATTGGAATGCATCGATACCGCCAGATTTATTTTGAATCAAGTTCAGTTCTATTGGAATGACTAAAAGTTCAGGATTTTATCGACAAGGGTAGGGTCGTCTACAAATGGATTGCGATTCCCCTGAACCTTTTCGATACGATCGTTACGATTCTTTTCGTACATATCTGGGGGATCGTCTTGATGCCATTGTCGCAAGGATTTTTCAGAATCTTCAGGAATCGGCATGTCGTAACGCATGGCCATATAGAACTGAGCGCGCGCAATATCTCCTTTTCTTAAATCGCGGACTTGCATCACGCAACTAAATTCACCTTCTTCGGGTTCCCCCTGAGAACAGCTCGACGAGCCTCTTTCACCAGTTGGGATGCCCAGCTTGGATTCTTCTAAAACTTTACAGTTATTTTTTTCTTCACAATCGGTATCTCCGTATGCGAAATGCCAACGAAGACCATTAATATCCTGATCGCTTGGAAAAAGGTGATGAATATCTCCTTGCGCCGCGAAGAAGGCGTCGGTTCCATCGGTCAGATATTGGCGAAGAAAGTTCTGCGCAAAACTATGTTCGGTGTTCAAAGAACAACGCACGGTGCTGCCATCTATTTTCTTGCAGTTATCTCCAGGGGTTCTCGAATTATCCGTGTCTACGGTCCGACCAGAATAGATACCCTCTACACGCCCCTCCTTGTCATCGATGCCTCCAAACTTATACATGTGTGTGCGAGCGATTCGGTAGCTGAGGGGCGTATGGTTCTCCATCGCCGCATCGCGTAGATTAGATCTAAGTTTTATACCTCCATCATTATCTTCGAGATCGGGCTCAACATCTACTTTGACGTCCTGCGTGGAATCCGATTTCAGATCTTCAACGTTTTGATCTTCTTCAGAATCGATATTGAAAAGATCTTTACCCATGTCTGCACCTGAGAGTTGTTTGCCCGAATCCGATTGAAGGTCCTTTCCAACGTCTGAAGGCAGGGCAGGTGATGAATCTTCACCGCAGCTGAGTGAGAAAAGAATCGCAAGTGTGAGTGTAAATAACTTCATAGAGCACTACTTTAAAAGCAAATGGAAACTCGCTTAAAAAGTTGCGAGATCAGAAATTCTCGATTCGTTCTACCAGTTTCGGGTTATCAACAAAAGGATTTGTTGATTTTTGATGTTGGCGGACCAATTTGTTGCGCTTTTTTTCGACCGTACTTACGGGGTCTGACTTGTGCCAATCACGTAAGACAAGTTCTTCGTTCGGATCAATGTTGAGTTGGTACATCGTCGCGACATAAAACATCGACCGGGCGACATCGCCCCGAAAGTCGGGACGTACTTGAAAGACAACGCGTCCCTTCTTGCTAACTCCAGTACGTGAACCACCTCGACTCCATGCCGGAACCATGACCTTTCCAAATTTTAGCGTGTTTCTGGCTAAATTTGCTTCCGGTATGACGGGAAACATATGATGCATATCGGTCGCTGCTTCTTTAGGAAGGCGAGTCCGTGGCCAAATATGCCCCACATTTCCGACATGTGGAAGCGGTTGCCAGACATAACTCATCGCTTCGCCGGTAAATCGCCCCGTTGCTTTTTTACCATTCCCGTCGATCTTGGAAAATATGGCAGTTCTTGCTTGGCGATAACTGAGCGCCTCGTGAGTCCGGTCCTTTCGTAGTGCTTTTTTTAGAGCATCATCCTTAAGACCTGGATGAGAACCTGAAATAGGCGGCGCATTCATGTGCGCTAATCCTGTCCAGAAGAATGCAGCACCCACAAGGGTACAGATAAAAAAACGTTTACTTCGCAGGTTCATGCTTCACCTTGGTTGAGGCTTTGTTAAATACGAGATCAGAATAGCTGAAATTTTGGTGAGCACCAACTTAAGGGGGAATTCAAATTTCGTCTTTTTGGTGCGTTTTTTCGATATTAGAGTCTTTGTGGTGCGAGGTCTATATTTTTCAGATACATGGTTACGATACAGAAATCCTAAAGTCGCATTAAATTTGGCTATTTTCTTTTCGTTGTTATAGTTGTCTTGAATTCGGAGTTTCAAATGCGCAGCCTAATCCTACTCACGTTGTTATCCCTCTTATCGTTTTCTCCGATCGTCCAAGCGCAAGAGACCTCGGGAACAGAAAAGGAAGCTTTGGGGCATCAATCAGTGGCAGAAAAGAACGAAGCAAGTGCAAAAGTACTTGAAGTTCTTGATGCACGACTTCCATCCGAGGGTGAAGTGGTTAATAAGATTGATGGCGAGGATATCGAAGATCCCGAATCAAGCGATGCTTCAGAAATCGATAGCGAAACAGAATTTGAGGACGAGATATCGGAGAAGATTTCACTTGAAGAGCGTGAGTTTTATTTCCAAATCGGACGTCTAATTAGGGACGCAAGGACAAAAACTAAGGCCTTTAGCGATCGTAAAAATCGAGAACGACAGTTGTCTGAAATTGAAGAAAAAGAAGCCCAAAAAGCAGGGCCAATTCTTGACCTCGCCCCTCGCTTCAAAAACGTGCATTGGAAGAACGCTATGACGGCATTCACGCAGAAGAAATGTTCAAGCGCGAAAAAATTCGCTTTGAAAGCAATTAGTGCCACCCCAGATTTGCGTAAAGATCCTGAATTCGAACTCGCTTACGCAACTTTTGAAAGCTGCGCGGGTCAAGAGACGGTGGCCAGGGAAACTTACACACGTTTGGCTAAACGAACAGACGCTGTTGGTATGGCTGCAAGGGTTATTCTTGGAAATGAACTGGCGGCTAGCAAAACGAAAATACGTTCAATAAAGAAACAAATTGAGGCATTTGCGGAGACTGATGATCCGAAAATATTAAAAGCGAATTTGATTAAGTTAGATGAATTCGAAAGTCAGCTCAAAGGTCGCACTAACCGACGTCGCGCGCGACTGACAAGGGTTAAGATATTGGCCAAATTGGGCAGAGTACCTGAAGCGAAGCGTGGATATCTTAGCCTTCTGAGAAAGACGTTTGGAAGTAGGTTTAATGCAAAGGTTAATCTCGCTATTAGGGCTTTCGAGAAAAAACACAATGTTCGTATTTTATCCTACGCTGATAATATTGATCTTATGCGTTCGTTCATTCGCAGGGGGAAATATGGCGAAGCAAAACAGGTTTCGATTAAGAACGCGAAAAAATTAAAGCTATCGTCAAAAGAGATCGAAGGCTGGATGTATTATCGGCAAGCTTTGGAAGCCGAAAAGAAAAAAAAGCGAGAAATAGCTTCCGAACTATTCTCAAAAGCGAACAAAATTGTGACCAATAAAGAACTTCGTCCGCGTCTATATTTTGGATGGGCTAGGGCATTAAGACGTCTTAACAAGGACGATCGAGCAATTGGGTTGTATGTGAAGATCTGTAAAGAGTACCCCAAACATCACCTCTGTGATGACGCGATGTACGAAGCTGGTAGGCTAGAACAATACGCATCCAAACATGACACTGCGATTTCGCGTTTCAGCGAGATTATTGCGATTCCTAGTTCAGAGTTTATAGCCGACGCATTATGGCGACGCGGTTTTTCTTACTATTTAAAGGGCGAATTTGAAAAGTCGCAGATTGATTTTGAACGCCTGAGAAGTGATTTTGGGCACCGAAAAGATGCATCAGAACTCTCGCTAGGCTTGAAGGGCAGTTACTGGGTTGCCGTGAGTTTACAAAAGGGAGGCAAAAAAGAAGCAGCCATCGATCAATACAAAACAACGCTACGTAAAGGTCCACTGACTTGGTATGGGCGACTCGCCGCGGCCAGATTGAAAGAACTTGGTTTTGCAAGTATTGATGCGGGAAAACCGAGGATGATTACTAAAAGCGAAATGAAGGATTTCTCTACTTTGGGGATTCCGGCAAGTACCTCTTTAGAGCCGATAGCTTTATGGATTCGTTTGGGGTTTTATAAAAGGGCGCAATCTTGGGTTGCGGGTCTTTCCCGCTCGCCGAAGGCAGAAGAAGGGACAATGCCGCTTTTATGTGCTCTGAACCTTCACTTCGGTCGCGCAGATTTGGCGCACTGGAATATGAAACGACATATATCAGAGTCTGGGCCAAATGAAGAAAACGTTCGCCAGTGGGCGGTCGCATTTCCAAATCCCTACGCCAAAGAAACGTTGAAATACGGTAAAGACGCAGGTGTATCACCCCATCTTGTTCAGGCAATTATTCGTCAGGAGAGCGGTTTTCGTCCTAAGGTACAAAGTTGGGCCGGTGCTGTTGGTTTAATGCAGTTGATGCCAGGAACGGCACGTTATGTGGCCAATGTTTTCGATAAGAAAGAAAAATATGACCGATCACAACTAACAGATATCAACACAAATGTTCGTTTAGGTTCGATGTATATTCGTTTGCACACGGCGTTCGCAAACGATCGCATTCCACTCGCGTTAGCAGGTTATAACGCCGGTCCAGCCCCACTTAAATCGTGGGTTAAACGTTATGGCGACAGAGAGCTAGATGCTTTCGTTGAATCGATTACCTTCCGAGAAGCACGCGGTTACGTTCGCAAGGTATATACGAGCTATATTACCTACTCGGCATTGTACGGTGAGACCCTTCCTGAATTGAATCTTAAACTTCCTGCAGGCCTCCGGAAATGGGGGACCTTACCGAAGCCTAAAATCTCTTTTTATCTTCGCGATTATTGGACCTTCGAATCCTAAACAAGTAATCTGTCTATGTGAGACTCAAAACTGTTGCTAATCCTTCGAGTCATGAGTCCGGTATGGAGAGTGCTTCATGAGCAAACGCTTTTGCATTTTGTTTTTGGTATTTTTGACCTCGTGCAATCTTTTTGATGATGGTAATCGACTCCAACTCGAACGCGATGCGTCTGATTGGGCCGGAACCGATACGAGCGCAGATTTAGGAAATGATAGTGACGTCTGCGTAGCGCCCTGCGACGCGCCAGAATGCAATGACCAAATCAAGAATGGGAGCGAAACTGATCTTGATTGTGGAGGTAATTGTTCGCCTTGTGGTTTGAATCTAAAATGTGGCGAAAGCCGGGATTGCGCAAGCGCGTTATGTTTCGACGGTTTTTGCGTCACCCCAATTTGCGGCGACACTATCGTGAGCGGAACAGAACACTGCGACGACGGTGGCGATTCGATGAATTGCAACGCAGATTGCACCCCAGCGCTTTGTGGTGACGGTAAAATAAATTCTCAAGCCGAAGAAGATTGCGACGATGGAAATACAACAACAGAAACATGTGACTATGGAATGCTAAGTTGCACGATTTGTGACGCGACATGTTCGAAGCTTTTTGGGTTAACAAGTTTTTGTGGTGACGGAGCAATCGATATTTCGAATGGTGAAGAATGTGACGATGGGAATTCTTTGGACGACGATCGGTGTAGCAATAGTTGTCAAACCAACCCACGCCGCGTGTTTACAACGAGTCAGTTCACAACATCAGACTTCGGTGGTTTGGCTGGAGGAGACGCGTTTTGTCAAAACCTCGCGGAGGCTGCTGGTTTGAAAGGGACCTATATAGCGTGGTTATCCGACAGCACAGGGTCTCCTTCGACTCGTTTTATTCGGTCGACCGTTCCCTATGTTCTCGTCGATGGGACACGAGTTGCTGACGATTGGGACGATTTAACTGATGGGGTTCTCCAACATCCGATCAATCTCACGGAAAATGCAACCACACCGCCAGAATCATACAACTATTGTTTCACCACTCGCCGGGTTTGGAGTGACACAGATATAACAGGCACGGCTAATTCGTCTAGTGCTCATTGCAGTAATTGGACGGGAATGGACATTGACGGAAAGGGCGCCAAATTCGCAAATTGGGATGAGGAGGGGCGTAGTTGGAGTGATGGATGTCAAGGGAACGACTGCGTGGCGGGAAGGGCTCTACTTTATTGTTTCGAACAATAATTTAGTTGCGACGTTAGCGGAAAATGTGCTTTTGTAGCATCTGATAGGGCGCTTGTGGTTACTCTTTATCACTTTTTTGTTTTGAACAATAAGCCATAACAATATCGATTAAAATATGGAGGTTTAGTCAAAATAAGACGATCTCGTTTGGATCACAAGATAACATAAGATAACTTGAACATCTTGAATAAATCGGGTAATGACGGGCCACTAAGGATCGTGGGGCGATTCTCGTTCAAAACTTATAAAAATATAAAAAATATAAAATATATATAAATACTAGGAGTTTATTTTGAAAGCAGACATCCACCCAGCATACCACCCAGTGGTTTTCGTAGATGGCGAACATGAAGTTATTTCGAAGTCTACGATGACTTCGAAAGAAACGCGTGCCATTGACGGCGTTGACCACTACGTGATCAAGCTCGATATTAGCGCGTTCTCACACCCTTTCTTTACCGGAAAGCAGAAACTTATCGATGCCGAAGGACGTGTCGATCGTTTCAACAAGCGATACAATATCTAAGGTTCAGATTTTATTTTTGGTCCGGAATCATTTTCCGCGACCAAGTGTTAAATTTGTGTCATCAAATAGATTCTCAATTCTTTTTTGATGATTGATGCCTCGTTTATTCGTGGAGACGGCATTTAGTATCTTCGGTGATACTGAACACCTTTCTGTGTTTAAGTGGGGCTTTCCCGTAGCCGTTGGTTATGAGATTTTTGAACCGAGATAAATATGACTTTTTACGAAGCCGCTTTAGAAGTACTACGAAAAAGTGGACGCGCACTACATTATAAGAAAATTACAGAGGTCGCGATTCGCGATGATCTTTTGGCTCATGTGGGTCGGACTCCATTAGCGATGATGGAACAACGTCTCGATTTTGAAGCGAAGAAAGGGGACGAGGCCTGGATTTTCCAAACCCGCCCCGGTGTTTACTCCCTAAAAGAAGACGTGGTCGAATCGCTAAATGAAAAAGCCATTGCTCGGGAGAAAAAGGAAGAAATTAAACCGAAGGAAAAGCGAAAGAAGAGACGATCAATTGAAGCAGACATGGATCGACCGTCCAAAGACGTTAAGAAAGCGGAAAAGATTAAGGGAACTTTTGATTCCGTAGCTGACGCGGCTTACGCGGTTTTCATGCAGAACGGATCCAAAAACCCGGTCGCTATCGACGAAATTGCTTCGGTGATATTTGGGCAGAAGCTCGTAGGTTTTCATACGCATGAACCGGAAGTCAGCACTGAAAGTGCACTTCTTTTAGACAATGCATCGAGAATAAAAGACGGGGCGTTACCACGATTTTCCAAAGTCAATTCAGAGGAATGGGTTTTAACACGCTGGGCTTTTTCAAAGAAAGGTGCTGATTCACAATCTAAGATTTCCGAACTCGTGAAAACCATTCATGAAGAAACGCATAGTGAACTTGCCGAAGTCATCGCTAAAGTACCTGGAGAAGTATTTGAAATGCTCATCACTCAGCTTTTAAGCGAAATGCGTTTCACTAACGTCAAGGTCGCAAAAAGAACCAATGATGGTGAAGTGATTTTGTCTGCGAATCGTCAAGACTTTTCAGAGACGCGAATCTGTATCTTTCTCGCGAATTCAGAGAAAGTACTCGAGAGTAAACATCTCAAAAATTTCAAAAAATCTCTCGGACATTATTCGGCAAGCGAAGGAATTGTGATTCACTTAGGGAAACTCGGTAAAGACTTATTGAAGTCTTCCAAGACATTGAAGCTTAGTTTTCTTGGCCCGAAAAAGGTTAGCAAACTTTTCTTCGAAAACGGTATTGGCGTTACCCATGCTCAGGTTAACATCAAAACTCTCGATATTGACCTGATTAAAAAGCTTTCCTAAAATGAAACCGATTCAGGTTTTTCGTTTAGGCCAGCTTCCTTATGGCCAGGCGCTTGCTCTTCAACTGAAACTTCGTCAAGAGGTTTACGAATCCGATATCCCCGGTTTCGTTCTATTGTTACAACATCCTCCAGTTATTACGCTCGGTAAACGCGGGAAATTGGAGGATATTTATAATGCCAAGAAGCTAGGGGAAATAGGAGCGCAGCTTTTCAGAATAGATAGGGGCGGCGAAGCGACTTATCATTGTCCAGGACAACTCATCGTTTATCCGATTCTATCTCTACCGCGGGTTAACTTGGGGGTTGTTGATCTCGTGCGCGGTCTTTCAAAAGCCTTAGCCGAAACGGTTCAAGGACTTTCCGGGCTCAAGATTCATTATGATACTGATCTCCCTGGGCTTTGGACGGACGAGACACCATCACGAAAAATGGCAAGCGTGGGGATGAGAGTGTCATCGAAAGTTTCTACGCACGGCGCAGCAATAAACTTAAGTTCAGATCTGAAACCCTTCTCTTACTTCGCCGCGTGTGGGATGGCTCATTCACCGATGACACGATTGAATGACTACGGCGACGCTGTCGATGTCCGAATCTTTGAAGACCAATTTCTCGAAAATTTTCAATCTTTGTTTGAAATCCCTTTTGTGGCCGGAGAGTGTACACTTCCGCCTTCTGAAGATTGGATTCAACCGGATTTGAAATTTTAATCTAAAACTAAGGTAGGTTTTGTTCGTTTATTTTTGTAGTTGACGTTGCATAAAGTCGTTCATAGACGGCCAGTTTCGTGCAATCCAGTGAAACTCTTGAAGTGATTTTGGCGAGAATTGAATCTGCGATAGGACCGGGGAGATGTGTTCACAACGATCGGTACGTTCGGCCGCATAAGCGAGAAGTAAAGATAGTGCTCGGCGAAAAGGCAGGCGTAATTTTGCTTCGGCTATTTGCCAACTTTCCAGAATATCGTTGAAAGCTAAGTCCGCTTGTTCATTCTTTAACGAGTAGAGCGCTCGAACGAAAACAAGATAACCTTGGTCTTCTTTTCGGGCAGTGATGTCGGCGTTGCTAAGATAGGCTCGCGCTTCGTCGATGCGATCATCTAATAATAGGCATGTTGCCATATCGGAATATAAGATGGGCTCGTAAGCTCCGGCGCCGGAAAAGACGTTGGTTTTCACCACCGAATTAAAAAGCGAAAAGGCCCTCAAATGGAGACCCGATAATAGGTAGGCGACACCACGGTTGAAAATATAGACGGAATGGGAACTGGTATTTTGTTCACTTTTCGTAAGTTCTTCAAAAATTAAAGAGGCGTCGTCGTAGCGCATGTCGTTTAGAAGGTTCACAGCGACTTGATTTTTGGCGATGGCTCGCTTCTGTCGGACTTTACGAGAAACGAAAATGGAAAGGTAAAAAAGCACGCCTACGAGCCCAAATATCGATCCGTTCATCATTAGCAGAAAAAACCATGAGGTCCCGGCTAAAGCGAGCATAATCGATCCTAGTCTCCTTGATGCTGTATCCGTGGATCTATATTGGGCCTCGATTGGGAGTAGTTCACTCAACGGAATGCTAAGTTCTTTTCGAGAGTTTTTCCCCAAACTCGTTAAAACTAAACTCTTGCTGATGCTCCGCTCCGTATGTCGAATTGCCTTAAGGTCAATACTACAGACCTTAGTACCGAAAATAAAACCTAAAAATATGCAAATCTGTGCAAATTTTATTGCGGTCGAGGTGTAACCAAGCGTTATCGAATTTCCATTCTGGCGCTAATTTAGTTTGTAGATGAGCGCTCATTATCATTGACGGCAATCATGTAGATGGATACCTAGTTCTTATGAAGCGACGCATCACCATAATTATTATCAA
>CALJNB010000123.1 GCA_937981985.1 uncultured bacterium
GTCAATTATCGTGGAAGTACCGGGTATGGTCGAACATATATGCAGGCACTTTATGGGAATTGGGGGGTGAGTGATGTTGAGGACGCTGTTAGTGCCGCGGAGTTTCTCATCAAAGAAAAACTCGCAGACCCCAAAAAAATAATCATAATGGGCGGGTCAGCTGGCGGATACACTGTACTGCAAGCATTGGTAAACTCTGAGATCTTCGCTGCCGGTGTTTGTCTATATGGAATTGGAAATCTGTTCACGCTTGCCGCAGGTACACATAAATTTGAGGCGAGCTACAACGATATATTATTAGGTGCCTTGCCAGAGGCAAACGATATCTACCAAAAACGTTCCCCCCTTTTTCATGCCGAAAAAATTCAATCACCTTTAGCAATTTTTCACGGAAGGAAAGACAAAGCGGTTCCATTCGAACAAGCCGAAAGTTTGGTAAAGAAATTAACGTCAACTCATGAATTTCATATCTACGATAACGAGGGTCACGGTTGGCGAAGTCCGGAGACGATAGAACATTTTTACAAAACCACCCTGGCTTTTCTCGAAAAGCACGTAATCAATCCTTAAAAGAAATCTTCACTTCCACTTAAGGTTAAAATCTGTTTCATTGCCCAAATGGCTGAACCTTTTGTTTTTCATTTTAAACCTACTCCGTCCGGCGAACCCGAGACGATGTATATTTGCGATATTCTGAGTCGATGTTCTTGCTGCAAGCATGAACAAATTCAACGCTTTTATCACTCCACTTCGCTGCACCTTCTAAGCGTTGAAGGATTAATTAGACTGAACGAAAACGTCTCCCAAAAAATTGACCTCGATTGCGAAAATTGTGGGACGCCATTCACCGAAAAAGACGTGATCGCAACTACAATGACTTTTGGTTTTACTGACGATACGGGCTGTATCGTTGGGCTTAAAAAGGAAGGTCGTACGCAATTTAGGTTCATCGAGAGAAAACGACTCGATCCGCAAACCCTTCCGGGATTTAAATTTTCTGATAAAGCAATCGAAATTGATACGCCCTTTTTCGAAGAAAAAATTCGCCGTGTCATAAATCCCAAAAAGCTATGGATTGAACTCTTTGACGAAATTTTAGTAGATCCGGACGGCGGAGCATGGGCCGAAGCAGCACCCGGTTATTTCTTTGTCATTCATGATAACGAAGAAGAGCACGAATCCGCACTAGAAGAATTATCAACACCAGATTCTTTTTTGATCGCCCTAGATAATATTCCAGGCGCCCTTCCTCTAAAAAATGAAGGCCAGCTATTTGGGTCGATCCAAAGTTGGCTCAGTCCGGAAGTTCTCCAAGCCTTAGAATCGGGGCAACTACACGCCACCGCAATCGTACCCTTTAAGCAAATCGTGAAACAAATAAAGAGAGCCTTCTCAACCGGGAATCTAGAATTTAAATATGATGAACTTGTTTTCGATCATATTCGAACCCCAACTGACTTAGATTTCGAAGGTGAACTATCCGTTTTAGCCGTCGCCGAACGTGCGGTCCATACCGGACTCACTCCAGGTGAATCGGCAAGATTAAGCGCCGAAGAAATCGTCGGAACACTATTACGTGTATGGCGATAGGACTTGGGCAACGCATCACGCACCCTATAGATTCTATCTAGATAACTTTTTTCGATTCGATTCGCATAACTCTTCTTGCGATTTATCATTTGATTTCTTCGAAGCTGTAACACATTCAGCCAAAGCTTGAATTGCATCGTCCCGCCTCTTCGTTTTCAATAGTGCTTTTGCGCGCGCGTTCGCAGACCAAGATACCGCGATCCAATCTTTTTGTTGGATTGCTTCTTTTTTAAGTCTCTCCAGATATATCAACGCGTTCTTCCAATCCGAGGCATCTAAATAATCTTCAGATAAATGGGTTAATACATTTCGACGAACATCGTTGGTAATACGGTCACTACCCGTCCCTAACAAATCGAGGCCTTTCTCTAGTGAGGAAATTGCGTCTTTAAAGTTCTGTTTTTCTGCGGCTCGTAACAATGCATCGGCGCTTCGAATTTTATCCTGACCTTTCTCAAACAAACGTGCCGCATTTTGAAATCCAGAAATTTTATCTTTCTTATTCTTCGCTAAATAGGCCAGCACGTAATGAGATTTAGCCATCGCGTTATACACAACACTATCTTTCTTAATGCCCCCGAAGGAAGCATTTGCATCTTTGCAGATTGATAAAGTATTAGCCCGCTTTAACTCCCAGCTCACCTGGCAATAATTGGTTTTCTGAAACGCGATATCACGTTTTATAAGAGACTGAGTGCCGATACGGTCCAAAATCCCCAGCGCGCTTTTATAAGAAGCTTCAGCTAGGACCAATTCCTGGCGAGATTGTGCGACCCCGCCCAGCAATATTTTGGACCTCGCGGCTAGCGTCCACAGACCGATTTTCGCGAAATTTTGATGGGCAGCATCACAATGTTCCCTCGATTTACCCAAATGTTTGGCATCTGAATAAAGCTCGCAAAACCCTAGATCCACTTGAGCCCGAATTTGAGGAGACGATAACGATGACGCACTCGCTTTAGCCTTCTCCAAATACTTAGTGGCATTTTTCGAGTCCCCGGCTTGCTGAGCTTGTCGTCCTTTCAACGAATAAGCGGTCACCAATGCGGGACGATTCCTCATATTTCTAAAATTAGAAATCAAACCAGAGAGTTGCTTTTCTGCTTGTTTCCATTGTCCAGCGTTCTGATAAACCGCTGCCAAACGAAGACGGTTACGCGACAAGGCCGGCGAACTTTTTGTAGCCTTGAATTGTACATGCGCCATTTCTAAAAGTTGTATGGCATCACCGTAACGGCCGGCTGCATCCCTTAAGGACGCTGTCTTTGCCAACGCAGTTCCAACCAACATAGGGTTTGCAGTCGCCTTTAACCTTTTTAAATCCGCTTGATATTGTTTTTTCGGTGGCGTGGACTTCCCTTGAATTTGTCGGACAAAACGTGCGCTGATTCGACATAAGATTTCAAAGTTCTGGTCCTTGTATTTCTTCGCGGATTTTTGACAGGATTGTAAGGTCGCATACGATTTCCCAAACTTGCCCGTGCTTGCGAAAATATTACCCACAGTAAATAGACGCCGACTCGTAAGCTCTTTTCTTCCCGTTTTTTCGATCAACGTTTTCGTTTTCTCTGTCCACTTTAAAGCAGATGCATATTTACCTTGTTCCCATAGAATACCCGAGATCTCTAAAGCCGCTTCTACCTGGGTTTTTGGAACTCCTTTATCGTAAATCTCCGTGTATGCTTCTTTTGCAGTCTCCCAATTTCCGGAAGCATAAAGCTGCCGCGCGTCTTCTAAATTTTGCCCCAAAAGCACGGAGGGATACAAAAAGATCATACAAATTATAAAGAACTGCTTTTTCATGGGAATCTCACGCAGAAGTGCCAGTCAGCTTACAAAAACAACACCTGAAAATCAAAGTATAGTCTTATCTACCTCGATGACCACCGTCTTATGTCGCATGGAATTGATTTGGTTGCCTCAATTCACAAACTAACAAAACCTGCTAGAATCACTGAATAAGTGAACGCCAGTTAGATTACCGGCGTACCGATTATTAATGAATATTAGACATCACCCACAGCAATATCCTTTCCTAATTTTAGAATGTAGCCTGGAACGAACTGAGAAACGACCCCATGAAATCCAATCTGAAATTATCCATTAATCAAGACATCATAGATACCTATGAGGGTGATGTTCCTAAACATATTGGTGTGATCATGGACGGCAACGGTCGTTGGGCACAGGAACGTGGAATGATACGAATTCGCGGTCACCACGAAGGCGCGAAAACAGTCCGCACTGTTGTCGAATCTTGCCGATATTTGGGTTGTGAAGCATTAACATTGTATGCATTTAGCGCGCAGAACTGGGGACGTCCTGAAGATGAAGTTAAAGGTTTGATGAGCCTGTTTGACTTATACATCAAAAAAGAGCGTAAAACGATTCTCGACAACGGTATCCAGCTTCGGGTTATCGGAGATCGGTCCAAACTCGGCCCCAAGCTCATAAGTGCAATCGAAGGTCTTGAAGAAATCAGTAAAGATAATAGCGATATGATTCTTCAGGTTGCGGTCAGCTACGGTGGACGCGAAGAAATTATTCGCGCGGCAAAGATTATAGCGGAAAAAGCCACTCGAAACGAAATCGACACCGATCAAATTGATGAACACATGTTGGCATCTGCCATGTATAGTCCGGATCTTCCCGATCCAGAACTTATCGTTCGGACCAGCGGCGAGTTCAGAGTATCCAACTTTTTAACCTGGCAAAGCGCCTATTCTGAATTTTTTGTAAGCGATTTATACTGGCCAGATTTTGACGAAGAAGAATTTGTAAAAGCCCTTAAAAGTTTTGGGGATCGGCAACGAAGGTTTGGAAAAACAGGAGAACAAATCTCGAAAGAGGATTCATCTAAATGATCTCACTTTTCGAAACCCGAAAAAAAAAGGAAAAACGAAGTATCGGCGTTATTTCTGCTTTCGATCCGTCCAATACAAACGGAATTCTTGTAGACACCATTGCGATTAGGAACTGTGGCTACTCGCCGGTAGCAGCGATTTCTGCGATCGATATCTACAAATCCAGCGGACGGGAAAACGGTGACTCATTCTCAAGGCATGAAATCCCTAGCCGTGTTTTTTCCACCGAGCTGAATACGATTTTCGATTCCCCCTCAATCGCGCTAAAAGTGGGTTCGATGGGTAGCGAAGCGCAGATCGAAATTTTGGCAGAAAAATTGTCGACCATGGAATCCCCCATTGTTTTAGATCCTTCTTTTATCTCAAAAAGAGGAGAAGCACGAAGCTCCGAACGGCTATTGAACCTCATTTTTAACCGCCTGATCAACACGGTCTCACTCTTCGTTGTCAATCATGAGGAAGCACAATTCTTATCTCGCGCTTCGGTGTTTGAACCCAATTCTATGCGTAACGCGGCGAAAACGATTTACGAACGTTTTGGCGTGAATGTACTCATTACCGGTGGCCATCTGGACCGCGTTAGTCGCGATATCTATTATGACGGTTCGGGGTGCGCTGAGTTTGGAGCCGATCGAAGACCCGGATTGGTGTACGGTACCGGTGCCGCCTATTCTTCTTTGATTACGTGTTCGCTTGCGAGCAACTCAAGCGTGGGAGACGCAATCGAACAATCCAAAGAAATCCTCTCTAAAGCGATTACAGACGCCGATACTGTAAACGGCTTATCGATCGTAAATTTCACATGAATATCGAAAACCGAAATGTATTTTGGGTGGAGAAAGTACTAGGCCTACAGGCCAAAAAACGACGCAACCTCGTCCTGGAATCATTTGAGATTGATACGCGAAAACGATTCGGCCCTCGAGCCATATTTGTAGCGCTGGACGGAGAACATTTTGACGGTCATGATTATATAGACAACGCGATGAAGAAAGGCGCGATCTGTTTCATCACCACTAAGGACATAGAAACCGACCTACCGTATTTTCTCGTTGAAGATACGCTCCTCGCTTTACAATCCATCGCTAGAGCTTGGAGAGAAGAACAAACTCAAACTCATGTTATCGCCGTAACGGGTTCAAACGGAAAAACCTTCGTCAAAGATTTGCTCGCCTCAATGCTGGTTTCACTTGGAGATACCTTCCGCAGTCCCGGAAGTTATAACTCCCAAATTGGTGTCGCGATGTCCTTGCTGAATCTTCGAGAAAGTCATCGGTTTGCGGTTATTGAGGCCGGTATAAGCAAACCTCAAGAAATGAAAAAACTTGAGGCAATGATACAACCGGATGCTGGAATTTGGACTAACGTTGGCGACGCGCACCTCGGAGGTCTGAAAAATCGGACGGGAATCGCGCAGGAAAAAAAGAGATTATTCGTCAATTGCGAAGGGCCTGTAATATTTCCCAAAGAAGATCTTTATATTTCTAAAAATCTGGATGCTAAACATCCAAACCCTATAGAAATTTCTTCTATTGATACTCAGCGTTTTAAAGTGGGCTCTCGAACCTATCAAATCAACATTCCAGGCGAACATAATCAGATCAATGCGGCTCTTGCCGCTTCGATGGCTTTATTCTGCGGCGTAGATAACGACCAAGTCGTTTCCGCGATTCTCGCCCAAAACTCCTCTAAATTGCGTTTGGAAATGCATACAACAATGGCGGGAATAACGCTCCTCAACGATTGTTATAATGCAGATCCCACGAGTGTAAAATCAGCTCTCGCCTCCCTGGAACATTACGGTAGTGGTCGAAAGAAGATCGTCGTTTTAGGTGACATGTTGGATCTTGGATCTTTCTCTGAAGACGCACATGAACAAATCGGCCAAGCGGTGGGTAAGGTTGCCGACCGGTTATTTCTGCATGGTAACTTCGCCAAATACGTACTTCGGGGTGCGACGTTCGCCGGATTAGAAAAATCCAAGATAACGATCCACTCAGATCTGGAAGATCTAGCCAGCGCTGTTAAGGAAGTTGTTACGCGAGGAGACTATTTGCTTTTTAAGGCCAGTCGAATGGTTGAGCTAGATAAGGTAGCGTCTCAGTTTTTCGAAAGCGTGGCGTCGACGCGCCTAGAAATAAATCTCGATACGATTGCAGAAAACGTGAATAATCTCAGAAACCTTGTTGGCAAAAAAACAGGCATACTCGCTGTGATTAAAAGCTTCGCGTACGGAAGCGATAGTACTCGCGTTGCCCAAACACTTGTTAACAATGGAATCGATGGCTTCGTTGTCGCATTTCCCAACGAAGGAAGACCCTTACGTGAACGTGGGATAGACCTTCCTATAATAGTAACAAACGTGACTAAATATGAGGCGGACAAAATTATAAACTATGATTTGCAAGCGGTTGTAAGCAGGAAGGGGGTTGTGGATGCGCTCTCAAAGCATCGTGGTGATAAAACTATAGAAGTACATATTGAAATAGATTCAGGAATGAATCGACTAGGAATTCATCCGGACAAGGTATTAGATTTTGCTGAGTACATTCAACAAACTCCCGGTATCAAAATCGTGGGAATTATGACCCACCTCGCTTCGGCAGACGAACCCAATCAGGATGCGTTCACCCGTGCACAAATTGCCCGTTTCGATTCGGCACTTTCCGACTTGAGTCAAGCGGGCATAGATTACGGAAAAGTGCACATAGGGAACACAGCCGGTGCGATTCGCTTTCCAGAAGCGAGACGAGATTTTGTGCGTGTTGGACTTGGAGTTTACGGGTTTTCGCCATCTCAAAGTGTAACCGAATCCGCTGGGAAAAAGCTCAAACCCGCTCTATCGATGAGTACCCGCATCATTGATATCCATCAGATTAAGAGCGGCGAAAGTTTAGGTTACGGCCAGTCTTGGACCGCCAAGCGTGACAGCAAAATCGGGACGATCGCTTGCGGATATTACGACGGATTTCCACGATTCATGTCCAACGGCGGTGAAGTACTGATAGGAAATCAGCGCGTCCCGGTGGTCGGGAAAGTATGCATGGATGTTTCAATGATTGATCTAACGGATATCGAGACCGTGCGTGAGGGTGATCGTGTTGTCATTTTCGGAGAATATGAAGGCTATGAAATTTCAGTAAATGAAATTGCCGATCGTGGAAATACAATCAATTACGAAATCCTTACGGGTATCTCGTCGCGTGTTAAGCGCATATTCCTGAAAAGTTAGAATCATCATGTCAAAAACGAATCAACCTTTAGCGGACCGAATGCGTCCTGAAAATATTCAAGAAGTTTTCGGACAGGAACACCTCTTGGAAAAAGGAAAGTTCCTATCGACCGTGATCGAAACGAAAACAATGCCTAGTCTGATTTTATGGGGACCACCGGGCACCGGGAAAACAACACTTGCGAAAATACTATCAGATGAAATTGATGCGAAATTTGTCACGCTAAGTGCCGTGTCGGCAGGTGTGAAAGATATTCGAGCAGCGATTTCTGAAGCCCAAGAGGCGCGCTCTCTGATGGAGAAAACAACCGTCTTATTTATCGACGAAATACATCGGTTTAATAAGTCCCAACAGGATGCACTTCTGCCGCATGTGGAAAAGGGTGATATCACGCTCATTGGTGCAACAACCGAAACCCCATCCTTTGAAGTAAATCGTGCGCTTTTATCAAGGTGTCGTGTCGTTCAACTCAACCCTCTTTCAAACTTAGCGATTGAGCGAATCATTGATCGTGCTTTAGTCTCAAACGAAGGTCTCGCTCAGAAATATGAACTTAGTCCAGAAGGAAGAAAAACGCTTCTAGAATTAGCCGAAGGCGATGCTCGCTTTACACTGAACGCACTCGAGTCTGCTGCGCGTTCTCGTTCGATTCGAGATGAGAAAATCATTTTCGAGGCGGACATATTGGACGCCGTCCAAAGAAACGTAAGCTACGATAAATCCGGGGAGTCACATTATAATCTAGCCAGCGCACTGATAAAAAGTTTACGAGGTTCAGATCCAGACGCTGCACTTTATTATGCGATACGAATGTTAGAGGGCGGAGAAGACCCGAAATTTATCTTTCGACGGCTTATCATTTTCGCGAGTGAAGATATCGGAAACGCCGACCCCAATGCGTTGACGGTTGCGCTAAATGCGTCCGCGGCGTTTCGAATGATCGGCCTACCAGAAGGTACACTCCCACTGACGCAAGTAGTTACGTACTTGGCATGCGCCCCGAAATCGAATTCAGTGCTGAAGGCATACGCGATGGCCCGAAAGGATGTGGGAATCTTCCCCAATGCAAAGATTCCCAAAAAGATTCTAAACGCGCCGACAAAACTCCATAGTGAAATAGGTAATGGTCGTGGATATAAATACCCCCATAACTTTGACGGAAATTATGTTTATGAAGATTACCTACCAACCGAATTAGAAGGCAGGCAATATTACGAACCCAGCGATCAAGGTTTCGAACAAACATTCAAAAAGGTTTTAGATCGAAGACGGAAAAATAAAAATTAGGTTTTTTCAGATTTGAGTTCGCCCTCGAGAAAAGCCAACAGAGTCGTCTTAAGCTCCTCAGGCATTTCTTTCTGCAGAACGGTCTTACAGACAACGCCGGTGTTCTTATAAGAATCGATAAAGGCAAGACAAGGGGGGCAGATCCCTAGATGATGTTCAAGATCATCGCTTTCGACTTGGTCTAAATCGCCGTCCATGTAATCGACGAGAAGACTGACAATTCGCGGACATTGATATTTTTCATCCATTAGTAACCTCTAAGTTGCATATAGAATAAGATGAAACCGTCTGAAGAAAGTTTCAATTAATCTAAATATTTGTCCAAAATTATCGATAGATTCTTCCTTGTCCATTCTGGAATTTGGTTCGGTTTGGTCATGATCGCGTTTTTCAAAGCAAACGATGCATCGCACTCGGCCTCCCGCTCAAGCGGGATCTTTGGAATTAAAGCCGCGAGCACGCGTTTCACGTTTGAGACGTTTTTCGTCAGTGTTTCGATGACTTTTGCGACATCAACATGATCGTCTTCATGCCAAACATCATAATCGGTAGGAAGTGCAATTGTGGCGTAACACATCTCACATTCGCGGGCGAGCCGCGCCTCCGGCATGGCGGTCATACCAATAAGGCTAGCCCCCCAAGAACGATGAAGATTGCTCTCCGCGATCGTACTGAACGCTGGCCCCTCCATACACACATAGGTTCCGCCATCATGTAGGGTTATCTTTTCGTCTTCACCAATTACCTTCAACAGCACCTCTCTCAACATGGGGTGAAAGGGATAGCTGAGTCCGGCATGAACGGCAATTTCATCAAACATCGTGTTGGGCCGCTTAACTGTCTTATCAATGATCTGATCTGGAATCACGAAATGCCCGGGTACAATTTCCTCTTTCAGAGAACCGGTCGCAGAAACAGTCACAAGCCAAAAGACACCCAAGGATTTCAGAGCCCACATGTTAGCTCGATAGGGTACTGTAGATGGGTTGAATTCGTGATCTTTCCCATGTCGAGGTATAAACGCAACTTGACGTCCATCAAGCTCTCCGATTGTGACCGGCGCACTGGGATATCCAAAGGG
>CALJNB010000124.1 GCA_937981985.1 uncultured bacterium
GCGCATTTATCAAAACCACGCTTAATCCCATCGTAAGATCGTGCGAGAACTTGACCTGCCTCTAAAGCTGTCGCGCTGTCGGACTTAACGAGTTCCGAGATGTCTTCGGGTAAATCGGGCAAATCCAAAGGAAAAAATCCAAAATTACGAAACAATCGCCGTACACCGTTGGTTTTTGCGGAAATGTAGATCGCGTCAACATTCAACTCTTCTTTTAATTTAGACATCACCGTGGCAAGGATTCCGACACCTAAACCGCTCCCACGTGATGTTGGTGCGACGGCTAAGGAATGTATGATTGCCGAATGTTCAATAAGCGTCCAACCCGCACAAGCGGCCACGCCTCCGGGTGCTGTCGTGACGACATGATAGAAATCATCGTCGGATTCTTCACGAACATTTAGTCCACAAGCACGAAGTAAAGGGGCGACGGACGATGTATCGGAGGTAGCCTCCAATGCATATCCCATGGATGTAATATGGTGAGTTAGCATAAATAGGACAATAACATAATCGTCCTCCCTTGTTTAGTCACCGAAGAAAGCTATACTCGCGCCAACAATCCCAGAATTGGTATATTAAAATGTCCAAAAAAATCGTTCTGTTTATAATCATTCTTGCACAGATGTTCGTCTTTAATGTTTTTGCGCAAAATTCGCCGAGCGCAGCGGTAATGAAATTTGCCCGTGCAGCGAGCGTGAGTTCCGAATTCGCCGAAAATGTCTCATCGATAGTACGAAATGAAGTCCAACAGCTTGATGAGTACGATGTCGTCAACAAATTCCCTATCGAATTTGAAGATATTTTGGTTGTTCTTAATTGTAAAATTGAAGATAACGCTTGTTTATTGAAGGTCGCCAAACAGCTTAACGCTAACGTTTTGATCTTCGGGGCCGTCAAGGATAAGGGTAAGAAAGTACAAATTACCGTGAATGTTTTTGATGTAAAAAAACAGAAGATCAACAAAAGTCTCATTCGATTCTTCGATCGTGAAAAAGATCCGCTGGTAGAATTTCGAGAAGAACTCCAGACTTTTTTCGGTACGAAAAAGGTAACAAAGCTTTCAACTATTGAAATCGACGCCAACATCCCGAAATCAAAGATATACGTTAATGATACCTTTGCGGGTATCACGCCACTAAGCCACACCAACATGCAACCGGGAACCTATAAGATTCGGGTGGAAGCCCCCGATCATTTGGACTGGGAAACGCGTATTACAATAACCAAAGCAAGTAAGGACGTGGTACCCGTTTTCGCTCAATTACAAGAAGGAGAAGGTTCAAACACGCTAGTGGACGACAAGAATAACTTCGAAGCTCAATATATCGACCCATCAGAGGATAGGACTTTGAACTGGGGCGCGCTCGCAACGACCGGCGTAGGATTGGCCACCATGGGAAGTTCGGTTATTTTTGGGCTTCAACTTAAAAATACCGAAAAAGAAATTGATGACAAACGCGCTAGGGGGACATTAACCCGAACAGAGTATGACGAACTTAATGAACAAGGAACATCGCAAGAAATGTTGCATTTCATCCTTTTAGGAACAGGCGCTGCTATCACCACTGTTGGCGTTGTTTGGTTTGCCATCTCCCCCTCTTTTTCTGAGCAAGCGATTCGAATTCAAGTATCACCCCGAAGCGTTTCTGCTACCCTTCCTTTTTAAGACCAGTATTTACACAAAGAAATAGACGCTTGATCGGAAAGCGATACCCTCAAATAGTAACCTAGTTTAGAGGAGCAGCCATGGACGGCCGCCCGGGTTGTTCTTCGAGAACGAAAACCCACCTAAAATTATTTTGTTTTGCGATAATGACACTCGTTGGTGGCGCCTCGTTCGCACAAAGTGCTGAGCTAAATTCAGCAGACCGACTGGCCATTCTTTATGCACCCCAGCTAAAATTCACTCGAAATGGAGATCCTCTTGTACGAGTCGGGATCGCAGAGAACCGCGACAAGATCGTGTTTACGCCTGATCGTGAAATCCGGGTTTTACCAGAAGGTGAGGGGGGCCCTGAAGTGATATTACCTGGAAAAACCGAATATACGGTCACCATCTCTAAAGCGAAAAAGGGAAGTTATTCCTATTCTCTAATCGTCGCTCGATTGTCGGTTGATCAACGATCGAAATTAAAAGCAGTTCAGAACACCTGGCTCAAACGCGGGTTCCAAACCGATATCACCGAAGTCGGAGGGCTCTTTGCCGTAAAAGGCAAAGTATTTGATTCCCGAACACTATTGATCGGAATTTCTGGAGTGAAAAAGAAAAATCGAGTTCAAAAACTCAAACGTGAATTAGAAGGAAAATACGGAATTCGTGGAAGTATACACGCCGAATTAGAATCTTATCCCAGCGGAACCATCACACTAAGCGGCGCTGGTGTCCGCACAACGGTTAAAAATAAAAATACGCTTTGGGTAACAGCTCAAAGCGGCCTTGAAGAAAAGATAAAATATCGGATTCCACGGATCGCAAAATCGTATGGAAAAGGTTTTGAAACCCGTAACTATACCGGCACGCTTATTTTTGCTCCGGATCGTAATGGAAAACTTGTTGGGATGGTAAGTTTGGGATCTGAACGTCTGCTTAAAGGTGTTGTCCCATCAGAAATTTTCCCAAGTGCTCCCGCTGACGCTTTGAAAGCGCAATCCATTGCGGCAAGAAACGAAATCTTTGCGGCGGTCGGAGTTCGCAATTTGGCCGACCCCTATATGCTACGCGCTGATGTTATGGACCAAGTCTATGGTGGAATTAGTCGTGAGGATCGAAGGACCTCTGCTGCCGTTGATGCCACAAGGGGCCAGGTGATGTTTTATGGTAAGAAGATTATTGAAGCATTCTATAGTTCTAATTCGGGTGGATTCACCGAAAATAATGAAAATGTCTGGGATATGGAACCACTACCCCATCTGCGTGGAAAACCCGATGCTCCCGCAAAAAATATTCCGACGTTTCTGAAGGACGGATTACAAAAAAACGAACTCAAACGTTTTTTAAACGCCTCCTATCCCGCGTACTCAAAAACGTCACCGGTAGGCAGTTCAAAACATTATCGCTGGAAAAAGGTCGTTCCGATCGCGAAAGCAGTTAAATGGCTAAAAAGCAAAGGACGGAATATCGGACAAGTAAAATCGATTGAAATACTAAGCCGCGGGGTGAGTGGACGCGTGAAGCGTCTGAAAATTACCGGAACAAAAGGCAGTACTCTGGTTGAACGCGAACTCAACGTTCGAAGAATGTTTGGGGGCTTGAAAAGTGGCCTATTTACGTTCACAGTCCTAAAAAAGGGGAATGTGATTCATTCGGTAGCATTTAGCGGAGCCGGGTTTGGTCACGGTGTTGGAATGTGTCAAACAGGCGCCGCCGGAATGGCAGCGACTGGAACCAAATATAAACAAATTTTGAAACATTATTATTCAGGAATTTCTGTAAAGAAACTCTATTAAGAAGGATTAGGAGCACGGATTGCGAAATCATATTTTTGAAAAAATGAGTCTGGGCGCTCTCGCGTTAGTAAGCGCTCTTACTGTTGCGAGTTCTTTGCAGGCACAGGAATTAACAAAAGGTATTCGACCCATGGGTATGGGCGACGCTTTTACCGCCGTGGCTGAAGGAACGTCGGCGATTTATCATAACCCTGCTGGAAGCGCGCGATCTGTTATGTACGCTTTGGACGCCTCCTATGAGTATACCCCCACCGGAAATCTGCTCAGCGCTGCAATCATTGATAGCAAAACCAACCCCCAACTATCGGCCGGACTTGCCTATAGTTACTTCTTTGCTAGAGACACGGAGGTTTCTGGCCACGACATAAGACTGAATTTAGCGATACCGGTCGTACCGAATAAAATTTCTGTCGGTGTTGGGGGACGTTATCTTATCCTAAATGATACCCAAGACGTGGCAAACGAAATGGGAGTAGAAACACCAACAACGATCGAAGTCATCAACGGATTCACCTTAGATGCGGGGATCATGGTTAAAATTTCTGATAATTTTCACCTCGGTGTAGCCGGGCAAAACCTCATTGATCAGTGTGATACGGTTGTCTGTAAAAGTACGGCTCCCACGGTTATTCAAGGTGGCGCAGGTTTTACGACCGAAGATGGACTGGTTATCGCCGGTGACTTTGGTGTCGACCTCACCTCTGGCAACGAAGTTGGACTCGATTTCGAGGTAGGTGCCGAATACCTGATTTCAGTGATTCCTGTTCGTATTGGCTTTTCGAGAAAAGGCGCTGCTGAACAAAACTGGCTCAGCGCTGGCGCCGGCTGGCGTTCAAAAGCTGCGGGAGTTGACGCCGGATTCAAATTGAATCTTGATACCCCGGAAGTCTTCCAAGCTGGCGGCTCGATTGCGGTCTATTTCTAATGGAAACCAGAATTAGAAAAGCCCTCGAATTCGCATTTGATAAAACAACGGCGGAAAACGCAAATTTGGAAAATTTGGGCGGACATGCCTCATTACGTATTTATTGGCGGATTCAATCAGACGCTATCTTCAATGGAGAACCTTCGTTGATAGCAATGGTGTTACCCCAAGACGAAAGCGCTTTAAAAAGTGACGAGGGTGGATCTTCAACCGACCCCATCCCGGAAGAACTTCCTTTTGTAACAATCCAACGCTATCTGAAAACCTTAGATATCCGCGTACCTGAAATAGCTTATATCAATATGGAACTCGGTGTTTTACTTCTCGAAGACCTCGGCACGACGATGTTCGAAAATCGAGTCTTAGACGAACCCGATAATACAGAAAGCTTGTATCAAGAAGCCATCGATTTGCTCGTCGATTTTCAGAACGCCTCCATGAAAGACAGCGAACGAAACTGCATATGCTGGGAAAAATCTTTTGACAAAGAACTCCTGACTTGGGAACTCGATCATTATATCGAATGGGGAATCGATGCTGTCTTTGATGAAGTCGATTTTTTCGAAGGTTCCCGAGCCGATGTAGCCCCAAAATTTGATAAACTTGTAGACGAATTGATCGCATTGCCACAAGCATTGGTGTTTAGAGATTATCAATCTCGAAATATCATGTGGAAGAATAACGAGTGGGTTGCGATCGATTTTCAAGATGCGCTTCGCGGTCCATTTATCTACGACTTAGTGGCCTTGTTACGTGATTCCTATATTGAGCTTGCCCCGGATATGGTAGCGCGGCTAGTCGATTATTACGCAGAAAAAGATCTTCCGTGGGACCTCTCCAAAGATCAAATCCACCGTGCTTTTCATTTGCAGACCTTACAACGCAAGCTAAAAGACACTGGACGATTCGTTTTTATCGACCAAGTTAAAGGTAACGATAGCTTCCTTCAATATTACGAGCCGTCTTTGCAATACGTCAAAAACGCGCTTGAAAATCTCCCTATCAAAGAAGACCCTGTTTGGAACAAGATCGTACAAAATGGTTAGATCTTTTAGACCAGCGCCCCGATCGAATATGTGGTCGATACGCTCCTAGTCCAACCGGTGACCTACACCTTGGAAATCTACAAACCGCGCTCCTTGCCTATCTACATTGCCGACTAAGCGACGGCGTTTTTATAATGCGTATCGAAGATATTGATCTTCCTCGAAATGTTGACGGCAGCGCGGAAAAAATTCTAGCAGACCTCAGGACATTAGGATTAGACTGGGATGAAGAATACACCCAATCTGAACGCACTGATCTTTATGAGAGTGCCTTAGATTTTCTAAAAGAAAAAAACTTGGTATTTCCCTGTTATTGTTCCCGTCGGGAAATCCGAGAAGCATCGAATACAACTACCCCCGGGTCGACAATGTTGTACCCGGGTACATGTCGAGAACTGACGCGCGACGAACAGCAGGAAAAACAGAAACACAAAGAACCATCGTGGCGCTTCCGCGTATCCGGAGTTTATGAAATCCACGACGAAATACTCGGCCGCTACTCTCATAACTTACGAGATGCCGTGGGAGATTTCGTACTCAAACGCGCCGACGGTCTCTTTTCCTACCAACTCGCCGTCGTCGTCGACGATATATTAATGGGAGTTAGCGATGTTGTGCGGGGCGCGGATTTATTGAGTTCCACACCTCGACAAGCGGCCTTATACGAAGCCCTTCAAAGTCCGATTCCAAAGTTTTGGCACGTTCCACTCCTATTAGACGCGACGGGAGAAAAAATGTCCAAACGCGTTAGATCAAGTGGCCTTTGCGCCTTGCCGGAGGAGAATAGAATTTCAGATCTCATGATTCTTTTTGCGAAAAACACGGGACTTCCTGTTCCTAAAGAAAACCTTGAGATTTGGAAAGATGACTTAACCCTAGATATTTTTCGGGAAAGTCTTCGCAGGTTTTGAACCCGTTCTACGGTCTATTCAAAAGTCTTCGCGCGAACATTCCAAATATTCGCAGCATCTTTTTCTGACCAGATTACCGAAATTTCCCCCAACTTGTGTTGTGCGGCGTAAACATTCTCGATCGTGCCGGTCGCAATTTTTTCGCTATTTTTCCATGTGTTCGTAGTGCTGTCGAAACGTTGCGCAAAAAGCGATTCATCGGCATGCCAAAAAAGAACACCGTTTCCAGATGCATCGAAAGTTTGTCGGAACGTAGCCGCTTGGGTTTGATTTACGGAGTTGTACGCTATCCAATCGTCCAACTTTCGATCGTGGCGACGTAACTCAATAATTTTTCCTGTGCGCCAGGTGATATGCTTATTATCCTGATCAATAGCACAACCTGTTTGGCTGACGGCGTCATTAGTTTTATGAAGCGGAAAGGGCGTACTCCATTGATTATTTTCAGGAGTATACTCGCTAACTTCAATAAGCCATTGATCTTGGTCCGTTATTTTTTCTGCCCAAAGCGCAATAAACCTTCCGTCAGGCGAACTGCAGATCGATGGCATACTAGCGGTTCGGTTCGCGGTACTACGCGTCTGTCGTGCCCCCCATTCGTCGCGCTCATTATTATAAAACGTCGTCGCTATAACATCAAAATCGTCAGCGTTACGATGAACTGACAGAAGGAAATGATTTCCGGCGGCGTCGGTTGCAAAGCGATGAGTCCCTCCGTCCACAAGTTCAACTAAGGAAGACCAAGTTCTTGCTGCCTTATCGAAGGTCTTTATATTAATCTTACCGAGCGTACTCCAAATAAGGGTGAGCTCATCTAATGTTTCATTTAGAACCTTAATTCTATAACCAATCTCATGTGTTTGAGGTGCGTCCCAAGTCAGGGTTTTATTGTCATAGAATCGAGTTGAAAATTCTGCGGGACGTTGGATATGTGTTGTATGTCTCCAACTCACCGTTATATTTCCGTCGTCATCCAAGCTTCCGCTTACATCGAAAATGAACTCGGATGAGTTTGCAACGCTTTCCGGTGTTCCCCACTGTTTCGTTTTGCTATCAAAACGATTTATAAAAGCATCGTATCGCGTTCGATCAGGTTTAAAAGTCCCCCAAAACGCAACTTTATCTCCCTTTTTGTTTACAACAATGAGTGGGCTATAGGCTGATTGAGAGGATTGTTCAACCGCTTGGACCGAGGACCATTTTCCATCACGTGTTTGAAAAGTCGATTCAAACTCTTCTAACAGCTGGTTATCAGTATCGGTTAGTGATTCCAAAGTCGCGGTATACGAAGTTAACAAAGCTAAAGAAACACCGATTGAAAGGCGATATTCGTCCTCGTTATAGGTAAGTTCGCTAACGAGTTCCCCTCGCTTGTCGGCAAGTTTAATATTCGGGGCAATCATCGTTTCTGGCGCCATCGCTTTACTAAAAACAGCCGAAATTTCGGCGTCTAATTCTACTCCTTCAACTTCGTTATTGGGCTTAAATTCGACTACAGTAGGTGCGCTCTTATCAACATCGGGCGGCGCAGAAGTATCCGCGGTATCCATGTCCAATATCCCCTCATCGGACTGCATATCAGGTTGAGACACATCATCGACAAAAACCGGAGGTTCCTTGATGCAACCTGATATAAGAAGTGCGATCGCAACGAGAAGAAAAAGTGATTTTGTATTCGTTTCCATATTAAGTTTTCTCGCTGTGAATGAGAGGAGCTACAACCTCCAACAGATATCAGCTTTAAACGATGTGTTCAAATCCTAGCATGGTAAAGATCGCCCTTAGTTCTGATACAGAGGTGTATTTGAAAAAAAGACTAATAAATCTAAAATAGCGTTTTATCTAAAGGTTTTCGCTCGAACATTCCAAATGCCTAACTCATCCTGTTCAGACCAAACGATACTCGTGAGTCCATTATTTCTATTCGCGTGTCCAAAGCCAAGCCCGAACACGGTTTCGGATATCTTCACGCTTCGTCCCCAAGATCTTTGACGTTCATCATATCGTTGTGCAAAAAGGAAATGATCAGTTGACCAAAAGAGGAAGCCATTTCCGAGACGATCAAAACTAAGATCAAATCGCGTGGAATCAGATTGAACTAACTCATCTCGTACTTTCCAAGTTTGGGCATCTTGATCAAAACGTCTTCCTTTAATAATTTTTTCGGTTCGCCAAAGAACGTGAGTTCCACTCTCGTCGGCCCAACAACGAAGTTGTCGAAGCGTATTTTCTTGAGCAACAATGAAGGGCGTACTCCATTGTTCGCTCTGTGGCCGATATTCACTGTACTGAATGTGCCACTTACTAATGCCATCAAATTCAGACCAAATCGCAATAAATCGTCCGTCTGATGCGCTACACACCGAAGGTTGGAACGCGCGTTGACCCAAATAATCTAAGTTATGTATCTTAGCCTCTTCCCATGAACGAGTTTGGGAATCGTAAAAGATGCTCTTGACGAGATCTTGGCTATTGATTTCATCATACTCGATTGCGAATAGAAAACGATTCCCGGCAGGGTCTGAAGTCACGCTAAAGCCTCGTTTAGACTTAAGAAGTGCTTTAGGTGTAGACCACGATTTTAGCCACTTATTAAAGGTGGAGATCTTAATATGATCTTCACCTTGCCAGATAAAAGTAATCTCTTCTTTTTCATTGATAACCTCAATGGCTCCACCGACTTCGTGTTCTTTCGTGGGCCCCCAAGTCTGCGTTTTTTTATCAAAATATTTCGTCGAAAATATATTATTGAGCTCTGGAGGACGTTCATGCGACCATTTTGCCATTATATTTCCGGCGTCATCGATACTTCCCGAAACCTCGTAAATAGCGGTGTCGGAACGAAATAAGTGCTCGGGGGTACCCCATTCACCCGAAGCATGATCATAACGGTTAAGATAGGCATTACCTCCACTATTACTGGTTGACCATCCAGCAACGCTATCTCCCGTCTCGTTCATAGATATCGACGGAAATATTGCACTATCAAAAGCTTTTTCCAGTATCTGAGATTCGGACCATGTCCCATCTCGAGTTTGAAAGGTCCAAGCTTTCTCTTCTAATTCGTTCCCTACAAGATCGGTTATCCCTGTTTCTAGATGTACGCTATAGGATGCAAGCAAGCCCAAGGTCATATTGTCTAAAAAAAGTGTATTCTTTTTTTCATCGTATTTGATTTCTATTGGAACAGGACCCTTACCGTCAGTAAGTTTCACATTTTCGGCCGTAAATCCATCGGCATTCATCGCCTCGCTGAAAATCACCGAAATTTGGGAATCAGGATCAATATTGTCGACTTGATGTGCGGGGGAATATTTGAGCACGGTCGGACCGATATTGTCTTCGTCGAATGACATGTCCAATTCACTATCAAACGCCATGTCGGAAAGATCTCCAGGGTTTCCAAGATCTTCAAGTTCAACGAACACTGCTGGTTCGCCGATACAATTCCAAGTGAGAAGTAGCCCCAAAAAAAGAATCGATTTAGTATCCGTTTTCATTCGCTTGCCGTGTCAATCAATGGAGGAAAGGGCAGAAAAAAATGGCAATATCAGCTTTAAACCGTCTATTCAAATTCTTGGATTAAGAAATTTGGACTAGTGGTGATGACCACTTTCTCCGTCAACACCGTGCGGATGGCCGTGCGCTAACTCATCGGGTTTAGCATCGCGCAGCCCGGTTATTTCGATCTCAAAATGAATCGTTTGCCCAGCCAAAGGGTGGTTGCTATCAAGGAACACACTATTTTTTTCTACTTTGGCTAACCAAAAAGGTAAAACTTCCCCATCGGGTGTTTCTAAGTGGAACATTGCACCCTCTTCCATATCTGCGTCTTCGGGGAAAGCATCGCGCGGAACCTCTTGCGGGGTTGTTGGATTTTTTTCGCCAAACCCGTCCTTCGGAGCAAGCGTAATGGAAAGCCGGTCTCCCACTTTTTTTCCTTCCATTTCTTCTTCAACTTTTGGAAAGATATTATCAAATCCGTGTAAATAGGGCGTTTGCAACCCCTCTTCTTTACCGACGATCTCTTCGCTATCGGTTTTAAGAGTGTAATTGTAGATAACGACGACGTCTTTTGCGATAATATCTGGCATAGGATTCCTTCATACGGTCATGAGTCACCCAACGTAGGGCGCTATTTAGAGACGCACTCGTTATCACCCTCCGCTTTTTTTTTCAATTAGGGCGTTGTTGGAGGTTATGGCGTATTCGCTTCCGGAAGAAGGTCCGGTGTTGTAAGGGGTTCAGCTACTTCTTTATTTAATAGCTCTTTCTCTTGAGCCAACTTTTTAGCTTTGTCGGCTTCCTCTTTCTTCTTTCGGCGATATTCCTTTTTCGGTGTTCGTTCAGCAAGGCGCCATCCTTCAAAACCCAGTTTCCAAACTTCCATGAGACGATCTTTCTGAACCGTCATATTGGGCTCATGATACCATTGCTGTTCCACCTCAACCGTCGCTTCGCCTTCGGTTCGTTTTACTTGAATAATTTCCAAATCGGTAATCTTAAAATCTTCTCCAAGCTCTTCGAAACGACCAAGGAACTTGTGTCGAGAAGACTCCTCCAAATACATGGACGCTTTTTCCCATAAACCCCAACGCATATGCTGATGGTAATGCATAACGATAATCTTTAAGTCGGTGGATTCTTTGGGCTGATCTTTACTTTTTTTCATCGCAGCCGAACAACCGAAAGCGAGCACTAGAACGAGAAGAAAATATTTCATATACCCTCCGTGGTATAGGCAACTCTGCCACGGATGCCCCTTTTTTCAAGATAAAAACGTGGATTGTTTCTCGAACACGGGGTACTCATAGAACTCATTCTCAGGAGTATGCATGAAAGGCGTTTTTTTTACTTTGATTCTATTTTGTGTCGCGTGTGGCGACGATCCTAATGCAGCACCTGAATGTCGCGCGGTCGAAGATAATGCGTTTTCAAAAGACACCGGATGGGGCGCGGTAGACTATTGCGAGGCGCCAACAACAACAGGGTGTTTTCCCTTTTTCGGTTCGACGAAAAACAGCTGTAAAAGCTTTCAATCCATGCGCACTGAAAAAACCCAAGACGCGTCAGTTAATGCATGTAAGACCCTGATGAATTCCGTAAATTGTAATCGTTACGAAAACGAGAACGGCGATAATCTTACCTTTACTGTTTTAGAAGAAGGTCAGTTAAAAATTAACCTATTTGGATCCCTTGATGGGACGCAGATTAATACGTCGGTATATCTTAACCCTTGTCAATCCAGTTGTCTTTCTGGAATCACTCTAGAAACCCTATCTTCAAACCAACAAAAAATCTGTGAAATTCCGAGACAAGGCTTACCTGAGTGTTTATTTCCTGAAACCGCTCATAATATTACTTTCCGGCAGGCCGATGCGACTCGAGTCAACGTCGTACTCGGTGGCAAAGAACATCTCCTTACGAAAAAGTAACCTCACATACGAATATCGTTCATGAAAAATTATATCTTTATCTTTCTCGTTCTATTTCCCGCCATCTCAATGGCAGAAACTCAGAGTACTCCGTTCTCCGAAATAGAAGCATTGAAGATGGCGATTAAAAATAATCCGACGATGAACGAATTACGCCTCAGCATCACTCAAGCGCAAAAAGTGTATCAATCCAATCAAGGGTTGTATCCCTGGATGCTTAACGCCGATGGCGGTTTTAGATTCGACGAACAACCCACCGCCGATGCGCTCCAAACGGGAACACGTCGATCAACGATTTTCCAAGGCGGCTTGGAAATACTTAAACAATTTACGATAGGTACGCGTTTAAGTGCACGACTTGATATCAACCGGAGCTCCAGCGAGATCCCCTTAACCATTCCGGGACTCAATCTCAGCGAAATTCGAAAAATAGGCCCGAACTACGGTACTTCGTTAACCCTTAATGTCACCCAACCGCTCTTACGAGGATTTGGGTCAGAACTTTATGAAGCCCCAATGGCAACTGCAAAACAACAGATTAGCTTCGCGCAATTAAGATTAAAACAACAAGCGAACAATCTCATAAATGATGTTCTTAATTCCTATTGGAGGTGGGTACGAGCGAAATGGGAATTGGCGTCGGCAGAAGCACGGGTCAAACGAACAGAATGGCTGACCGAAACGACCGACGCACAGATTCAATCGGGAACCCTAGCTCCGATAGAGCATGACATCGTTGACCAACAAACTGCGGTAGCTGAACAAGCTTTATTGAGCGCCGAACTGGCAGTCGAAGACGCGGCTGACGAATTAAAGAAGTGGGTCGCCGACGATACTTTTGTTCTTAAAGAGCTACCCGCGACGGTTAACATTGAAGAAACTTTAAGTCTTGAAAAATCGATCGAGAATGCGATTTCCTCGAATCCGGATATTAAGGTCTTCAACTCTGAGATTGCTAGCGCAAAACTTGCCAAAATAAATTCGGAAAATGAGAAAAAACCCAAACTCGATTTCGTCGGTAGTTTGAGCCAATCTGGACTTTCCGAAGACGTTTTAGATTCCCTAAGCCAAGTCGGCGCCGTTGAGTTCACATCCCTGTTTTTGGGACTTTCGTTCTCGGTGCCACTAGATAACCAAAAAGCAGAACGACAAATCGAAGCCGACGAAATTCGTGTCAGACGTGGAAGTTTAAATAAGGACGCGGCTATCATTAACCTAAAGACCCAAATCAAAAAAGCTCATCGACTCATCCTCGTTCAAAAACGACGCGCAACTTTGAGCGAAAAAGAAATTGGCCTCGCCAAGAAAAACTTGGAAGCGATTCAAGAAAAATTCGCGGCCGGACGCGCAAGTCATCTCGAGGTGATGCAGGTCGAAGATAACTTATTGGACGCCGAACTTCGAAATCGTCAAACTAAGATCGATTTAGTTATAGCCTCGATTGCAATACGTCGTTTGGATGGAAGTTTGCTCGACCACTACGCAATAACGATTTCAGAATGAGACCCAAACAGGAAAACGATCAGCTTAAAACCCGAAAAAAGACCCGGAATTTCTCTCTTCCCTGGTTCGCTCTTAGCCGTCCCGTAAGTGTAGCGATGATCTTCATCGCCTCTTTAGTGATCGGCGTGGTCGCCTACGTAAAAATCCCTCTACAACTTCTGCCTTCTGGATTTTCGCCCCCTTTTCTTTACGTGACCGTGCCCACCATCCCGTCCACGCCTGCTGATGTGGAACGTGAAATTGTAAAGCCCGTTGAGGGGCTCTTACGAACCGTTCGTAATGTTGACAAAATTCGCGCAAATGCCAGAGCCGACAATGCGGGATTTTTTGTGGGCTTTCGTGATGGGACTAATATGGACGTGGCCTATAATCAGGTCCGAGACCGTATGCAGAGAGCGCGAAGCGAACTCCCACCCGAAGCGCAACGATCCATGATCTGGAAATTTAGTCCCGATGATGATCCCATGATATTTTTGGGCGTACGAGTAGATGCCCCCCTAGAACTACAGGCCGGAATTTTGGACTCCCTAGTCGTACGTCCGCTAGAACAACTAAGTGAAGTGAGTCGCGTTGAACTTCAAGGCGGAACCGATTTGCGTGTTCTAGTTGAGGTCGACGACAAACGAGCAAATGCGGCCGGCGTCCCCATAAGCGACATTATTCAAACACTACAAAACGACAACTTTAGTATTTCGGGCGGGGAAATCGATAATGGAGACCAACGTTTTCCTGTCCGTATTCTATCCAACCTTGCCGGCGTCGAAGAGATAGAAAACCTACCCATTCCCAATGGACTATATTTGAAAGATGTCGCGAAGGTCCGAGTCGCGCACGAACGTAGTAACCAAGTTTATCATATCGATGGTATAGATGGCGCAATCGTTACCGTCTTTCGCGAGCCGAACCAAAATGCGGTCCAAGCCGCTGAACGGGTACAAAAAATTATCGAAAGAATGTCGAAAAAAGATCCCCGTGTCTCGGTCTCTATTCTCTTCAATCAAGGCGAGGTCATAAAGGATTCAATCGATAATCTAACGGAAACTGCGTTATGGGGCGGCTTTTTTGCAATCCTCATTCTCTTCGTTTTCCTAAGACGCTTTCGTGTGATGCTTGTAACGTCCGCCGCGATTCCGCTAAGCATGCTGCTTACGCTGGTGGTCATGTATCTTAGCGGAACAACATTAAACGCCCTCAGCCTTATGGGGCTCATGCTTTCGGTCGGGATGGTCGTTGATAACTCGATTGTTGTCACCGAAGCGATACAAAGGCGTCGAGGACTCGGGGAGCCGGCAAGGCTTGCTGCGCCATCGGGAGCTTCAGAAGTTGGGCTTGCGATCATCGTTGCGACGTCCACGACGATTATCGTTTTCTTACCCATGGTATTAATGTCAGGAAATGAAACTCTGGGGTTCTTTCTCGGCAAAATTGGCTATCCAGTTTGTCTTGCCTTGGTCGCTAGTTTAGTCGTTAGTTTGGTATTCATTCCACTGGCGCTAACTAAATTTGACGCGGGGTCAGCACCGGTACGAATCAAATCCATTGAACGCATTCAAGACATCTATGCGAGGGCCTTACGTTGGTGTCTTTCCCATCGAACCAGCACGGTTCTCATCATCTTATTATCCATGGCAACGCTTTATATCCCCTCGAAGGGAATGAAGGAAACCGACAAGGCCGACGCAAATATCAATGACGCTCGTCTCTTTTTTTCTTTTGAAACTACGGCAACTTTTGGCGAAAAACTCGCCAGTGTCAAAGTCTTCGAGGACTGGTTGGGGGCGAGAAAAGACGAGTTCGAAATTAAAACAGCAACCACACGTGTCGGAGGTTTATGGGGGAAGCCTGAGATTCGACTCTTTTTCAAAGATGCCGAAGAACGTCAAACCACGCGCGAGGAAGTCATAGAAAAATTACGAACTGAATTACCCCAAAAGTCCGGTGTAAGATGGCGTTTGGGTTGGGGAGCGTCCGAGCAAAGTGTTTCTGTGAGGATAGAAGGACGGGATTCCAGAACGCTTACAAATCTGGCGGAACGACTTTCTAAAGAACTCGAAAAAATAGACGATATTTTTAATGTTGTGGTAGGAGGTAACGGTGAAAGCGCAATAGAAATGCACTACACCGTTGACCGCGATAACGCATCTCGATCTGGTGTTTCACCCATTATGGTAGGGGGCGCTATCGATTACGCGCTACGAGGGAGACGCGTTGGAACGATAAATTATAGAAACGAAAAAGCATCTCTTTGGGTACGAAATGGAATTTATGACGGAAAGGAAAAACAACAAGGAGAGACTCTAAACAAAAGCGAATTAGAAAACATAGCCGTGCCCTCTCCTTTAGGCGGCCCCGGTATCGGCATTGGTACTGCCACAAAAACCAATATCGTTCGCGGCTTCAGTGAAATTCGCAGAACCGACGGTCAAACACAAACCCGCATTCAACTTCTCACCACCCGTGACGATCTCAAAGCGCTTGGCGAGGAAATCGATTTCGTCCTTGCGCGTTTTGAAATGCCTTCAGGATATCGTGTTGTAAAAGGAGAGCGATTTGAAGCGCTCGCCGATGAAAAAAACGATCGAGCTTTTGCCCTAACTCTGGCGGTCGTTTTCGTTTTTTTGTTAATGGGGATTTTGTTTGAAAGCTTTATTCTTCCTTTCGTGATCGTTCTGTCCATTCCTTTCGCATTTTTGGGCGTTTATTGGACGCTGTTTTTGACCGGTACCCCATTCGATGTGATGGCCGGCGTCGGCCTCATTATCCTGGTCGGTATCGTAGTGAATAACGCGATAGTCTTGGTCGATAAAATTAACGTAAACCTAACGACCAAAGATCGTGTTGAAGCTTTAGTCGACGCGGGACGGGTTAGATTACGACCGATCGTAATGACCGCTTTGACGACCATCGGCGGCCTCATACCGATGGCAATTGGAGGGTCGCAAATTGTTGGGATTCCCTACGCGCCCTTAGGTAGGACGGTCATCGGTGGACTCATCGCGTCTACGGTTTTCACGCTGATCGTTGTTCCGGTTTTTTATACGATTTTGGATGACCTTAGAAATTTTTGGTCAAGGAGTACGCGGGCGCGTTAATCGTCGTCTTTGTCATCAAGAAACATACTAAGGACCCAACTCACGATACCGATGATAATACTCCCGATGATTGCCGGAATCGCACCTTGGACCGTCAGGGCGGATGTAAATGCGCCAGTGCCCCAAAGGAGTGCTGCGTTGATCAGAATCGTAAAAAGGCCGAGTGATAAAACAATCGCCGGGAAGCTGAAAAATTTAACGATGGGTTTGATAATCGCGTTTGCGAAACCAAAAACCAATGCGACGATGGCCACACCAACAATATTATTTACGTCCAGGGTGATGCCATCTATCAAATAGGCAGCCACCCAGATGGAGGCAGCGTTTATCAACAGTCTTAGAATAAGTTTAATCATTTTTGTTCCTCATTTTTGTTCTAGAAATAATAGCGAACATGTCCGGTGAAATCGATCAGGTTGAGATAGACGTCGGGAACTACTACAGCACCTGGTCGAAACTCTAAAACAAAATCGATGGGGATCAAGTTCACATTGAGCTGAACGCCAATTACACCTGATGCAGCGACGACAAGGTTGCCACCATCTCCAAAACTTAATCCGGCCCCCGCACCAAGTTCCCAAGACACCGAAAAGTTTTTATCGCCAGCCAGACGACCTCCTTCTAGAAGTCCATCAGCACTTACGGAAATGGAATCACCAAAATAGGCACCACCATAGCGACCGCAACCAAAACAGCCCCGGCCGAATCCGGCATTTGCTTGAAAAGAGGTAAAGTCTGATACAAAGTATTTTACTGACAAACCGGTAGCCAAAGTACCGCCTCCGACACCCAATCCGAGATTTCCGGCCTTCTTGATGGCGCGTGGTTGAAAACGCAACTGTTGGGAAACAGCTGTTGAGGCGAAAAGAGAAAAGATGGCGACCATCAGTAGAATACGAATTTTCATTACACTCCTGTGAATTTTTGCTTTTACGAAGATTATTGAGGGATCGCAATTGTTATTTTTTTGGGACAAAATTGCCGTTGAGGCTGCAATTTTTCGAAGATTATCGAAATAGCTCGCAATCATCTCAAAGATCTGTAAATTCAAGGGAACAAAATGTTCACCTTGTAGGTTATATATATAAGGAGACTACGCAAAGAGGATAAGTAAAATGAGTTCGGCTTGGGCAATTATCGAAAATGAGGGTGAAATATTAATCATCCGGCGCTCTTTTGAGGTCGGACGACCTGGCCAATGGTGCCCACCAGGCGGCACGATGTGGAGAGGTGAACGCCCAGATGTTGCCGCGGTACGAGAAGCTTTCGAGGAAACAGGACTACGGGTCGCTGTTCAAGACGGAATTGCTGAGTTTGACGGCGCTCATTTTTTTCTTTGCCGATTGGTATCTCCAAGAAGTCATTTGAAGTTGCGCGCCCGAGAAGCGATCGACGCGCGCTGGATCGCTCCCGCTGAGCTCCTAAGCGTAGGAACGGTGATGGACCTTCGAAAAGTAGCCCCTGTTTTAGAATTGGCCGGACTCAAAATCGCAAATCTACCGGCGACCTTAAACCTCGCTCTTCCTACGAACTACCTCTAGAAAGTAATTGCTTCGCGTTGGCATAAGCATCGCGATGGCAAAGGTATCCTAACGATGCGATCGGAATATCTTTGACTTGGGCAAGATTACTGTCGTCAATACCACCCAAAGCATACATCTTCCCCGGAAAAGAATTTGCCAAGTTCTTGAATTTATCCAAACCAATTAAGGGACGCGTGTCGTGTGGTTTGGATAGAGGAGAAAACACTGGGCTCAGAGTGATCGCATCAGGAAGGTCGAGATCTTCATATTCAATCTCGTCAGCTAAATGACAAGAATTAAATATAAGCATATTCGGAACGCGCGCGCGAATCTCTCGAATCGGTAGTCCGGTAGACGTAATATGCACACCATCAAGGTTCAAACCGAGCGCGATATCAAATCTGCCGTTAATAATAACAATAACATCAAAGGGCAGGCAAACATCGCGAATCGTTTCTGCAAAAACCCAATAATTGAGATCGCTAAGGTTTTTCGCGCGAATTTGAATCAGTCTGATTCCGGCATCGCACCAAGATTTCGCGAGCACACGCGCATCCAAATTTCGTTCTAGACAGGTCTGAAAGTCTAGAATCGCATATAAATTTGGGAGCTTAACTTTGGACAAGACCGGTCGTCGGCGAGCTTGGCGTAGCGTGGTACTGCATTGGTATACGACCCGCGAGATAGGCATCGCGTCCAGCTAACACACCGTTGCGGAAGGCGCGCGCCATACGGACAGGATCATTTGCCCCAGAAATCGCGGAGTTGAGCAAAACACCATCACATCCTAATTCCATAGCAAAGGCGGCCTCACTTGCCGTTCCAATTCCAGCATCGACGATAATCGGAATATCAACCCGCTCTCGAATGATCCGAAAGTTATAAGGATTTCTAATACCGGCACCGCTTCCAATGGGTGAACCCAAAGGCATAACCGCAACACAGCCGGCATCAGCAAGTTTCATGCACAAGATTGGATCATCATTGCAATAGGGCATAACATCAAATCCATCGGCGACGAGTTCACGCGCGGCACGTAGCAGCTCTTCGCTGTCGGGGAGAAGTGTTTTTTCGTCTCCAATGACCTCAAGTTTAATAAGATTGGTACCCAAGGCTTCGCGAGAAAGGTTGGCCGTGAAAATCGCGTCTTTGGCGGTGTAACAACCGGCGGTATTAGGAAGTAAGGTAAATTTATCGGAAACGAGGTCCAGGATTCCTCCCTCTTGTTTGGCCGCGTCGATATCGATTCTTCGAATTGAAACCGTCACTAGCTCGGTACCGGACGCAACGAGAGCATCTAACATCATGGCGTTATTGGGATAACGAGCGGTTCCGACAAGCAGCCTGCTCGATAATTTGCGATCACCTAATTTGAGGAATTCGGTCATTCTTAACCTCCCTGTGTAGCACGAACGAGTTCGATACGATCGTCATTCTGAATATAAGTTATTTCCCATTTTGTTTTTGGAATGACAGCCCCGTTGATAGCGACGGCAATTCCATTCATATTTTCTTCAAGAATATCGCGAATAAGAACGAGTAAGGTCGTTTCTTTCTCAAGCGTCTTCGGACCACCGTTGATCTCAATCTTCATGGGTTTGGCGCCTCGTTTAGGGGATTGGGGTTTTGGGCGTCGACTTTTCTCCACCAATCGGGCCGCGCCGGAAGAGCGCTTTTCATTTCTCCCTCTGCGCCCAAATTTCCAAAAATGCGAATTTCAGAGAACACTTCATCTTGAAAGGGGCCGGTCATCATCGAAGAAATCGAAAAATCTTCTAAGCGGATATCCACGTTCCAAGGTTTTGCCTTCTTTAATCCGACGGTCGCTTTCCCATTAAGTAGGAGCGTTTTTGCGAGCTTGTTTAGATTCGCTCCGATGGCATCAACAGGTTCAGCAATCTCATCGATCCGCCATGTTTCGATTTTTAAAACCGCCGGATTTTTTCCACGCTTTCGAGCTGTCGCGACGTCTATCTTTGAATTCGCCGGAATTTCCTGACCACGTTTCAAAGGGATCAGGACCAAGTCCATGCCGTCTCGGTCAGAGAACATGAGACGTATTTCGGGAAGATCCATACCGCCCACGTTTCGAATGTGTGCATAACCGTATACCCAATCTTTTGTAGGCTGTTTAATTCCCACATAGGCGGTTGGCGCGCACGACGCGTAGGTTGGTAATGTGCCCTTACCCTTCATTTTTGTCGGAAGAAGATAGGCACGAGGCTGGCCATCAATTTTAAAATCAATATAATTTTTCTTTTTGCCTTCGTGATCTGAAAAATCGATCCGTAAACTTCCGGCAAGTTTTTCAGGTCGATCCTCTACAAAATTAACAGTGATCGTAAATCCATTTGAGTCGGTATGGCTCACAGGCTTCTTTGTATTGAGACCCAAAAAAGGAACCGAAATCGGATGAGATACCTGGAACTCTGTTCCTGACTTATAGACGATTTGAAGGACACTTCCGTCACCGCAGTTTGTTCTCGATACGGCATAAACATCGTTATCTGATCCGAAAATATCGCCGCTCACTTTACCAATAGGGGTGGTTAATTCCTTTTTTAGTTCTGAGAAAGGGGGGGCTATCGTGTAAGGAAAAGCTATTTTTGCGTCTTCTTTTTTCTTTTCGACTATTTTCAAGGAGTCGTGCTTTTTCTTCGCCTCAGCTAGGTCTTTTAGTCTGGCCCGCTTTTTCTTGAGGGCGAGATTATTCGTGGAAGGTTTCGCAAATTTATCGAGATTTTGCTTATAAGAAACTTCAGAATCGCATGCGAAACTTAAGAAATTGATCCCCGAGATGAGACAGATTTTAAACGCAATAGATTTTTGCATTCCAATCGAGATCCTAACTCAAATACCGTGAGTTTCGTCTCTACCGAGGATGGCACGTAGACGCGTAGTGCTTGCGTCATCGAGCTTTACATAACCCGCAGCGATTTCGCGTAAGGCATGAACAGCTTCTTTGTTTTTTGAGTGAAAAATACGATCGTTGTTATTACTTTTACGCAACTCTCTGGCTCGGATAATACCAAGCTTGATGAGCGCAAAACGGTTTTCTACCTGATCCAAACAATCTTCTACAGTTACACGTGCCATTCGATGTCCTTGGGTAAACGACGGGGGGTTGTTTAAAGGGTTAGAGCGCTCTGGTCAAGGATTTGCTTTTTTTCTGTGCTTATTTTTGTTTTGTCCTTACCAAGATTTCGACGGATTGTTATCATAGGCGAAAAGGAAAACATGAACGGTCATCAACTTGCGGATATTCCCTGGGATTCGCTAGTACACGCGCGAGGTGAAGCGAGTGTATTGGCGTCCTTGTTAAATAACTTTCGCGACCAAAAAGAAGGGAGCTTAGCGCAAATTGAGGAGCTTATCTTCAGCGAAGGCCACCTGTACACCGCCACACCTCCAACAATTCGGATGTTAATGCAGTCGGTTGGGGAAGATCCAAAGGTAGCCCTTCTTGTCGCCAATTGTTGTCGCGCTAAAATTTGGCTCGGTAGCGATAGCGCCGAGGCGAGGTTGGCGGACGATATTATAGATATTGTTAATAGTTCTTCGACTCTGCTTTTAGGAGCGCTGGAAAGTAAGAATTCCGAAATCGCAGCCGCGTGTGCTGCCATCCTTTTTTACTGCACCGATCGTGAACTTATCGCCGAAAAGATTCTTAATGTGCTCAAAAGCGACCATGGATTAAACGAACGAGCGCAAATTGTCATGGCCCTTGCCACTCACGGCGCACCGGGTGTCCACGTTGGTAACGAGGATACGACCTTACTCGGCTTCGCACTTCGGCTGTCACAATCGACGACTGGCATGTTTGAAAAGGAACTCGACCAACTTTTAGCCGACTTACGAAACTTCGAGTCGGTCGACCAGGTGGTAGAACATCTGGATTCGTTGGATCAAGCTTTGGGAACATTTGGGGAACTTTTGCTGGCCAGCACAAAGAAAATCAGAAGCCTCACAGTAACACCCTTTATCGCAATCTTTACCCGATCAGCAAACGCTGGCGAGGCGTGGACGCGTTGTGTTGCTTTGATGCATATGGTTTTTGACGGGACCAAGCCGGCATCGGCAGAGGATTTGACGCCCACCCAACGTTTAGTTCTTAAAGCCGTACTTGAGCACCAAACGGTATGGGAATTAGAGCGGCTCCCGAATGATATCTCCGACGTACTCGAACCCGTAATTTCATCTAAAGACGATTTGGCAACATTTTTGGGCCCAAACGCGCCGGTTGTTGCACTGATCATGACACCCAAAGAGTCGCCCCTGGTAATGGCGGTGTTAAAGCGCTTTGATCGTCCGGATTGGGAAAATACCCCTTGGCTCATTTTCAAAGGGGACACTTCAAAACTTGAATGGCAAATCGCCGAGGACCGAGCCTATTTTACCGCTGATGTGATGTCGCACGCCTATCAAGTGGCATCGGCAATGATGTCAAATATCGCATTTGAAATTGATCCTTTTATCGATTCCTTTCGCTTTTACCCGAACTTAAGCGCTCAACAACTGGAACATATTTGTACTGAAAATGGCTGGGACGTACATCACATGCCCGAGTGGGCTGCATCATTGAGTGCGATTTCCTATTCCGATGCACTTGCGATTCGTGAACATCTTGATCCAGGCGTTAACTGGAGTTCGCTCCCAAAGCTGATTCAATCTGAAATCGAGATCAGCGCGAACTACCTCACGGCCGCCTTATGGGAGGAGGCTCTGGACTGGAACGATTATGTTAAGAAGGCCAAACGTCCCACTTCTCCGATGATGTTTGCCAAATACCGAGATAATTATGAGCTCACGGTTTCCTATTGGCCCTATGATCGTCGTAAAGCTCAGAAAACCGGAAAACAAGAAGGAGAGCGCTATTTACTCGTCGCCATTGAGGGTCCGAAAGATAGCGATGAAAAGGAAACCAGTTTAATACGAATTTACTTTGATCAAAATTTGGATTTAGCACTTCGTATTATTCATAAGCATCAAGATATGCTGGCCGAAACCACCGATGCCCTTCAGAAGTTTTTGCAAGAGCTGGTACTCAAGCTTGAAAAGGTCTCCCTTGAATTTGAAAACGGGGTGATTCAAGACCTTTCATTACAAAAATACGACGCCTAATCCTTTATATTCTTTTCATTTCTACAAATGTGTTGCATAACATGGGCTGGATTTCCAAACGCGTTATCCGGAGGTTAGGAAATGGAAAGAAAAATAGAACATTGGAGCGAGCTTCTCGCGTACGAAAAATTTCCCCGTCTCAAAGACGAATACGGACCTTATACACAACAGATCGCTAATTGTTTCGAATCTATCGCGTGTATTTCTTGGTTTCGTTTCTCCGGCGCCGACCTTATTAACCCCGACTATGAAGTTGAGAATATATCAACATGGGTAGCGGCTGTAGGACCATTGATGACCGAGCCGGATAAGTATGATGTAAACGGCCATCTTAAAGGTCCAAGTGAAGAACTTGATCCTTATCGTCGAAAACGGGTAACCGGAAAATTTTACAGAGCTGCTGCAAAAGATGTCCAAAAACATGTCGACTTCATGCAGTACCTCCCACGTTTTTTAGAACGCCCTGATAAAGATTTTCTTCGATTGCACATCGAGGCCTTTATCGATGGATTACTTCTAGAAATCATCGTTCAGGATGAAGTCGAAAGTACCTACTTTCGAGAGCTTTTATCTTGGTACGATTCCGGTCATTTCCCGTGTGGTTGGGAAGGCGATTATCCTGAAGGGATGCAACGCGTCTTTTAATACTAATACAACTCCATTAGCGACACATTATTAATGTCCGCAACAATCATGATCGTGATCTGCGTGGCCATGATTATGATGACCATGATCATGCCCGTGGTGGTGATGTCCACCACCAGGTGATAGGTTCGCAATAAAACCCCGCGGTCCAAGCCGAATAACGGATCCTAGAAAAACCAGGCCCAATCCAATAAGACACGCCCATTGCCACCACGCTTGCCCGTCATGATCATGTCCTGACATGATTTCAGGTGCAACGTCTCCCATGAGCACATTGACGACCACACCAAATAAAATGGCTTGAATCACGACCATGACGCCAAAGGTGATTGATATTTTTTTGGAATGCATCTGGGTCAAAATTCCAAAAGTCGTCACATTTGTCGCCGGACCGGCAAGCAGAAACGCGATCGCGGCCCCCGGTGAAGCGCCGGCAAAGATCAGTGCTGCGGCCAAAGGTGTAGACCCACTTGCGCATACATAAACCGGAATACCAATAATCGCAAAAAGAACAACGTCGGTGTGTGCGGGGAGATTGGTAATGAAATCTAAACTTAAACCGGGTCCAAAGAAGGCTGCGATTGCGATTCCTAAAACGATCCACGGTGCGGTCTCGTCGACAATCTCAACGAAACCTTTATTGATTACGACCTTTAACCAATGCTCCTGATCGGCGCGCTCTACAGCTTCCTCGGCTTTTCGTTCCTTAATCATGGAACCGACAACAAGACCCACAACGATGGCGACAATGAAGGCGCCGACGACGCGAGCGATAGCCAGTTTAGGCCCCAGCAGAGGAATCGAAAGTAAGAGGGCGTCAATGCCGAGTTCTGGCGTTGCGACCATAAAAGCCATAGCCGCCGGCGCACCCACACCGGACTTAATCAAACCTTTATAAATCGGAACCACGCCACAAGAGCAAACAGGAACGGGTAACCCAATCGCTGTTCCTTTAAATGCTTTCAATAGATTGGGCCCGCGATTGAGCCATTTCGTTGGCATATGTTGAACGAAGACGGCCATCAAACCCGCAAGAAAATATCCCAGCAAAAGCGCTGGTGCACTCTCAATGACCAGATGTAAAAAGGTATCTCCATAATGGGCGGTATTATCACTATGGGAATGGACATGAGGATCAAAAAAGGGAATGGAGACAATAACGGCCGCGCCCAAAATGACGCCTACAATTTCTGCCCATCTTGCGCTTGGACCCGATTCATTAGAGTCAAAAGCATCGTGTAGAACGACGTGAAATAGCGAACCGGCGACAAAGGTTTGTAGACCAATTAGGATGGAATCTTGAACGTAAGTCTTAAAAAGAGGCGCAAACAAAAACCCGGTAACGGTGCTTATGGATAATATGGCAATAACGATCCACGCGCCGCGCTTTCCCCATCGCGGTCGAATGAGCCACCATAATCCCACCCCTACCGGAAGTCGGTGTAGTATGATCGCTATCGATAATGCCGAACTTCCTTCTACCGATTTTGCGGCTCCCATCGCCACACCGTCCAGCCATGTATGAATCATGATGGCCAATAGCGCCAATAAGATAGCCGAATGTGCCGGGATCTTTCTGAACGCGGATGCTTTTTCGATCAAGTTGGGCGTGAACAGGCCGGCAGCACCGATAAGTATTGAAACCCAACCCAGCGCGGAAATCGCTTCAGGTAAAATATGAAATAGAACAATGCCGGTGATACTGGCAAAAACAAAACCATCAAGAATCGTTGACGACCAAGCTATCTTTTTTAAGACGGTGACAAGGAGGGGCCCCAATGCCATAACGGCTAAGGCTACAAAAAGGTAAATTTCATGAGACATAAGATCCTGTCGGCGCGTCTTGGGAGTCTTTATCAAATACCCACGTTAACACAACGATCTTTAATCTCTTGCAACAATAAGCACCAAACAACGCGACACATCTTTTTTATCTGCGACAGATAAGCTCCGTCGCTTCCACCGAACATGAAGCGTCAAATCGTGTGTAGTTGTCAATCGAACCCGTTATATTCGCATAACCGAAATCGAAACCCTCAAGATTGGTTCCCCTTAAATCGGCATTGGCAATATTTGCGAAATGCAACGACGCGTTGGAGAGATCAGAGCCCGCAAGGCGAGGGGATTCCCAAGTGTTGTAGTTATAAAACCCTTCATTAAGTTCGCTAGTTAATGTCATGCATTCACCAAACCCTGATCCGCGAATAAATTCGGGTCCAAGTTCAGGATTGATCGCGGTCATTCCCGATCCGTCTGAACAATCGCCAGACAATTCGTCGTAACGTGCCCGAACTTCAATTTCTGGCTCCCAACAGACCACCTCCCAAGATTCATCGCGGATAATTGAATTTATCTGCCCTTGATAAACGCCCTTATAACCTTCGATGCGCCTTAATGACACGTTATGATAGAACGTATCCAACGTGAGATCATAGAACATGTGCGGCGAGTCTATGCTCGATTTTAATGCGGCACCACCGTTCTCAACGACGCGGTCTGAGGCTTCTTCGGAATAAAAATTTTCGATAATCTTTACTAAATACAAATCGACATTTCCATTCCCTAACTCATCCTTGGGAGTCGAAATGACAACATCGAGCGATGTTCCATCCTCCGTGAATGACGAAATACAATCCATAACGTCGCCACGTGTTTTCAATTGAACTTTTGTAAGCGCAGCTTTTTTGGGCTCCACTGACGGAAGACACTTAAAACGGTCGTAGATGGTGTATTCCTGGCACGTAAATCCCGGCGCATCACAACAGTCAGCCCCGATTACGTCACAACCATCATTAACATCTTCAACAACACAAAGGGGAATGTGATACTCATCAGCTTTCCCATCGGTAGACGTCGTAGACCGGTCATCGGTCGTTTCGGCACGCTCGCCGAAATTCCATTTTTCACCCATTGGCATTTTCGCCGGTTCAACATCAACATCACCACACGCGGCGATACACAGAAGAATAAAAACACTCAAAATAACTTTCATTACAAAACCTCCGTTCTAGTTCAGAAGGTATCTTACCTAACGTTAATATAAGCTGAATCCTTCTTATCCAAATAAAACAATAAACCTTAAACATATTATATTTAGTTCTTTTGTATCATAGGTTTTAGAGGAAAAACACCGGTGCTAAAATCTAGAATTAGAGCCCTAATTCAGACATTAGGAAAGCATAGGTATCCACGTCGGCTTCAATGGTTTTACGAATAAGATCAGTACCGCCATGCCCAGCGTTCTTTTCGATTCGTAAAAACACCGGCTGCTTGCTCTGGGTATGATGTTGAACCGAAGCCACGAATTTACGAGCATGATGTGGGTCAACGAGATCATCAGAGTCTGCACTTAGCATTAACAACGCAGGGTAGTTTTCGTTTCTTATCTGATGGTAGGGAGAATACGCGTGGATATATTTAAATTCTTCGGCGTGATCCGCCGAACCATATTCAGGAACCCAAGTCATTCCACTCCCGAATTTGTGGTACCGAACCATGTCCAATAAAGGTACCTCACAAACAACCCCTTCGAAAAGGTCGGGGCGTTGAGTCATTGCCGCACCTACTAAAAGTCCTCCGTTCGAAGCGCCACGAATCGCAAGTTTTGAACTTTGAGTATAACCGTCTTTGATCAAATGTTGGGCAGCAGCGATGAAATCGTCAAAAACATTTTGCTTGTTCTCGCGCATTCCTGCTTGATGCCACCCCTCACCAAATTCGCTACCTCCACGTAGATTTGCAACGGCGTAACCACCTCCGGCTTCAAGCCAAGGAAAAATATTAGCCCGAAAACGAGGTTTTTGGCTGTAGTTAAAACCACCGTAGCCGGTTAAAATGAAAGGCGTACTCCCATCTTTTTTTAGTCCTTTTCTCGTAATCACAAACATCGGAACTTTTGTACCGTCTTTGGACGAAAACCAAACTTGTTCAACCTTAAAGTTGTCCGACTCAATCGGAACGTTAACCTTCGCCCAAAGTTTTGTCTCGCCACTGGAAATTTTCGTTTTAAAAATTCGTGGTGTAACGGTGAAGGATTGAAAACTAAAATATGCGATGTCGCTGTCAGGATCTCCTTTCATTCCTTCTGTCACCCCTATTCCAGGGAGCTCAATATCTCGAATCAGTTTCCCGTCCAAATCGTGGACGCGAAGCTTACTATAGACGTCGGACAATAAGGTGAGGACAAGACGACCACCAATAATTTGAGAACCATCGATAATGGACCCGTCAGCAAACTCAGGAACGATTTCTTTCCAATTCTCACGATTGGGTTTCTTGGCGGAGGTTTTCATCATTTTCCAACGCGGTGCATTTTCGTTTGTTAAAATATAAAAGCTCCCGTCCCAAGCGGTCACCGAATATTGAGCTTTTTTCCCCACGACAAGCGGCCTAAATTCCTTCGATTTGGAATCTAAATCTCGGTAATAGATATCGGTCGCGCTCCAACCCTGCTGAAGATAATAAAATAGATAACGTCCATCGTGGGAAAGATGTACACCGTGGGACTTCGTCGGGTCGCCCGTTTTATCGTTGATAACTTCGTCACTAATAGGATCCGTACCCAGCTTGTGATATCTAACAACCGCGTACCCGGGGCGTTCCGATGTTTTTATTTTCGGATCGACAGGGAACGACGTATAGCAAAAACCCTTACTATCTTTACTCCACGATGGCATCGTATATTTCAGACCGGAATAACATCTGTGTTAGAAATTTTTCCTGTTTTCACATTCATCACATACATCGTCGCTTCAACGGCCGCGTTCTGGCGCACGGTATAGGAGAAATATTTACCATCAGGTGAGACCGAAGTTCGACCGATCGCAATCGCCCCATCTTCACTCATCGTGTTTGGATCGAGTAGTATTTTTTCTTCGCCGTCGTCCCCTTCACGCCAATAATATACGGCCTTTTCTTTGTCTGCATGACGTCGCGAATAAATGAGTCGATTTCCTTTTTTAGTCGGAGCCTTGATCCTATCGATATAATACAATTCGCCAAAACGTTTCCTCAATTGCTCGCGTTTGGGAAGTTCGGCGAGTTTTTTCGTGTGTACTCATCTTGAATAGTCATCCAAGATTGAACCTTAGGGTCCTCAACGTTTTCTAACCATTGATACGAGTCGCGTATTTCAACCCCATGAAGCATATCGACGACGTCAATACGTTCGGTTTTCGGAAATTTATTATCTGCATTCGTCGCAACTTCTTTTCCAGAGTTCGTGTCCACCGGTTGGGGTTGTTTTGCATTTCCAGAACATGCTGCCCAAAGGGAGAATGTTGCGAGTAAAAAAATTTGATTAATATTCATTATGATTCTCTTACAAAAGTGACACCGCTTACCCAAGCGCTATCTCTTTTATCCCAAAGAATGCGAAAAGCATCGAAGCGCTTGGTGCGGTTCGGGTTTCGTTAAAAAATTCAACTAAAAAAACAATAGATCTATAGGCACGAATCATTACTTTATTAGATTCAGAACTAAATTAACGACAGGCAACCATAGAACTTATTTTCTGACTTTTTGTGTCGGAGCTTTAGAGTTCTTTTTAAAAACATAGTGATTTGCTGCGAAAAGAACAGCCACCAAACCGATAGCAAAGGCGAGGTAATAAAGTGTTAAGTTTCGCGGTTGGTGATTCAACACTTGCTCGTTAGAAAGGAATTCGACTTCATCTTAGACGAAAAAACGACCTCGCTCAAATGTAGCCAAGTTCTACATTCCGAGTTCGGACATTAAAAACGCGTAGGTATCCGCATCGCGTTCGATGTATTCTCGAATAAGATCTGCGCCGCCATGTCCAGCGTTCTTTTCGATTCGCAAAAGAACAGGTTGTTCGCTTTTGGTATGGTGCTGCACTGACGCTACAAATTTACGCGCGTGCATAGGATCGACGCGATCATCGTTATCAGCACTTAACATCAATAACGAAGGGTAGTTCTCATCTTTTAGATTGTGATAAGGCGAGTAAGCGTGAATATACTTAAATTCGTCCGCGTTATCGGCGGACCCATATTCGGATACCCACGTCATCCCACTACCAAATTTATGGTATCGAACCATATCCAAAAGTGGGACCGAACAAATCACAGCTTTAAAAAGGTCTGGCCGCTGCGTCATCGCAGCCCCAACTAAAAGTCCGCCGTTCGATCCACCGCTGATCGCCAGTTTTGAACTTTGGGTGTACCCCTCTTTAATCAAATGTTCTGCGGCGCCTATGAAATCGTCAAATACGTTTTGTTTATTCTCCTTCATCCCTGCCTGGTGCCACGCTTCTCCGAACTCGCCGCCCCCACGTATATTTGCAATCGCGTATCCGCCTCCGGCTTCGAGCCACGGAAAGATACTCGACCGAAAACGAGGCTTTAAACTAACATTAAAACCGCCGTACCCGTTTAAGAGAAAGGGTGTACTCCCATCTTTTTTAATTCCCTTTTTGGTTACCACAAACATCGGAACTTTGGTTCCATCTTTGGAAGTAAACCAAATCTGTTCTACCTGAAAGTCGTCGGGCTTAATCGGAACTTCTACCTTCGCCCAAAGTTTGACCTCGCCGGTTGAGATTTTCGTTTTGAAAATACGTGACGGAACCGTAAACGATTGAAAACTGAAATATGCATCGTCGTTATCAGGCTGTCCTCTCATCCCATACGTCACGCCTATTCCGGGAAGCTCAATATCGCGGATTAGTTTTCCCGCTAGATCGTACACGCGAAGCTTACTATAAACGTCGGATAATAATGTCAGGATAAGTTGCCCACCCACAATTTGGCTATTGTCGATTACAGAACCGTCGGCAAACTCGGGTATGATTTCCTTCCAATTTTCATGGGTAGGCGTCTTGGATGAGGTCTTCATTACTTTCCAACGCGGCGCATTTTCGTTGGTAGAAATGTAAAAATCTCCCTTCCAAACACTCACCGAGTATTGGGCTTTTTTTCCTACAACCAACGGCTTAAAGTCCTTCGATTTAGATTTCAAATCGCGATAATACACATCGGTGGCGCTCCAACCGTGCCAAACGTAATAAAATAGATAACGCCCATCATGAGACAAATCTACACCGTGAAACTTTTTGGGATCACCAATTTTTTCCTTAATGATTTTGTCTTTAAGGGGATCTGTACCAAGCTTGTGATATCGAACTTCTGAATAACCCGAACGCTCAGAGGTTTTGATCTTGGGGTCTAGAGGCAACCAAGTATAGTAAAAACCTTTACCATCCTCAGTCCACGAGGGACTCGCATATTTGGTGCCGGGAATGATATCAATATCAGAAACTTTTCCTGTTTCAACCTCCATCACGTACATTGTCGATTCATCGCCAGCATTTACACGCAAAGTATAAGCAAGGTGCTTACCATCACGTGAAGGAGAAATACGACCGACCGCGATGGACCCATCTTTACTCATTGTATTTGGATCGAGCAAAACCTTCTCTTCGCCCTCTTCACCCTCTCTCCAGTAGTAGACGGACTTTTCCTTGTCCGCGTGACGTCGCGAATAGAAGAATCGATTTCCCTTTTTAGAGGGCGCCGTGATGCTATCAACATAATATAACTCACCAAAGCGTTTCTTCAATTGATCACGATTAGGAAGGGCTGCCAGTTCTTTTCTGGTGTATTCGTCTTGGTCATTCATCCATGTCTGGACCTTCTCTTCTTCGACATTTTCTAACCATTGGTAGTGGTCAGAAAGGGATATGCCATGAATCCTATCCACAACTTCAATACGTTCGGTAGGCGGGAATGTGTTATCGGTATTCATGGTTGCGCCTTTTTCGATAAGATCTTCATTGGATGGGTTTGGTTTGCTACTGCCTGAACATCCAACAAAGAAGGTTAAGGTAGCGATAGTAATAATGCGATTCATATTCATTTAGCGTTCTCCATAAATTAAGATTCATCGTTATTGCAATCGAACGAACTTTGTAAAGACGACCCTCAAATAATTTGATGTTATTGGCCAAATCCTATATTTGCGCTGATCCTATTGACGCGCACCGGTGACAATGATGAACAAAAAAATAAGATGCCTTGCTTTAGCCTTCTTAGTCATGACCTCGTGTTCTTCTGATGCATCACAAGACCCTCACGACGTTGGGAACGAAGACGAAAAAAACAACGAAGAAAATATGAGTCCGTGTGAAGACCCAAACTACACGCTCTCCTGTCCTGAAAATTCGGTGGAAGTTCCACGATGTGATAACCACCCCAATTGTGAAACCTTCGCGCTATGCGGGCAAACGATTTCCTGTGAAACATGCGATTTAGGGGTCGAAAAGATTGAATGGCATTCGATAGCTTCGGTGTGTCCGAAAAATTATTTCCCGCTAGACCGGTGCGATAGTGGTGATGTCCAAAGGCCATGTTTAGAATTCGAATCGGCCTGCGGTTTAATCTATTGTAATCCCATCCCAATCGTTACGTGTTTTGCGCCAGAGTGTGAGGAAGGCTTTATCAAAGTTGAACGATGTAGATTTGGTGATGAAAGTTGCAAAGAACCGGTCGAGTGTCGAACGACCGCATCATGCATACCCGATCAACCCTGCGAAGAATCTGCAAGCTGCGCTGAAGATGAGATTCGATACGAATCGCTTCAAGCATGTGAACTTGAAGGGCGCCCATGTCGTCAAACTTATTCATGCAACGATATTGCATGGTGTGGTGCTAACGACAGTTGTTCGATTCCCAAGTGCGGTGATAAGAAGTCGGTTCTTGAATGCGTTGATGTCCAAACCTGTTCCGAAGAATACGGATGCGGACAAATCGCGCTTTGTGAGCAATAACCTCAAAAATCTGAGGATCATTTCGGTACATCTCTCAGAAAATGGAATCCATAGACCCAAAATGGAGCGATCCACGTTGGCACGCAACTTGATCTAGTTTAGTGCGTACCCCAGGAGACGCAATGAATTTCAAAGCCCTAATTATTCTTACCCTCGTATCGTTTTTTTCAACCGCTTGCCTTTTCGAAAATGAACCCGATTCTAAGGTTGATGACCCCACAAAAGAGGAAATCGAAAAACGAAAGCAGGACGGCGATACCAAAGATTATTGCGATATTTTTGATTGGTATGGTGACGGGACTTGCGATTCCTTTTGTATCGAAAAAGACAGCGATTGTGACGTGAACTGCAAAGCGGCTCCGGCGTGTGGGCCCGACACCATCGAAGTTTCAAAATGTGAAGATAGCGCAACTTGTAAAGAAGTGTCGATTTGTGGAAGTACCATTTATTGTGAGGCCGCTATCGTATGTTTAGACGGTCAGGACGCCGCACCTGTACAATGCCCGGCTGATTACCGATTCGGTACCAAGTGTGATTCCTCAGATCCAGAACACCCTTGTATCGATAATAGTTCTCCTTGTGGTGGACCGAGTTTCTGTAATTACGATCCGGCAGTATCTTGCTTAGCGATTCCGGTTTGCGCCGAAGATGAACTTCAAGTGGAAAACTGTAAATCAGACGACACCACTTGTAAGGAAATTAGCGAGTGTAATACAACGATATCATGTGTACCTAAACAAGATTGTGAAGCCGTGCCCACGTGTGGATCTGAACCTGAATATGCATCTCGAATAGAATGCGAAAAAGAAAACGATATATGTCGTGAAGAATACCTTTGCAGTACCCTTATTTATTGCGGCGGAGAATAGAATCTAAATAGCCGACCCCTTAACATGCCGTCTTCCTGACGAACATCGACAGCTAGAAAAAACAAAATTTACACGATGCCTAAATCAGAATAATGGATTTAGGTTAACTTTTTGTAGATCAAGGGAAGCGGCTTTGGTTCGTCGTCTTGTACGACGATTGCATTTGCAAGCCGTTTCTCACACGGGGAAAGGGTAGAAGGATCATTGTACAAAATCTCAAAAAGATGATCCCCTACCTCTACTTTTTGTCCGTGTCTGACAAGACAAAGAAGACCCACAGCGGGATCGATATCGTCTTCTTTTTTGCGCCTACCCGCGCCAAGTTCTAGAGCTGCAAACCCGAGACCGGCTACATTTTCAAAGCGAATATAACCGGCGCTTTTTGCTTTGTAGAATGTTCTGTTCTTCGGTTGAGGTAATAAAGATGGATCATCGATGGTTGCAACATCTCCACCTTGAGCCTCAACAATATCTCTGAAAATCTTTAAGGCGCTGCCGTCACGTAATTTTTCTCGCAACATTGCATCTGTTTTATCGTCTGCCATCCCGGCGAGATCTAACATCTCTTGAACCAGCGCGACGGTAATGTCTTCAACATCCTTAGGTCCATTTCCGCGGAGGGTTTCAATCGATTCAGCGACCTCAACTGCATTACCGATGGCTTGACCCAAAGGTTGATTCATATCTGTCATCAGCGCACGGGTTGGAGTTCCCATTTCTTTTCCGATCTCAATCATCGTCTCAGCAAGTCGTTGAGCATCCTCAGCGTTTTTCATAAATGCGCCGGATCCAACTTTTACATCAAGAATGAGTGCGTCGATTCCTTCGGCAAGCTTTTTACTCATGATCGAACTTGCGATAAGTGGAATGCACTCCACAGTCCCGGTGACATCGCGAAGTGCATATAGTTTCTTATCGGCGGGCGCGATTTGCCCGGTCTGTCCAATCAGGGTGCAGCCCAATTCGGCTAATTGTTTTCGGTAAACAGGGATGGAAAGATTCACATCAAAACCTGGGATCGACTCAAGTTTATCAAGCGTCCCACCCGTATGTCCCAAGCCTCGCCCGGAAATCATAGGAACCTTAAGCCCTGCAGCAACGGCCAGGGGTGCCAAAATCAGCGAAATTTTATCGCCAATTCCACCTGTAGAATGTTTATCGACCTTATGTCCCGGAATATCGGACAGATCCAACACCTCACCGGAATGCAACATTTGTCTGGTCCAAGTACCGAGTTCGGACTTGGACATGCCTCTAAAGAACACCGCCATAAGAAAAGCCGACACCTGATAATCAGGAATCTCGCCCTTTGTATAGCCCTCAATAAAGTAGGATAATTCCTCTGCGGAGAGTTCTGCCCCAGAGCGCTTCTTTCTAATAAGTTCAACTACATTCATGGGCGAAACGTACGCACCAGGCCGTCGAAGAGCAAACTAAAACTGAACATTTTGGCCAAAAACGACCCTTTTGGTTTGATTTCGGGTTGCTTTAAATCGTTCGTCTTAGAAAGAAAATAGATGGATTATTCGAATAAGTAAGTTAGGGTTTCCCATATTTTAATGCGATTTACTCACATATAGGAATTTTTATGTTTCGTATCAAAACTCTATGTCTCCTTGCGATGTTTAGCTGTGCATCAACGGTCGCCGTTGCGCAAACCACTACCCAAGTTCCGCCCAAAACGGCCGAATTGACAACACGTCCTGCCCCCCAACCGACGACACCTGAGACCGCGTCAAGAACCAAGCGCGTGAAGAAAGGTCCGGTTACGCTTGGGATCAACTTTATCTTCAACTTCACTAGCGGTACCAACGAAATTGAAGATGCAAGCGGAACCGTGATTGACGTATCGGACAGTACGTCCTTTTTGCGTCTGGAGCCCCAATTTGAATATTATATCCAGGACGGCGTTCCCATAACTTTTAGCGCCGGTTGGTTAAGACGATCTTTGAACCGAGGCGACGATGACAACTCCTCATCTGACGAGTTGCTCCTTTTGGCTGGCAGTGGTTATCACATCGAGATTAATGAGGCCTTCACTCTTTTTGCAACGGCGGGACTTGGCGGCTACTTTGGAAATAGTGATCGAACCACCATCAACGCAGGAGCCGGAACTACGGGGCCAGCTACGGTAAATGAAACCACAAGCACCGGCGGATTTGCTGGAAATGTTGCCTTAGGAGCCGGTTTGGGATTTAGCGAACAAGGCCAACTTCGGGCAGGAATCAATTATACGGGTTTAATCGGATCTGAATCGATTGAAAGTACTGGAAAATCTTTTTCAGTCGTCACGCACAATCTCGCGTTGAATGTTGGAATGTTTTACAATTTCTAAAGATTACAAGGGTGAAATGATCGGGACACGTGTCTACCGTTTAACGCTTTATACGAGACGCTGTAACAACATCACAAATACCTGGGGAAAAAGTGAAACATTTATCGGGGCTCAAATTTTTTTCAGGACTCA
>CALJNB010000125.1 GCA_937981985.1 uncultured bacterium
TTCTCCTTCCCATAAAGTTTCGGACTCATTGACCTTCTCTAGATATTTAAGAATGCCACCTTTGAGGTGAAAAACCTCTTCTACGCCCTGCTCTTTTAGATAAGCTGTAGATTTTTCGCAACGGATTCCCCCGGTACAAAACATTGCGACTTTTTTGGGTTTAAGCGGCAACACTTTATCATTAAGATAGGCAGGAAATTCACGAAAGTTCGTCGTCTTGGGGTTGATAGCATTTTTGAACGTACCCACGTGATATTCGTAATCATTGCGCGTATCAATTAACATCACGTCAGGGTCGCTAATCAACGCATTCCAATCTTCAGGCTCAACGTAGGTTCCGACAACGTGATTAGGGTCGATCCCCTCGACCCCCATAGTCACGATTTCCTTTTTGAGTTTTACTTTCGTTCTTTTAAAAGGCATCTCATCAGTGAAAGATTCTTTGGTATCAAGGTCGGCGAGCCGCGCGTCACGACGCAGAAAAGCGAGTACCGCATCGATGCCTTCGCGGGGACCGGCGATAGTTCCATTAATTCCTTCTTGCGCCAGAAGTAATGTTCCGTGAACTTTATTTGCCAACATCGTGTTGTGTAATGGTTTTCTTAGCGCTTCGAATTCTTCTAAAGTAACAAATTTATAAAGCGCGCAAACGACTGTCTGTGTCATCATATTTACCTCCTGCTGTCCGGAACGTAAAACCGGAGCTTTAAAGTCGGCGCACTATACAGATGAATACCCAAAAAACCAAATGTGGCGCGCCCCTTTAGATCCGACATCGGTTCGGTACAGGTTCGTCGTTTCGCATACGCAACTTCTACGGTATTAAACTTATGAGGCTAACGATTTCAACTCTTGTGAATGAACCATGATCAAATTATATCAATTCCCAATCTCTCATTACTGCGAAAAAGTGCGTTGGGCGCTCGAATATAAAAAGATAACCTATAAAACGATTAATTTGGTCGCCGGTTCGCACCTCATTAAAACGAAAAGTTTAGGAATGGAGAGCACGCTTCCGATCATCGTACATGACAATAATACGATTCAAGGTTCCGCAGAAATAATAACCTATTTAGACCAACACTTCCCAGAAAATCTACTTACCCCAAGTGACCCCGCGAGTAGAAAAGAAGTTCTCTTTTGGGAGTCCTATGCCGACCGAGAAATCGGCCCCCAAGTAAGATTACTATGTTATCATACCCTACTCGACCACCGAGATATCGTTGTCCCCATGATGGCTAAAAACGGTCCGTGGCACGGCAAATTATTGTTGAAAATCGCGTTTCCGAAAATCGCTGATGCGATGCGGAAGATGATGAACATCAACGACGTTTCAGCCGACCAAGCTAGGGTGAATCTATCGACATGTTTAGATAAACTTAGTGAGGCTTTGGATGATGGAACATTTATTGTGGGTGACCGATTCTCAAGGGCTGATTTATCAATAGCTGCGTTATTAGCGCCGTTAACAAATCCTAAAAGATACGGTGAAGACTGGCCTGACACTATCCCGGAACCACTTGCTAGTGATCTCGCCGGATTTCAAGGAGGTTTGTCTTGGGTTAATCATATGTATGACCATTTTCGTTAATTGAATTTGGCGTTAACTACTCGCAATCTAAACAGACCCACTCAACATGATCCCACCCACCGTAACCAAAACGATCTAGGGTATATGATTCGATATCGATGAGATTACCGCCACCGTTGTTGGGCGTACTGTTGGATGTGCAACATCCGTTACAATCGGTGTCAGCACAGGTATCATAGACCACACCTTTAGAGCGAGAAAGTGTCATGTATTAATGCGCTACAAATGCCTCAAGTTGTTGTAATTAGACCACGGGTTTGGCCCCCAAAGCATGGGGTTCAATCGTCGGCGAACAGACAACGGCAATTGCAAACAAATCGTCATTCTAAATTATGCGGCTTAGAGATTGCCATGTTCTAAACCACGCTCTAGCTTGGCGGCAGTACGTTGGACAATCCGAACCGACGATCACACTGGAAGAAAAATGCAGGTAAAAGTCAGGTTTCTAGATAATCTAAAGCTTGAGGCAAGCTTTGATGATTTCACTCTCATTAGTGACCAACCGATTCGGTACAAAGGCGATGGTTCGGCGCCGGGACCTTTTGACTATTTTTTAGCTTCTTCAGCGCTTTGCGCGGCATATTTTGCGAAAGCTTATTGTAACGCTAGAGGTATTGCGACCGAAGACATTAGTATCGTTCAAGACAACATTGTCGACCCAGAAAACAGATACAAACAAACCTTCAAAATACGTGCAGAACTTCCCGAATCCATTTCAGAAAAAGACCGCAATGGTATCATCGCCGCGATGGATCGATGTACAGTGAAGCGGGTCATCCAAAATGAACTAGGATTTAAAGTCGACACGATTAACGTGCTTGGAAAAGATGCAGGTCTCCTTTACGAGAACGATTCTTCTGATGGCGCGAAGACGATGATTTTGGGCAAAGACCGTCCCCTTGAAGAAACGATAAAAACGATGACAGGCCTCATCGAGGATCTCGGAATTAAGATCGAAATCGCCGCGTGGAGAAATATCGTTCCCCACGTTTGGTCGGTTCACATTCGAGATGCTGACTCTCCGATGTGCTATACGAACGGAAAAGGTGCGACCAAAGACGCGGCGCTATGTTCTGCCCTTGGTGAATATTTAGAACGCATGAGTAATAATTATTTCTATAACGATCACTATCTAGGAGACCAAAGATCCAAAGCAGACTTCGTGCACTACCCGACCGAAAAGTGGTTCGTCGCGGGACCCGACGATTCAATTCCCGATGGTGTGATGGACAAAACCTTCATGGATATGTTCGACGCGGAAGGAGAACTGAAGGCGTCTCACCTCATAGACGCAAATTCTGGCAATGTTGAAAGAGGTATCTGCACCCTCCCCTTTATCAGACAATCTGATCAACTCACCGTTTATATTCCGACAAATCTCATCGGGAATATTTTTGTCAGCAACGGAATGAGTGCTGGGAACACCCAAAGTGAAGCGCGGGTACAATGCTTGGGAGAAATCTTTGAACGCGCCGTCAAAAAGAGAATTATCGTAGAAGGACTTACCCTTCCCGATGTTCCCGAAGCCGTTCTTAATCGCTTTCCGAAAATCGTTGAAGGCATTGCAAAGTTGGAAGATCAGGGATTTCCTGTTTTTGTAAAAGACGCGTCATTAGGCGGAACGTTTCCCGTGATGTGTGTCGCCATCATGAACCCGAAAACAGGCGGAGCATTCGCCTCATTTGGTGGCCATCCAAAGTTTGAAGTCGCGCTGGAAAGAAGTTTGACCGAGTTAATGCAGGGAAGAAGCTTTGAAGGATTGAACGATGTCCCACCACCGACCTTTAACGAATGCGCGATTCGTGAACCCAACAATATGGTTGAACACTTCATCGACTCTGGCGGCGTTTTATCATGGAAGTTTTTTGGGGAACGTGCAGATTTCGAATTTTCTGATTGGAATTTCGCGGGTTCGACCGCAGAGGAGTTTGACTACCTCATGGGCATTTTCGACGATATCGGCAAAGAGGTTTATATCGCCGATTATGACGAACTCGGTGCCAATGCGTGCAGAATTCTGGTTCCTGGGTATTCTGAAATATATCCCCCAGAAGATCTTGCGTGGGACAATACGAATAAGGGCGTTCCTTTTCGGTCCGACATTCTCAACATTCATGAACTCGATGACCCGGCGCTTGTCGGATTGTTGGATCGCCTCCAAGAAAGTGAGTTGGATGATTATACACTCATATCGAGCTTAATCGGAATCGCATTTGATGAAAACGCTCCATGGGGTCGGTGTACGATCGGCGAACTAAAAGGTCTTATTTTTTTAGCGCTGGGTGAACTCGATGAAGCGAAACATTCGATCGAGACCTTCCTCGTTTATAATGACAATGTTGAGTCACGCAGAACCTTCTACCAAGTCCTAAATACCTTACTCGACATCGCATTGGATGATGATCTAGACCTTGAAAATTACCTACCCAACCTCACCCGGATGTACGGCGACGAGATGTTGACGCACGCGATATCTAGTATTTCTGGCGAAGTCCGTTTCTTCGGCTTGTCCCCCACGAACATGTCCCTAGCGGGAATTGATAAACATCTACGATTGCTTGAGAGCTATGAGAAGCTTCAGGTCGCCAGATCAAAAGCACACCAAAAGCGATAACAGACCATAAAAGCGATAACAGACCATAAAAGCGCGATATATTCTGCTGGGATAGCGCATTTTGTGATCAACGTATAAGGTCTAGGAAATTTTTGACGAACTTTTACACTCGGTTACATCTGGAGACCATCATGAACCCCTTTTTAACAAAGTTTGACACGCCCTTTGAAACCGTTCCTTTTGACAAGATCAAACCCGAACATTTTCTACCGGCACTCGTCGAGGGCATCAAACAAGCGAAGAAAGAAATAGAAAGCATTAAAACAAACACCGAACCGGCGACCTTTTCTAACGTCTGCGAAGCGCTCGAAGCCTGCGGAAGTATCGTGAATACCTGTGCGACTGTTTTTTTCAACCTGCACTCCGCTGAATCCAATGATGAAATCCAAGATATCGCAAAAGAGTTTTCCCCACTCCTAACCGCTTACTCGAATGATATCGCATTGGATCTGGATCTCTTCGAGAAAATCAAAGCCGTGCACGCACAAAAAGATTCCTTAAATTTAAATTCAGAACAGATGACCCTGCTTGAAAAACAATACAAAGGATTCACGCGAAATGGTGCACTGTTGAATGACTCTCAAAAAAGCGAACTAAGAGATATTGATGAAGCGCTCAGTAAAGCATCACTTGTCTTTTCGGACAATATTTTAGAAGAAACAAATACCTACATCAAAGTTCTCGATAAAGTTGAAGACCTAGATGGTCTCCCAGAATCGGCAATTGAAGCGGCGAAAATGCTTGCCACCCAAAAGGGGCACGAGGGAAAATATGCGGTGACGCTCGATTATCCCAGCATCATTCCGCTTCTTACTTATGCGAACAACAGAGAACTCCGAAAAGAGATTTATCTTGTCTTTGCGTCCAGAGGATTCAAAGCGAACGGACAAAACAATAGCGCGATAGTGAAAAAGATTACGACCTTAAAACACCAAAGAGCGAACTTATTAGGCCATAAAACACATGCCAATTTTGTCCTCGAAGAACGGATGGCCGAGAGCCCCACAAAAGTAATCTCATTTTTAGATAACCTCCTAAACAAAGCTAAGCCCAATGCGATAAAAGAAATGGACGAATTAAGGGCCTATTCAAAAGAAAACGGCGGCCCAGGTGGAGATGATTTCATGGCCTGGGATAAGGCATATTGGTCAGAAAAATTAAAACAAAAAAAATACAGTTTTGACTCCGAACAATTAAAACCTTACTTCAAGCTTGAGAATTCGATTGATGGAATTTTTGAAGTTGCAACCAAACTCTTTGGCATAACGTTTAAGCAACGAAGTGATATACCCACCTATCATGAAGACGTGCACACGTTTGAGGTCCTCGACGAGAACAATAATCATGTCGGTATTTTCTACGCTGATTTTTTCCCCAGAAGTGGAAAAAGAGCCGGCGCATGGATGACAAGCTATCGCGGTCAAGAAAAAGTTAACGGCACTGATATTAGACCACACGTCTCAATTGTATGTAACTTTACTAAACCCACAGAAACAAAACCTTCATTGCTTACCTTCAACGAAGTAACCACCCTCTTTCACGAGTTCGGTCACGCCTTACACGGTCTACTCACAAAGTGTACCTACGAGGAACTTTCTGGAACGTCGGTCTTTTGGGATTTTGTAGAACTTCCTTCGCAAATACTTGAGAACTGGTGTTTTGAAAAAGAATGTCTTGACCTCTTCGCGAAACATTTTGAGACCGAAGAATTACTGCCCGCGGAGATGATTGCTAAAATCAAAGAAAGTTCGAGCTTCCAAGAAGGCATGGCGACGCTGCGACAAATCTCATTGGGACGTTTAGATATGGCTTGGCATAGCACCAATCCAGATAGCATCGCTGATGTGGCCAGTTTCGAAAAAGAAGCCATGAAAGAGTGTCAACTTCTACCCAGTATTGATGGCGTCTGCATGAGTACTTCGTTCTCCCATATTTTCGCGGGTGGCTATTCGGCCGGGTATTATTCCTACAAATGGGCCGAGGTTCTAGACGCAGACGCCTTCGAGGCGTTTAAAGAAAAAGGCATTTTCAACAAAGAGGTCGCTACAAAATTCAAAGAAAACATTTTGGAAAAAGGCGGTACCTCTCACCCGATGGATCTCTACCTCGCCTTTAGAGGCAAAGAGCCGACGCCCGACGCGTTATTGAAAAGAGCTGGTCTTTTGGCTAACTAATAGTCTCCTTCCATTGTAGTCCCAATACATGCAACTTTTAAAAACGAATTTCCATCCGGACCTTTCGCCAAAAGACATATCGGAATCGAGCAACTTAAGCGTTTTTAAACGTTATACTGCCCGAGGCATTATTCTTCGTGGTGAAGACATTTTGCTACTCTATACGGAACGATACGATGACTACACCCTACCTGGTGGCGGGATCGATGAGGGCGAAGATAACATCGTCGGTCTTAAACGCGAATTGAGAGAGGAAACCGGCGCCCGAGGTGTACGGAATGTAAAAGACTTTGGGAGATACGATGAATATCGCCCTTGGCACCTTCCGGCCGATGGAGATATTATTCACATCATTTCGTTCTGCTATGTTTGCGAGATTGATGAGACCCTGGGCGAAACCTCGTATGAAGATTACGAAGTCAGCAACGGTATGGAACACCGCTGGGTAAATATTCATGAAGCGATTTCACACAACGAAAACGTTTTCGCCAACAGTCCGAAGAAAGGACTTTCGATTTATCGAGAAATCTTTCTGCTCAAACGAATAGTCGAAAAGTTGATTGATGGCGACTCAAAGTAATCCTCAAATGTATTACTACCGCGTGACGATTTCTTATAAAGGCAGTCGGTATTACGGTTGGCAGGCGCAATCTGCAGATACCTTGAATGAAAAGAAAAAGACCGTCGAAGGAACCATCAAGAACGTACTTAGTAAGATCACAAACTATCAACACTGCACCGTTTCCGCGGCGAGTCGAACCGACAGCGGTGTGCATGCTCAAGGACAGAGGGCGAAATTAACTATTGCGGACAAAATCGATCCAGAACATCTCCTAATGGGTCTGAACTCGCTATTGCCTAACGATATTAGAATCCTCACTTGTGAAGGCTCGACGAAAGCTTACCAACCGAGTCAAAGTAGCGTGAGTAAGGAATACCACTATTACTTCGTTGCATCGCCGGTTGATAACGTTGCCACTATCGATATCGCGCTACATCTTCGCATCGGAACAATCGAAAAAGAAGATTTAAAGTTAATGCGCGACGCTTGTAAATTATTCGTAGGTAAACATGACTTTTTCAATTTCAGCAGTCGCGACCGAACGGCCGTTACTACAGTCAGAGAAATATCTTATTGTGGTATTCACGAGGCTAACTTTTCGCCCTTAGTTGAAAACGTTTATTACCTGAAAGTGGTGGGTGACGGTTTCCTTCGATATATGATTCGTTACGTCATGGGCGCGCTTTTAGAATTGATGAAAGGACGAATCACACTCAGCGATATTGAACTATATCTAACCCATCATCAAGATGACAAATTAAGCCCGAAGGCCAAAGCAAAAGGCCTCCATCTGATTAAGATCGAAGAGCGATAAAAAAGTTAACGATTAAGTTTAGTGAGGGGTAAATTCGGTTTCGCGTAACTTAGGCTCTCTAATTTTTGGGTTTGGTGATAAGTATCCAAACTACTCAATGCGACGCTTTGCGATTTTTCTAAATCGAGAAACCCATCTTGAGACCAGTACTCTTCAGGAAAATCAACGGACTGGATTTCGCCGATAATAAGTTCCGTACCGTTGATTTTGAGATGATGACGTTCTCGAAATTTCATCCCCATTTTTATTGCGCTTTCTTTTACGAAGGGCGCGATAAAGTTCGGTTCCCACTGTTCGGTTAAACCGACCTCGTTAAACTCAGAAATATCGTCAGGATAACGCGCCGATGTTTGATGCGCTTGCTGATAGATATCCAAATTGACGTGGTTGATGGTATAAATCCCCGTTTCGCTTATGTTTTCCAATGTACCGCGGGGGACTGTATGAGGTCGCATTATCATCGCAAGCAAAGCTGGGTCAGACCCAAGATGTACGACTGAGGATACGATGGCTAGGTTCGTTCTCCCGTGTGTATCTGCTGTGCCCACCAAGTTTGCACTTTTAAATCCAGATAAGGAGTTAATAAAAAGTGCTCGCTTGCGAGGCTCCAAAGAGATGATATCTTCGCGAACTAATTTCATCGGCGTTGCTTTTGTGTGGGACAAACGAAACGCCCGACTTTAAAATCGCGGCAATAGAGATGCTTGGTTTTGCGTCCAGAAACCCTTTTGCGCCACATTCGAAAGCTGGAACTTTTCATCTCTCGCCGCATCAAATTAATAACCTGCGATTCAGACAATCCAAAGTTTTCCTGAATTGCTTCAAAAGTGGTTCGGTCTTCCCAAGCCATTTCGATAACTCGGCCTATTTCTGTTTTAGATAGTTTGTATTGGATAACAACACTCGTTCATCAGTTATCGGGAAGATTGCATGATTTTCAAACAAAAACACAAGGTCAATCAAGAGGTTTTGGGAAAAGAATATCTAAACGGCATAAGTGAAGTGTCTAAAACAATTTCTAAAACACGCTGTAAAATTTGCCGCCTTCCTCCAAAATGGGAGACATCAATCGCAAAACCTCTTCGGACTACGATTTGCACCTCATCGGGGTGATGATTTCCATATCTACTCTCCAGATAGTCAGTTTGATCTGAATTAGCGGAGCGTTATTTTTGCTAAATCGCGCCGCGCATTTGATCAGAACGATTTCTTCTATTAAACTTTTCGAACCGTTTTCCCTAACGGAACTCTAGTCCACGGACCGCAATGTTTTACAAAATCACGCTCGGAGCCCTTTTTCTTTCTATCAGTATCGTTTCCTTGTCTAGTCAGGGATATGCGCTAACTTGCGGGGCCGATACAGGAGATCCGATGATGCCCTGTGGTGGTCCCGAAGACCAATTTGATGGGGGATTTAAACCGAGCGTGGGTCACGGCGGTTTTGGTGGTGGCGATTGCAGCGCTACTAAAACACCCCTCATCTACGTACATGGTAATGGCGATCATGCGATTAATTTCGCAGCCGATCCAGCACATCCAGCCTCAGGGGCAACGAAGTCAGTATATTCAGAATTAAAAGCAGCGGGTTATAACGATTGCGAACTTTTCGGTATCACCTACCTTAGCCCAACCGAACGCGAAAACCCCGAGAAGAATTTTCATAATAGAGATAAACAATCTACGATAGCCGAATTTATCGCCGAAGTTCTGCAGTACACCGGCGCAGAGAAAGTTGATGTAGTAACGCATTCTTTGGGCGTTAGCATGACCCTTTCAGCGCTAAAACGCTTTAACAAATGGCCAGACGTGAGACGCTTCATAAGTATAAGTGGCGCTATCCGCGGATTAAACGCGTGTTATGCCGTTGGGTACGCCAACGCATTTGTACCCACATGTGCAAGTCAAAATTATTGGGACAGCTACATGTTTGGTTTTCATCCCGACGGATATTGGAGCAATAATGATTGGACGGGATCAAGTGGGGAAAGGAGCATGCGAAAAGCGCCTTCTTTTAACGACGACGTCGATTTTTACAGCATCTCTGCAGGAAAACACGACCAAATCTTATGCTCTACCAGCATAAACGCTTCTGTTTGTGACGAAGGTGCGTTGTTTGAAGACAATGCGAACGTAAAAGCGCAGCTGGATATCGGAACCGGGACCGAGGTTTTGACCGTCGATTATGATTTTACCGACGGGAGTGTTACCAATTCTGCCGGTGGAGACTTGGACGGTGTGGGTCACTTTGGAAGTAGACTTAATGCAGGAAAAATAATTGTAAACATGCTTACCAGCGATTGTGAAGAAACGGATTGCGCTCAAGGTTATACAAGCCAAACGAATCATCGTGAACCCGATGATAGTGTAGATTCCAGAGGTGATAGTATCGTTGCTGGACCTAATGGGGTTAACGTCGATGAAATCGATCGAGAGACGTCTGCCAACAACAGTAGTGGTTGTTCGAGCACAAAGGGATTGCCTTTGGAACCTACCTTCCCACTTATATTTTTTGGATGCGTTGCCTTTCGCCGAAAGGTTCGCCGACACATCTTGGATTAAGAGTCGAATGCATTGACAACGTTTTATTTTACTGACGTTTTTTTGAGTTGGTGTGGGTTAGTCACACGTAAAGCCAAATGCGTTAGCGACACATAACCCATCGATGTCATCGCAAGTGCTTCCAAGTACACATTGTGTTGAGGTCGCGTCACTACAAGCGTCACCGACCTTGAGGTTCTTGGGTTTACAGACCGAGTCGGCGTTGCAATAAAGATCGAATTCACATTCAAAACGTTCACATGGTTCGTCAAGTTTGGGACGTTCCACACACTTTTCCATCTCACACATCAGATTGTCGCCCGCACAACCGATAGTTGCTGTGCATTCTTCGCCTTTAGTCGGTTTCGCGATGCATTTCTTTGTATTGTCGTGATCGCACACACTCGTTCCCAACGGGCACCTACCGATTCCAATAACGCTTGTTTCGCCGCTACAGGTATCGCCGATTTCCCAATAGGAAACACAACTCGCATCGCATGGGTCGCTGTCAAATGGAGAGCAATACGAACCGCCACCACACGGATCGACAACCGCTGGAATGCAACTATCTCCTGCAACAAGACCTGAAGAATTATTCGGGGTATCGGATTTCCCACTATTAGTAGAAGTATTATTATCGGTGTTGTTTCCGGAATCTGAGTCAGTTCCACAAGCGGCTAAAGCCAGACAACAGACGAATATAGTTCCTTGTATCATTTTGTTCATATCAAGACTTCCTCGGTGATAGTATTGTACTTACATACTACATAGGTCTTCGGCTACTCTCAAGAGTACTTACCAGGCAACATATAAATGAAACGAAATCCCTTTATCGATGTTCTTTCAGCGCATCACGAATAGCCCTCCAAACCTCGCGATTGAATCCCATCCCCAAATGAGATGCCTTCACCTCGAAGTGTTTCGTGTTGGGGCTCACCTTATCAACGGCAGCTCGCCAATCTACGATAGCGTCGCTTTTGCTATAAATAATCGTCATAGGTTGTTCTATCGGCCGAGAATCACGCTTGCCAGCTTCTCGCTCAATCCAGTCCATATCCAGCCCTCTGCTTTTGAAAAACTTCGAGGATTTTGTGTATTTTGGACCGCCGATGACGGGTGCCCCGAAGGTGATGACCTGGGCAACTTGATCGGGTAAATCGCGGGCGACTTCCCGCGCTATCGTCCCGCCTAAACTCCAACCAATTAGAATAACCCTGCTTCCTAGTTCTTCCGCCCGCGCCCGGACCCTTTCCACTGTAAGGTCACATAAATACGGAACACCCCCCTCCCCTTTATAAGATTCTGCGTCGAAGTCCGCACTGGGTTCGATATTCCAGCCGCTAGAGATATCTTCTAATGTATGGTCTAGATCCATTCCGGCTAGATTAAAACCTAATCCCCAACCTTCGCTTTGATATCCTAGGTTGAGCAAATACCTGGAAAGGGGAAACATGTATCGGTGATCCGAACCGTAGCCCGGGATTAGAATTATGGGTAAAACATCTTCCCCCTCATTTTTGGACATTTTACTTTGGAGAAATGAAAAAGGAAGTGAGGCAATATTGGCCAACGTCCTTAGCTCTCCGAGCATCGAGAGCGTCGACGGTGGTTTTTGGGGAGGACGCACAGACTTAATTTGTGATGGGTGTTTATACTTCATGAATTCGCTTGCCCAATTTATATGAGGAACGTCAATACCATACAATGCTATATTTATAGAAACGAATACACACGCCGACCCGTGTTTGACGATGGCTTCACAATCTAAAAGAACTCTAGATTGAATGGTACTCTTAAATACCGATCGACAACTTCTTCCCTGTTCATGCTTATATTGCCTTTTGATTCACAAATTCAACAGCGATAACATTATCGTCAGGATTTCTATCGATCAAGATATTAAGAGGATCGATACCCGCCTTATCGGGTTTTCCGGAAACCCTAACCGTGATCTCTTGGTCGCCCTTAGAAATAAGATGCTTTTTAAGGTACAGATATTTACCATTCTCATCTAAAACTCCAATATCTATTTCTTGCGCAAAGTCGGCTTCGGTTTCGTTACCCTCTTTATCGGAATACAGCTTTGTCGCCGAAAGCTTCAAAGTCACTTCGTAATCGTCATTAGAAATCAATTTTGATTTCACTTCTGTGGGTCGTATTTGAAATAGTACTATTTTCTCAAACATATCCTCAACAATACCTTGATACTTCTCTGGCGTTTTTCGCTTCAGAACTTTGAGGAAATCTTTCATCGTCATATAGGAAGTGCGACGGCCACCGAATCTTTCAAGCGTTTCTTTGAAGGCCGCATTGACGACATCTTCACCAACGTAATCTCTTAACGCGTAAAAAACGAGACTTCCCTTGTTATAATGAATGTAGCCCTGGCCTTCAGTCAGATACAGTGGGTTCTCGAATTCAGATTCGCGAGCACGTCCACGCAAATATTTATCGAGCTCGTACTTTAGAAATTTCTTCATTTTTTCCTTACCGTATTCTTTCTCCATAACCATGAGCGCGGAGTATTGAGAGAAAGATTCAGCTAGAACGTAAGAACCTTGTACATCGGCGCCGACTAATTGATGCCCCCACCATTGATGCGCAAGCTCGTGAGCATTTACGTAAAAAGCATAGTCAATATCTGATTCCACTTGGTCATCAACTTTAGCAATAAATCCGATACCTTCAGAAAAAGGAATGGTGTTCGGAAAAGACTGCGCAAATTGACGGTATCGAGGGAATTCAATGATGCGATACTGATTGTGCTGGTAGGGACCAAAGTTTTGGGTGAAATAGTCCAGAGACTTCTTTGTTGAATTCACGAGTCGGTCGAGATTATATTCATGACCTTTGTGATAGTAAATCTCGATACCCACATGATTCCAACGGTCCCGAATCACTTCGTATCTTCCTGACAGAAAAGAGTAGAAATTCAAAATCTTTTTATCCATCTTATATTTGAAATAGTTCCTCCCTTTCTCACTCCATTTCTTTTGCAAGTATCCAGGTGCGATAGCGATTTGATCACCGCTTGTACTTACAATCGCTTCGAAATCAATCCAAGACGCGTTCGTTCCCAGCGCATTATGTTGGTGATGGTGAGAATCATCGATCGCAGGTGCCCGTAACTTGGGTTTGAGTCCATATTTTTCACGCGTCTTACTGCTTGAAATTTCTAAGCCTCGAGAATATCCGATACGTGGATAGTAATCCCCATTATCAAAAAAGGTCCCATTATGGTGGATTTTACCTATATTGGACCCGTTCTCAATGGAACTTTTATCGATTTCAATACTGTACTTTGCACTAATTTTTTCTCCAGGCAATATCGGTTCATCAAGGTCATAAATTACAACTCTGAGCTCCTTATTGTATTTGTTCGTCGTTGATTTCGAAAAAGAAAGTTCCCATTCGCCTTTTGGAACATTGATAAAAATTTGCTTAATAGGTGATTCGTTGTGATTAACAAATCCTAAGTCTGCGCTGATCTTTACTTTCAATTCGGACGGATAGAGATCCACGTTTGTAGAAACCGAATTGAGTTCTATCTGAGGGACTTTTTCGAACATCTTGTATTGGCGTTCATAATCGAAGGCGCGTTGTTCCGTATCGGCCGTGCTAAGAAATTCGTTAATAACATTCGTTTGGTTGAAAAGATAAGCGCCAAAAGTACCAAAACCCAACAGCGCGACGGCGGTGACTATGATCAACGGCTTACTCGCCTTTGCTTTGATGATATGGAGTGCTTCCCGATAGGATGGAAGAAGCGTTCCTCGATGCCAAAAAATATAAGTAAAGACCATTATCAATAGAGATAGGAAAAGCCAGTAAGTGTTAAAGATATGAAATACTTTAAACAAGTGACCATATCCATTCATGTCCGAATAGGTGGTGGTCGGCGATGAGTTGAATTGATATAGTCTGTGTTCAAACCCCATCGATGACGCAAACGAAGTGAAAAGATAATAGACAATCACAAGTGCGTGAGCCAAATATTTGTTTCGGGAAATCACCTGCAAAAAGAAGGTGAGTGAGATGACGTTTAAATACATTGGTAGCTGAATAAGATATAGACCTTTGAGATATTGCCCGATTTCAAAGTTCGTATACCCGTAAGCAACTTGAATAATTAAGCCCGACGCCATCATCGCGCTAAGAAGCACGACGACAATCAAAACGATATTTAAATATTTTGCGGCAAAGAAGACGAAATTTGGTGCAGGCGACGCGTCAATAATCTGGTCTACCTTCCGATCACGATCTCGCCAAATCGCCTCGCCGGTATATATCGTTATAATAATCAAAACAAACAACGAAAACACACCGACCACCATTTCTAGAATATAGTAAGTGACCGGATAAGTATTGGTACCAAACATTTCCCCGACACGCGTACTCGATGCGAACATAAAACCAACACCAGCCAGAGTGATGACCAGGAAATAGATACTCTTAACCGATTGTTTAAATTCGAATTTCACCTGCGTGATTAAAGCCGGAATCCAACTCACTTCCGAAAAGTCGATGGGTTGGAAGGTCATGTTCGATGTTTTCGTTTTCGATGACACTCCTACCTCAGTTCCGTCCTTGTTCTTTCCGGGCTTTGCCGATTTCGAAAATGTAAAAACACTTACAAAAAAGGCCGCTGCAGCTAAGGAAAGCCAAAACAATCTATTCCACAGAAAATAACTTTCAAAGAACAAATGTTCGGTGTTCTGTTGGGCAACAGTCCAATAGCGAAAAGTTTCTTCGGCAGCGGAAACGCCTGTAGGATCAATCAAGGTTGTGAGAAGTTTGTTCTCAAGGTCTTCTGATAACTGACCCGACACCCGAAATAGCAGAAACATGATTGTCGCGATGACATAGATCGCAGTCATTTTTTTAGTTTTCGAACCCACTAGGAAAAAGAAAGCGCCAAGTATGAAGATATTGGGAAGCGCAATAGTAAACATCGGGACCATGTATCCGGATAGGCGCTGTGGCCCCAAAGTAGACTCTAAGACGAAAGGTAACGCAGACGCGATAAAAATCCCTAAGGGAATACTCAAGTAGATAAAGAATAAGAAAATCATTGCACCGAGAAACCGACCTACTAATAGTCGCTTTACCTTCAGGCGACTTGAAAACATAATCTCATCCATTTGATTTATGTAGTCTTTGCATATCGAACGCCCAAAAACCGCAGCGATGATAAATAGAAGAAACATCGTCAGAATATTCGTATAACGCGCGATACTTAACGGGGCATTTATCAGTACTTTACTGGACGCGCCGAAACTCATTACAACGCCATCAAAAGCTCCACCGGCAGCCAAGGCGATGAAGAATGCCAAAGTGCCGAACATCAAAAAGTATATGTAGCTTGAAAGAGACTTTCGTCTGATCGTTAACTCAAAAAGGGCGTGGGCAAAAATCTCTCTAAACATTCTAATTTCCTACAAAGACCATGAAAAATTCTGACGTTGAGTAGCGAGAACCGACGTCGTTTCGTCTCAACTTTATGGTTGGGTTTCAGTATCGGCGACGATTTTTAACTTCTTAACGTTATCACCCGAGTTTCGGTCGATCAGAATATTCAACGGATCGATTCCCGCTTCTGCCGGTACTCCGGAAACAATGACTTTTATTTCTTTATCTCCGTTAGATATCAAATGTTTCTGAAGATATAAAAACTCCCCATCCTTATCTAAAATCCCGATATCTATTTCTTGCTGAAAGTCGTGCTCTGCTTCCTTTCCTTTTTCGTCGGCATAAAGTTTCTGAGACGAGATCTCTAAAGTCACCTCGTATTTTCCATTAGCGAGTATTCGGCCACTCGCTTCTTTAGCGCGGAGTTTAAAAAGAACGATCTTCTCAAACATATCTTCGATGAGGAATACTGAATCTGCTGGCACTTTCGATTTTAAAATGTTCAGAAAATCAAGGGTAGTCATATAAGGGCCCTCCCGAAGCTTTCCGTCCGGACCTTTTCGTCCGTACCTCTGAAGCGTCTCCCGCATCGCGGAATTGACTAGATCTTCGCCAAAATAATCTTTTAGAGCGTAGAAAACGAGACTTCCCTTACGGTAATAAATATAGTCCTGCGTATCTGCTAGATAAAGAGGACTTTCGTATTCATCTTCTTGTGCTCTACCTTTTAGGTACTTATCGAGTTCAAACTTGAGGAATCGTCTCATTTTTTTCTTGCCGTATTCTTTCTCCATAACCATGAGCGAAGAGTATTGAGCGAAGGATTCCGCCAACATCACCGACCCCTCTACGTGGGCACCTACAAGTTGGTATGCCCACCACTGATGGGCTAGCTCATGAGCGTTCGCATAAAATGCGTAGTCAATATCGGACGATGATCTGTCGTCTATCTTTGCGATAAATCCGATTTCTTCCGAAAATGCGATCGTGTTTGGGAAGGCTTGGGCAAATGTGCCGAAGGTTCTTGGAACCTCAATCACTCGATATTGAGTATGTTGATAGGGACCGAATTCTTTACTGAAATAGTCAAGGGACCGCTTCGTTGACGCGACGATTCTATCAAGATTGTATTCGTGCCCTTTGTGATAGTAGATTTCGATAGCGACGTCATTCCATGTATCTCGGCGCACTTGATAACGTCCGGAAAAAAACGAGAAAAAATTAAGGATTTTTTGGTCCATTTTGTAGTGGAAGTAATTTCTCCCTTTTTCTTTCCATTGCCTTTCTAGAGCTCCAGGAGCGATAGCAATCTGGTCGTCGCTCGTACTTACGATAGCTTCAAAATCGACCCATGAGACACCAATCGCATTATACTGATGTTCGTGTTCGTCGTGGATCGACGCGCTTCTTCTTTTAGGATTCAAACCATACTTCTCTCGGGTGGTATTATCGGAAAGCTCTAGGCCGTTGCTATATCCAAGATGCGGAAAGAGCTTCGCGTTGCTCAAAAACGTGCCATTGTAATTAATATCCCTTTCGTTATCGCCATTTTTTATCGAAGATTGGTCCGTTTCTATGACGTAGTCAGCAGACAAACTTTCTCCGGGCATGAGAGGTTTTTTCAATTCGTAAATCGCAACTTTAAGCGCATCGTCTCTCTTCACTTCTACCGGAGCCGAAAATGAAATCTCCCATTTCCCTTTAGGATAATTTAGAAAGATTTTCGAAAGGGGCTGATTGGTTTGATTGTAATACCCCAACTTCGCACTAATTTTCGCTCGCATTTCCTTCGGAAATATATCAACGTTAGTACGTACCGATTGGAGTTCGATTTGAACCACTTCCTCAAACTTTTTGTACTTGAGCTCATATTGTAACTTCGTAGATTCACGCTGGCCGCCTGTGATATACGGGTTTACAATATTTGTCTGGTAAAAAAGGTACGACCCTAAACATCCAAATCCAGTAAATGAGATAAGGGCAACTATCCAGAGCGGACGCGACATTTTCATTTTTAATATTTGTAAGCTGCTTCGATAAGATGGCAGGAGTGTTCCCCGATGCCAAAACACATAAGCAAGGACTAATAGGACAACCGAAAAGAACAGCCAGTATGAGTTAAAGAAATGAAATATTTTGAAACCATGCCCGTAACCATTTAGATCTGAATATTCTGGAAATACTGCCGAATTAAAACGATACAACTGATGCGTGAATCCAATATTTTCGCCGAACGCAGAAAAAAGATAGTAAACGATTACTAAAGCATGGCCCAAGTATTTGTTTCGAGAGATAACTTGTATGAAGAATACGAGAGAAATAAGGTTCAAGTACGCCGGTAATTTTATTAGATAGAGCTCGGTAAAATATTGTCCGAGTTCAAAATTCAGATAACCGTTCGCGGATTGGATGATAATCCCAGTCACCATCATCATCGTGAGCAGAACGATGGTGATAAGGATTAGATTAATATATTTTGCGATAAAGAATACGAAATTCGGCGTCGGAAGAGCATCGACGATTTGACTTATTTTGGAATCGCGATCTCGCCAGACGGCCTCACCCGAGTAAAGCGTAATAATAATCAGTATCAGAATAGAAAACACGCCTCCGATCATTTCCAGCACGTTATAGGTCACTGGGTGCGTATTTGTACCGATGATCCTTCCGATTTGTGAACTACTAACAAACACGTATCCTACCGCTGCTAACGATAGGACTTTAAAGTACAGATTTCCCACGGATTGTTGAAACTCAAACTTTACTTGTCTGAATAGTGCCGATGTCCATTTTAGTTCTGAAAAATCGATCTCCGGAAAGGAATTTTTGCTTACATGGGTTGTTGGCATTCCAGGAACAATAGTCTCCGAAGACTTCGCTTTTCCTCTTTTAGGAAGTTTTGAAAAACTGAAGATCGCCACCAACATTGAGATAACAGCAAGACCCATCCATAGAAGTCTGTTCCAAAGAAAAAGCCCCTCGAATAGTAAATGATTGTTATTTTGTTGTTCGACCGTCCAATATTTAAACGTATTCATAACCGGTCTAACGCTGGTCGGATCCAATATTGCCCCTAGAGTCTCACTATCTAGATTTTTTAGTAGGGTTCCCGACAGCATGAAGAATAAAAACAGGAGCGTCGCCACGACATAAATCGGGGTCATCTTTTTCGTTTTTGAACCAGCTAAAAAGAAAAATGAACCATAAACAAATGTCGTGGGTAAAGCGATTTTGAACATCGGCATGAGGTACGCGGATAGGTGATGTTCTCCCACAAGGGAGTCGGGAGCGAAAAATGTCCCGAGGTAGATTCCTAAGGGTATTCCGAGGTAGATAAGATTAGAGAACACAAATGCGCCGAGAAAACGCCCAAGAAGAAGTCCCTTAACTTTTAGAGGGGTTGAAAAAATAAGCTGCTGAGAATTACTGAGATAATCTTTACAAATCGCCTGTCCGAAAATACCGGCGATTACAAATACTAAAAATACAGTAAGTAAAACCATATACATCGTTACATTTACTGACGAGTTTATGAGCACCTTGTTTGACAACCCAAAAGACATCTCGCTGTCAGGGAATAGACCGCCCGCTATCAAGGCTAAAAAAAACGCCAAGCCACAGAACAACGCAAAATAAAGATAACTGGAGATCGTACGCAGACGAACCTTTAACTCAAAAACTGCGTGGGCTAAAATTTCGTTTATCATTTTAGGAGCGCTTTCGTGCGAGAGAAATAGTAATCCTCTAGGGTCGGGTCAGACGAAGAAAAACCTTCCGGCGAATGCTCAGCGAAAACCTTTACTGCAATTCTTCCCATCGTGAAGCGCGTGTTAATAATATTGTGTGCCTCCTCAATTCCAGGAACTTCATCTTTATCTACCGTCTTCGTCCAAATCTTCCCTGCTATTTCCGCGAGTCCTTCTAAAGGGGTGGTTTGAACCAGAACGTTACCCTCATCGATAATGGCGAAATTCTGACAGAGGTCCGCGATATCGCTGACAATATGGGTAGAAAGAATGATCGTCACATCGGATCCAATCTCACTTAAAATATTATAAAAACGAACACGTTCTTCGGGATCCAAACCCGCAGTAGGTTCATCGACGATCAATAACTTAGGTTGCCCGATTAAAGCCTGAGCGATTCCAAAACGTTGCTTCATTCCACCGGAATAAGTGGCTACTGATTTCTTTTTATGCGAGGTGAGATTGGTTAGATCCAAAAATTTAGCAACGCGTTCTTTCCGATCTTTCTTATCCGTAACACCCTTAAGTACTGCAAGATAATCGAGAAGATTCTCCGCTGAGATCTTTGGATAGACTCCAAATTCTTGAGGTAAATATCCTAAGGTCTGACGAAGGGAATCAGGCGACTTCAAAATATCTAAATCCCCTAAGGTCAACGTTCCATCATCCGGTTCTTGGAGGGTGGCAATGGTTTTCATTAACGAAGACTTTCCAGCTCCGTTGGGCCCTAACAAACCAAACATGCCCGT
>CALJNB010000126.1 GCA_937981985.1 uncultured bacterium
TGATGAAGCAAATTACGCGAAATCGGTAGGTTTTTTCAAAAAAGCAATCGCGCGATCAGGTAAGGTAAGCTACCGGATTTCGTTAGGTCGGTCCTATTTTCGTCTAGGCCGCTACGAATCAGCGTTGAAAGCTTGGAAGAACGCTCAAAAGATAGCGCCTAAGAATAAGAGAATAAAAAGGTATATGGGCATGGCAGAACGAAAACTAAAATAATACATAGGTTTGACATTATGACTAAGGCTTGTTATCAACGCCGACCGAAGTCGAGATCAATTTAACGGAGTCTCTCGTGGCAAATAGCAAATCAGCACTTAAGCGTGCTCGACAAAATGAATCAAAAAGAATCAACAATAAGCGCGTTCGTTCGCACTTAAGAACTTTTACAAATAAATTCGAAGCCGCATTAGCAGCTGGTAATAAGAAAGATGCTGAGGTTGCATACAAAGGTGTTGCTTCAATCCTTGACCGCGCTGCAAAAGGTAACGTGATTCCTAAGGAACGTGCTTCAAGAAAAAAAGGTCGTTTAGCGAAACGTCTTCACGCACTCGGATAAGTCTAGTTCGTGGTAAACTCTTCAAAGGGTTGACCTGCAAAAACTGGAAAATCAAAGTCCCCAACCAAATTAGTTCCGACTAGTTCATCCGTTTTACTATTGCGGATGGATCCGTTTCTCAAAGAGCCGGCAACACGTCCGTTGTTTTTTGTGTCTAGCTCAGTGAACTGGATATCCCCTTCCAAGTAATAACCATAGGTTTGATTCGGACACCGGCTACCTAATTCTATTTGGCCGATCACAGAAACTTCATCACCTCCTATTTTTTGTAGCTTCAGAAGTTCCAAATTATCACGCTTAAATACTTCAAAAAAAAGAAGATCTACATCTTGGATATTTCCGCCCTTTTCTTGGAAGAAAATTCCGGACGCGCCTCCGCGATCTCGCGCGGCGTAGAAGGTCGGATTGAAGGGGAAAAATTCTTCCAAACACTTAGCATTTTCGATGTCGGCGTTGAAGGTCGCTTCGCCTTCCAAAGAGTTACAGCCACAAAGAGTGAGAATCAAAATAAGTGAGGATAGTTTCATGTTTTGATTCTATCGAGATTCGTCTTTAAAGAAAACGTAAAATGTGGAGTAGAGGAAAGTATCCGACAATTCGAGAATTACTATTGTCATTCAAACTTCCATCATCAACACTCCCAACCTTGAGTGGGACCCTTTTCCACCAGTCATTTCGAGAGGATGTAAATGCAGAAAATGAGAATATCAGAAGCCCTTAAAAGCCAACATATTGGAGAGACAGTACTGCTTCAAGGTTGGGTTAGAACCCGTCGAGATGCAAAAGATGGACTTTCTTTCCTCAATATTAACGACGGATCTTGTTTTGCCAATATCCAGATCGTTGCAACTGATGCTCTTGAAAACTATAATGATGTTGCAAAGTTGACCACCGGTTGTTCGGTCGCAATTGAAGCAAAGTTGATTGAGTCGCCGGCGAAAGGGCAGGACGTCGAAGTCGACCCCCTTTCCATTGAGATCTTAGGTTGGGTTGATGATCCAGAAACTTATCCAATGCAGCCTAAACGTCATAGTATGGAGCACTTACGGGAGCATGCCCATCTTCGCGTTCGAACCAACCTGATTGGCGCTGTCACGCGCGTGCGCCACTCACTATCCCAAGCCGTTCATCGTTTCTTCCACGAACGTGGCTTCTATTGGATTCACACGCCAATCATTACCGCGAGCGATTGTGAAGGGGCAGGAGAGATGTTTCGGGTTTCTACTTTAGATTTCGCGAATATTCCGAAGACCGATAAAGGGGAGGTAGACTTTTCCAAAGACTTCTTTGGTAAAGAATCCCATCTCACGGTTTCGGGTCAGCTTAACGTTGAAACCTATTGCATGGCGATGAGCCAGGTTTATACTTTTGGTCCAACTTTTCGCGCGGAAAATTCCAATACGCGTCGACATCTAGCTGAATTTTGGATGATCGAACCAGAAATAGCGTTCGCCGATCTTCAGGACGATGTGAAGCTAGCAGAGGATTTCCTCAAATATCTCTGTAAGACCGTTCTTGATGAGCGTGAAGACGATATTGCCTTCTTTAATAAATTCGTCTCAAAAGGTGTGCTGGGTCGATTGGAGAAAGTTGTTAACTCTAAGTTTGAGACCATCGAATATACAGAAGCGATTAAGGTACTCGAAAAGGCGAAAGCCAAATTCGATTTCCCAGTGAAGTGGGGGATCGATCTTCAGTCCGAGCACGAGCGATATTTGACCGACAAAGTGTTTGAAGGACCGGTCGCTGTTGTTAATTATCCCAAGGATATAAAAGCCTTTTACATGCGTATTAACGATGACGAAAAGACTGTCGCGGCGATGGATGTGCTCGCTCCCGGAATCGGTGAGATAATTGGCGGAAGCCAGCGTGAAGAACGCCTTGATGTGTTTGATCGGCGGCTCGAGGAAATGAAACTTATTAAGGAAGATTACGATTGGTACCGTGACCTGAGAAAATACGGGACCGTTCCTCATGCTGGATTTGGGCTTGGTTTTGAGCGCATGGTTCAATATGCCACCGGGATTGAAAACATTCGCGAAGTGATTCCCTTCCCAAGAGCACCTCGTTCAGCTGACTTCTGATACATTTTTGATCACCATTGGCGTGCGTTGGCCTGACGGCTAATGCATGTTCTGATCTTTCAAATAATCGTAATTAAGCAGAGGATTTCCGAAAAATAATGACCTGCTGAATCGCAACCGCATCATCGTGAAATAGCGTGATCAGTTTTTCTAGGGTCGCAGTTTTAATATTCGAAGATTCGATATAATTTAATCGGTCTTGTCTTATCTGTAATAAACGATCGGGTTGTTCAGCATCCATTCCTTGGTCGACCTTTATCTGAGCGATTTGAACGACGGTTTCAAGTCGTTGTTGGTAAAGGTCTAGGATTTTATGATCGATTTCATCGATTTTTGTCCGAAGCACTTTTATTTGTTTTACGCTGTCCATTTCGTCTCGCTTGAAATACCGGTCTAGCCGTTCGTATATGGAACCCGTGTAGAATTTTCAACTACTGTAAAACATGAAATCAATGCGACTTTTCTTTATTTTCTTCTTTGAAAGAAAACCAGAAAGCTGACAATCAGGAAGATGAGACCAAAAGGACCTTTTCGCGTAGAAGTCGTTGCACAACATCCACTGGAAATGGGCGTAACTCCGGTACCTAAATCAGCAGCGTCGTTGCCAACATCCATATTACCAAAGTCGACGGGCCCTTCACGGAAAGGGAGCTCATCTATTTCCACCGTGGATGAACTTTCAGACTTACGGGTAAGAATAGAAAATTCTAGGTTTTTTTCCAACGTGCGCTTTTGTCCAAACGCATTTTCAATTTCAACGACTGCGCACCAAGTACCGAGCTCGAATGTATTATCAATGAGTATGTCGCTATTAAGTACATAAGTCGCATCTGGGCCGAGGGCGATTGATGTAGCGTTGCCTAGAACCCGAGAGTCTCCTTGAACAGGACAGGTTCCGGGGGCTGCTTTTAGATTAACGTTTTTCAGAGCTACCGAAAAAGTATCGGTGTTTAGTAATGTCACAGCAAAACCAAGTCTATCTCCCACTTCAACTTCTATGGGGGCAAGGTTAAGTTGTTTGACGCTGACTTCAGAAAAGTCACCTTCTCCGATTTCGTTCAGACCCGCTTCAAATCCGAATGACCCTGTACCCCCATGACCGGCAAGCGGTTCAACGCGGATAGGGGCTGCCGAAAAAACAGCGCTACTTGCCACCAGGCTTTGGGTTTGAGGATCTATCCAATGAACGCGATGATTGAAGTGTGGTCTTGTCCATTCGCCCGGTTCATAGGTCGTGACAGCTATTAGTCCTGACTGAAGCTTTCTTGCCGCAGAGAATTCACCGCCGACATTATCTAGATCGCCGATAGAAATATTCCAAAGAAGTACACCTTCGTGCGACAGCGAAATAAGATTTACGTGTGTGGTGATAAGGTAGGAACCATCTTCGAGTAGCATCAATTCGCGTATCTGTTCCAAGCCGGGTACTATCGTCGTGTCTACGGGCTGGCCTGCTAACGCAACGTTTGAAAAACGTTTCGGGCTTTGTCCTTGTTCATCGACGCGGTAGGTTTCGACAATACTCAATCCAAGTGTTGGGTAATTCGCCGCAATAGAAATCTTATTTTCTGGTTGAACTACAATTTGAACAATATCGGCTTGGCTATCTCCTTGGCGCAGCGATTGTCCCCAGCCGACTTGGTCCGATGACGTATCTCGTAACAAAGCTACCTGACTTGAGGAATCGGCAATCGCCAAAATTGAGGGTTGCCCAGGTGAAAAATAGCTTCCCACTGAAACGCTTTTTATGCTCGATATTGTGTTCGGTACTTGGAATTCGTAACGGTAGTTACCATCTTGGTCGCTTAGGGCGAATCCTCGTCCATTAACGTCGGCCATCAGATGACTTCCGTCTGGCAGGATTTTGAGATCGCTAATACGTACATCTTCTCCGTTAGGGACGACTCTTCGGTTTCCCAATGAAACCACCTGGTTGTTCAGATCTAAGGTTCTTACCGGAACACTTTGAAGGCCGCCAAAGGGGACTACAACAACAGCATTTGACTGGGCGAACGCAAAAGACGAAGACAATAGGATGACTGAAAATAAAATATTACGCATCAAGAAAGCGGACTCCAAAATAATTCACTCAACCCTACCTAATTCTTCATTTCGTTGGAAACGCTATCTTTATTCGCTTACCGCGACGTAGCGATAGACTTCGTCGTCGTATTCGTCAGCTTGTTCTTGATCAGAAACATCAACTACAAGCTTCAGAGCGTTGAACCTCTTCATCATTGCGTCGCTCATAAAATGGCGATGTAGATCCAGCTTTTTAAGTTGAAGGATTTTCGGGTTCGTGATGAGCGCCTCGGCACCCTTGTCACTTAGAGTTCCCATAGAGAGGTCAAGTATTTCAATCCTATCCAGAATATTCCCCTCTCCATCGCTAACCGACTTCTCAGCGCTTTCTCCGAAGAGTTCCATCATGTCCGATTCTGTGAGAATAGGGATGTTGAGGCCTTTCGCCTTTTCCATTTTCGATCCCGCCTTGTCGCCGGCGATGAGATAGTCGGTGTTTTTCGTTACACTTCCTGTAACTTTTGCGCCCATCTGTATTAATTTATTTTTCGCATCCGATCGCTTCATATTGGCGAGTGTTCCGGTCAAGACGAAGGTTTTGTCGGCAAGGGTCACGTCGCTGGCTTCGGCCGCTTTCCCCACCGCCAACGCGAAAGCAATGTCATCGCTAATATCTGCGTTACGTAATCCGAGATACTTTAGCTTCGGGAACTTTGTTCCACTTAACAAAGGACGAGCCGCATGAATATTTGTCGTTCCACCGTAGTCTTCCGTGCCTAGCCATAGTTCTAAATGTTCCAAATTGGGTAAGTCACCGTTAATTATTTCGGTAAAAGTCGATTTATCGAGACCGCCGGTTTCGACGACGAGTTTCTTTAAGTTAGGGTGGTTTAAACCTTTGAAGCCCAATCCATTCCCACCTCTTACCCGGTATTCTTTGAGATGTGGGAACGCTTTTATCATTTGAGTTTGGTCGCAGTTTTCGATCCAAGAGATTTCAGACTCCTCGTAGGTGATATCGCCGAACATGATCGCTTCCAACTTCGGCAGTTCTTTGGCGTGTTCGATGATTTTTTTGGGAAGGTTCCCAGGGCCTTGCATTTCGAGAGCCCAGAGTCCGATGATAAACTCAGTTACTTTTGATGCGTTTTCGTCTTTCGCAAATTGAACAAAGAGTTCGGATATGATGGCATCTTCATCATCGTAGCCAACGCGAATCCGGTGACAAAAATTGAGGTCAATGCCTTCTTCAGGATCGTAGTCCTTGACGGGCTTACCATTGAAAGTGCTTAGATTGCTTCCGATAGTCATGATTTATCCTAATTTTGGTATATTTTCGTATAAATAATGCTCAAAGCTATCTGATGCGTCAACGCGTCAGCTTTCTTTTTTTTGCATCTCTAAGGCTTCAACTCGTCCGGCTGTTGAAGCGGCACGCCGAACCAGTTGGTCTAAGGTGATACGTTGTTCCGATCGCGCGTGTTGGCCATAAAGCCATCCTATGGCCGCGCCAACCAGGGCGGCAGGCAAGCGACCGCGAACGATTTTTCCACCTGACATAAACCCCATTTGGGCACCCACAACCATCGTGTCCACGGGAATAGAAAGTTCGTTTGAGTATTCCTGGATTTCATCAAGAAGTGATTCAAATTGCGCGCGTGCAGCGCGTTTTTCTCCTCGGGCTACAAAACGATCAATACGTTCTAATTGAGTGATGAAATCTGATATACGACCTTCAAACTCAGTATGAGGTTCAAAAAAATTTGACATGAAAAGCTCAAAAAAAGTTGGGCCCACGCTAGTTTTTTTTTCGAATATGTACAACGAGATATGGGGTTCTTTCTATACTTATCGTTTTCGTGTTTTTAGCTCAAAACGAGTGAAGTCTCGGCTTTTCTTTGGATGCCAAAATCGCGTCCCACTCTAACAATGCAATTTCTTTGATTCTGACGCGAACCTCTTCCTCGTCAAAATAGAGACGAGCTAGATTCGTGTACAGGACATGATGGTGGGCTTCTTGGATTGCCAACTCTTTATAAAAAGCCGCAAGTCCCTCATCTTCGAGGTTCTCACCCAGGATTTGAAAGCGTTCACAGGACCTAGCCTCAATAAACGCGGCAGCGATGAGCTTATCCATGAATAACTCGGGTTCGTTCTTTCGCAAACTTTTGATTAAAGTAGACGCGTAAGGGGCCGGTTCAACTTTAATGAAGGGGATATCGCGTTCCTCCATTTTCTCCAAAGCTTGAACAAAATGTTCCATTTCTTCCTGCACGACCTGAGCTAGGTCCTTTAAAAGGACCGTTCTACTAGCGTACTTGAAGATGAAATTGAGCCCAGTTGAAGCTGCGCGCTTTTCTAAATGAGCGTGGTCGCACATTATTACGTCCAAATGGTCCTCAATACGAGAAAACCACCCCGAATCAGTCGGTTTATATAGGTGAAGCATAAGTCTCCATTTGCGAAAATCCGCGGATATCATTACCTTCTACGCCTAACTTGATCGAGGAAAATAAATGAGTTTAGCAGAAGATTCTGAAGTTGATCGCCGAAGTTCGGTGCGGGTAAAAAGTTTACTCCCTGTTAAAGCAACTTTGCTTGACGAAAAACAGTTGGAAGTCACCGTCGCAAAGATTCTCGACCTTGCGGTTTTGGAGTCCGGGAGTATGAAAAAGGAAGCTCCGGATTGGACACAGCGAGCCGACGAGGTTCCGCGCGATGTGTTGTTCATTCTTCATGAACTCCGTGCCATTCGGCAACAAATGACCGATATTCAGCGTAATGTGTGGTCGGCAAAGAACGACGGATTGAACTCTCTTTGGATTGAGATCAACGATCGTGGGTTGTTTATCCATACCGAAGAAGAGCCAGAACTTGAAGTCGGCGATCTTTTAGAAATTCAACTGCAAATTCCCTGTTTGGATGTCCCTGAGGTCTTGGCAGTTGGCGAAGTTGTTAGAGTATCGACGTCAACATCGGGATACGCGATTATTTTCAAGAATATTTCAGACGAACATTCATCCGCTATCATGCGCTATGCACTTAAGCGGGAAAGAGAACTCGCGAGAAGCAAACGAAAACGAAAAATCACGATATGAGCAAGGTTTATCTGGGCCCAATATCAAAGGTAAAAATATAAGGGCCTGAGATCTCTATTTTTAACAACCATACCGACTAAAGTAAGCAAGTATACTAAATTAGATTAGGATGATCATTATGAGAAGGATTCTCACATTAAGCACCGTAGCGTCACTTTTATTTGCGTGTAATTCAAAATCACCGGAAAAAAACGACGAAGAGAGCGCAGAAGTCTCACCTTTGAATCCAACGGAGGCTGGCACTTTAACCGAGAAGCCGGTCGTGCTTGAAAAGCTTCCCTTGGCATCAGGGCCGAGTCACGTCGCTTTTAATTTCTTAGACAATCGTCCGCTCAGCCACGACGTTTATAAGAACACCTTTTTCGTTGATGCTGGATCAGATGATTTCGTAAAATATATTCACGGTAATCATCAACGAAATTGGAAATTAAATCTTGATATCGAAGGTGAAAAGGCCGCCGCGATGCAAAAAACGCGAACTGCGAAAGTTTGGATGCCCAGCCAAAAAGACGCGAAGACCTTAACCCTAAAACTCCTTAACACCAATCCCAACCCAAATAGTTTAACCGTTACACTTAACGGAACAGAACTTGAGAAGCAGAAGCTTGAAAAAGGATGGCAAACGGTCAGTTTTGATACGAAAGGTGCAGCTAAACTTGAAAATGAAATCAAGCTTTCATTTGCCGGTCTGGGTCGCGTCAACGGCGTATTATCTGGCGGCGCGATTCAGTGGATAGCACTAGGGGAGGAAAAGGAACGCAACTTTGCTCTAACGACCGGGAAGCAAGGCGCTGTTGATCTTAACGCAGGCCAACAACTTTCTTGGCATGCTTGGTCTTTAAAAGACAGCTTTATCCGTGTTGATTTTGAAAGCGAGAAACCTTGTCCGATCAACATTTCTCTAAGTGATGAGGGTGGGAAAACGGTACAGTCGACTTTCACCCCAAAGAGCGAACATGGCGTTCGTCAAAAGGCATCATTTGAGGTCGGGGAACTGAACGAACGCGTAACGCGTGTCATGGTTGGGCCGGTCGGTGATTGTTCGTTAAAGATTCATGAACTCTCGATGGCAATCCCCGGCGAGCAACCAAAGCTTCCGAAAGTAAAACCTCCAAAATATGTTCTGTTTTGGATGATCGATACCCTCCGTTCCGATTATTTGCCGATTCACAGCAAGACCGATGTGGAGGCTCCTCATTTAAAAAAATTGGCTGCCGAGGGGGCCTCATTTGAGGTTTCATACGTTCAAGGCAACGAATCCAAAACAAGTCACGCAAGCGTTTTCACAGCATTATACCCGAATCGTCACAAGGTCGTCGGAAAAGGGAAGGTGAGTAACGCGTTTGAAATCATGCCAGAAGCTATTAAATCGCTCGGTTATAAGACCGGCGCTAATATCGCCAATGGCTATATTTCAAAACCGTGGGGGTTTGTGCAGGGATGGAATATGTATCTTAATAATCTTCGCGAAAATCACACGATTAATGGTCAGAAGATGGCCAAAAAAGCTGCGAAATGGATGATTAAGAACAAAGACAAAAAGCAGTTTATGTACGTCGGAACGATTGACCCGCACGTAACCTATCGTCGACATGATGACCTCATTAAGAAGTACTACCCCGAAGAATATAGTGGCCGCTATAATCGTTCCTGTTCTGGGCAAGATCTTGGCCTCATTAAAGGTAAAAAACTAAAAGTGAGCGATACGGACAAACGGCGAATCGAAGCTCTTTATAAAAATGAAATTACCTTTGCCGATGGCGCTTTCGGGATTATGCGAAAAGAATTGGAAGACGCCGGTATGTGGGACGAAACGATGGTCGTTGTGAGTTCCGATCATGGCGAGGAGTTTTGGGAGCATAATAATGTAGGTCACGGTCATAGTGTGTATCAACAACTCGTGCATGTTCCTTTGATCATCTATTACCCGCCCATGATTCCAAAAAACCGCGTCGTAAAATCTGGCGCAGATAGCATTGATATCTATCCGACCATCGTAGATATGATTGGCGGTGAACGTCCCGATAAACTTCAAGGACAATCACTAATGCCTACGATTCATCGTCTTAATGGTGGATACCCAGATCCTGCAATCGCTACCTCTTACTTGCGCGATTACGGGCTGCAGATCCGACAATGGAAGCTATACCTCAAGCACGGAAAGTTTCGAGTCTTTGACAGAGAAAATGATCCGCAGGAGATGAAAAACGTTGCAGTCGACCATCCCTTTGCTACTCGAATGCTTTTGGATTCCGTGGGCTGGTTTAGATTTAAACGAGCTAAGTGGGATAAATTAAAACACGGGACTGCTTCGAATTTGAAAGCCGGCTTCTACGATTGATCTGAAAAAACTGATAACGCGTTCAATTCTGCATCTGCTTCTGGTCGATTTCTCACGACTACTTTTACAAAGGAGCTAAATCCTACGAAAAAAATAATAAAGTCGGCAAATTCCTCTCAGCGCTAGTCCATTCGCTCTTCGAATAACATTAAAGCTTCGCCAGGCTCGAAGGTCAGTAAGACTTTCAAAAAATCTCGGAAGGGCAATATGAGCGCGCGTGCCAATTCCATTTCCGTTTTTTCCGAGCCAAATACATTGATCCCCAATATGGATTCTTGGAGTCCTTCCTCAAACGATCCATACTGTACAGCAACACCGCGGTCGCCTAAATTGGAGAGCTCTCGTACGCGGTTTATTGCGTCAGCGAGGCCGCCGATTGTGTCTACCAATTGGACCTTCTTTGCGTCTTTTCCAGACCAAACATGGCCGCGCGCAACCTTATCAATTTGTTCAATACTGAGAGGACGGTTAGCCGCTATTTGAGTTAGAAAAAGTCGATACAAATAATTTAGATTCCTTTTAATCGATGCGATTTCTTTTTCGCTCCAGCTTTCATAGATGGAGAAGCGAACGGGATTTCCGCGTTCAGTCGTTGTGCGATTGATGCCAAGTTTTTTCATCAATCGGTTAGCGTTAAAATTCCCGGTAAAAATTCCAATCGATCCGGTGATGGTCGTCGGAGCCGCGTAAATTTCATCTGCACCGGCGGCAACATAATAGCCCCCACTAGCGGTGACGCCACCCATTGATGTAATAACGGGTTTTTGTTGAGCAAGGCGTCTCATTGCACGGTAGATTTGATCGCTCGCCGATGCGCTACCGCCAGGACTGTTCACTCGGACGACAACACCTTTAACGCGATCATCTTCGGCCAATTCTAGGAGGGTTTTGATGATAGATTTATGCCCAACTGTTTGTTGCCCAAGAAAGGGAACGTTTTGTGATTCGCCGCTCACGATATCGCCATCGATGGCGACGACGGCGATTATTGGTTCTTTATTCCATCGTTCTTCTCGTGTTTTAGGTTTAGGGTATTTCGTTTGCAAATGTGCGGAAACTTGAGTGTGAAAGACCCTGTCGGCTTCGTCGGCGTAGACGACTTTCTCAGCCCAACCTTGTGCGATCACTTCATCGGGAAATAGACCGTCGGAATTGATAAGCGCTTTTACTTTTGCAACGCTTACATTTCGTGACGCGGCAATTGCGTTCAATGCTTCCGAATAGAATGTATCTATATAAGCTGTTTTTTGCTGTTCGGCAGAATCTGAGGATTTGTCTTCGGTAAATAATTCAGGCGCCGCTTTGAACTTTCCAATACGAACGAATTGAGCTTCTATTCCGGTCGACGCAATCGCTTTTCCTGCGTTCAATGTAGTTGACCGTATACCTCCCAAAGCGAAGGTATTGTCGGGTGTGATCCAAACGTCTTTGGCAGCCGACGCTATATAGTATTGCCGAAGGGTGGGATTAGATACGTAGGACAACGAAGCTTTTCCTGCTTTGCGTAGATTTTCAACTAGCTTTCGGATCTCCCAAGCTTGCGCCCAACTGAAGTTGCTTTGACCTAACATTAAGATGACGCCCTCTATGTCTTCATCCTTTTCGATGATTTGAAGCTTATTAACGAGGTCTAAAAAGGTGGGTGCACTATCACCGAAAACGCCATCTTTTTTCTGTTCCAGGAAGGTTTCGTTCAGATCGATAAGGACCCAAGAACGCGCGTTATCCAACGAGAATAAACGTTGCTTATTGGGAGAGATAGATAAGTATCCACCCCATCCTTCGTAAGCGACCTGACCGTCGAACCCGACTTTTGAAAGGTTTGCCCGAACGTCGGAACCGAGAAAGGATACACCTACCCCGACTTGATTGAAGTCAAAACTCGCCGTGTCGTCGGTTCTGTTGAAAAGGAATTCAGCGTGAGAAAACAGTCGGATTCCATCGATCGGTTCGATTACAAGTCGAGGCGACAATCGAACAAAGCGGCTTCTTGAATCACTATCAAATCCGTTCTCGAAGATCAGTCGTCCATCGAAGAACCGTAATGCCGCACTTAAGCCGTAGCGCATGGGAAGCGAGCTGAACTCAGAGAGGAAGCCATTATTTAAATCGCGGGCTGAGAAACCAAGTCCCAGCCAATGAGAAGCTCTCCATTGCAGTCCGAAATCCAGCCCAATAAGGTCGTCTAAGTGTTCCGATGTCGACGAACCGAACCAATTAAGTGCGCTACCAGCGGAGATGTTTCCGAACGATCTACCGAGCGCTAGCGTATATTTTCGGTAGTTCTGTTGTTTTCCGCCCAGCCCAGGTCGTTGTACCCATTGGATCCCCAAACCGCCACCAAGTGCATCAGAACCGGCTGCTAGGAAGATGGCGTGTCCTTCCGGGATGATTCCTCGGAGGTCACTTTTGGGTAGATAGAATCCGTAACCGAGTTCTGTGGTTCTCATGAAACCAAGACCGGCAGGATTGGTTTCCAAGGCGGTTGCGTCGTCGCGGGTCGTTCGAGAAGGATCGGGTAGGGGCACGCCGTCGGAAGGGGTTTGCGTTTGTGCAAAACCGGGAGAATAGAAGATAAATGTAAAAAACGCGGCCATGGCCGCGCGAAGTATAGATGTTTTCAATGGTAACCGTTCTTACTAATTAAAATCTGCTGAGGTGCCTTTTTTCTTCGGCATTGCTCTAGGTTTCTTCTTATTCTTTTGGGCCTTCATTTGTTGTTTTGCCATTGTCTCGAGCTGCTTAACTAACTTCAAAACAGCACCGTTTGAAATTTTGGTACGAATTCGAACCCATTTCTGTTTCTGGATATCCAGCTTGAGATTGTCGACAAGCTCTCCGGCACCAAAGGCTTTTGCGATTCCGCCTTGTTTTGCGACCATCTTTTCTAAATCACTTTTGGCTTCTTTCGCGTCCGCAGCTTTCGCCATCCAGGTTTTTGCGGTCAGCGCGAGTCCTGATTTTAGACTCCCCGAAATGGATGTACCTTTTAATTTCGGAGTGCTTGCGATGGAAGCAATTGCCCAAATCCCCTGATTGATATCCGTGTTGCGAATAATGGCTGAGACTTTAGCCGAGTCGTTAACCGACTTTCCACCTTGGGCGGTTGCCCAAGCCGTCGCCGCATTTTTATTGCTCGCCACGATGATTGTCGTCGCGTTGAGCAGACCGATTTCCATCTGATTATAGGTCAGAATATCGAACCCTGATTTGGATTTGCGTTCTGTCATGGACTTATTTTTAGCGAGGAGGGTGGCTTTGATTTTTTCTAATTCGAAATTTCCGTCAACGATGATAACCGAATCACTGGGCTTGATGTTGTTTGGATTCATTCCCTTAGGTGCTTTGGATGCAACGAGTACCGAGCTTACATTTTTTTCGATATCGACGACGCCATTATTGAGCGCGAAATGGAGGGCCGAACCTGACGCTGCTTTCGAACGAAGATAAGCCATGCCTTTTTTAAAGAGCGGTGTTCCTTTGACTTTCATTACATCCACACCAAAAACGACTTTTGAATTATTCGGGGCGTATTTTAGTAGTTTTTTTCCATTTGCCGCAAATACTTGAGCTGGGAGGAGAAAAGCAATCATTAATACCAGTAAAATCTTTTTCATTTGTCTACTCCTAATGAGGTAGCGGTCTTTTCGAGGTGACACCCTAGAAATGCCTTTGCATTATGTAAAGTGTTTGTTTTGCTTAAAGTTTGACGCCTAAAATCGTTCGAAATTCATCGTTCTTGGAGGACGGGCCTAGATATGCTCCGCTTTTCTGGTTCCTTCGACGAGCGTCGACGCGAGAGCATGGAGCTGCGGGAAGGGGGCGATTATCCTATATCCGGATCGACAAGTTCATTGCATACGGTTTTTCTTTTCTTCCAATGCTCGTCGGTTGAAAGAATTTTTGTCAGGAATTCAGATCGAATCAGTTTATATCTTTTGATGACTTCATCGTTGTCTTCGATCTTGAGATAAAGGCCTTCCATTTTTCGAGTTAGATCGGTGTGTTTACGTTCATCGTCTGAGAGCTTTTCGTAGGCGTGATCACTGATAAAAGCAGATGTTTGGATGAGTTGGTTCAAGTCAGAGAGCATCTTGGCTTCCGCTGCGATGACGCGCACCGAAGATATGAAGTCGAGTTCGTTTTCAGCTATAAACGTTTGTCTTGCGCGAGTACTCAAAAATCTGCTTTCTTTTTGATCGTAGATATCGAATTCCAGAAAGTAATGTGGGAGGATATCGTAGAAAAGGGTGTGTTTTGCCCACAGCCACTCACCAAACAACAAGTAGCGCGTTCCCATAGCACCAAAGAGTGCGCTTTGATGCTGCCAGATCCACGACTTCATGAGCGCAAACTCCTTTTCCGTGCTGATGACAGTACCGCGCGATTGTAGAATAGGCTTTCCGTTTTCACGAAACCGGAATCCGAGTTGTGTTCCATCCATTTTTTCTTCGATTACTAGAGTCTGATTCTTTGCCAGTAAGGTCGCCAGTTTAGTGTTGGGGGCTAGTTCGCGATCGATAGCGTAGGTTTTGGGATATTTTACGAATGTCATATGGGAAACCCGCTGTTTGAGCGTTGGTTTAATACTCGAAATACGATCTATATTCCCACTTTGTGATCACTTTGAAAGCACCAATCTGCCCTTTTATTAGGGATAGCGCGCTAAAAAGGGCATGACGGCCCAGAAATTTTATTTTTTAGCTGTCAAGTGTTATCTGATTGAACGCTATTTCTGGAGGAGAATTGCAATGACTAAAAAATGTTTTAATATTATTGTTTGTTTATTTTTATCATCCTGTCTTTTTGAAGACGATACCGTTGTTGAGCCCACATCAAATGTCGAAACGCTTGAGTTGGATGCGCTTGAGCCGAACGATCCGGGAGTCAATTTTGAAGACTCCAATCCTGTTGACCCAGTAGCGCCGAGTCTAGAATTCGATGAATCGGAACGCGAAGCCGTACAGGCAATGGCATTGGCAATTGCCGGAGAGGATTCGGAGCCCGATTTTTCGAAACGAAAAGTTAGACCGGAACGTAGTGCAGAAGAAATAGCCTTTGATAACCGATTTAAGAACTGTGGTCAGTTTGACGACAAACATTTTATTCGTAATGAACCCCTTTGTCAGGACTGCGCTGATCCCTACGGAAACACAACTTGGGTTGATGGCGATGGCAATCACAAAAACATTCAATGTAGCGACGATGAACTTTCGGCATGCCCAAGTACTTCGGGTAGTGGATGCGGTTTGTTAGGTAAGAACACTTATCGATACGACGAGGAGGACCCACGCTACGCAAAGGTTCATGTTGATATCGCTGGCCATATGCACGACCTATGTTGTGTAGAGAATTACGAAATGCCCGACGGCGCGTCGTACGGAACGTCATGCAACGGCTGTACAGCAAGCGGTGGCAGTGGGAAATGTTCGAGTTCATCCTTTTGGGGTAACCTCATTAGTAAACCTCAAAATCTTCACTATCCGTGTTCAGTTGAATGGCGTTTTGCAATCAACTTCAATATGTACGTTCGCTCCTATTGGTATTCCTTCTTCGACACAACCGTTCGGTGGACGCCTTCACAAGTCTTGGACCGCAATATGAATTACTTCCCGGGACGATACGCCTATCCTGAAGGAAACCAATATGGCGCACCCTATTACGGAGATGGCTTAGCCCCAAGCCATTTAGACTGGACAGACCATCGTGCGCCATCAGGGCAATATTTAGGAAACCATTTACTAAGCCAGCCCTATCGCTACGACCATTTCCGCCTTGGATTGAGTGCCGACCAAATTGGCAGCTTTTGCCAATCACAAGTTGCGTATTACCAACCCCACAACGCCTACGGTCCGACCGATGATGGAGCTCAGGGCTACTGGCGCTGCCAGTAAATGAATAACCTCGTTTATCGCGGCTTCTCAACAAACCCATCGATTCGAAAAGTAATTTCGCGTTAGCCATTCTTTAAATAAACCTAATTTTGGGGCACCTAGCTACGATTCTGAAAATCGGTATGTTCGGTGTTTTTTTTCTGCTGCTGGTGTTGTATAAAATAGGAAATTTACATCGTTTTATCTTATTTATTCACCGTTCTCGACGGCGTTTGAATCATCTTTTTGTAGGAAATGCCCCATGACTAAGATTTGTCTCGTTATCAGCTTGCTGTTTTTTTCATCCTGTGTTGTCGACACAGAAGAGGGAAATAAAGCATTTGATCTAAAATCTACTGAATCAGAATCAGTGAAAGCCAATGATCCAGGGATCGAACACGCAAACTCAAATGCCTCAGCCACCGCCCCGAGTTTGGACTTTGACGGGGCAGAACGTGAAGCCGTTCAAGCCATTGCAACCGCGCTGACCGAAACCAAAGACGCTCCGGATTTTTCTAAGCGCAAACATCGTCCCGAACGTAGCGATGAGGAGATCGCCGCGGAAAATCGATTCGAAAATTGTGGACAGTTTAATCGCTACTTCATTAACAACGAACCTCTGTGTCAAGAATGCCGTGATCAATACGGGAATACCACCTGGGTCACGTCTCAGGGAAATGTTGAAGACATTCAGTGCGCGGATGGACGTTTTTCCGCCTGCCCCAGCACCTCCGGTGCGGGATGTGGCCTCACTGGTAAGAATACCTACCGATATGACGAAGATGATCCAAGATATGTGAAAGTGCATATCGACATCGCAGGGCATATGCACGATTTATGTTGCGCGGAGAATTACTACAGTGCCGACGGAGCATCTTCGGATACCTCTTGCAATGGTTGTACGGCCCATGGGGGAAGTGGAAGCTGTCAGGGATCCACCTTTTGGGGGAACGTAATACGAAGGCCTCAAAACGTTCACTATCCGTGTTCGGTTGAATGGCGATTCGCTATTAACTTTAATCTTTACGTTCGTACTTACTGGTACTCGTTTTTCGACACCACCGTGCGTTGGACGCCCCAAGAAGTTGTGGCGAGAAACATGAATTACTTTCCTGGGGATTACCAATACCCGGAGGGGAATCAATATGGGTCGCCTTATTACGGAGACTCCCTAGCACCCAACCCTCTCGACTGGGTCGAACATCGTGCGCCGTCAGGACAATATTTGGGAAATCATTTGCTTAGCCAACCCTACCGCTACGACCACTTTCGTCTTGGGCTAAGTGCCGATCAAATCGGAAGCTTCTGCCAGTCACTTGTTGCCTATTATGAACCGCGTAACTCTTATGGGCCGACCGACGAGAACGCTCAAGGATATTGGCGCTGCCAGTGATATTCTCAATGAATTACGTTCGACGTGCTTTTAGAGTGCGTTTTTTTTTCGCATTCGTTCTAGATTCAATTTACTCCATTTCGTCATCAACTTCGTTCATTAAATCTTCTAAGCTTTTAGCACCGTCGTCCGCGTCGACTTCATTCATCAAATCATCCAAGCTTTTCGGTACTTCGATTTCGCTGCTCTTCTTTTTGATGTTCTCGATCTTTTCGCCTTTCTTCTCGATCGCTTTCTCTTCACCCGTGGGGAAAGGAACATAGAATCCTTGTCCTTTCGAAACGCTAACTAGACCCAAACTTAAGGTGGGTACATAGGTAACCAAAGCCAAGCATACCATCATCAAAAGTACGAAAGGGGTAACCGCTTTTACGATCGTGCCGATTCCCTTTTTGAAGAGTGTGCTTGATACGAATAAATTAAGTCCAATCGGTGGCGTTAAATATCCAATTTCCAAGTTTACAATAAACACGATCGCAAGATGCAAAGGGTGGATGCCTAATGAAAAAGCAATCGGGGCCAATAAAGGAACAAGAATGAGAATCGCCGACATGATGTCCATGAAGAAGCCAACGATCAGGAGTAGAATATTGACGATTAACAAGAAGGCGATGATCGAAAGGTTCATGCTCACGATCCATTCAACCGCGGCTTCTGGAATCTTTGCTCGATCAAGATATAGATTGAAACTCAATGCGAGCGCCATAATAATAAGTAGGCTTCCCATCAGAACTGCACTCTCACGAAAAATGCGTGGCACATCACCGATAGTAATGCTTCGATGAATGAAGAATTCGACGAAGGCAGCGTAAACGACCGCGACTGCCGCCGCCTGTGTTGCCGTGAATGCCCCAGAATAAATTCCGCCTAGAATGATGATCGGAAGATTGAGCGCCCAAAATCCTTTGGTAAACTTTGTTATCATTTCTTTGAATGAAAAGGGCGTTGTGGCCACTTTGTGTTTATGACCGATCTTCATCGCGTAAATCGCAAAAACCAATCCAATAAGGATACCCGGTCCCATTCCGGCGAGAAAAAGATCTTTGACTCCCGCATCGCCGCCGCCAGTAACAGAAAGCGTGTAGCCCACCGGGTCTTTAAGGCCGGTCGGATCCACTATTGCGTATATAATCATGGGAATTGACGGGGGAATGAGAATTCCCAAACTACCCGCTGATGTGACGAGTCCCGCTGAAAACTTTTCTGGGTAGTTTCGTTTGATCAGTGCCGGATACATGATGCTGCCGATAGCGATAACCGTTACCGGTGATGAACCAGAAATAGCAGCGAAGAACACACACGCGAAAACGGCCGCAATCGCTAATCCACCCGGAAGCCAACCGAAAATAGATTCTGCAAACGCGATGAGGCGCTTCGCGATATCGCCTTCGGTCATGATCGCGCCAGAGATCACGAAAAACGGAATAGCTAATAAAACGGGTTGATCAGCAAGTCCTCGAGTTTGTTCGATGATGGCGGTCAGGAATCGAAATTCAGTAAATACGCCCCCAACGATAAGAAGGTACATCGTGATAGAACCGATGAGGATAAAGAGGGGTTCACCGAGTAAGATCATCAGAACAATAATTGCGATTAAGCCAAACCAGAAGTATCCAGGAAGTTCACTTTCTTCGACGTCTTCAATTTCTGACTCCTCATCATGAAGCGTCGGCGCTTTGGCAATTGCCATAGAATCGATCCCTTCGTTTGCATCAAGGTCCTTCATCATGTCTTCAAGTGATTCTACTTCGCCCTTTGCCGAATTCTCACTTTTTTCAGGTTCTTCAGCACGCTCTTCGGCGAGCTCATCGTCGACTTCCCCCATTAAATCTTCAAGAGATGCAGCGCCTTCATCCTGTGCGCAAACAGGTGTCCAGGTACTCAGTCCGAAATTGAGTAGAATAGCGAATCCTAAAGTGAACAAAAAAGTTCTAAGCGTATTCACTAGTGACCTCCCTGTTCATCAACGAAAAGATCGCCGCGTTTAGCCATCCCTGCAAAGTTAATGGAGTGTCCTAAAAAACGAATCGCGATAAGAAACATCGATATCGGAACCGCGCCTGCCTTTAGCCAATCTGGTAATTCACCGGGTTCTGAGCTCGCGAAGAATACCTGCACCATTCTACGAAAAATTCCGGCGTCTTCTTTCAATGGAAAATCGTTTTCAAGGGTGGCTTGAAGTGTCGACGGCATCCAGTTTGGTGCTTCATTTATCGGTTTTAGGTAGGAGCTATCATGTCCAAAAAGATAGATAAATCCTAGATACACGATAACGCTAGTAAACAACGCTGCAATGAAATACGAAATGGCGTTGAATAGGGCTAGATGTTTGGGTGGGCATAGCTTACGCGTTAGATCAACGCGCAAATGTCGTCTTTGCATGGCAGCGATTGATGCACCCAAAAAGCCAACCCATAATAAGAGCACTAAGCT
>CALJNB010000127.1 GCA_937981985.1 uncultured bacterium
ATCGTATTACAAACCGCGTCTGGACACGGGTCGCATGGGCCGATGCGGTCTGGATCATCGGCGCAGGTAGGGCATTCGGGCATCGGAGCGAAGTCGAAGAAAGAACATTGTGAATCGCTTAGCGCGGGGTCGCTCGTCGTCGGATTTTTCTTATCATACAGGAGAGCCCCAACGCGTAAGTTTTGTTCGCGTCCGGCTCGCACCAAACCTATGAGATCCTTAGGCGCGCAGCGCTCGCCGAGTATTGCTGTCACGACCTTAGATCCCATATCTTGCCGAACGCTCATATCAGGATCTGGGGACATGTCGATTCTAATGTTAGCATCTGAACCTAGATCCTTAGTTCCAAGGTCCTCTCCATTTTTTTTATCATCTGCCGGACTACAGTTCAAAGAAAGGAACGCGAGGATACACAGAATGAATAGTTTCATCATAAAAAATACACCAAGTTATCAGGGAGATTATTAACCTAGAACTTTTTTCAATCCTAATCAATATATCTTTTCAGTCAAAACGATAGTCATCTTGACCCTGGGTCCAAGAAAAGCGAGGCTCATTTTTTCGCGCGAGATCCTGATGCAAAAAGTCCTCATTCTTCACACCGGCGGTACTCTTGGTATGACCGGGACAGCTTTGGTTGCCGATGCTTATGCGGCTGAATTGGGCGAAGCCGTTCCTCAAATAAAGGAACTTGCAGATGTTGAAGCCCGTGTGATCGCCAATCTTGATTCATCAGATTTAGGTCCCCCAGAGTGGACAAGAATCGCAAATATTCTTCATGCCGAACGCGATAATTTTTCTGGATTCGTAATCGTTCACGGCACCGATACGATGGCCTATACGGCAAGCGCCTTATCTTTTGCGTTATTGGGATTTGGTAAACCGATTGTACTGACCGGTGCGCAACGCCCTCTACTAAGAACAAGGACAGATGCAAGACGAAATCTTATCGATGCCGTAGAAGTAGCTACAATGAACTTACCCGAGGTTGCGATTTGTTTTGACGGCTTACTCTTTCGTGGGTGCCGTGCGACCAAGGAAAGTGCAGTTGATTATCGGGCCTTCTCAAGTCCCGGAACGCGTCCGCTTGCCCGTTTGGGCGTCGAAATTCTTTTGGAACACACAAAAAGTAAACTTGAAGATTATATCTTTCTTCCCAACTTTGCACGCGATGTGAGGGTCGTCATGGCAACTCCGGTACTCACGGCTGACCAATTTCTACGGACAAGCGAAAATGCCCAAGGCGTGGTTTTAGTCTCTTTTGGTTTAGGAACCGTTCCTTGCCTGAAAGGGAAGGTCCACCATGCGGTCGCAGAACGCGTTTCGCAGGGGTGTGATGTCTTGGTCATCACACAATCGTCGGGAGAAGTTGATCTGAAAACCTATGAGAACAGTCGCCTTCTTGCCGAGGCTGGCGCGATCGCAGGCGGAAAGATGGGTCTTGAGGCCGCGGTCGCCAAGTTATTGCACGGTATTGAAAATATTGAAAAACGCGTTGATAGAATCGCCTACCTTCAAAACGACCTCGTCGGCGAACATAATAAGTAATTCGTGCTAAGCGTGCGACCTTCCTTGACGTTCTTAGCTTCCGGGCCTAAAATTTACTTATCCACAAATCACGAAAATAAGGCCAGCATTTGGAATCGAGCAAACTACGCAAGTTAAAGTTGGAAATTTCAGAGTCGCAACGCAGTTCTAACGATAGTCGTGCGCTTCGTCTTATATTGAGTAACATCGACAAATTAGAAGACAATGCCGTCCTACGTGAGGGAATAGCGATTACTTTAGCCCAGCTCGGCGAGAAAAAAGATGCATTGGAAATTCTCGAGGGTGTGGGTTTTCATTATGCGAATATCGGGCGTTCGATGCGCGCTATTGCTGTCGCAAAACAGATCCGAATTTTGAGTCCTGAATCCACAAGTTTGTCAGAACATATTGCCGCGATTTACAATATTCGAAGTTCACATTTGGACGCGAACGCAACTGTGAACTTAGCTGAACCTCTAATTATCGATCTGGAAGGAAAAGAGCCTCAGGCCCCTATTTTAGCACTTATGAAATTAGCGGCCGAACGCGGAAAAGATGCGAATGGTGTTCAAAAAGACATTCAAAAACTACCCCCCATATCATTTTTGTCTTCTCTTCCCGAAAATCTGTTCTACGACGTTTTGGACCGGATTGAGTATTCTGTTTTTGATAAGCATGAGGTGGTCGTAGAAAAGGGCGGTCTCAATAAAGAACTGATTTGGTCGGTCAATGATCGTTTGGTCGTGAAAAGCGACGAGGGAACTCAAGGACTTCCCCCCGGATGTTTGATTGGATTGAGTAGTTTTGGAGAATCCTCTCGAGCGAGCCGGATCGATCTTTTTGCCCCCGTCGGAAGTGAAGTATTGCGCCTATCAAGAGCTTCCATCGCTGAACTCTCAGCCACTCATTCAGACTTTGAAAATCGACTTTCCACTCTTCGACGCCATTCTATGACAGAGCGTCTTCTACGTCGCCATCCTCTTTTTGGAGGATTGAGCGACAAAATGCGTGTGGCGGTGATTGAAACATTTACCGGAATTCGCGTGAGTGAAGGTGAATCCGTTATATCGCAAGATGAATCGAGTCCGGGCTTGTTTATCATTTTGGATGGAGAAATTGAAATCGTCAAAAACACTTCAGTCGCAAGCGTTCAGGTTTCTACCTTAAGATCTGGCGATGTCTTCGGAGAGGCTGGCTTGATTACAAATCAACCTGCTCAAGCTGCGTGTGTGATGACAAAAGCCGGACATCTTTTACATCTTCCGCGGGCAGACTTTTCCGCGTTGGTGGCGCGCTACCCATCAGTTGCCGAATATACCGCCAACCTGGCTGACACGCGTTTAAATGAAATTTCGTCGATAGAAGAAACGTAGACCATCTTTAGAGTGATTGGCGCTCACGTTTGTATAGGGTCGGCTCTTCGGTACCCACGTCGAACTCAACATACCCCAGCACCGCGCCACCTTGAAGCGCCGTAGATACTCGCCATTTTCCGCCTGCGATATTTCGTTTACGGGTATGATATCTCCATCCACCTTTGCGTCCGCCTTTCATTACAAACTTCAGCGCATCGGTCTGCTTCCAGCCTTTTTTTGTTTTATGAAACCAGCGGTGTTCCATTTTAACGTTAATACCCGACGGCGCGAAAATCGCGGTTAAAACGTGAACCGGTCCACCCGAAGGCGGGTGTAGGCTTTGGTCCACTATTCCTAGTCTTGACAGTAGTGGTTGAATTTCAACGTTGCAGGTGTATTCATTTTTGATGCGTTCAAAGTCTACGCAAACCAAAGTATTCTTCATCACTAGTGGTACCGGTGGGATCCAACCAAAAGTAAATAAGGTTACCAAAATTAGAGAGATCGTAATTGTTGTTCGAAGTACTTTTGCGGGGTACTTGGCAAGCTTTTGGAGAAGGACTAAAAAACCGAATGCGCATCCAGTACTCAGATAGAACCAGAACGGAGAAATACTTTTAAATAGATGCGGAAAAATAAAGTTAAGGGTCATGATTAGGCAGACGCTATACACACCCCAAATTAATTCTCGTTGGGTTTCTCGTTTGTGAAAAAATTCGTTCCACAACATAAAGCCAACTAACGATAATACAAACAAGAGGGAGTACCAACCTGCGGCGCTCTTGAAGTAGAGCACAACAAGAGCGCTGAACATTCCTCCGACAAAAAATTGGGTCGCGATTTGTATCATCTTGTTGGTCTTTTCGGAAAAATAGCGACTCCCCAAATAAAGCGCGATATAGGCGAGTAGGGCGTATGTGCCTATGAGCACTAAGTCCAAGGGGCCGACCCGTCTACCGAGCGTGATAGTATCGAATACAAAGCCCATAAAAAAAGCAGCCGTTGGCGCCCATTTACGTAACCAAAGAGGGAATTTTTCATCTTCCTGTTCATCTTCGTCGGTAGCGGTCGGATTGTCGTCCTGCGCTGTTGATTCAGCGTCGTCCTCATCTGATACTTCGACTAATTCGTTTTCATGTTCTTGTGTCATAGGCCTATTTTTTAATCGTTGCACAAACAAATACTACCCCTATATACTGGTCATCGCAAAGTGACGATTCTGAACTCTGGCTACTCGAGGTGGAGTTCAATTCGGTCGCCAAACCGCAAGAGTTGATTTGACAAATAGGAATAAAAAAAATGGGTTGTTCCCCATCATTTTGGTTATTCTAATTGGATTTTCGACTGTATCTTTCGCCGATAGCGCTCCCAAACTAGGGGATGAGTATCAGGCCGAGCTTCCCTTGCCGCCCGCATTTCCTTTAAATTTCAAAAATATTGATGCGGACAACGAGAAAAGCAAATCCCAAAAAGAAGAGGACCGTGAACGCTATGACCCGAAAAAAACACAAATCGGAGAACGCGTTCGTCAAGATGCGCAATGGTCAACAGACTACGAGGTAGACTTATCTGGCTGGGATCGAAGTAGTGAGGGCAATAGTTGGAGTCTTAACTGGGAACTCGTCGGTTTGGTGATCCTGGGGACCATGGGAAGCGTTTTAATTATTCTCTTCGTTTTGTTTTTACTTAGAATTAAATTTAAAAAGAAAGATAAAAAGAAGGTGGGCGAAACCGAGAGCATTATCGCACACTTGGAATCGGTGACCCAAAATCAAGCGCATGAAAAGCTGGCAATAACGGGCGACTTCAATATAGCCGTCCACGCGCTTTTATTGGACGTCTTGCGAGCCATTTTTCGGGCCGATCCGGAGATGGAACGCCCCTCTGTGACCGCTCGCGAAATTCAATCGTCGTTCGAAGAACCCGAGATTTGCGTCGATCTCGGGCCGTTGATTCAGGTCGTTGAATGGAGTCGTTTTGCTGATCGTCCTGCAACCGAGGCCGACTATCTTGATCTACGCCCGCGCTGCGATCGTTTGATTGCTATTTTTGAAGAACGCGCCTGGCGCAATGAGAATTCAAATGGGGAGGGCATGATTTGACGGCTAGTCGTTCCAACCTCATCATTTTGGTCCTTGTGACCTTATCGACCCTTGGTACCGTTTTTACGCTTTTTTTTGGAGAAAAGTATTCGAGTCACGAATCTTATCGTAACGACGTTTACAGTTATTCGGCGCTCGGCCATCGTGTGTTTTATGAAGTCCTACAGTCAAAGTATCCCGATGTTGAGATCTCTCAGGAATCTGAGCAGCGTTACAATTATCTATTTATCATCGAACCGGATTTAGAGTACCAGGAGGATGAATTTCAGGAACGCGTGGGACAGTGTTTAACTTGCATCCTTGTCTTACCCAAACGCGTGGGTTTCCCCAACGAAAAGGGCAACCATATTTCTAGGTATGAGTTCGTCGAAACGAATAAAGTTGATTCGGTCTTAAGGCAGTTTTTACTCAATAGCGATGGAATGCATTTAGAGCGCGTTCAGAGTTATGCTGCTGATTTAAATCAACACGGGCTTCCGTTGCCTGAAATTCCAGCCGATGTTCAGCTTGTAAAAGGCGTGCCCAAGGACCGAATTATTTTCGGGAGCCAAGACGGTGCGTTGGTTTTTTGGGAATCGGTATATGACTCCAAAAAGATTGTAATTTCAGATCCTGATATTTTGGCAAATCATGGGATCGATGAAGAAGCTAATTTTCAATTTATCGGCTCGCTTTTGAACGCAGAATTGGGGCCACAAGCTTATAGTGTCGGAGTTGATGAAACCCTCCATGGGTATCGGCAAACGCCGTCGTTATTGCGGCTCCTGACAACCTTTCCGTTATCAATTTTTACCATTCAGCTTTTATTCATTCTTCTTTTTGTAACCTGGCGAGGACTAATTGTCTTTGGTCGTCCAAACATGGAGCCACGGTCTTTAGAATTAGGGACAAAGACTTTGATAGAAAATACGGCTTCATTATTTTCGCCCAATCACGCGGGTTATCTTGGTCGCCAGTATACCAAAGCAGCCATGAAAGATGTCGCCGACCGTTTGAACGCACCACGTCAATTATCACACGAAGAACTGATTATTTGGTTGGATGAACAAACCGCGGCTAGAGGATTTAGTTTTCGGATTTCGGAAGCTTTAGAACGCTGGGACGATTTTGATATGGGAATAAAACAATGGAAGTCCAAGGACACTGTCACGATCGCACAACAAGTGGATCAATGGCGCAATCGTATGAGCAAAGAGTGAAAAATGAACGTTGAAGTAATCAAGGAATTCGGCGAACGCGTCCACGCGTGCGCATCAAAAGTTATCATCGGCCAACCCAAAGCCGTGGCTTTGTTAACCGTTGCGCTGTTAGCGGAGGGACACGTTTTGTTAGAGGGGGTTCCAGGAACGGGAAAAACTCTTTTGGCGCGGACCTTCTCGACGCTATTGGGATTAGAGTTTAGCCGCGTTCAATTTACCCCGGACCTCATGCCCGCAGATCTTCTAGGGAGTAACCTATTTAACTTTCAAACGAGCACCTTTACGTTGACCAAAGGGCCTATCTTTACTGAGATTTTGCTCGCAGATGAGATTAATAGAACGCCTCCTAAAACCCAGGCGGCGCTTCTTGAAGCGATGCAGGAACGCACGGTGACGCTGGACGGAACACGACACGAATTGAGCGATGGCTTTATGGTCATCGCAACACAAAACCCGATAGAGCAAGAGGGAACCTATCCGCTACCCGAAGCTCAGCTGGATCGATTCCTTTTTCGAGTCATTGTGAATCCTCCTGGACGAAGCGAAGAGCAGCAAATTGTTCAGCTGCATGGCCATCAAACAAAAATGCCGGATCCGGTCGATCTCGGCTTGAGTTCGCTTATTTCAATGGACGAACTCGTGGCGATTCGAGGTATGCTTCCTGAAATAGCGCTTACAGAACCCTTAGTAGAGTACATCGTTGATCTTGTCCGCGCGACGCGGACGGACCCAAATATTGCAACCGGTGCGTCTACTCGCGCGGCCAATATGCTTGCTACATCATCTCGCGCGTTAGCCGCATTGAAAGGGCGTGACTATGTTATTCCGGATGACATCAAGACGCTTGTATCGCCGGCTCTATCACATCGTTTGACGTTGTCGCCCTCGGCGGAAATCGAAGGTTTGCGACCGGCAGATGTGTTGAATCGAATTCTTGAGAGAACGGACGCACCGAAGTGAAATCTGTCGCGCCGAGCTCAAACTTACTTTTTATCGTTTTTGCCCTTTTAGGGTTGGCGATTTTACCGACTTTGTTTGGTGGTGGGTATGTGTTTTTATGGATCGGCGTCTGGGCGTGTTTAATTTTAATCTGTGGCGTTGACCTGCTGATTTCTCCAGGTTTGGACGATGTCGATTTTAAGATTTTACCCCTACGGACCTTTTATCTCGGTGAGCCGGCGAAATTTCGGGTTCGAGTGAATTGTGAAAGTAAGCTCTTTTACGAGCTCCGTTTGGATATTGATGGAAATCTAGAGCCGACAATTAATCGGCGATTTGAAAATGATGGGGGAGTTCATTTTGCGGATTATGAAGTGTTTCCTTTTCGTCGAGGAAATTTAGAGGCCAAACGCGTTTGGTTAAAGTGGAAGACTCGCCTAGGTCTTTTTGAGAGAATTAAAACTGAACAGACCGATGCCGAAGTTTTGGTGATTCCAAACGTTGAGGCAGTGAAGCGAAGCGCGTTGCAGTGGCAGCAAAAGAACGAGTTCATGGCAGGCGTTCATGCACAAAAATTTCTGTCCGATGGTTCGGAGTTCGATACCCTTCGTAAATATGTTCAAGGAATGGACCACAGGACCATCGATTGGAAAGCATCGGCGAAACATTCAAGTTTATTGAGCCGTCGATATCAAGCCGAACGTAATCAGCGTTTAATTATTGCGTTTGATACTGGGCGTCTTAACTGCGAACCCTTGGGAGCGCTTCCGCGCTTAGATCACGCGATTAACGCCGGTCTTTTGTTAGGATATATGTCACTTCGAATCGGGGACCAGGTCGGTTTGGTCGGTTTTGATGCGAACGTGAACGCTTTTCGTAAGCCGGTCTCCGGTGTGAAGGCCTACCACTATCTCAGCGCTGCTAGCGCGAAGTTAGATTATACGGAGAACGAGGCCAATTATACGATAGCGATTAGTGAGATCATGAGGCGCGTAAAACGTCGTTCAATCATCGTCGTCTTTACTGAATTCACCGATACGATTGGGGCTGAGCTCATGCTTGAGAATTTGAGCCGCCTTTCAAAACGGCATGTCGTGTTATTTGTCGCATTGAGAAATCCAGAGCTCGATGATTATTTAGAACGGTCGCCTAACTCAGTCGTTGCGATGACCCAAAGTGTGGTGGTCCGTAACCTGATTCACGAACGAAAAAAAGTGCTAGCTGACTTAGGTTCGCGCGGGATTTATGTAGTCGACTGCACGCCGAAGGACCTTTCCGTCTCCCTGCTAAATCGTTACTTGGAACTTCATCAGCGTGAGTTGGTATGACAGATTACAATCAAAAAACGCTTAGAAGTACGAGGTTTAGAAAAGATCGCGAACATATCTGGGATGAATTAGAGCAGCTGGTTCTCCGCGTTGACATACATGGACTAAAGACGCTGAGTGCAGAAGAAATCGAACGTTTGCCACATCTATATCGAGCAACCCTTTCGAGTCTTAATACGGTCAAAACGATCTCTCATGATAAGAATTTAATCGAGTATTTGACGACACTTTCCACGCGCGGGTATCACGTTGTTTATGGAACACGACTCAACATTAAAAAGGCGATAGTAGACTTTTTTACTATTTTATTTCCCCAAAGTGTAAGAGACCTTGGCCGTTATTTGGCATTTTCAAGCGGGATCTTTTTTGCGGGCATGGCTGTCGCGTGGCTTATGGTTCTCAAAGATCCCACTTTCTATTTTGCGTTCGTCGCCGAAAGTATGGCCAACGGAAGAGATCCGAATGCTACCACCGAGTACTTAGAGTCCATGCTATTTGATGGGGGCGATAGTGATTCGAGTTCTTTGGCGCTCTTCGCGAGTTTCCTGGCAAGCCATAATGCAAAGATAGGGATGATGGCGTTCGGCCTCGGCTTTGCTGGCGGCGTTCCTACTGTTTATCTTTTGTTTCAAAACGGACTCGTTCTAGGGGCATTTTCTGGGCTCTACCACTCTCGAGATCTGACATTTGAGTTATATTCGTGGCTGCTTCCTCACGGAGTTACGGAGATATTGGCCATCTTATTATGCGGCGCTGCCGGACTATATATCGGCAAGGCTGCCGTTTTTTGCGAAGAGAATTTATCGAGATTTGATTCGATAGTAGCGGCTGGAAAACGGGTAGGGCCGACTGTCATCGGTGCTGTGGTAATGTTTTTCCTAGCATCTCTCATCGAAGGATTTTTCCGCCAATGGGTTCAAAGCATTCCGGTGCGTTACGGGGTCGCTACGGTAACGGCGTTGTTTTGGATTTTCTATTTTAGTTCAGTAGGACGATTAGATCAAAGCGAAGACGAGGTCGAACTTGGCTAGAATTCTTTCAATAAGAACGCCGGAGGGCGTGGATCTAGAAATCGAGATTGCTTCGATTGTCCAACGCATCTTGGCATTCTCTGTTGATGTATGCATGATGATGTTCTTCGCGCTTATTTTTTTCCTGATCGCATCGGCTGGAACCCTAGTTTTTGGCGCAGGCGAGTGGAGTATAGCGGCGCTCATTATCGCGGTATTTTTCCTGAGAAATTTCTACTTTACCTTTTTCGAGATTCTTTGGTCCGGACGAACCATCGGAAAAAGATTAGCGTTGGTAAAGGTCGTTGATATTAAAGGCAGACCTTTGTCGGCTACATCTATTTTTCTAAGAAACGTGACCAGAGATATTGAATTATTTCTACCTTTGCAGGTTCTTATGATTCCCGAAACAGTTTGGCCGGGAGCACCGTGGTGGATGGTTCTGGGAGCGTTGTTATGGGTTTTTCTTTTCGCATTTTATCCATTTCTGAATTATCGCCGTGCTCGCATCGGCGATCTCATAGCGGGGACCATGGTAGCGTCGATTCCCCAGCCGAAAAAGTTTAAAGACTTGAGTGAAAATAAAATTTCGTCCAGGTTCGTATTCTCGCCACAACAGCTTGATATGTACGGTGTTTTTGAACTCCAGACTTTAGAGAGCTTGCTGCATAAAGGTCTAAAGGATGAGGAGCTCTTAAAAGTGGCGCGTGTGATTGCCGAGAAAATCGACGTTGCTCAGTCAAAGATTGATCCGCCAAGGCCCTTCTTAGAAGCCCTTTATAGCGCATTACGTGACCGGCATGAGAGTCGACTCATTTTCGGTGATGTTCAAGAAACCAAGAAGGAAGGGCGTTATAAGGCCGAAAACGCTTAGATTGTTCGCATTGCTTCAAAGGTTTCGTTTGCGTTCAATGAGATAAAAGTTTAAAATATAGATATCCAAACCCAAGCACGAATAAAAGATGTCTAAGAACGATCACACCAAATCCGAAAGGGTTGAACGGATACGCAGAATGGTGAAAGACGATTTTGGTCGTATTTCTGACACGGAAGATCCGTGGGTTATTCTCAACATATCCCCTGACGCTTCATGGGAATCCGTGGCCTCAAAATACGAAAGATATGAACGCTTCTATCGATCCGAGAATTTCCAAAAACTCGGAGATATGGAGCTAACGCGACAAGCGCTTGATATTCGTCGCGCGGTAAGTCGTGCGATGGTTGAAATTGAATCTCAGGTGGGGATGAAAAGTAGCGAGGTTGTAGACGATCCTGCGTCTCAGATTTTGGATGTGGATTTGGATGCATTCGCGATGGGCGATAT
>CALJNB010000128.1 GCA_937981985.1 uncultured bacterium
ACGACTCGGATGCGCGTTCATTTCAAGGGCAACCCCGAAATCCACACACGTCTTTACTACATCGTCGAAATAAAAGTCATACCCCTTATGAAGGCCCAAGCGACGACCCGTTGGAGAACCGAAACAAGATAGTAAGCCTGTTTCGATCCCCCAGATAATACGCTGGGTCATCTCTGAGGACTCTAGCTGTTCGTCTCCCCGGACGACACCCAATACAAACTCACAATCCGAAAGGATACGATGATCAATATCAAGCATGCCGTTGGAGTCGATGACAACCTCGGCGCCTGGAATCAACTTAACCCCGTGTAAGGTGCCTATGTCTCGTATTTTTAGAATATGCTTTCGCATCTCTTCGTTACCGAGTCCCTTTGAGTCAACACCTAGAGATCGTTCAGCAATAACAAGCCATTGGTAACCGAGTTTACTTGCTTTTTGGGCCAACTCATCCAACGACGAGCGCCCGCCACTAAGTTGAGTATGCACGTGCATATCACCGTTCAACATTTCCATGCAAAGAAGATCAGGAAGCATGCCCCTCTCTGCCAAGCCAATTTCTTCTTTGCCCATCCTAATTTCGGGAGGAATATAAGGGAGCCCTACGGCATCAAAAATCTGTGTTTCTGTGTCCATCGGACCGACCGGTCCAGCTTCGGGGTCATCGTAGGGTACGACGCCCTTTTCGGAGATCTTTAAGCCCATCTTTTTTGAACGAATGCGCATTTGAATATGATGAAGTTTGGACCCGGTAAAATAGTGAAGTCCAGCGCCAAATGCATTCACGTCTAGAGCGCGAAGATCAACTTGAATTCCACCGACAACACGAATCGAAGCGCGGGTTGTTCCATCAAAAATAACCTCGATAGCCTCTGGCATATTTTTAAAATAATCCGATGCCTGAGCGATGTCATCGGAAGTGATAAGAATATCAATATCGCCAATCGTTTCCCGACCGCGTCGAATAGAACCGCCGATTTCAGACTTATCAACACAATCAAGACTCCCTAACTGGAGACGAATCGATTCGGCTAACCCCCTCGCCTCCGGAAGCGGATAGCGTTTACCTTTTGTGCGCTCCCAATGTTCGATCTCTCCGATAAGTTTACTAACAACCCCTTCTCCGAAGTGTTGAACGCCGATGAGATTTCCATTTAGACATGCACTTTTTAACGTCGGTACATCGCTAATGGCCATTTCGTTGAACAGTATTTGTAAACGTTTCATCCCAAGCCCGTTTATTTGAATAAGATCTAGAACACCCGGCCCCATTCGGCGAAGTAGTTCTTGATGACGTGGGCTATGTCCATACATTCGAAGTGATCGTAATTCGGCTTCGATCGACTCGCCGATTCCCTTCATTGAAAATATCGACCGGTCATCAATCATCGGACCTATCGGTGAATTTAGATCTGAAATGAACCGGGAGGCGGTCTCGAAAGCACGTACCTTAAAAAAGTTATCTCCCGCGATACGCTGAAGCGTAGCTATTTCAGACAATATTCTAGAATATTCTTGATTAAGAATAGCATCGCTCCGTAATGAGGGACCAAGACGTCGTTCTAATTTCATTAAGATCGACAATGTAATTCTTGTCTGTATTCATTTCCAAATACTTGTCGAGATTGGATTCTTCCGAAATTTTCTTCCAACTCGGTTCGGGTTCCACGAAGTCACCCTTTTCATCTTTCATATGTTCGCGATTACTCTGAAAATGTTCTCGGAAAAACTTCGTACTCTGAATCATAAAGCGAGGTGCGAGCTCGTCTGGGATTTCAACCTGCGGAAAGGAATTCGAGAAATAATAATCCACATCACATCCGAAATCTAATTGAGAGTCGAAATCGAAAATCTTATATTTTTCATTTTCCTTGGCGAGTAAAATGACATGGTAGTCCCAAACAATAGGGGCACCGGCATCACCCAATTTTTGGTTCCAAATGACAAAATGATTCTGCGGGTTTGAGATAAAAAGAACCCATGCATCGTCGATGAATTTACTTTGCGCACAGAGTTGCCAGATATTTTCTTCACAGTAATACTTACAATATTGAAGGCTGTTCCGAAATTTAGAGTGCGACATGAAACCCTTTTTAATTATCCTTATCCTACTTATCTCTTGTTCTAGCAAAAAAGGCGAGAAAACGCAGACTCAATTTCCTAATTCGCCCCTCGAAACGGCATGCAATAACGGAGCATTCGATACATGTTTGGCGCTTGGACGGTCTTCAGAAAAGACTAAACCTGCGGAAGCCGAAAAATGGTTCGAAAAAGCCTGTGTCCTAAAAAGTGCCGTCGGTTGTTTAAGTGCGGGCGGAGTGATGTTGACTCTTAACGATCATGAGAAAGCGATATTCTATTTTGCAAAAGGTTGTGAACTTAACGAAGCCGCTTCGTGTTATGGAACCGGAATCGTTTATTCGGGTGTTTATGGAGGTAAAGCCGATCATTCTCGCGCTGTCGATTCCTTCCGAAGGTCATGCGAACTAGGCCTCGGTGATGGATGTGCACAAGTTGGAATCTTGGGCCTGGAGAAATCGAAATCTGAAACGGAACGTATTGAGTCGGTCGAAAAACTCAAGGCCGCCTGCACGGCCAAAGCCGATATTGCTTGCTACGCCCTGGGAGAACACTTCACCGATATGAAGCCTGACCAATCCGCACGTTGGTTTGGAGAGGGTTGTAAACTTGGCGATGGAACATCCTGTCTCGCTGCGGGATTCGCATACGCTACAGGTAACGGAGTTGAAGCGTCAGAAACAAAATCCTATGATTTATTCAAACAGGGTTGTTTGTCTCCGGAGAAAGATTGGGTTGCATGTTCACTTTATGGCTACGCCGATTTTAGAACTGCGACGAATGAAGACGAAAAGAAAATCGCAACTGAGTTGTTAAAGTCAACCTGCGAAAAAGAAGCTGAGGGATGTTTTAGAATGGCGTTGGTGGATTCAGATCCTGTGTGGCTAGAAAAAGCCTGTACGCTCAATACTGAAAAGTGTGATGTCTACAGACGCTATTTTTTAAAGGCAAAAAATAAATAGTTAAATTTTTTCCGAGCCCATCTGAACACGAACCGTCGTCCCTTTTCCGACCTCACTCACAAATGAAATAGTCCCGTCGTGAAGATCGATAATCCGCTTTGTCACATAGAGACCAATTCCAACCCCTTCCTTATTACCTCCAACGTTGGCTTGGTAAAAGCGGTTGAAAACCTGAGAAATAACTTCATCGGACATTCCAATACCGTTGTCCGCTATCTCCATGACAAAGGGCGAACCAGAAAGAGTAATTGTAATTTCAGGATCCACTTCACAATATTTAACGCTGTTTTCTATGAGGTTACAGATTACTTGCTCAAATCGATATGGATCCAAAACACACACAACCGAGCCCTGAGCGTTGACTGTAATTCTTGACTTGGGAAATTGTAGTTTCCAGTTTTCCTTAAGGTAATTAACAAGATTACCTATATCTACTAATTCTTTTTTTACTTGGAAAAGTCCCGAATCAACGCGTGTTGCCTCCAACATATCGTTAATCAATTTTGCCAGACGGTCGACTTGCTTTTGCGCACGGACGACGAGATCAAAATCTGAAGAACTTTTGTCCATTCCCTTTGAAACGATCTGCAACAAGCCTTTCAAGGGTGTGATGGGGGTGCGCAATTCGTGTGCGATCGATGAATAGAAATAGTCCTGTTTCTGCGCACGTTCAATTTTCCCGGTAACGTCTTTCATCGTAACAATTACAAATTCGGGTTTGATGCGAACGGAGGTACGAACAGCGGTTTGATGGGTCCCAAAATCTAGAACCAGCGGCTCATCGGTAATTTCGATACCTTCGCTTAACGCCCTAAAGAGGGGCCATTCGGCGCGAGGGAGCGGCACGCCATCTTTATCACAAACGCGATAGGTGCGTTTTTCGTTCATCGTTTCCCAACTCGATTCTGCTATTCGATACGCCTCGGGCGTGGCGTACACCACTTTTCCAGTCTTATCTAACAGGAGTAAACCTTCCTTAATTTCAGAAAAAATTGACGAAATTGCAGGAATATGTTCGATGGGATTACGCGACGCTCTTTCGACTAATTGCGAGCTCGCGCTTTGCAGACGCGTAAAAAATTCCTCGTCGAGGAAATCAATTGCGTTCAAAGGTTGATCTTGTTTCTTTTTGAAGCGTTTGATCGAATCAACGACGCCCAGATGTATCGCACCGATAGCATCGTCGGCATAACCCATAATCGGAATAACGAGAAAGTCACTAACACCAAAACTTGGCCAGACCTTTCCGTCGGTCCGAAAACACTGTCCATTTTTGAACGCGTTTCGAATATCGGCTGACATTTCCCACTGAAACCCTTTTTCCAAGACAACACCACGAGCCGCGACGGGTTCTAGATGTTTGGAACCCGACGATTGATCTTCTTCTCCTCTTAGCGAAACAATCGCCACATCGATGTTTACCAATTCAAAGAAAAGAGCAATGAGTTGCGAACATGTTTCCTTTAATCCAAGATCGCCTACATCCATATTCGATATTTTATTAATTAATTTTTCGTGACGAAAGGAAGGTTCCCACTCTTGAAAAGCAATTCTAATGACACGTTGTTCCCTAAACAACTTCGAATAAACACGGATATTCTCACTAAAAATACCGCGGTTTAATAGATAGTTTCCCTCCGTGCTTTCCTTCCTGCCATGTTTTACCTGTTCGATAAGCGATGCACTGCCGAGAATACCAGACACGCCGATGATTTCATCAAAGTTTCGTTCGTCATTTTCAGGTATGCGAAAAAGAGAACGCGCGATCGAATTAGAGTAAACGATATTATCGTCAATATCCAAAACGAAAATGGGGTCCTCTATCATCTCAAGAGCAACAAGCGATGCGGCAAGAGAGGAATGCGAATTATTGGGTGTGTAGTAAGTCACGACTTTTTCTTTTTAGAACTGACTATCATGGTTATCCCATCTGGTTTTAAAATACAAAGACGAACTAGGGTTCAGCAGGTGCGCCGATAAATGAATTCGTATCCATTGTGGAAGCTGTGACATGATTGAGCATTTCGGAAGCTTCTCCCGAGTTTGTATCATTCCCACGCCATGTTGAATTCGCCGTAGCATCGACCACTGCGTACGAACTTGTGACGCCGTTTCCTGCGTTTGCAGCCCATAAATTGGATTCTAAACGGGTAAATTCGGGTGCAATATGAATCGCACCAAAGCGTTGATTATCATAGAAGGTTGAGCCCTCAATATCAACGTTGGCCGATTTTGCTAGTACGAGCCCATCTCCGGAATTTTGAATATTTGGACCGCCGTCGATATTTACAACCACGTTTCGATTTTGAACGAAGTAGGAATCACGTATCAAAACGTCAAGACTCGAAGCGTACAAACCTACGACTCCGTTTTGAACGAAGTTCGAATTTTTGAAGCTGACCTTAGCATTTGTGGCCCGCGACTGAATCCAAGCCCCACCCATTGCGTTATCGAAAAACGCTGAATTTTTCACCTGGAAACTCGTTGCTTCTCTGTCTGTCGTTTGGTGGACGATAAACCCGGCCGAAGTATTATTATAGATAGAAGTATTATCTAGGTAATAAAGCGTCGGATCATTCAAATAAACGCCGGGTGTTCTTTCAAGAATAGAAAGAAAGTTCACATCACTTGTCTGAATGTTGTCATGGATATTAACTTCTCCGGCGACAAAACCTGCGTTATTAACATGAACACCTGCAATGGATTGCCCAGAAATCGATGCACCGTCGAGAAGGAAAAGCGTGGCAAACGCCGTTTTCGGATCTAGCGCCGAAATGTTGTCGTTTAGACTATCCGGAAAGAATTCGTCTCCAGGAATGAAAAGATCGTCTAAAACGAATTCATCGCCAGGTATAAATTCGTCGCCGGGAATAAACTGATCGCCAGGCATAAATTCGTCCCCGGGAATGAATTCATCGCCGGGGATGAATTCATCACCAGGAATAAATTCGTCGCCGGGAATCAAACTTAACTTTGGTAAATGAATGTCGCTCGATAATGTTGTAAGCAACGAGTCTGAAAAATTGGAATTGCCACCTTCCATGAAAATAGCACGAATCCCATCTTCAATTCTACCCGAGAAAACGACCTTGCTTGCACTAGCTTTTATCGAAATTCCTTTATTACCGGAAAAAAGAGTTCCTCGATTAATACCCATTACCGATGAGTCAACCTCGATAACGGAGTCTGCGTCAAATCCGGAAAAGGTCGAATTGTAAATCGTTACCAACGCGTTTCTAGCTCGAACTGCCGACGAAGTAGAGTTTAGAAAAACGGAATTTGATATTTTCAAAGTATTAGAGAAAACCGACTTCTCTGCGTTCTGACGAGACGAAGATGCCGACGACTCGTTGAGAATGATTCCATTCGATTTCCCAAGAAATAGCGCGTGGTTAATTCGAACATGACTACTTTCGGAAACGAGACCTATTCGACTTTTACTGAAATCGCTCGCGACAACATTCAAATTCGTTTCTCGAATATCTAAAGCACTTCCCTCAACCGAAAATAATTTGGAGCGAATAACCGAAACGAAATCAGCGTTATGGGCTTCAATAAGATCGCCTTGCCCCTGAATCGACACACCAACTAAAATAAGGCGTCCCCCTTCTCTAACCGTTATTTTTCCCGTTTGTCCTAGATCGATCGTTGTACCATCAAAACATGATCCCAATAAAATTAACGTCTCATCAACGACTATTTCAGTACTCCAATCGTAGTTGCCGGGTCGAAGCGAGACCAAGCTATTATCCGGTGGGACTGATAGAGGAGAAAATTCACTGCCGTCGCCGTCTCCTGTCGGAGATAGGTAAACTTGGTTCAGCTTATTATAATCTCCACCTAGATCGGTTAAAAGAGGATACGAATCGGCCACACATTCGAAAGGCCCAGCGTTAAAATTTGGATTTGAGAAGCCGGTCTTAACACCTGGAAGGCAGGAATTCCCGATACAACTCCCTTTAATTTCATCCGGTCCGTTTTTTGTTGAGTTGTTTTGGACAGTTTGAGAGTTATCGAGTTGGTTCGAAGTTGTGTTTCCTGGCTTTGATTCTGAGTTGTTGGATGCGTCCAACGCGTCGTTAGAACAGGAATACACTGCCAGAATAAGCACAAAGAAAATAAATCGGCTCATAAGAGCTCCAATTGAGTGAGGCCGGGGACGCGATTATTCTACTCAAAATCCGTATCTAAAACAACAAGCTTCAAATATCCACGACAATTCGAAATCCATAATGACCGAATTTGTAGGTCTCGGAACTCGAAATGATGAAATCCAACTTACAAAACTCTTTGAAAGAATTGTAGGACGCTCCGCCCATACTCCGATTTCCCGACCCCTCTTCAAGTGTTGAAGTCCATTCGCAGACGTTTCCTGCCACATCAGCTACGCCATAAGGAGAACAATCATCCTGATGGAACCCCACAACCGAAGGCATACTTCGCCCCTCGAGTGAATCGCGCATTCTACAGAAACTCCGGTCAAAGGCATTCCCCCACGGAAAAATACGCCCATCAACACCGCGTGCGCTTTTTAACCACTCCATTAAAGTCGGTAGACGATATTTACGACCGTCGCTTTCTGATTTCCATTCTGCATAACGGAGGGCATCAAAATAATTAACGGAGATAACAGGCCAATTCAGCTCCCAAGTATCGCCCTCTTCATCTTCGCTGGGCAGAACATATTTCCCATCAACATATTCGAAATAATCTCCGGCTCCGCTTTTAGGAACATGCACTTGGGCCTCCTCAGCGGAAAGGCTATTAATAAATTTCAAATACTGCGCAACGGTGACTGGGTGCTTTTGAATCGCGAACGTTTCAATGGTTTCGTGTTCTTTACGCGTCGAAAAAGGACGAAATCGTCCTTCATGAATATAAATAAAATCTTCGGGAATTTGATCGCATCGAACCTCGGGGATCTTTATATCTATGGACTCACCGCGATCTACTACGAATGGAATTTTAATCGTTGCGTAACCCTCGCCTTCAATTTCGAGAAGATAAGATCCATGTGGAATAGTTAGTTCATGATCCGAAATTTCGAGTACATCCCAGGCCTCCAATCTGCGCTGAACCAAGTTATAAGATTTTAACCGAACACAACGATCTGTAGGAAGCTTTTCGATACGAAGGAAGGCGCCCCCCTCTAATAACTTGTCGTAACGACCGTCGTTAAATTGACGAACCAAGCCTTCGAAATAGACGGCTGTCGCTTTGTCCCCGGTCCGTTCCGCATCCCGAAAACGCGTCCAATATAACGCACCGATCCGTTCAATCGCATCGGGCATTGCGGGTTCATGAACAAGTACCTGCGAATAATTTCGAATCGTCTCTCCGAACAGATATTCAATTTCAATAGACACATCTTCGGACCGCTGCTCTAACTCCCAAATCTTCATATTTTCTTCGGATGATTTACGCGCCGCATTTTTCTTCAGACCTGCAAGCTCTTCGTCAATTTCCTTCTTTTGGTTTTGGACTTCAGAGTAGGTCGCCTCAACTTGCAGTGCGTGTTCAAACGCGACTCTAGCCAATTCTCGTTTTCGATCGGCCTCTTTTACACCGTCTAAAAAGGCTTCAAGTTCCGCCGCAAAATCTTCGGCACTTTGAAAGCGTTTTTCCGGTTCTTTTTCTAAGGCCCGAAGCGCCATAATCTCCAAAACTTCGGGAATATTTCGTCCCGGTGCGCGTTCGCTCGGTTTCATCGGCTCGTCGTAAACGACCTTGAAAAGTAAAGCTAAGATATGTTCGGACTCGAAAACCGGACACAGCGTTAGGATTTCGTAAAGAATCGCCCCTAGACTATAAACATCTGACCGTCCGTCAGCCAAACCTGATTCGCCGCGAGCTTGTTCTGGCGACATATATCGGGGCGTACCGATCAATCCATCACTTGCGCCCTCTGTGGTCTCAAGACCGATTCCGTCTCTAATGATCTTAGCGATCCCCCAATCAATGACGTAGACTTCACCGTACTTTCCGATTAAAATATTTTCTGGTTTTAAATCTCGGTGAATGACGCCCTTATCGTGCGCGTAGTGTATCGCAAGAGACACCTGACGTAAGATAGATACCAATTGAACAAGCGAGAATTTAGATTCCCCACCTCGGATTTCCTCGAAAATGCCTTCAAGACTTTTCTCTTCAACAACGCGCATGATGTAAAAAGGATTACCATCTTCACCCTCACGCAGATCGTATACCGGCACAATACTTGGGTGTTCGAGTAATCCTGTCACTTGAGCTTCAAGCAATAAACGACGGCGATTCTTTTCGCTATCAGCACCTCTACGAAGACGCTTCAACGCGACGTTACGCCGCAAAGTATGATCGGTAACCTCAAAAACTTCGCCCATCCCACCCGTACCAAGTGAAGATTTAATTTCGTAGCGACCGTCGTGAGATTCGAGTTTTACGTCAATCGTAAAACGTTCCGTTGCGACCTCTTCAAATTCTTCAATCGACCGATCGATTGCGTCAAGAACGATGGTGCTCCCTAGTTCCAACTCTTTTTGCAAAGCTTCATCATCAGTAGTTAACGCTTCATCAATAGCCTGCGCTTCCAGATTTGTAAGTAAACCCGCTACGATCAAAACATCGCGAAGATTACGATCGTTTTCAACCGCTTTTCCGACACAACGTATAAGTTGACTCACGCTTAGTGACCCACGTGCCAGGGCCATTTGCCCAAATTGAACGTCTAACGCTTTCATACATCTCCTCGTGGCCCTACTCTACATGCGTTCTACTTTCAATCAATCCGAATTCGTCTCTTTAAGGACTACTCAAATTGAGCGTCGATCCAATCTTTTGCGTTGCGGTTTCGACGCTGTGCTGCCACCGCGGCATTTTTTATAGCCGGATTAGCATCTTCGGCTAACTGTTTGATGATGTCGTCGGCAACCGAAGAGTGAGTTTCAGCGAGTAGAGGTATGACATAATTACTGACATCATCAGAAGTCCCAAAAGCCAAAGGCCGTAACAAGTCGGTCAAGCGTTCCACACCAGGACAAGCTCCTAGATGAAGAAGTCGAAGTGTTTTTGTAACCAAATTTTCGGGAACTACATTCAAAAGATCGGCAACCAAAAGCGTCTCGTCTTCGGACCAACGTTTAGAAAGCTTATGACCATCCTGTGGCGCCGTTTTTTCCAGGAGTTCGATACTAGCGATCACGATTTGCGGGAATCCATTCGCGTATTTAAGGGCTCTGAATACTGCACTTTCGGCATCCTTTGAACCCAAACTATTCTCGGTCGTCGCGTGTTTTAAAACTCGAAGTAAGTAGGCCACAGTGAGCTTATTCTGATTACGAAGGTCGGGTTCTTTTTTTAAAACCTGATCAAGAGCGTCGATGGCATGTGGAATAATCCAACGCGACTTTTCCGGCAAAGTCTCCGATATCCCCTTCGCGATTTGCTTGGTCGTTTCTGGAGATTCGAGGGTTCCTAATTGGCGAATGGCGTGTCCGACTAAATTATCATTTCCTGTCGTAGACGCCGCCAAGGTCGCCGCAATCCGGATGAAAGTATCTGCATTTACCATATTCTTTCGGATCAATTCACATTCAGTATCACTAGCCTTTCCCGCCATATTCGTGGCCAAGAGTCGTAAAGCTATTGCGATTGTCGATGAATCAGGGACGCTACTCTCCGACGCGCCTTTCTTTTGTGTCGCAGAAAGAACCTCAAAAGCGACATCTCGAACACGAGGGTCATCCAACGATTGCATAACGTGTAACCCCACCACGACGCCTCTTTCTTTTGACAAAACGAGCGACCTCGCTAATTCGAACGCGTTATCTCGGCGTCGGAGTTCAGCGATAAAAAAGTCACGCTCTCCCCCTTGCGCATTTCTAATTTCTTGTAAGATACGCGCATCATCGAACTGCCCCTGTGTATCGGGCGGCTCAATTCGTCTTACTTTTGCGAGGGCAAGATTTGCAGCTTCCAAAACAAAGGGAGTTGCTTCCTTCAATTGGTCTTCGAGAATACCGACAACGCGGCTATCACCAAACTTACCTAATAATTGAATCGCACCTGCGCGTACAAAAAGATCTTCGTCAGACATCAATTCCATAGCGAACTGAAACATGCGATCTTTATCAGTCTCCAATGATAACGAAACCAAATTTTGCATCGCGACGCCGCGGGCATCGTGGGTTTCGCTTTTCTTTCGATTATCAAAAACAAAACGCATTAAATCGATACAAATTTTTGGATCGCCAATCTCGCCGATCACCCTCATCAGAAGCGTTTTCACCTTCGGTTTAGAAAACGCGAGGTTCGCGAGGATAACGTCCAAAGCTGGCGATCCCATTAGAATGAGCTCTTCCATTGAAACATCGCGCGTAATTTCGTCTGGAGATTGAAGCCCGTCGATTAAGTTTGAAATCATTTGTCTATTCATAGAGGAATTCTAACTATTGATAGACAAGCAGGCAACCTGCTTCGCCGGACCCTTCGAATTAGATTTACTTCAGGAATACCTCACCCGACGCAAAATAATGTTCGCCACTTTTTCTAATGAATCGATTTGCTCTCGCGCCGCTATCTTTATAGATGACGCGTCGCCTAAGCGATTCAGAAGAGTAGAGCCTGTGATCCGTGGTGAGATGAATAGCGTTAAAGCAAATAAAAAAAGGAGAAGCAACTTTAGCTTCTCTTTTTTCCAAGTTCAATCTTTTGAATTCGAGAGTTACTTCTCTTGATTCTTCTTTCCATTTCGACGCTGTCGCTTTTTAAGTGTCTTAAGCTTTTCAAGTTGTACCGGTGTAAGAATCGTTTTAAATTCTTTCATCGATGCCTGACGAACTTCTTTTCGTTTTGCTTTGAGTTCAGTTTCACTTGCACCCGATTCTTTTAGCGCTTTCATTCCTTGACGCTTACTTTTGAAAATCTCTTTCATTTTTACCTTTTGAGCATCATCAAGGTCTAAATGTTTTGCCATCTTACGAAGTTTCTTTCCGTGACGTCCCTTCTTCCCATGCCGTCCCTTCTTACCATGACCTTGCTTTTTCATCTGGGCAAACTTTTCCTTCTGACCTTCAGTCAAATAAGACGCTACAGCTGCTTTAGTTGATTGATGAATTGCCTTTTTCTTGGCGCGTTTTTCTTCGCGATCTTTAACGTTGGATTTCTTCAACTCAAATATTTGTGTTTGGCCATCAGCCAACGCTTGACGAATTTTTGGAACTTGTTGAGGTGTCAATCCAAGCTTTTCGGTAAGACGAGTAATCCGTTTATCCAAACGTGTTTCAAGCTTTTCCAAAATTTGTTCGTCGGTCATATTTTTAAAACCGCCGTCACCAAAAGCAACGCCGCTAATTCCAGTAATTCCGACGAGGGCCAATAAAATAATAATGCGTTTCATATCTACTCCTTAAGTAGGTTGTGTACGACCAACTCGGTCATTCATAAGTATTCTACGACCCAGTTCTAAAGAGAATCTTAAGATATCATAAAAAATATCTGTTTTTCCAATAAAAACGCCCCCTCTTTTAAAATGGCAATAAAAATCAACTACTTAGAGGGGGCAGGTTTTATTCTTTCGATTCCGGTGATGGCGAAGATTCGTTCAACCGCCACATTAAAACGAGTCCAAGAATCGCAATAATTGCCAATACCCCTTGTAAATGGGGTGTCTCATGAAGCATATAGATTGAAATAGAAAAACTGAGAATAATCATCGCCGATGCTTTGTACTTGGTCGCACGACTTACGACTTTATTCTCTTCCCACGAAACTAGCGTTGGTCCAAACCAGCGATTGGCTAACAACATGTTGTGGAAGCGCGGTGAGCTTTTCGCGAAACAGGCCGCCGCGAGAATAAGAAAAGGAGTGGTAGGCAGTATCGGTAAAACGATACCCATCACCCCAAGTCCCACGGCGACCCAACCCGTGACGATCAGAAGAGATTTTTTCATTTCTTTACGTTATCGGACTTATCCTCTTTCGGCTTATCTTCCTCGTTTAGAATATCCCATTCGACCGCTTTGAGTTGCTTTAAATTTTTCTTATCGTTGAGATATTTACGTACACGGGCGTCCGATAAAGTCTGCGGATATAAATTATTCTTCGCCGCTTCAACAAGTGCTTCGTCAGCGAGTAACGCTTTTATCTCTTCGTGTTGAAGCACCTCACCGATGCGAGAATTATCGCGAAAGCGATATTCCAGTTTTTCACGTTTGATCCAGTCCGCAAAACGAACCATTTGGTGAAATTGTCGCAGAGCTGGGAACTGCCACGGAAGTAGAAGACTATGTTTCTGCGCAAAAGGAAGCAGCTGACCATCACGAATATGGTACTTATCCTCGGGATCTCTTTTCTCAATAGGAATCATCGCGAC
>CALJNB010000129.1 GCA_937981985.1 uncultured bacterium
CCGGTGAATTCTAACTCTTTCCAACCAAGCATAAGAAATCCTGTCGGTAAGGACGCACGTCAAAAAAAATTTTATGATGACGGCGTATTGCACTTCTTTAGACACATGATTTGCACAAAGGGGTGGCATGGTCTCGCCTGAAGCATGGTCTTTTTAAGGAGTATAGATATGCCAAAAGAACAATATACGTGGTTTTTTTCAGAAGCGATTGAAATAGAGGAAAAAATTTCTGATCGATCGAACTGGTGGTTTCTCGCCATTTTATGTGCTCTAAGTGGCGCAAGCTGGTGGACTCTAAGCACGCTTGCCTAGAACTGGCTACTAGGCTTGCGCATCGACGAACAAAAACCTCGTAAATGGATACCTTAGTTGCTCGAAATAACGCGATCTGTTTTGGTAAGTTGTTGATCTTAGAGAGAGTTTGACTATTTTTATCCGTACGTTTTCTCTTGGCGCGGTTCATGCTATATTTAAAGTACAATCAACGAATGGTGAAAAATGAAAAATCTTACAAAAGTCGCAATCTTCACTTCTTTTCTTTTTGCAATCGGTTGCGGGGAATCAGATCCTGCAGCCAACGGGGAGAATGAAGTACGTTCAAGATGTACTTCAAAATGTGATGATGCAACATCAAGTTTAAAAGTCCTCGAAGGTATGACCCTTGTCGGAGAAGGGTCTGAATTCAATCTCACTTCGAAAACTGTCGGCGAGCTCGACAACGAAGTTTGGATTGATATTGAGATAGATAACGAAGTTGTTGTTCTCACAGAAATGTTTCCAAGCGCTGATGGTACCACTTACGATACAAAGAGTACCTTCGATCTCCCTGCTTATGAGACCATGACGGTTGTAGCGTTCGGTTTCATCAATAGCGTAAAATACGAGCAAAAATTTGTTTTCACCGGTGATGAAAAAGTAGGCGTTGAGGACGGAGAAGAGCCTGCAGTAGATCCATTCGCAGCTGCAAAAGATGTCGAAGCAGCGGTGATTACTATCGACCCAAATCTTGCAGCACCCGATTATAAATCCGCCGACGTCGAAGTAGATTTCGCCCTAGACGGAACTGAATTTTGGCAGAAATGGGTAGGCGGCGAAAATCCGACCTATAGCTATAGCGTAGGAAGTGAAGCGGGACGTAAATGTATGTACGCATCTGCGAGACGCTTTGAAGCAATCATGGCTGATCCACCACAGTCGATTCTTGAACTCAAAGACGAAAGTAACTGGAACGGACGATTCTTTAACTGGAATGATGACTACAGTCCCGATAACGCGCAAGGTTCAGCAAGCGGATCGGTTCTTTGGGCCTGGAAGACGCATCTTGTTAAGTTTATCAGCCAAACAGCACCAGCAGGAAAATGTCATCTTCCTACAAAATCAATGCTTGATCGATTCGCAAAAGTTGCTCTTACGAGATCAGCGGCAGAAAATGGCGAGATCGAAGGCGCGCAATCCAGATAATGGATTCAATCCAATCCCAAGGTTGATGCCTTCGTTCGAAAGCGAAACCTTCCTGGAACATTTTCTAATCTAGTAAGTATTGCAACTAAAATTAGGGGTAAGAACGATTCGAACATACTTCCACGATATCTGTATGTTACAGTACATGATCCACCTATCTCTTCGGTCATTGTCATAAATGATTTCGGTAGGGTGAGATGTCATCCTTGGGTTCTCTATGCTATGACAGGACATTCAAGGAGTGGTGTACAATGAAAAGTCTAACAAACGTCGCAATCTTTATTTTTATGGTTTTTACATTGGGTTGTGGTGAGACCGAGTCAGAAATCACAGAAGAGAAGACGCGGCGGTCACGATGCAGTTCAAAGTGTGATGAAGCTAGCGCGGTAACAACTTTGCGTTTTCTAGAAAATTTGACGCTTGTTGTAACAGGAACCGAATTTCATCTAACAGCAAAAACACTCGGCGATCTTCAAAGTCAGGTTAATATTGATATTGAAATCGACGGTGAGGCCGAAGTGTTCCTTCAGATGTTTCCGAGTATGGACGGAACATCTTACGATACAAAAAATCCCTTCGCACTTCCCGAAGCTTATGAAACCCTGACGATATATGCGTGGGTTGATATTGACGAAGTAGAATATCTGCAAGAGTTTACTTTTGACGTTGATTCGGACGTCGGCGTCGAGTCTCTTGAACAAGCCAATAATTTAGGCAGCGATCCTTTTGCGGAGGCAAAAGACGTAGAAGCTGCTGTGATTACGATCGCATTGGATGTCCAAGCCCCCGCTTACGTATCCGCAGATGTACACCGAGATTTTGGATTGAGAGGAACCGAGTTTTGGCAAAAGTGGCCCGGCGGCGAGAACCCCACCTATAGTTATAGTGTCGGAACAGAAGAGGGGCGCAAATGTATATACGCGTCTGCGAGACGATTTGAGGCAGTCATGGCCGATCCACCACAATCCCTTATTGACCTCTATGAGGGCAGCAACTGGCGAGGAGGATTCTTCAGCTGGAACGATGACTATAGTTCTGACAAAGCGCGAGATCTAACGAGAGGATCTGCGCTTTGGGCTTGGAAGACGCACCTTGTGAAGTGGATTAGCCAAACTGGAAAGGATGGAGAGTGCCATTTACCCACAAAATCAATGGTTGATCGATTCGCAAAAATTGCTCTAGAGAAATCAGAATCTGAAGGTGGCGAGATTAAAGGCGCGCGTTCTCAATAATTTCTAATAATGTTACTTTTTGCTGGGGCTTGGAGTCGCGTTGTTAAATTGGGAATAGGGCCGCAGACGGGATCCTGGTCGATTCGGGTTTCAAAAACTTTGCTCTTTTAGCAGATAGACCTCATGAGTGAGCCGGTCAACTATTGGCTTGACTTCGGAGTCGCCGCGCTTCATACGAAGTAATGAAAAATATCAAAACAATCTGTGTTTATTGTGGCGCGTCGCTAGGTAAGGAAGCCGAATTTAAAGCTGCTGCGCAAGCGCTTGGGAAGTCTATTGCCGATCATAAACTGCGCCTTGTTTACGGTGGGGGGACCAACGGATTAATGGGAGTCGTCTCTGCTGCCGTAAAAGATAACGGTGGTGAGGTGGTGGGGGTGATTCCCGAGTTTCTTTTAAAGTATGAGGCTTCGGAGGGTACGTTGGAACATCTTGATGAGCTTCATGTTGTTGAAGACATGCATACGAGAAAACGAATGATGTTCGAACAGGCAGACGCCTTTGTAACGTTACCGGGCGGTATAGGAACTCTGGAGGAGGTCATAGAGATGATGACCTGGGCGCAGATCGGACAGCATACCAAACCTATTGTGTTGGCTAATATTTCGAATTTTTGGGAGCCGCTTACAACGTTATTGGATCATATGATCGATTCGGGATTTCTTAAAAACGACTATGGGGGACGTCCTCTCGTCATAGCAGATCCCGATGAGATCGTTCCTACCATTTTAGATTTTTCTAGTTCTAAAAGAGCCAACGTCGCTGTGGTCTCAAAACATTGAATAGGGATGAATTGAATGTGGTCTGGAAGGCGGATTGTTGTCGTCAGGATTAGAGCTCTGTTCTTCCAAGCCATACGTAGCGTTCAAGAACAATGGACTCTTCGGCCATCCGTTCTTTCAAAGCCAAAAGTTGTATCGCAGCGACTGGATCAACGCTTGCGGCCTGTCCGCATGTTTTATTGAGGAGCCCGTCCAGGGTCCTAAAAACACGCAACATCTTAGCGGCTGCCGCTTGTGGGGAGCTTGGGGATGTATCGATGTCGGCAAAGGATTTACTTTCGATACCAGGTATTGCAATCTTGGTAGCGGTTTCCCGCAATTCTACATTGAGTGTTTCGAACTCGAGAGGCATCTTAACGTCTTCAACATGGTCAACCAAATCAAGGAGTGTCATTGATATCGCGGTGACTCCCTCTTGATAGCTCATTGGGCTAATAATTGATTCGAATGTTGTGGTCATAATTCTATCTCACTTTAGCATGTCGTTCGATGTGTATCGTTTTTGACAACTATTAAGTCCGACTTCGTGGTCATTTTTCATCATTAGTGGATACCAACCTAATTTAGGAACGCGCGAATCGCAATAAAATAACGGGCATTATTGGCGCTGATTCATCGCTTTTTCCTTTTAATTACGAGTGTTTATGCTGTTGGCGGAACATTTCCAGTAAGGGTCAAATATTCAGCTGGGACGATTTTAGTTTTCTGAGGATTTTGATAAGTGATGTTGACGATAAAAGAGGAGAGAGAATGCAATTTAGAAATATTGGGAAAACGGGTTTGAAAGTCAGTTCTATTTCGATCGGCGGATGGATTACGATGGGGGGCACGATTGAGGACAATACGGCGCATAATATTCTTAGAAAGGCAGTCGACCTAGGAATCAACTTTATCGACCTGGCTGACGTTTATGCGAAAGGTGAGGCTGAACGTGTCGCGGGGGAAGTATTGGTCGATTATAAACGAAGCGACTTGGTACTTTCTAGCAAGGTTTTTTGGCCCATGTCGGACAATCCTAATGATCGTGGTTTAAGCCGTAAGCACATCATGGAAAGCTGCGAGAAGTCTCTAAAGCGTCTAAAGACGGATTATCTGGATCTTTATTTTTGCCATCGTTTTGATGAGAATACGCCGCTTGAAGAAACGGTTCGCGCGATGGACGATTTGGTTCGCCAGGGGAAGATCTTATATTGGGGAACCAGTGTGTGGGAATCAGACCAATTAAACGCGGCGGTGGATATCGCCAACGAATTTAAAGCCTATCGTCCCGTCGTTGAACAACCGCGATACAATCTATTTGATCGACAGATAGAAGATTCCGTAATGGGGACTTGCGAGAAGCAGGGTATGGGGTTGGTGGTTTGGTCGCCGCTGGCGCAGGGGATGTTGGCTGGCCGATATGATGACGGCGTACCGGAGAAGTCGCGCGCTGCGACGACGACGTGGTTGGCCGATTCTTTAAACGATGAAAATATTAAAAAGTCGCGCGCATTTTCCGCATTGAGTAAAGAGTTAGGTCATCGCCCTGAACAAGTCGCTTTGGCATGGTGTTTACGACGTCCAGAGATTTCGAGCGTAATTACGGGGGCATCAAAAGTTGCTCAAGTGGAAAGTAATGTCGCCGCGGCCGAACTGGTATTGTCAGATGAGGTTCTAAAGAAAATCGATGCGATATTTAGATAATCAAGAATCTAGGTGTGCTCGCACGACTGGAAAAAGTTGATGTTAGCGTGAAGTTTCTTCCTTAATTCTTTAATTGAGTTTGAAGTTCGGCTGATGGTATTTGGGCTTGGCGGAAGCTATCTGACGAGCGCATTCACGCGCTTTCGAGCTTGCGCATCTTTTGCATAAACGATTCCACAGCGTTCACCTTTTTCGATAACGATGATGGAGGCGTCTTGCAGCTTCCAGAGGATGTAGTTTTCTTTTTCAGCAGTGAGGGGACCATATTTCAAACGTAGAGCATCCTGCCATTTCGGCAGGGCTTGGTTGCATTGAGTTGGGTGGATAATATTAATATCAAGGGTTACTAATTTATTGTTGATTAGGCCCGTTGTTACCGTTGTTGGAAAACCACGTGTCTTTGAAGGGAAGGTGAAGAGCTTCAGTTCTTCGTTTTCAAAATCAGCAATCGGCTTCCCCATTTTATAGAGAACTTTTTTTTCTTCGCTTTCCCAACGTAGCTGTCGGTATGAAAAGGTTTTAGTCAATCCATTCTTAGGAGCCATTTTTTCTAAGCTTCCCTTTTCAACGGTATCGTCATCAACGGACCTTGTTTTTTTTTCGTCTGGCTTAACCTGTGCTGTGGAACAGGCCGCGGAGAGTAGGGCTAGTAATAAGATTTTTTTCATAGCTCGTCTTCTTCTGAAAGCGGGTGAGGGATATAGATGGATACCTTTGTTCCTTCGTTTCGTTTTGAGTCCATGTCCCAATGCCCACCGATCTTAATTAGGCGATCAACTGCCCTGGGAATTCCCATTCCAAGGTGCCCACGTTTAGTTGAATAAAAGGGGTCTTCAGCACGCTTGATTTCGTGTGGTGTCATACCAATACCCTTATCGCTTATCTGAAACTGCACAAACGCATTGTCTATTCGTCTGATATTGATAAGAACTTTTTTATCGGATGAGTTGGCCTCGATAGCGTTCTGAACGAAGGGATAGATGATACGATCCATGACCTTGGAATCCAATCCCGAAATATTTGAACTGATGGTGTGTTCTATGACAACGTCTTCATTTGACCATGCTGTCAAGACTCTTTGAAGATCTCCTTCGTCCATGTCCATCGCGACGAAACTTTCTGAATCGTCCGAACTTCGAACCTCTCTGGAGACTCTATCTATAATATTTTCAAGTTCATCGAGTTTACCCAGCAGTCTTTTAGCACCATCGGCTTTCAACTTCGGTGACGATTCCATCAGTTCTGCAAGGACGCGTATCGTTGCAAGCCTATTGTCGATTTGCGAGGAGAAAAAATTTTCAAAATCGCCGAGTATCGACGTGCGAAGTTTGCGATACTCCCATTCATGCGTTTCTTGCAAAGCGCTGTCGTCGACGAAGTAGAATCGGATGGTGTTTTCGGTGGATGCATCCCAATATCGAAAAATGCGTTGAAGACCCTTACCGACTAATTTGAGATGAAACGTTAACGTAGAATCGTATCGTGCAACTCGGGTGATGGATAGGTGCGGCATTTGTGCGGTATCAAAAAGATCGTAAACACAAAGCTCCCTACGTACTGATGCACACATTGCGTTGGCTAAAAAAGGCGGGATGCTATCTATTGTGCCGTTCGCATCAAGAACGAGATATCCGCCGGGGAGAGTTGAATTCATTTGAAATGTACCTTAATTCCGGCGCCAATTACCTGAGAGCTTGTCGTCCATTGGCCTTCATTTTGTGGCGTACCGGGTGGTGTTCCTGATTTTGAACATGCAGGGGCGGTATAATTGGGCCCTGTACATTCAGAAAGCGGGATCTGTTGATAGATCTCTCCGTTCGTCACGGTACGGTCCGGAGAGAAAATATGAGAATACGATAATGTTAAGTCTAAGAAATGAGTAACATTATATACGAGTCCTAAGCTTCCAGAATATCGTTCCCAGCTTACGAAGTCAGCATTTGTATACGCTTTCGTTTGAGCCGCAGTTTCGATAAATCCACCAGCATGGACTGTAAAGAGGCTCGAGATCGCATAGGACCCACCGACTCGCATGCTAAAGGTATCCTGATAAGACTTTCCCTGAAAAACAGGATTGAGCGGGAGGCGGGTTTCTTCAAAAAGGATAAGATCACCATCCGGTGTTGCTTTGAAGGTGTCTAGTTTTCCCCAGTCCTCATAGACGAAGTTAAATTCGAAGTCGTAACGGTGTTTACTAAGGTCTGTGGGATGTTGTCCCCCAAACCAACCAAGACCGAGTCGGTAAGATCCCGCCTGTTTGAGTTCGATAGACATTTCATTACTGGAGAAGGTTACAAATTCTCGAATTGATGCGGGAAGTTGGATCTCAAATTGTCCATCAGGATTCCAATCGATTGATGGTCGTCCTGAAAAGCCAATTCTAAATCCGTTGTCAGAAATATAGCTTAGTCCAAAATTATAAGCGGGTTTCAAATCAGTCACATCTCGGATTTCCATGCGTCCACCGAATCCCGGGTTTTCATTATAAGGAGACCCAATTGAACCGTAAACTTGGTCGACGACCAAATCCATTTCCGTAATCTGCTGGTACGCGACGCCGCCCCCCGCTCCAACGAAAAACGAACCACCCGGAGCCTCAATTGCGACTGCAGCACCGAGGAGTGCATAGATGATCGCGAGGTCAGCACCGATTAGCATGTGTCGCGCGGCGTTTTCGTCCTCACTTACGCATTTACCGTCCACAAGTTCGGTGAGGCAGGAATTTCCATATGAATGTGGTCCGAATACCGATAAGCCCATCGCAAAATAGTCGGTGTTGAAGTCGTAGGATGCCGCAAGGAATGGAAGAGGGAAAAATGATTTTTCGTTTTGAATTTCGTCGAAGGTGGTCGTGCCTAGTTTCGTAACTAAAGGGTTTCGATTGAAGGTTAAGTTTTGGTTAAGAAAATTTGCATCGATCGTTAGATGGAATCCCTCACTTTTCGCGAGCAGAGAGGGATTGAAATACAGTGCAGTTGAATCCGTACTGGATACCACTCCCGTACCGCCACGTGCATTAGCGACCGCTGTATTTTCACCCGATTCAAAACCACCCGCAAAAGCAAGGTTTGGTAGGAGTAGAAGAGTGACAAAAACGAGTTTGGATCTCATTTGGGACCTGTTTTTTTCGCGGTCTTTTTTGTGGTCTTTTTCGTCGTCTTTTTTGCGGGGCTCGTCTTCTTTGTTGGTTTTTTCTTTTTCGTCGTGTTCTTTTTGAGTTTTTCTTTAACGGCTGCTCGCTTTTTCAAAGGGATATGATCTTTCGTCTTGGTCATATCCTCTTCTTGGGTATCTGTCTTCTTAGAATCCAATTCTACGCCCGTTTTAAAACGTTGCTCCCAGCCATGTACGGTATCAACAAGATGGGAGATATACTTATCCCTTTCCGCTAACGCTGATTGGGCTTGTTGGACCACGTTCTGAAAATCGTTTTTCATCTGGTCGTACATTCTTGACACGTCAAAACCGTCGGTCGTTTCGGACCGAATTGTTGTTTCTTCCTCTAAACCGAGATCGTCTAATGGGGGATCGTCTGTAATGGCACCAAGTGAAACCACACGAAACTCGGATGTGGCCTGACGTTCTCGTCGATAAGGCAGTTCAGTATCGTGAACCCCAGAACTTTGGTTTGCGTTCGATAAAACCCGAGCGATCTTGGAGACGATGGAAGCGTAAGGGAGTCGAACTTCAACATTTTCGGGTCGAGTGATATCTGTACCGCAAAACCAAATTTCGGTAATTTGGGAGGCATCGTCTCCTAGATCGTGAACGACGTTGGTTCTCGCTTCGGTCGAACTTTTTTTATTGGGTTGAAAATCGAATCGGTATGACAGCATGGGTCGTTGAACTGCACGATGACATATACGAAAGTTCGTTGTCAGGTTTGCCGTTTGAGGCGTATTTATGGAATCGAATGTGGTCCTATGTTCTCCCGAATTCATGTATCCGTATTGCGGAAGGATGGAATCAAGCCCCTTTTCAGGAGAAGTTTGGATCGCGCAGATGTATTGTCCGTCATTTTTCATTACCCGTCTTACCTCTTCGATCAAACTAATGTCGGTAACCGGGTTTCCTGAATCCAGACAAAGCACGAGGTCGAAGGTGTCGTCTTCGAAATGTAGGTCTTCGAGGTACATTTCTTGAAACAGAAGATTCTCCTGTGCATGTTTCATCTTCGCGATGTTAACGACGCCAGGTCGATGGTCGACTGCGTTGACCGACGTCGCGCCAAATTCAAGCAAAAGGGACGAACCTATGCCGGCACCGCATCCGATGTCTAAAATTCGTTTTCCTTTGACTAGATTCGAAAGATGAAAATAACGCGGTAGAAGAGAATGCCATTCTCCATCAAGAACATAATCACGAAATTCTGCGTTCATCAAAAACTCATAGCTGTGGAATATACCGCAGAACGATAACATAGGTATTTCGGATCCACGAGATGAGATTTCGAGCAAAATTGACTGAATCTTTCGATGAGTTTATTGAAAATCGTTGTCCTTTTCGAAGGGATCCTCTAGGGTCGCTCATCCTGACGTTGTCGTTTAGAATCGTTTTAGGTTGAACGCGTCTGAATATGTTTGAGGTTTGAATGAGAAGAACTGAACTTACTAAAAAAACCGCCCAAAAGAAGGGCCTCGCAGCATTGGGTGCGGGAGCTGCAACCGCGCTTTTGGTTTTCTGGCTTTCGTGGGTATTCGCCTTAGTCGGGGTTCCGGTAACCGGAGTTCTATTATACCGTTGGTTTAAATATCGAGCAGAATGGGGAATACGTTTTTGAAAATAGATACGCCTAAGAAATGGTCCGATCGCGCCAAAATGGCGGGGTTACAATTGCTCCCGAAAAACGCTGTAAGTCGCGCTTTTGGTGCAGTCTCAGATATCTCACTTCCACGCCCCATACAGGGGGCGGTGAACCACGGTTTTGCGCTTTATGCTGGAATCGATCTTTCGGAGAGTGAAGAGGCGCCGAAGGAATACCGCTCCTTGAACGCATTTTTTACGCGGCGACTACGTGAGGGAATTCATAAGTTCGAACTCGGTCCGAAAGAACTTTGTTCGACCGCAGACGGACGCTTATCGGAGTTTGGACCGATCCAAAAAGGGACACTTATCCAAGCGAAGGGACGCCACTTTAACGTGCGTGAATTTTTAGACAGTGGCAGAGAAGCAAAAATTTTTGATGGAGGTAGTTTCGTAACAGTCTATCTTTCACCCAAAGATTACCATCGCGTCCATGTTCCTATCGCCGGAACCATAGATGGCGTAAGCTATATCCCCGGACATCTTTTTCCGGTCAATCCACTCGCTGTCGGACATATCGACAACCTCTTCGCCGTGAACGAACGTTTGATTGTCTATCTTAAGACGAAAATCGGACGGATTGCTGTCGTTATGGTCGGCGCAACCTGCGTTGGTCGCATGAGCTTAAGTTTTGCTGATCTGAAGACGAATCAGTCCTTTAGGAAGCGACTCGATACTGATGCGTATAATGGTCAAACTCTAGAGACATGCGCCGAACTCGGTATGTTCAATCTCGGGTCGACCGTCGTTGTGTTGATCGAAAATCCTAAGTATAAATTTTCGAGCGATATATCAAGCGGTCAAAAGACCCGAATCGGAATGCCTTTTGGCAAGGTTTGATTGCGTCAATACCAAGATAAATTTTATGCGAATTTATAAATTCGTTGACACCTAAAAAAGCGGTAGATATAAGCCTGCCATGATCAGTAAGTTAGCTAGCAATGCCTAGTTTATAAGGAGACAACTGAAAATATGGGAAGGAATAGAAGACGCGGTAAACCAAATAACGCCCAACCGAAAGTAGATAAGTTTCGACTCCTAATGGATAGAATTTCTGACTACACCCCGATTCAACCTGATGAGCGCATTCGTTTAGAGACAACGAAAGGCGAGCTTTGCGGTCGAGTCATTGATCTCGTAGCACCGATTGGCCGTGGTCAACGTGTTTTGGTTACCAGTCCTCCAAAGGCCGGGAAAACAACCGTTCTCCAGAAGATTGCGCTAGCGGTGAAAGAAAACCACCCAGATATTCATCAACTTGCACTACTTGTGGATGAGCGTCCTGAAGAAGCGACGGACTTCAAACGAAATATCCCGATCGACGTTTACGCCTCAACCACCGATCAAGGCCCAGCCGAACATATCCGGTTGGTCGAAAAAGTTTTTATAGAATCAATGGAACGATTACTGGCCGGAGAAGACGTACTCATTCTACTCGATTCTATCACACGTCTCGCAAGAGCCTACAATACCAAGCACGGTGGATCTGGGCGGACGATGTCTGGCGGCGTATCCGCGGGTGCACTCGACAGACCGCGACAGCTTTTTGGCGTTGCTCGAAATTTCGAGGAAGCGGGTAGTTTAACCATCATTGGCACGGCACTTATTGATACCGGCAGCCGAATGGACGAGGTTATCTTTCAGGAATTCAAAGGAACGGGTAATTCCGAACTTGTGCTTGATCGCAAAATCGCCGAAAAACGACTCTTTCCAGCGGTAAATATTTCCGAAAGTGGAACGCGAAAAGAGGAACTTTTGCACGACGAAGTCGAACTCAAGAAGATCCCACCTTTTCGTAGAAAAGTTTCTGGAATGGGCGGCCCAGAAGGAATGGATTGGGTTGTTAAGCGTTTGAAGAAAACCCAAACGAATCGTGAATTTCTCAAGTCGATGATTTCCTAGTCCATGCGCGTTGTAATTATCGGTTGTGGAGGTGTGGGCGGTGTGACTGCGGGGCGTCTCAAGTCTGCGAACGCTGATGTAAGTGTCATCACCAAGAATCCACGTATTGCTGATGCGATTCAACAGAACGGGCTCCAAGTTCAGGTCGGAGAAGAAAAAACGCTTTATCAAATTCCGGCCTATGCGACTTTTCCTGAGAAAAAGATAGTCCCCTTCGATACTTGTTTCCTTACCGTACCGCCCAATTTTGCGGCCGATGCCCTCAAAAATGCGCTTCCCTATTTAACTCCAGATGCAACCATCGTAAATCTATCAAATGGTCTCGTTGAAGAGCGACTGCAACACGTGGTTGACGTGGATAGAATTGTCGGAGGGGTAGTGGGGTTTGGAGCGAGGATGATGGGGCCCGGGAAGGTCGTCCAAACCGCGACCGGAGAGATTACCTTTGGGTCGCTTGGCGAAGACTATACGAAAAGAGATAAAGTTATTGCATTATTTGAGGACGATGCGGTGAAAATGGTAAATGCTTTAGCAACGGACAATCTTCGCGGTGTCCGGTGGAGTAAGCTTGCGATTAACTGCGCTGTGAGCTCCCTTGGTACAGTGGGAGGGGAAAGACTGGGCGTGGTTTTGCGGTCTCGAAATGCGCGACGAATGGCCCTTGAAATCATGACCGAAGTTGTGAAAGTCGCCAACCTGAGTGGCGTAGATTTAGAGAAGGTATCCGGTACCTTGAACCTAAATTGGATAGCCCTCACCGAACCCGAAGTTCGGTCGTCCACCGGATCAGCAGGCTTATTGGCTAAACATACCGTATTGTTGGTAGTGGGATCTAAGTTTAGGAAAATGCGGTCATCTATGTTAGCTTCCATCGAACGCGGTAGATTTCCATCTGTAGATTTTTTGAACGGCGAAATCGTAGAACGCGGAGAGGAATATGGCTTTGCGACACCTATGAATAAATTAATGCTTGATACCGTCCATCAGCTAGCGAGCGGTGACGAGCGTCCCTCAATGGACTTACTTGCGGAGTGTTTTCAAAAACGAAAATCTCTTGGTTTTATATAAAGGAATATGATGAAGTACCTCTTAGTTTTAATGTGTTTGGTGTTTAGTTTTTCCCTCGGTTGTGGCGCGCATTCAACCTACGATCTGGGAATTCCGATTAGTAAATCAGAAAGCTTTTTCTTTCACATGAAAGAAGCGTCTGTTAACTCTGGTTTTGATACCGTAACGAACCAGGACGGCGATTTAGTCATACGTGTTGCTGAGGGTTCTCTTACATACAAGCCCAACAGTTACGGTGATGGGCTTGCTGTTACTCTTTTTACCAACTCTCATGATGACGATAATGTTGAAGCCCAGTGGTTGGATTCATTAGAACAAATTCACCTTCAGTTATTAGCCGACGCGAAAGCGCTGGCAAAGACAAACCAAGCCTGGTGATCTTTAACACACCATTGCGCTCCTTTTTATTATGTCTTGGCCTGGTTTTTTTTATCGGTTGCGGCGCTGTCACTCGTTTTGATTTAGGGATACCTGCTTCAAAATCTGAAAGTTTCTTTTTCCATATGAAACAGGCTGCTCATGAAGCCGGTCATGCCGCCGGACTTAATCCCGAGAAAGGAACGCTCACGGTGCGCACGCGTTCGGGGTCTTTATTGTATAAAGCCAACGACTACGGTGATGGGTTGGAAGTGATTCTTTCTTCAAAAGTTCATCAAAATAATCGAGAGATGGAAGAAGGCTGGTTGCGCAACTTAGAGATCACGCATGATGAATTACTAGAACGTGCCCGCGTTTTAGCCATAAATAATCAAGACTGGAATTAAACTGATTCGGCTAGAATTCCCACAATAACGATCGAATTCTCTTTTTCGTTTTGGAAGCCTATCTTAATTTAGCTCGGAAGGCGGCGACGATACCTCTCTCGGCAATTGCCCTTTTCCGTTTCGCTGAATTATAGCGATGAGAAGCACTGCTCCATTCCCGACCCGATTTGGCCTCGCGTTTGTCACGAGCCGCGGCATAGGCCTCTTTTCGAGCATCATCATGACACAATTCATAGTCGTCACCGTATCCACGACAGCTCGATTTTGATTTACCACGTACCGCGCCAATCTCCAGAGATGCAGTCTGCGTGTCTTGCCCGTCTACGATTTCCTCGTCGGAAAGCATATCAGCACATGCCGTTGTCATTGTTAATAATAGAACTGAAATCAATAATATATGCTTCATGTGTGACCTCCGCGGCCGTTAGAGGATGTCAAAAAGTTAACATCATAGGTTTCTTTAGCAGGTTATGTGCCAACTTCGTTCGAGGAGCGAATCTTAAAATAAACTTTGTTTCTTATTATTTTGAGGCAGCGGTTTTAAAAGGACATACCCACATGCAGGTTTGGCCAAAGATACAAATCAGCTGCGCTGTTGACTTCGATAATCTCGGGGTCTTCTATAAAGTCTTCAGCTTTTCTAAGCGTGCTAATCAGCCCATTCAACGAAAGACCGTCGAAGACTGCCAGTCGTTCTGAGAATCGGTATCCCACCGAAAGTTTTACTTGAAGATTGAGACTCAATTTCCAAATTTCGTCGCCAAGGAATAGGGTCTGAAAAGCAAAAAGATCGCCCGTAAAAAAGTAAGTGCCAGTTGTATGGTACCCAAGACCGCCACCGATTTGAAAGGCATCGTCGGGTAAGTACAGTCCGGCGAGAAGGCTATATTTAATCTACTCGCTTCCGTGTTGGACGCCTACTGTGAGTTGACCGTCGCTGCCCATCCAGAAGACCGGACGTAGAGGATACGCCAAGCTTAGATTAAAAATCCCAAGTGAGACCCTACTTTTTTCGGAGATGTTGATTAGACCGACCTGTACCTTACTATGTGCACCTATGTTAACTAGACCCAATTGCAGTCCGTCTAAGTCCTCAGAAAAATTGGCAAGGCCGAGTTGCAGTCCTTTCGATTTTTGATCTGCGATATTCACGAAGGCGAATTGGGCGCCGCGTAAAGGTCCGTCGGAAATATTTGCACCCATCGCGATTTGCACGCCTTCGACGAATTGAGATTTGTGATTCCATAGAAACCCCAATTCAAAACCTCGCAGGCCCAGATGGGAACCGCCAATTAGGTTAAATGCCACCATCGGAACCCCCGTTTGTGCGGGTGTATTATTTTTATTGAACTCGAATCCCGGCATGAGGGATAGGCTTGCTCCTATATGAACATAGTTAGGTTTACTACTTTCTAGTAACTTAGGTGGTGGATCGACAAGCACATCCTCGTTGGTGGATGTTTCCTTTTTGGGAGTGTTTTCAGGAGGCGTTTCTTCTTTTTCTATTGAAGCAATTTCCGCCGGTTCTTTTTTACCCATCTCATTTTCCTTTTTACCCTTTTCCTCGGCAGGTGTTGCTTTTTTTTTGGATTCTTCCTCGGATTCTTCGTTTGAAAAGCTTGAGATCCAAACGATCCGACTCGCCGCCGAATCAATTTCTTTTTCGGTCGCTTTCGGGCCGAGTTCTATTTTTGATTGCGTCGTTTCAGAAAAGATCGAGAGCGTGCAAGGTGCACCGACCTGGGCTTTTTCCCAGCGTATTGACCAGTCCGGTGTAACGCTATCGTTTCTAATGACAAAAGTGTCAGGTAGCCGTGCTATGATGGCTTCGGTCAGTCGCATATCGTCGGAGATAGATGCGTAATCAGGGCTGACATCTAGACGAAGAAGTAATTCTTTTTCTTGAACTTGCCCAAATAACACCGAAGGAATGATTGATATTAAGAAGGTCAGATTGATGATAGAAAACGCGCTTATTCTTGGCATGCTTCGCGATCATGGAGTTTGAAGCGTTTTGAGATGCGACACATCTCATCTTTTGCAGTTGGCGTTGCCGCGTCAAAGGGTCTTTGTTTGGTAAATGCCTTTAAGTGTCCAAAGGCACGACGCGGTTGCTTCAGTTTCTTAATGTAAACGCGTGCCAGGTCAAGTTTCAGAGTTGCATTTTCCGGAGCGGAAGCGGGTAATTCATTGACCATTCGTTCCATGATTTGTGCAGCGATTTTGTAATCACCTTTACTAATAGCGAGATCTGCTTCTTTTCTCAGATCACGTTTTTTTAGAATGGCGACTCGTGTTTTCTTACGCGTCTTCTTGGCTTTGGGGACCTTGGAAAGAAGCTGGTGGTGCCGTTGAACATCTACGAATTTTTCGGACTCTACAAGAACCTGCGGCGCTGAGTTTTTCACTCCCGTTTTGGGTTCATACTCTTGTCCACGTTCCAAAATGACGCTTTCGCCGTCCTGAGTTTGGAGGCGTATTTTTCCTGCAATTACACCTACGACTTGATTTTCTTTACTTGCATAAAAAATCGTCCCCAATACCTGAATTTTAAAATCTGATGTTTGAAGGGTTAGTGAAGATGAACGATCGTTGGGAATGTATTCGATGAGCACGGTACCCTCTTTGAGTTCAAAGTGTTGAGCGCGACCACCGTCTACCTTCCACTCAGCTTGAGAATCACCAAAGATATTCAGATTTTCTGCGTGGGCAGGCGAGGGCTGTAAAGTTAAGCCGCCTAGCCGAGATTGTTGGATCTTTTTAACTTCAGTTCCCTCTTTCTGCGTCCCTTCTTTCCCTATTGGAGCCGGAATCGTCGACGCTAAAGAGATTTCCCTTTTATCGGAAAAACGGGGCAGGGCAGTAAAAGAGAATCCCACGATAAAAATCACAACAATCCCGAGGAAACTATAAAGTAGGGGTTTGGAATATTTACGGCCCATCGGTAATTCGTCTTCGTCTCCAACAAGAATGGGGATGAAGGGTTCTACTTTTTCGCCATCATCGAGAGCCTTCATGATTGAACCAAAAAGATCGTCGCGATCAACTTTACTCCCGTAATCCATTTCGTCGGCGCTATCTAGCATTTCGACTGTACGGATGACGTAATCTGAACATGTTTGACAATGTTCTAAATGAAGTTCGAATCGACTTGCATCTTCAGTACTCAGGACGTTTCTGCGTTTGTCGTAGGTCAGTTTACGAATATCATCACAAGTATATGAGAACATTTGGTGAGTCATAGGTTCTCCTTTTCGATGTTCATATTGGATTCCAATATATACTGCATCTGTTCTCGGGTACGGCGAACACGTGCGGAAACCGTATTGATAGAATCACCGGTAAGTTCGGCAATTTCTCGGAGTTTATATCCTTGCACTTCGTGAAGTAGAAAGGCCTCTCGACGTTCGATGGGGACTTGTTTCAGCGCCGATTCTAAAACTCGGACGAGATCTCTTGCCTCTAGTTTAGCCCAATTGTTTGAACTTTCGGCAAGCGGGCGGTATGCGGCTAATTCGACTAAACGCGGTTTTTTGCGAAGATGGCTAACGGCGACGTTATAACTGATACGATAAACCCAAGTGCTGAATTTGCATTCAAATTTAAAGGTTCGTATAGAACGAAATATTTGGACGAAAATTTCTTGAGTGACATCTTCGATTTCTCCGCCCACACCAAGCAGCCGTCCAACGTGATTTACGACACGATCAAAGAATGCGTCGTAGATCGGACGGAAGGCTGCTTCGTTTCCGTTTACGGCTTGGTCGATCCAATATTCGATCGAGGGTTCTTTAGGGGCGCTGTTTGGCATTAAACTCACATCTGTAATTCTGATGATGCTTCTAACATGATATTGGCTTTGATTCGACTTTTCATTTTCCATGAGACGAATCTTTGACTGTCGCGTGACGCAATAGACAAGGGCACTTTATTTACATTGGCCGTCGATACAGTCACCGTTTGGACAATCAACAGAAAGTACGCATTCAGGCGATACATCTTGAGTTGGGATACAAGCTCCCGCGTCACAGACCATTGCATCGCCACAATCATCGTCGCACGTACAATACTGACGACACTTCGCGTCCGAGCATACCTCTGCGACGCTGCAATCGTTGTTGATTCTACATTGGGGCTTCGGTCGCGTATCGGGTCGACATGAACCGGCATTGCAATATTCGTTATTTTTACAGGCCTCATCATCGGTACACCGAGCGATACAATAGCCATTTTCACAAACACCGTCGTCACATTCTATGTTACGCAAACATTGTGAGCCGCCTGCGGGATCGATTTGGCAACTCCCCGCTTCGCAACGCAATCCATTTCCACAATCCTCGTCCTATCCACAATCTGCAACACATGCTCCGTTGGTACACGTTGAGCCAACGCGGCATTCTGTATTATCGCGACAAGCCAGCGTAACACAGTCATCGTCTTGGCAGTCTTTTGGATCTTTGGTTTGGGTTTTTGGCTTCACACAATATCCATTTTGCGAACATATTTCGGTGTCTTTACAGTCGTTATTATTTCGACAGCGATCGTCAGGAATACAGACCCCGTCATCAGAACAAAGGTAGTTCTTCGAACAATTATCGTTGTTGGAACATGTCTGAGGGCAATAAATACATTCGCCGCCAATACATACATCAGTGCCCGAGCACTCAGCGTCAGAGGCACATTCTGAAGCGCCAGGTTTGAGTTTTACACATTCATCATCGTCGCAAAGAAGACAGGCAGGTCCGCAAAAGTCGTCGTCCCAATCGCCAAACCCTTCGTGTTCTTCATCGTTTACGTAAATACAGCTGCTTAAGCAGGCAATCAATAGAAGCGAGATTAGTGTTGTCAGTGTTTTCATGTCTTCCTCGTTAGGGGTTAAAAGTTTAAAAAGTATTCGAAGTCTTAGTCGTAGGCCGGCCCGTTTTTTGTGCAAAATAAGTAAATAAAAGTGAAAACTTCTACGTTCAGGTCCATTCCTCATTTGATATTCGTGTCGATGTGATTTACGCTCACAGGTCCATTGAGGAGTAAAAAATGGCAAAAGTAATATTTAAAGATGAAGAAATCAGTGTTGAAGTAGAAGCTGGGACTTCCCTTCAAGATGCGAATGACAAAGCGGATGCAAGCGTTCCTTTCGGATGTACACAAGGGGAATGCGGAACGTGTCTTATCGAAGTACTCTCTGGGATGGAGCATTTAAGTGCGCTTACCGAAGATGAAGAAATGACGATGTCCAAAGAAGAAAAAGCCGCCAATTATCGGTTGGCTTGCCAATGCAAAATTAACGGTGGAGAAGTTGAAATCCAGCCGGCAGACGAGATCTTTTAGTTGTCCAAGGTCTCAATACCTGAGCTCGGCTTTTTTGGTGGTAACGGGACGATTCGCGTCCCTGAACTAAGAAACGTTGGTTTTACGAATCGAACACAAGAAATTGTCGACCATCCCGCTTTTCAGCGCTTACGAAAAATACGCCAACTTGGTTCGACCCATCTTGTTTATCCGGGCGCGACACACAGTCGCTTCGAACACAGCATTGGGGTTTTTGGGTGCGTTCAATGGTACCTACAGAGTCTCCTCCAGGTTCCGGCTTTCGGTGATTCGGCTACTGAAGAAGATATTCTCACCGTTCTCGCCGCAGGATTACTCCACGATATCGGTCACTATCCATTTGCACATAATTTAGAAGCGCTTCATTTGAAGGGACGCGATACTCCAAAACATGAAGAAGTCGGTTCGATGTTGATTCGCGGCGAGGTGAAACATCTGGCTGGCCCGAAAAGCATCGCAGCAATTCTAAAGGGGGCGTGGAAGCTCGATCCACAAAGAGTGATTGATATCTGCCTCGGTCAGATTGATCCGAATCGGCAGATGGATTCGGTATTGAACTCGATTATCTCAAGCGCGATCGACGCCGACAAGATGGACTATTTGGAGCGCGATTCAATCCATATGGGCGTTCCTTACGGACGCAATTACGACCGTGATAGACTCCTTTCATCTCTGACGCTTAACGAAAACGAAACCAAGATAGCAATCAAAGCAAAGGGTAAGGTTTCTGCCGAAATTTTTATCTTTGGTCGGTACACTATGTTTTCGGAGGCCTACTGGCATCATACCGTGAGATCGGCGAGCGCAATGATAGAGGCCTCGTTGTCGGCGTTCTATTCGCGCGATGAGATCGGTGCGAGTGAGTTACTCGAGACTTTGTTATCGCATACCGATGACACCTTTTTAGAATGGCTGTATGACTCGACGCAGGAGAAAAGTGGAACGCGTTATTTGCTGCACGGATTGATTCGCAATCAACGAAAACTCTATAAACGCATTGCAACCTTTAGTCGTGTCTACAAAGAACCGGCAAAGCAAAGAGCTTATCAAACCATTTATTCAATGGACGGTGATGAGATTTACGCGCTTACCGATAGATTGAGGGCGCGTCTGTCAACACTGGTTGGAAGACCTCTGCACCCGGCTGACATTATTATCGATACGCCGCCGCGCGATAAAGATAAGCTTGAAACGATTGATGTTGTCTACAACCAACCGACTGGCGATAATTTTTACAAATTGCATGAATTGTCACGCGTTGTTGCCGGTATTCAAGATGACTTTATGATGGTTGTGAAAAAGATTCGCATTTTCGCCGAACCCAAATTAGCAGCAGAATTGAAAACGCACGGCGATTTGTCGGATATCATCATTGATGAAATTGGTTAGGTTTCTCATTAGATTCAAAGCCAATTCTCAAAGACAATAACCGCTTGCCGTGCATCCGAATTCACAATCCGAATTTTCATCGCATCCATACGTACAACGTTTTTGACCTATCACATCCTCACAAAGGGCACCTGCGTCTTGGGGACATTTCGTGATGTCCGCGTTTCCCTCTCCATTGTTACCACCGTCACCGCAATAGGTTTCTTTCAGTTCAGCAAGAACAGCCTCGCATGTAGTGACTTGTTCGTTGATCGCACAATATTGCATCGCAGATTGGCTTCCTAAACTTTTCCCATTGATGGGGGTTGCAAACGGAGCTTCACATGGCGATTGGGCGGTTGGGATCTTTAAACAATAATTGCCACGTGGAACGAGAATAAGCGATCCGAATCCCATGGGAACGCAATGATGTCCCGTCCCACACTGTGCATCTGAACTACACGATTCACATTGCGTTGATGAAGCGGGTTCCGGATTGACACAGGTGTGTGTCACCACGTCGCATATTTGGGCACCGTCACAATTATCGTCGGCTAAGCAATCCACACACGTGAATCCATCCGTGTCACAGACTTGTCCATTAGAACAGATGGGTTCGCATTCGCTTGGGGTCATATCTATCATGTCTTCCATATCCGAAGTGATCATGGATCTGACGTCGTCAATCGGTCCGGTGTCTTTGTGCGTTTCCCCATCGTCTTTGACACCCATATCGCCTTTTGTTCCAAGGTCGGTGGAGCTTGAACAATTCGAATTGCCGGCACAATCGTCCACAGGATCCGAACATGAAAATGTTGAAAGCGTGATACCTACTATTAGACAGAAAAATCTAGACTTTATCATTTACGAAAACCTATGGGCTTGCTGCTTTAAAACTCGTGTTAATGAAAAGGTCAAAAGCTGTCAATGTTTGCCAGCTCCCGCTTAACCCCAGCCATTGAACCAGAGGCAATACTATGGGAGGCTGGGCAGTATAGGGAATTTCAAAAACTGGATAAATAATGACTGAAGATTTTGATGTAGTAGTGGGCCTTAAACGTGTTGAGAGTCGAGACGATTTTCGCTTTGCAACTCGTGAAGGGACCGATAGCACGCTTTCCGAACGCCGCATTTTAGATCTTGATGGTGAAGGCGTTTCTATTCCGATTCCTGCGGATATGTTGGCCTACGATCCGCAAAGTAAAACTTATTTAGGCATGACTCGTGAGGGGATCACGTGGCGCAGTTTCGAGAAAGATTCAGCGGAGAACGGCCAAGATTCAGGAACGATTGGAAAAGCACCCATTGATGGAACTGTTACCTTTCTTGATTTTTTCCACGGTCGCTTTTGGTGTGTTGGCACCGACTTTCAGATTCTCAGTTCGGTGAACGGATCGAACTGGGAAGTCCAATTGGATCGTAAAGGTGTTGACGCCACCCATCATCCGGGAGTTTGGACTTCTATTTCCGGTGGTGAAAATGAAGAGATTTACGCTGTGGGTTTGGATGGGATTATCGGGATCTTCGATGGATCAGAGTGGAATCTAGATCGGGTTGACGGAATTGGATTTTGGGATTCTATCACGATTGGAGGAATTACCTACGCATGTGGTTCGAAAGGTAAAATTGCCCGCCGGCTTGAAGAGGAGTGGGAGGTTATCTCAACGCAGGAAAGCGATAGTTTCATTTCCTTCGCTCGTGTGGCAAACAAGGTTTACATTTCTACTGAAACAAAATTATTTGAATTTCAAATCCGAGGAATTGACGTTCATCTGAATAGAGTCGGTGCCGGAGGCAAATTACTTTCTTGTGATTCAACTCTTTTCGTTCTGAAAGAGTCTGGCAAGTTGAGCGCGCTAGCTAGGGGGAATTAAGTGAAATTTGAAGCTGATAAGTACTATCTTTACGATGAACTTTGCAATTTGCTAGAAAGTTATGTTGAAGCTTTTCCAGATCTTGTTTCTTTAGAGACGATCGGCTCCTCTCCGGAAGGTAGAAGTATTTGGGTTCTGACGATTAGTAAGTCTGAAGAACCAGAAAGTAAACCCGCTTATTGGATCGACGCGAATACGCATGCGAGCGAAGTTACGGGAAGTAGTGCGGCGCTTTTTACAATAGAATATTTGCTTTATAATCAAGAAGACGCACAGGTTAAGGAATTACTCGGTCAGTTTACGTTTTATATTTGTCCTCGCCTCAATCCTGACGGCGCGGAGTATTGTCTCACAGAAAACCTCTATGTCCGATCGAGTCGACGAAGATATCCAGACCCGGATTCTCCGCCCTCCTTTCATCGCAAAGATCTAACAGGCGATAGTCGTGTTCTACATATGCGTTGGCTGGCCGAGAACGGAGCTTGGTGTGTCTCCGGCGAAGATGAACGAATGATGGTACCCCGAGACCCGTGGTCAAAAGGCCCCTTTTATAACGTTAGCGTGGAAGGTGTTTTTGATGTGTCGGCAGTCGATGACCCTAAACTTCCTATCGAGAACGTGGACCCTTTTCAGTTAGATTTCAATCGCAACTACCCGCACGCTTGGCGTAACGATGAGTTTGGTTCGGGCGATTATCCTTTAAGCGAGCCGGAAACGCGCGCGGTCGTTGATTTTCTTTTGGCCCACAAAAATGTTTGTGGGATGGTAACCCATCATACTTTCTCGGGCGTAATTCTGCGTCCTTTTACAGACAAAAACGATAACCTAATGCCTCCCTTAGATCTTGGTATTTACAAAGTTATCGGCGATCGTGGTGAGGCACTAACCGGCTATCCTTGCTTGTCTGTATTTCACGATTTTAGTTATGTCGAAAATAAGCCGGTAGGTGGTGTTTTTGATGATTGGGCTTACGAACAGTACGGCGTGCATTGTTATACAATGGAATTATGGGACCCCACCAAACGCGCCGGCGTCGATGTGAGTGAAGGATATCTTAAATTTTGGTTTGAATTTTCCGCGGAAAATAGTCTCAAGCTTCTTAGTTGGAACGATACAGAACTTGAAGGAAAGGGGTTTGTCCCATGGCAGCCTTTTGAACATCCGCAATTGGGTGAGGTTGAAATAGGAGGATGGGATTGGATGTATTCTACGCGTAACCCACCACCGAAGTTACTAGCTGAAACGAGTAAGAAGGGCTGTGATTTTGCGTTGGCGCACGCGGCTTGCTTGCCTAAACTTTCAATCGACATTGCAGTTTCTTCCATCGATAAAGACACCAGGAGGGTAGATCTTATCCTACGTAACGATGGTTTCTTACCGACCTACATCACTGAGATAGCTAAGAAACGAAAGCTTATTAATCCAACCACCTTAGAGCTTGAGCACGACGATAGTATCGAATTAGTTTCCGGACAACTCAGCCAACGGGTCGAACACCTAGACGGGATTTTCAATCGAAACGTTCCGCGTCATTCAGCGGTCACGATTTCAGGAAGTACAGATAACTCCAAGCGAAAGTTGAGTTTCATCGTTAAAGGGAGTGGGGCGCTTCATTTCAAGTGGTTCGGCGATAGAATTGGACGAGTCGAAAAAAATATCAAACTTGATTAAAAGATAGTTCATTTAATTCGCCTCTGGACCCGCTTTCAAGCAAAGTAGAGGTGATGATAGATTGCCCCGATACCCCATAGTGAATAAGACTAACATGCAGATTTTTGTTTTCGTTGCGACGATGTTCATCAGTGCATGTCTACTTTTTGTCGTCCAACCGATGATCGGGAAAATGGTATTACCTGATCTAGGAGGAAGCGCCGCGGTTTGGACGACCTGTATGTTGTTTTTCCAAACCATTCTTCTGTGTGGGTATATCTACGCTCATGCGATCACGAAAAAGTTTTCTACACGCACGGCCGCGATAATCCATTCGGTCTTAGCCATTGCTGCTTTGCCGCTTTCGTTAATATCCATCCACTGGGTGGGGGATGTGATCTCCCACCCGATCAGCAGCTTGTTAATCACGCTCACGATTTCGGTCGGGTTACCCTTTTTCGTGATTTCGGCATCAGCTCCACTTCTACAATTTATATTTTCGACAACCGATGCGAAGTCTGCCAACGATCCTTACCAACTCTATACTGCCAGCAACTTTGGCTCCTTGGGGGCGCTGGTAAGCTATCCTTTTCTGATCGAACCGATGCTCGGATTGACATCTCAAACCTGGGTTTGGGCGGGGGGCTATACGGCCTACATTCTTGGAATACTTGTTTGCTTCCGTTTTGCGAAGACCGGGAAAAAAGAAGAAATGACGACCGCCTCGCTTTTGACCCTGAGCCGTCGACTAAGATGGCTACTTTGGGGGTTCATTCCCTCATCTCTAATGTTGGGAGTAACGCAATATATCTCAACAGATATAGCGCCGATTCCCTTACTCTGGCTTGTTCCTTTGTCGCTTTATCTCGTCACATTTATTATCGCCTTTTCAAATAAAATACCGAAATTACCGATGTTTTGGCCCTTTGTATTCTCCTTGTGTTTGTTAATACCCACCTATCAAATCGCGATGCCGATTTTCTGGAAAGTGCTGATTCATACCACTGTCTTTTTTCTGATTGCCTTGTACTTCCATAAGCGTCTGGCCGATGACCGACCGCCAGTGGATCGTCTTACTGAGTTTTTCGTAATTCTTTCAATCGGGGGCGCGCTGGGCGGTCTGTTTAACGGGGTCCTGGCTCCCTTTTTATTTGTGCAGAAGTTGGAATATAACATCGTCCTTTTGGTCGCTATGTTCGCGCTTGTTCCGATCGATTCAGCAATAAAATCACGAACCTTCGTAAGTGCATCGTTGGCTGGTCTCGTTGTTGGTTGTCTTGGGGCATGTGTTGCTCGTGTCGACGACTGGTACGTCTATATAATGCTCCCGGCGCCTTTTATCGTATATGCTATTATGCAACTTCGGTTCAATAAACTTTGGCCCGTTAATCTTGCAGTCGTGGTCTCGATTGTCGCCGCGGTTTCATTCACATTAGAATGGGGCACCGATGATACCGACCGCGCGCGGTCCTTCTATTCCACCTATACGGTCTTAGATGAAGACCATCAGGGCCGAAAAACAATTCAGCTTCTTAGCGGGGGGACTGCTCACGGTGAAGAGGTATTGGATGTTCCTGGCGTCCCCTTTGCCTACTACGCCAACGAGTCCTGTTTCGGTGAGGTTATGAATCGGGATTTTAATACGGTTAATGTTGTCGGTTTAGGAGCCGGTGCAGCAGCCGCATATGCAGTTGAGGGTTCGACTATCGATTTTTTCGAAATTGATGAAGCGGTACTCACCTTAGCCAAGAAGCACTTTAGTTATTTAAAAAGATGTGGTGAACGTTGCAAGGTCGAAATCGGCGACGGTCGTCGCCTATTTCTTGGGAAACTAGACAGTACTTACGATATTATTGTTTTGGACGCCTATAATTCTGATGCTGTTCCCACCCACCTCATGACGGTAGAAGCCATGAAAATCTACCTGTCGAAACTAAAACCAAACGGTGTCATCGCATTCCATACATCCAATCGATATCTCGCTTTGGAGAGTGTGCTCAGTTCGAATGCGAAAGCACTTGGTCTGAGCTCGGTGGGGAAGATCTGTAAGACCAGTGACGAACTAGAAAAAATAGGACCGATTTTGTCCAATAGTTGGGTTGTTGTGGGTGACAAACAAGATCTCGGTTACCTTATCGACGGTAATTGGAAATTTCTAAAAGACGATGAAAAAGTGTGGACCGATGATTTTACAAATATCGCATCGGTTTTTAGATGGGAATAAATCCTTTTTCTTTTTTAGTCGTTTTTTGAATCAACTATGAGTTCATCGATTTCTTTTGAAATAGATTCTTTATGAAGCAGTTGTTCGTATAGTTCGCACGTTTCTGCGTTTATCAGACTCACAATACTTCCCAGCACTGATCCGCGATGGGCGTTTTCACCGCCTGCATTGGTATTAGCAATGAGCGCGGTTTGGACATCGGACTTATATTTAGTTGCAAGATATAACATCGATGGCCAAGAGTCTGTGATGTAGCAAGCACTTGAAAATATACCGCCTACCACTTCTAAATCATTGGATTTGGTTTTAACGAGATTTTCTATGTTTGAGTTCGCGATACAATGGCTAGCTTTAATTAAATATGGAGTCGGATCTTCATCTTCGGACCGGTGTAAAAGATCGTAAATCAATTGAATAAGTGCGTCTGAAACCCTCGCCAGAGTTTCATCGGGATGGGTGAGCATCAAATGGGTTCTACACGCTGTTTTCACATTCGCGAGTTTGGCGTCGCATCTAAATAAATATAGTGCCAATGGGACAAGCGTAACTAAACCGCCGATTGAAGGTGTGTCGTGCGTGAGGGCACCACATTTATCTTTTGGTTTTCCGCTTTCTAGGTTTGCAAAAAAACCGCGGTGATAAGACTCTGCATAAGTATCCGGATGTTGGGGCGGGTCGGCGGTCATGAATTCGATATATTCGTCCAAAAAATTTTGGATTTGGTAGCCTCTACTTTTGCTGATTGAACGCATCAGGATTCGGGCACACCATGCGTTTAGTGTATTCTCTCCGGCGGGCATACCTTGATGATAATGCTGGTTTTGAATCCCCCAATATTGGCGTTTACCCTTTAGAATGACGTCACCAACGATCTCCCTTTTAGGTTGTTTAGTCGACGACTTTCTGCCGCCTCCGCGCGTTGAGTGCAATGACATGATTGAAGAGGGGTGATGTGCGGGGGCGGCATGCATGTTCCTAACACCTCCAGGAAAAGCACGCTCAATATCGCTGGGGCGATAAAACCAATGGACTGGCATAGATAAAGCGTCCCCGACGAAAAGTGATTGTAGCGCGGCGCGGGTCCGGCGAGTCATTAATGGTGTCATAAAAGTCTCTGAGTGAAACGAATGCTTTCGCTGAGAATAAGGTGAACACAACCGAGTTCAGATACAAGATGTTTATTATATAGTCTGAGTAGGGGAATCAGCGCAAAGCGTTGAACCAAAAAAAACCGACTTTAGAAGTCGGCCATGGAATCAATGGTAGTAGGGTTTAGTTTTTCTTTCTACGAAATCCAAACACCAGACCGAGGAAGAGCAAAGAAGCTGCGCCCAGTCCGGTAGGGCCTTGGCTTACCTGACATCCACCCGCAACTTCTTTGTCGCCGCCGCCGTCGCCGCTGTTATCAAAGAAGCTTGTTCTCTTGGCCGAATCTACTGTTTTACCGTCAACAGTGGTACTTCCACCTCCTGAGGTCCAAGCGCCGTATCCGTCGGGCACACAGTAGGATACTGAAGGTTCCGGGACCGGATCATTACATTCAGAACCTTCGTCGCAAGCTATTGCGGGACGGAGTCCTTGATCTTGTGGTTCACAAGTTGACCCTTCTCCACAATCTGACGCTTTCGTACATTCGACCTGGATGAGTTGGCAATATGCGTCGCCTTCGCTTGGCATACATACGGGCTCTACTGGTTCAACAGGGTCAGCATTACAGTCGTCTTCTTCACCACACTCGACCGGCTCCGCCGCGCCACCATTTACGGTACACACTTCCGGGGTTTCACATGTAAACCCAGAACCACAATCAGATGCAGCTTCACAAGGTGCGGCATACTTTGGCACACAAATGCTTTCAGTTTCTTCGGTACAGTTGTCATCCGGATTGACGGGGTAATCTTCTTGGTTGTTGTCGCCGCCTGGCTCTACGCTTCCAGGGCTGGAACCTGAACATTGTCCGAAAGTATAGGTGACACAAACATCGTCACCCGCGCAATCTTTATCCGACTCACATTGTGGGGGAGGAGCGGGTACACATATCTCTCTAATCACGGGTTCAGTATTACACTCACACGGAGCAACATCTTCGTCTTCCC
>CALJNB010000130.1 GCA_937981985.1 uncultured bacterium
AAGCGACTCGAAAGCGAGACGAATGGTAAACAGGCTTATTAAAAAAACAATAGCCGAAGATCCGGGAGTCATTGCTTTCGTTCACGGCGGTGATTATAACGGGCTACCCGATAGTTGGGTACAATGGAAACAATGGTTGGATGATAACGAGATATTAACGGCCGACGACGGTAGAATATATCCAATCATCCCCACTCGCGGAAATCACGAGGGCGCCGGCGTTAGCTATAATCATGTCTTTGGTTTTCCGGCGACCAAGACCACAGACTACTGGAGCACCCCGATAGGCAAACTCCTATGGATTACTCTGGACACGAACGTCAGCCATGGGGGCGACCAAAAGTCATTTCTTGAGAAAGAACTTCAACGTGGACAGAGTTTTCGCTGGATCGTTCCAAGCTACCACCGTCCTGCGTTTCCTGCGGTGAAGAGGCCCGGAAATGCTTATATTCATTGGGTTCCTCTTTTCGAGAAATACAATGTTGATTTCGTAGCCGAATCCGATGGTCATGTTTTGAAGAGAACCGTCCCCATTCGCGATGGTCAACACAGCAAAGACGGTATTGTCTACGTTGGAGAGGGGGGCTTAGGCGTCCCCCAAAGAAAACCAGATTTAAGACGTTGGTACCTAAAACCTCCGGGAATGGCGGCCAGTGGTCACCATATTCAAAAACTTAGTTTTTCAAACGAAAAAGCGGTATACGAAGCGATTACGTTGAATTCTGAGGTAGTCGACACGTACACCTTCTTTCCGAGAGTGAGGAAAGTAAAAAAAGAAGAAGGAGGAGAAGGAGGAGAAGTTTTCGAAGGCACTACACAAAAAGAAAAAGGCGGTCTCACAAAAACCATTCAAATTTCAGTGGAGGATAGCGAACTTCAAACTAAGCCCCTTCCGCGGAAAAATGAAAATAAAAAACCACTCATACTCGTTGGCCTTATCGTCCTTGGCGTTTTCATTTTAGCATTCTTGGGGTTAAGAAAATGGTCTGGCAACCCCAAGGACTAAACCTGAACGTCGACGGGAGGCGATCTTACAGGCGGATTCTACGCTTTTTAAAGCTGTCCGCATTCCTCTTCCTTGCGGCCTGCTCCACGTCAAAATCAAAACCAGATGTCCTTTCCACGCGAACATCTCTACGCGTTCAAAATATCGAAATTAAAGGCGTCCGTAAGGTCGACGTCGAAATGTTAAGAAAGGGGCTGGCTACGCAAGAAGATCCAGGGTGGAGAACTTCTATCGAAGGCTTCCCGCTGCTAGGCGCTCCTCCGGTTTATTACGATCCCAATGTGTGGAAACGAGACCTGGACCGCATACGAACTTTTTATAAATCGAAAGGGTATTTTGATATCAAAATACTGAACGAAGTGATTCGCAAGGATGTAAAAAACAATCTCGTTTCAATTTCTATAAGTATAAAAGAAGGCCGGCCGGTAAAAATTTCCAACGTTGGTCTGGAAGGTATCCCGGAAAAATATCGCGAAAAGATCGAAGAGAAGATCTCTCTTAAAAAGGGAGATATATTCGTTCAAAGCGAATATTTACAGAGCAAGACCGAGCTCTTTGACCAACTTCGCGATCGTTCATATGCTTTTGCTTCGGTTCGTGGACGAGTCTTTGTAAGCCCTAAGACACATACAGCAAACGTTCTCCTCTACGTGGATCCCGGTCCTTCCGCAGTATTCGGAGAAATCGAAATTTTGGGGCTAAAAAACATCGATATGCAACGTGTAAGAGATGTCATTGCCTTCAAAGAGAACGACGTCTTTGACCCGAAAAAAATTGAAGAGACAAGAAACGCCATCTACGAACTGGGAGTATTTAGTCTCGTAAAACTAACGCCAATTATCGAGAAAAAAGAAACGCCTACCGAAAAACCAAAAGAAGAAGAGGATGAAATCGTAGATGATTTTTTCGGAGATGTTATTGATACGGCACAAGAGAACGCCGATGAGCGAATCGCTATTGACCCCAAGGTTCCCATTGTCATTAATATCAGTGAGGCGAAACTATGGACTGTACGTGCCGGTGCGGGTGCTGCGATGGAACGTTCTCGACAAGATATACACCTAAAATTTAACTGGGGTAGCCGCAATTTCTTGGGCGGACTTCGACGACTTGATCACTTCAACACCTTTGGCTACGCATGGGCTCCTTCTATCTTCGAAACCGCAGGTGAAGCCCACAATAATGGGTTCATCATGAACAGCGAACTTCGGTTTACGCAGCCTCGATTTCTAGAACGTAAAACCAATCTGGAAGTAAAACTAGCGTTGGTCAGGGAGATTGATCCTGGGTTTTCGATCCTAAGTCCATCCGTAAAAATCGGCGTTCGACGCAAATTTTTCGACCATCTCACCGTTGATTTATCCTACAACCTCGCGCTTTTCATTCTAAGTGACATCAATCAATCACTGCAGACCGAATCTTTAAAACTTCAATCGCAAAATGTCCTCGAATATTTCGAACAACGATTTTTATTGGACTATCGAGACCAGATTCTTAATCCAACCAAAGGCTTTTCGATTACACTGTCCTTCCAAGAATCCGATGACTACCTAGGGTATATATCACCCTTAATAGGCGGGGATTTTGATTATCTAAAGCCCTCCTTGGATGTCGAAGCATATGTCCCGTTTTTTGATCGACGAATCGTCCTTGCTTTGAGAACAAATGCCTCAACGATTTATAATATCAATCGTGACAAGCGACCCCCGATCACTCAAACCTTATACGGTGGTGGGATCGGATCGATAAGAGCATTTGGACGACGCGAGCTATCGCCCTATTCTTTTGAAGGGGAACCCATTCCTATCGGGGGCCTCACACGCGTCGGCGGATCAATAGAACCGCGCTTTCGTCTTCAAGAGAATTTCTTGGATTTCGGAGATATCTGGTTCGCCCCCTTTTTTGACGCCACGACGGTTTTGGGTGGATCTTATGAGTTTGAGTTTGTTGATGACTCCGACTTCGTACCGCCTCCGATTTCAACAGCCGATATCTTTACGTCGATGATATTTGGTATTGGAGTGGGCGCTTGGTGGCTGACGCCCATTGGGCCACTGCGGCTCGACTTCGCATATCGTTTAACTCCAATCCAAAATGACAAACGATTTCGTCGTTGTGCTGACCAGCCCAAATTGGACGGGACGTGTGAAAATGATAATTTTGTTCCCGTTGGTGAGGATGAAATTCAAAATTTACTAAGTCGATTTAACTTTCTCCTAGGTATCGGGCACTCTTTCTAATGAATAAAAAGAGCGAACAAAGTGGGAGCAAAAGGCGGTATATCGTGTTTGGTATCGCCTTTATGTTCATCGTAGTCATTTTGACATGCGTGATACTACCGAAAACCGATACCGGTAAAGACATCATTAAACGCCAAATACAGTCTGCTCTGAAGGGGTCAATAAATGGAGAACTCGAATTTGAAATCGAAGGTGTGTCGATTCTCGGGTCCGTGTTTTTAAAGGACGTCTCCTTGTGGACCGAAGACCGAGACTTCGTAGCAGCGACTCCTATGATTCGAGCTAATTACAATCCCCTAGGATTTTTGCGTGGGCGGGTCTCGATTGATGAAATCGAAACCGAAGGTCTCATTTTCGCGATAGAGAATAAACAGGGCAAGAGCACCATGTCCGGTCTATTTACTTCTGGAAAAGAAACTCAAAAAGGCCGTAATCTACAAATCGATCTTTCCAAAGTATCACTCAAAAAGAGTTTCTTCGTAACCTTTTCCTCAACACCAAGCTCGAGTCCGTTCACCGCTAAGGAAAAGATCACAACGACGAAACTCCGGAGGATGCAAGCTAACGCGAGCGGCCCCGAAAAAATTGCAGAAGGAGTGGGTGCTGTCATCATTGGCGACCTTGATGCCAATCTTATGGTAAACATCGATACCAATGGTGGAACGAATATCCGCGTAACAGATCTAAGTTCAGTGATATCGATGGATAGATTCCTCAAGACACAAAAACTCCAAGCGTCAGAACTATCCTTATCTTTCTTCGATGGGGAAATGGGGGCTCAAAGTGGACCGATTTCTATCGGGAAGAAAGCTTCAACGAAATCGATCAGATTCTACGGTCACTTCCCCGAAGCCGAGAGTGAAGAATGGTTTGATACGCATCGTTTGGAGGTCGAAGAGCTAAAATTATCGCGAGGCTATCTGCATCTGGTATCAGGTTCTCAAATCAATCCGAAGCACGACCCAGTTTTGGAATTTCAAAGCCAGGGAGCACTTCCAAACCGTATGCGATATGCGACAAAAATTAAGGTTGCGGATTCGTTCATTCAAAGCGTCGGTAAGGTTGAACACCTACTCGATTCCAAAAATATTAAGATCGACTCACTAATCAGTTCGCCTTTAATTCAAGCGACGGACTTCATACCGTTGGATACTAAAATTAAAGGTAGGGCAGTGTTACGGGTTGCCGGCGAGTTTAAGGAGCAACCCGATCTTCAAATCAAGGGTCTGTTCAGTGAATTTGACGTACTAGATTATCGGTTTGAGAAAGCGGCCATAGCTTTGACATGGTCCGACGGTATCGTCGGCATCGAACATTTTAGATTGCAATGGGGAGATATCTTCGGAGATTTATCGGGACAAGTCGCCGATACCGGTTCTTTTAATCTGAAATTCCTTGCTGACGCTATCGGTAGCACCAAAGCTCAGATCAAAATAAACGCAAATGGCGTTGCTAATTGGGACGCACCGGAAATCGGGAGTTTCCTTCAAACAATCAATAGCAACGGAGATTGGATTCTAGAATCTTTCGAAAACAAGCATATAAAAATTCAACAGACTAGGGGTGATTTCGATTTCGATTTGATCAACCCCAAAACATGCATAGAGCAAGCGACTGATTCCGCGACGAATTGTTATCCTAAAAAGGCCTCGCTGCGTGTGAAATCTGAAGGACGAGGAATAGGTCACAAAAAGGATTCGATTTCTGAATACAATCTAAAGATGAATATGCAATCAAATGTCTCAGAGTCCATCGATCTCGAGACCCTCTTGAGCAGCCTTTCGGGAACCTTTGATACAAACGTAAATGCGGCAAGTATCGGAACAACGAAAATTAAAAGCACGAAAGCTAAAGCAAAGATCAAAGGAAACAAACAAGGTAAGTTCGGATACAAACTCGAAATCTCGAGCGGTGAAATCAGACAAGGTGAACGACGTTTGG
>CALJNB010000131.1 GCA_937981985.1 uncultured bacterium
ATGTCACCTTGCTTTCGCGCCTCATTTTGAGAGATCAAAAGTACGCCGCGATTATTCTTTTCGATGATCGGATCAACTTCGTCAAAATAGAGTGAAGAGTCCTGTAAAAGATAGGCCGATAGAATGCGCAATGGACCTTTCATGCTTTGTGATTGCCCGACGCTTCGAATCCAATATCGACTGGCCTGAACACCTTGAGACGCTCTATGCGAATCTAGGGAAAGTACGAATAAAGCGCGCAGTGTTTCAGGGGGTAACACATATTGGTTGAGGCGCTCGCGAAATGCTTCCGGTATGGCACCGCTAAGGATACGTTCGATGAGAATCGAGGATCGCCGTAGCCCAGAAAAGTCTTCGTTTTCGACATCGCTACGTTCCAAAGCAGCCAGTGCTTGAACGAAAGGTTCGCCGGTTTCATCCCAATGGGCAGCAATGAAACGAAGTAATTCTGAACGATGGACGAATCCAGAAACTTGAACCAGAGTCGTCAAAGATTTAACGCTTTCTTCTGATTGCTGAAAAACCGCTGCGACCCTTGAGAATAAAAACAGAAAAGCTGCGCGCTTTTCACGTGAAGATTCGCCAAGAATATCGTCGCGCAACTCGACAAGAAATTTGCCCCAAGGTTGTTCAAGTGAAAGATCATCAATATTGATGCGATTCGTCTCATTTTCAATCGCAACGGCATCGACTCGTGTTTGAATTCTGTCAAATGAGTCTTCTTTCAGTTCGGAGTGAAGCTGCGTCGGTTCGTCCTCAACATCGGCGATGTCGATAATCGCAGAATCCCCGATTTCAACGAAATCCAAACTTTGAATCTGCGTTGTGGAACTTCGCTCCCATTCTCCGGGTTGCGCACCGATGTAATCAAGACTATGGATCGGCGTCTTTGCATCCTTGCGCCATTCGAGTTTCGGAGAGGTCGCGGCATCGAGTACGTGTTCAACGATTTGAATGGGGGTCTTCGCATCTTGTTGCCATTCGATCTGAGCGACTTCATCGATATCTGAGAAGTCTACGAGATCGTCGCCATCGGATTCGATATCCTCTAATCCCTCGTCTTGGACTCCAAAAAGAATATCCGACTGGAAGGGATCTTCGCCCTTATCGTTTTTATCTTTTTTCATAATCGCTTTTTACTTCTTTTATGGATGCGTTTTATTTCTTTAAACGAATCATCGGCCCTGTAGGCGTGCCTGTCAAACCCGTTCGTGAAATTAGCACACCATTGCAAAATGGACTTTGGCTGCTTGGGCCTGATTGTTCTTGTTGGGTTCTTCTGCATTATACTCACTCAGATCATAAAGACCGCATTGCGGCCTATCCCATTGCACGCTATAGGAAAGAGCCCACTTTTTTGGAAAAATACGATGTCGAATTTTAAAGATGCTTATTCAAATGAAACACCACCATTAAAGAACGCGATTCGCTTCGTGACCGCGGCCAGTCTATTCGACGGGCACGACGCTGCAATCAACGTAATGCGCCGAATCCTGCAACGGTCTGGGTGTGAAGTCATTCATTTGGGTCATAATCGGTCGGTTCACGAAATTGTCAGCGCAGCGATACAAGAGGATGCCCAAGGTATTGCGATTTCATCTTACCAAGGCGGCCACGTCGAATTCTTCAAGTACGCCCGAGACCTGCTTAATGAAAGGGGCGCATCTCATATCCAAATATTTGGCGGAGGCGGAGGAGTCATCGTCCCAAGTGAGATCGAAGAGTTAGAATCTTATGGGATCACGAAGATCTTTAGCCCCGAAGACGGCCGCAACCTGGGGCTGCAAGGTATGATTAACTCCATGTTAAAGCTTACCGACGTAAGTTTAGATGAAACGGCGCCGGATTATGAAAAGTTAAAAGAGCGCGATCCTATCCACATCGCGCGCGCGATAACCTTTGCCGAAATGGGGCGAGCCAAGGAGCTGGAACTGCCAGATCTTCCGGAGAGTCCCGCCGTGGTTGTCGGTATGACAGGAACCGGCGGAGCCGGTAAATCGAGTCTAAGCGATGAATTTGTCAGACGTTATCTGATGGACTATCCAGAAAAAACCTTAGGAATCATTTGCGTTGATCCGACCCGAAAACGCGGCGGTGGCGCCCTACTCGGCGATAGAATTCGCATGAACTCGGTTTCAAACGACCGGGTTTATATGCGTTCGCTTGCAACGCGGGAAAGCAAAGGCGAACTATCTGCCGCACTCGATGACGCTGTCGATATCTTGAAACGACTTGGGTTTGACATGATTCTCATCGAAACCAGCGGTATCGGCCAAGGAGATGCGGATATCGTTGAACATTGCGACCTTCCGATTTACGTGATGACCTCAAGTTTTGGGGCGCAATCCCAACTCGAGAAAATCGACATGCTCGACTTCGCAGACGTTGTGGTTATCAATAAGTTTGAAAAAGCGGGAAGTGATGACGCAATAAAAGCAGTCAGAAAGCAATACCGTCGAAACCGTGGCATCGGATACGATGTTAACGATGAGATGTTACCGATCTATGGAACCATCGCGAGTCAATTTAACGATTCAGGTGTCAATGCTTTCTTTAACCATGTCATGCAAAAGGTTGGCTTTTCCACCGATAATTCGACCTTCAAATTTGAAAGCAAAATATCCACAAAACAATACACCATCATCCCTCCTCCACGTGTTCGTTACCTTGCTGAGATTTCTGAAACCTGTCGTGAATACAGGGCTTGGACTGAAGAGCAAGGAACAATTGCGACGCGTCTATATCGCCTGCTTGGGGCGAAAGAGGTCCTCAACGATGAAGATGATAAAGTCATCAATGCTGCTTTTTTAAAGGAAAGAGGGAAATTAGAGCCTACCAATTTTGCGCTCATCGAAGGGTGGAACGCGATCGTTTCTGATTATTCGAAAGATATCTATAAACAAAAGATTCGTGACAAAACGATTGAAGTTGAGCTTTCAACCGAATCATTATCAGGGACACGCATTCCAAAAGTATCTCTGCCCAAAATGCGAGATTGGGGAGATATTCTTGAGTGGCAACTTTTAGAGAACGTCCCTGGACGCTTCCCTTTCACCGCGGGCGTATTTGAATTCAAACGAAAAGGTGAAGATCCCAAACGTATGTTTGCCGGAGAAGGAACTCCTGAAAGAACCAACAAGCGCTTCCATTACTTATGTCAGGGAGAGAATGCTAAGCGTCTTTCAACCGCTTTTGATTCGGTCACGCTCTACGGTGAAGATCCACATGAAAGACCCGACATATACGGAAAAATCGGAAACTCTGGCGTTAATGTTTGTTCTCTAGACGACATGAAACGCTTGTACGACGGTTTTGATCTCAGCGATAAAATGACCTCCGTTTCAATGACCATCAATGGGCCTGCACCGATCATTTTAGCTATGTATCTAAACACCGCCATTGACCAAAACGTAGATAAGTTTACCAAAGAAAAAGGACGTGCCCCGTCTGAAGAAGAGATGCAAGACATATATGACACTACCTTGCAGATCGTTCGCGGGACGGTTCAAGCTGATATCCTCAAAGAGGATCAAGCTCAAAACACCTGCATATTCTCAACCGACTTTGCCCTAAAAATGATGGGCGATATCCAGGAATATTTCGTTGAGAAGAAAGTCCGCAATTATTATTCGGTTTCCATTTCCGGTTACCATATTGCTGAAGCCGGCGCGAATCCGATAACCCAGCTGGCCTTTACCTTAGCCAATGGATTTACCTTCGTTGAATATTACCTCTCGCGAGGTTTAGATATCGATACCTTCGCCCCCAACCTTTCCTTCTTTTTCTCAAACGGAATGGACCCTGAATATGCCGTCCTCGGTCGAGTGGCTCGAAGAATTTGGGCTGTCGCGATGAAGAAGAAGTACAAAGCAAATGCAAGATCACAAAAACTCAAATATCACATCCAGACCTCAGGACGTTCTTTGCATGCACAGGAAGTCGACTTTAACGATATCAGAACAACACTCCAGGCTTTATTGGCCTATTATGATAACTGCAATAGCTTGCATACCAACGCCTACGATGAGGCGATCACCACCCCTACCGAATCGAGTGTGCGTAGAGCCGTTGCGATTCAACTTATCATTGCCCGTGAATTTGGTGTGGCAAAAAACGAGAATCCAACTCAAGGCGCTTTTATTACCCGCGACCTCACCGACCTTGTTGAGGAGGCCGTCCTAACCGAGTTTGAGGCAATCGCTTCACGTGGCGGCGTCCTGGGGGCAATGGAAACTCAATATCAACGAAATAAGATTCAAGACGAGTCGATGCTCTACGAAATGCGTAAGCACTCCGGTGAGATCCCTATCGTTGGTGTGAATACATTCTTAGCTCCGGATCACGATGAGAGCGAGAACGTTAAAATCGAGCTCATTCGGTCCACCGAAGATGAGAAAAAAGTACAACTCAGCAATCTAGAATTATTCAAAAAGGAACACTTGAATGAATCAGAGGCGGCTTTAGAGGCGCTTCGTAAGGTTGCTTTGAGTGGTGAAAATATATTCGCCGAACTTATGCACACGGTGCGACACGCAAGTTTGGGAGAAATCACAAACACGCTTTATAAGGTGGGTGGTCAATACCGCCGTGCGATGTAGAAAGAGAAAGGGTTAACTAACCCAGAAGCATCTCGGGAGAGTAGCTCAAAAGAAGCCATACGAGCGTCCCAAAAAGGAGGGTGAGGAAGACGAACACTGCAAGGAGCGTCCAAATCGACCGATCTTTTCGTTGCGAATCATCAGCCGCCACCGTCCAGTACTTGTCACCTTCAGGTTTATCCTCGAACCAAATCTCGGAAGACTCTTCGTATAATCCGGTTGTTTTCGGTTCCTTAACCTCAGCTTCGTTACTGCGGCCGATGAGTTTGTCGAACGTCTGTTTCAAACGGCTTGCTGGGCGCGGCGCCTTTACGTCATCCTTTAACTTTACTTTTTCGGACCGTACCGGCTTGCTGCTTTTTTTCGATTTTACAATTTGGTAACTACCGCTACCTGCGGTTGAGGTCTCACTCAGACTGCCTTGGGACAGTCCAAACGCCAGTTCAGGAGCAACCGTCGAAGCATCAAAAGAAACTTTTTTGGACGGCGAAGACGCGTTCTTCGAATCTCTAGTGGCAAGACTGTGGGAACCTGAAATAACGCGGGCGCGTGGGATTCTATTTTCGCTTTCTTCAAGTAAACTTTCCTGCAGCATCATCTCTTGGCTTTCCAGAATACGTTCTCGTTCGAGGGCGCGTTCTTTTTTGAGCTTTCTTTCGATAACATCCTGTTCACTTTCTTCGACGAGGTTCTTTTGGGTTGCATGGATAAGATTGGGGTCCGCTTCTGCACGGACCGTACGACTTCCTTTTCGATTTGGCTTCTGAATACTATAGGAACCAGATGATCGCGTTACGGATGTCCCATTCCCCAAACCTTTGGTTTTCGGAATTTCGGGGATAACACCGCCAACAACCGTTTTTAAACCTTTGGCTTCTTTCAAAGGATCGAGGACGGATTCACCAAGTTTGTTCATCAGATCTTTATCCATGTCGTTGCTCTTTGTTAAATCGTTCATATTATTTACTTTTGGTGAATCATAGCTTTAAAAAAATGTAAAAATCAAAACCTTCGTGCGTAATTAGGACGCAATTTTGTCGTCAATTTCAGAAAGTCGTACGCTCACAATCTTCGACGACCCCGGATCTTCCATCGTGACACCGTAGAGCATATCACTGGCTTCCATCGTTCTTCGGGAGTGGGTTATCACCAGCATCTGGCTGGTGCTACTCAATTCTGAAACGATTCTCGCAAAACGACCGACATTGGCTTCATCGAGTGCGGCATCAACTTCGTCCAAAATAGCGAATGGAGACGGCTTAAGAATGAAGATTGAAAAGATGAGTGCGACAGCTGTGAGTGCTTTTTCACCACCAGAGAGAAGCATGACACTTTGATTCTTCTTGCCCGGAGGTTGAACCATAATATCAACGCCAGTATTGAGCATATCATTAGGGTCGGTGAGAGAAAGTTCTGCTCGTCCGCCATTGAAAAGCGACGGAAAGATTTTCTTGAACTTCTCGTTCACAGCTTCAAAGGTCTCCTTGAAACGGCGGCGACTTTCTCTGTCCATTTTTGCAATTGCGGCACGTAAATCGATGATAGCTTGGTCGAGGTCTCGTTTTTGTTCGTCCAGGAATGTGAATCTCTCCTGGGCTTCAATAAACTCCTCTTCAGCCATCGCATTTACGGCACCGAGACTATCAAGCCGTTTTCGAAGATGGTCCCGCCGAGTTTTACGCTCTTCTGGAGGCGTTTCAACAGCTTCGGCCATGGTGCGACCGGGTTCGAGCTCGACCTCGAAACGTTCCATAAGTTGTTCGACGATATGTTCGGCGCCGATTAGAGATTCTTGCTTTTTGAACTCAAGTTTTTGATGCTTCTGGCCAAGAGAGGCTATTTTTTCCCGATGGGTTCGTTCGATTTTTTCCAAACGAGAAACGGCCTCTTGGTACTCTCTTAGCTGATTTTTCGTTTCGGCAACTTCTTCTTTTCGTTCCATCAAATCGGCTTGGGACTCCTCGACTTCGTTTTCCGCGACGATGATGGTCTCTCCGAGACCGGTAATACGGTCGGTTTGTTGCGTTGATTCTTCAGAGTATTTCCCAATCAACATTTCGGTCGATTCAATGCTTCGGGTCAGTCGTTCTTGCGTAAACGCGAGATTTCTTTTTCGTTCATTCAATTCGGCCAACGCAACCTTCTTCACCATAACTTCAGTTTGATGCTCGTCTAATGACTCACGAACTCCGGATAAAGAACCGTCAACTTGATCAAACTCGATCTGAAGATCGGCGATGGATTCTTCCAACTCACCTTTTCTGGCTTCCAAAGTTTGTGATTCGGTTTTAAGCGCCTCACTTTGAGAAAAGATGGGGACCATTTGAGATCTCAAACGCTCAACGTTCGCGCGAACACGTTGTGCTTCACGTTGGCTGGAATCAAGCTCAGTATTGATTCGATGCAAGTCTAAGCTCAAGGTCTCTGTTTCTTGCTTGGCAAGCTGAGTTTTTTGTCGAAGTTCGTTGAGCAATCCTTCGCTCTCTTCTCTCTTCGCGGCTGCGATGCTTTCATCTTTTTCAAGACTGACGATTTCGACCTCTAAGTCACGAAGAAGCTGACGTTGACGTAAAACATTGGCTCCAACTCCTTGGTCTTTACCGATTCTCACGCGTCCATTTCCAAAAATGACCGTTCCGTTAGGTAAGGCGATGGCTTTGCCATCCTCGGGAATACGATAAGAGGTATCTTGTTCCAATTTCGAAACCACCGAAGCTACCGCATCTTGTGGTGTTTGATTTTCTGGAATCACCCAAAACCCAACGGCGCCTGGAAGGTTCTCTCCTAACATTTCCGCAATTTCCTTAACGACGCCATGCCCGGCTACAACGATATCTTCGACTGTTGTCCCTAGATAATTCGCAATGGCGTTTTCATTGCCGTTAGCGGTAACAACAAAATCACCAAAAGGACCGAAAACATCGGTTCGCCCTTCTTTCTTAGCCCAACCTAATACCAATTGGACCGCGTCATCATAGCCCTCGCCGCTATCGCGCATCGACTCTAATCCGCCAATACGTGTCTCGACGTTGATGCGTTTCGAACGTGCTGCCGCGAGTAGCTGTGAGGTCTCTTTGAAAGAAATTTCAGCGTTTTGACTTTCTTCAAGAAATTGCGCCTGGCGTTCTTTTGAATCCTCAAGTCGACGTTGAACTTCCTCCTTCTGAACCGTTGAAGTTTGGACACTTTCCTCTCGCTGAATATGTTCGGCGCTTCCCTCTTCAATTTCCTTTTCGAGCTCTTTCTCACGTTGATCGAGGCTTTCTAATTGCGAAACAATCCACTGCAATCGATCGGTATTTCGATTGGATTCGCGCTTTGAGTTGTCTAGACGGTCACGTAAGGATTGACGTTCCTTTTCGTTCTTTTCCAAAGTCGACTTAAGTAAATCGAGTGCGGATTCGGCCTCATTGAGTTTAGAAGCGTAAGCATCGGCATCTTCAATAGAACCCAGCTCGGCAATAACTTCAACGAGTTCAATTTTGAGTTCCTCCAAACAGGTTTGCTGCGCGGTGAACTCCTGCTCGGATGAACCGAGACGGCGTTCAGCTTCCTGAAGCGCTACTTTCGCGTGGTCGGCTCTGGAACGCGCGAGGTTCAACTTTGTATCCAAACGATAGAACGCTTCGGTAACTTCGGCATTCTTTTGCTCTATTTCCGCGGCCTCCTTTTTCTTCATGAACACGTTCTTTTCAGTGTCTTCGAGTGCGGCTTGCGCGGTTACACGCGCTTCTTCGATGGCACTGAAATCTTCGCTGAGGACTTCGATTTCGTTCATCAATTCGTCGTGACGAGACACGAGAAGTGCGACTTCCAATGAAAGAAGCTCCTCGGAGAATTCGCGATGGCGCGCTGCTCTTTTTGCCTGTCGTTCCAAACTACGGATTCGTTTGGAAACCTCAGATAAAATATCGTCGACACGAACTAGGTTTTCTTCAGTTCGGATTAACTTTCGTTCCGCCCGGTCACGTTGTGTTTTGTATCTTGTTATTCCGCTAGCCTCTTCAATCAACTGACGGCGATCTGCCGGTTTTGACGAGACGATGAATCCGACTTGTCCCTGTTCGATGACCGAATACCCCTGCTTACCAATTCCTGTTCCAGCTAATAAATTCTGGATATCAAGCAAACGGCACTTGGTACCATTAATAAGATACTCTGATTCTCCGCTACGATGAAGGCGTCTTGTTAAAGCGATGGTTGAAACATCTCGAAATTCACGTGGAATGGATGCACTCAGATCTTCGTCTTGTTCTTCGTCGTTTCCCCATGACTTTCCTTCGTTGTCGAAGGTCATTGTCACTTCGGCCATACCTGAAGGTCGAAACATATCACTGCCAGCGAAGATAACATCCATCATCTTTTCTCCGCGAAGCGACTTTGCACTCATGTCGCCCATTGCCCATTTAATGGCGTCCACAACGTTGGATTTACCACACCCGTTGGGTCCAACAACCGCGGTCATTCCATCGGCGATGTCCAATTTGACGCGATTTCTAAATGATTTGAAACCAACAATATCGACTTTTCGAAGCTTCATTAAACTTTTCCCATTTCAAGCAGTTCGCGAACCTATCGATCGATCGACGAAGGATCAACAGCATTCCGTGCAAAGTTTAAACAAACACACTAAAAAAAACGCCTTAAAGGGTTGTTTCTCATTAAAAACACAGCCCAGTTAAGCGAGCTGTTTTATTTTCGGGGCGGGTTATTAAGGGCTCAAAAAAGATCAAGAATTCCATCTTTGATAGGTATCTCAGATAAGGGGCTGCTATAATATTCGATAATTTCTCCCTTCGTTTTTCCAAAGTTACGCAGGTGTTGATCGGCAGATTCATTTAAAAAACGCATCAACTTCTCCAGATACACTTCTGGCTGCGGGCAATCTTTTGGCGCAAGGATGTAGGTACAATCACTTGAGATAAAATGCCCGGCAAGGTCCAGACAAAATCGCGCCTTTTTGGCGTGCCTTGGCACAACGATTTTCGGCTCGCCGAAATGTGAGCGGTCGCGAGGCCAATGCAAACGACGCCATGATATTTTTCCAACCCGGACTTCCCTGCGAAGCTCTAGGATAGGTTTAAAGGGCTTTAAATAGCGTTCTATTTCAATAACTTCCTTAGGACTTTCTGAATCATCAACATAAAGAATAAAATGAGAATCCAAGGTTTCCTGGAAGATATGATTCGCAACGCAATCCTCACGACGAATCGTAGGTTTAAAAGGAAGACCTTCGATTTTTTCCTGGGATAAAAAGATCGGCGTACCGGCAATCAGGCCAAAAGTTTCGGCCCTTTTCTTTGAGACACGATCGGCACCGCTGACGATCCCTTGTCGAATTCTTGCCAACTCTCCCAAAATCGTACCTTGCCCTCTTTCGATTTCGGCGAAGGGACTCCATGTCTTTCCCTCCAATTTAATGTCTCGATTCTCATTCACCCAACATCGCGGCGCATCATTTTTCAGGACTGTGATAAGAGAATGGTGACCGGGTGCTTCTTTGAAGTTTCGACCACCTAAGCGGATGAGTTCGTAAACACGTCCATCCATATGATCTCGCAGCTTTTTTGCGCCGTCGGCGACCAGCCAATATTCACTTGTTAAAAGAGCAGCACTTTTTACCGAAGAAAGGCGTTGCAAAATCCTATGAAAAAACAAATAGAGCAAGTCCATGCGGCGACCGAAAAACTTCTCTAAGTCAGGGAAGTCCTTTTTTAGCTGATGGAAAAGCGAGGCGTTGCCCTTCTCTCCGACATAGGGAGGGTTCGCGATAATTCCATCTATCTCTTCTGGCCAGTGGTTCAAATCCAAGCCGTTGCCCCAACGAATAAAACAAGATCTACCTTCGGCTTTCAAACGCGCTGCAGTGGAGATCACAAACGAAAGGTCACTATCAATCCCAAAGAGCATCGTTTGAGCATCGCATTCACTTTCGTTCTGTCGTCCGACGGCAGAAAGAAGCTCGCCGCCTCCGCAAGCAGGATCGAGTACCTGAGAACAATCCGATACTTTTGAAGCAAGCTTAAGGGCTATGTCGGGAGGCGTAAAATAGACCCCTTTCTTACGACGCTCCCTCTTTCCGAGCGCTTGTTCTAGACCGCCACTTATCTGAGCTGAGATGAGGGAAAACCACGCGTCAAAATCTTCATCGCACACCGTATCTGCGAGAAAATCGCGCCAAACCATTCGATCATCTGAGTGCGTGAGATGGATAAGTTGATTTCTGACGACGGAAGCTGCTGAATTCATATCCCCCTATTAA
>CALJNB010000132.1 GCA_937981985.1 uncultured bacterium
CACTTCTTCTAAGTCCCTGCTTATCCAGATTGATAAAATCAGGAAAACCGACCGCAAGAAATCACTGGTATTCTTTCTTATTGGATTCGTAGTATTTCTGATTATCGCAGGTGTAGGTACTTACATGTATCTCAATCGCGACATTGCCGAAGAAGTGGTCGTTGAGAAGGTAAAAGAACGCGAAGCTAAAATGCTTGCGTATAGCAAAAATGATATGGCGCGTTTCTTACAACTCGAAGACGAAATCATTAGAAAGGACGACGTCTTACCCGATGAGGAAGACGATCCAGAATACGAGGATGAGATTGAACCTAAACCAACATTTGCTAAATCGAACGGCAAAAACGGTAAGAAACCCAGAAAGGGTAAGGAAATCGCGAAAAATCAAGAGGGAGACAAGGGACGGAAAAATGCTAAGGCACCAAAGCTCACCAAAGAAGAGGAAATACGAAGAAAACTCCTTAACATAGGCGGTCCGCCCGTTCGACCCGAAGATAATATCGGCAAGACTAATGTTCTAAAAGCCGGGCTAAACCGAGTCCAAGCCCAAGCTGGCTTCAAAAAAGTCAGTCGTTCGGTATCCACATGCCGCCAACGCCACGCCAGTAGATCAGGGAAAGAACTTAAATCAGCTAAAGTCAAAATTAGCGTTGAGGTCATGCCCACAGGTAAAGTATCAACCTTTAGCATCTCTCCTGCTGAACTTCGTCATACCGCCTTTGATTCTTGTATGACGGCCAAAAGACCGACTTGGCGTTTTGCAAAATTCGGCGGAAAATCAGTAAAAATCAACCGAACGTTTATACTGCAATAGCCGTACTCCGGTCAAATTCTTGACCCGTCGGCGAACTGGATTATCGTATTATATCATGCGATTTCTAATCCTCATTTTCATTTGTTCCCTTTGCGCGTGCTCTTCCTCGGTTGCGAAGAGGCTCGACGATGATATCCTCGTTGGCGGGATCGAAAGCGAAAAAAAATATAAAGGTCTGCTCTGGTATAACGTTTCCCTCGATACGGAAATGAGAGTTGGTGTTCGTCTCTTAAATCCACCACCACAAACCCGTCTTTTCCTCCCAATGAATTGGGGAGGGCGTTCGGACCTTGCTGAGCGGATAAACATTAATGCGGCTGAAGGGCCCAAAGGTCCACTCGCGTTTACGATTGACCGTACCGAAGGGGTTATAGAAATCGATACCCGCGATGCGGAATGGGTCCAATTGCAATACACCGTCAATCTCAATGGGACCGATCGCGTACATCCTCAATTGGAACGCGGAAATATTTTCGCATTTGTTCCCTCATTTTTGGTTAGACCCTCCAGTTCAATCCTTGATAAACTCATCGATATACCGATCGAAATAAGGACCCCAAAGAACTGGCTCGTGGTTTCCACCTGGCCACTCGTTCACAACAAACAATCGATTACAAACACCGATGAAATTATTTGGTCCTATCTCGTTCCAAATCCTAGCCAGCTCGTTGACGCGTTCATCAACGCTGGGCCTCAACTTAAAAAAAGAACAGTCGGAAACGTAACCATTGTTACCAACATAAAACAATTTGAAAAATCAAAGCCACTCGCAGATTTCGTCTTCGAGATCGTCAACGCTTTCAGTAAGCGGTTTGGGTCAATCGGAGAAACTAAAGTTGTGGTTCGTCCACGACGCAATCATAGCGAAGGTTATATTGGAATGGGGCGAAGAGGTGGTTTCGTAATCGAACTCGACGAGCTCACTGATCTTGAAAAAGAAGCCAAAATTCTCATCGCACACGAAGCTTTTCATCTCTGGAATGGACATTCCTTGGTGTCCGATGTTGACGCCGTCGCGCAAACACGTTGGTTTAAAGAAGGGCTGACGGAGTACGTCGCAATAAAAAAACTATATCAACTAGGATACTTGACTAGGATGGACTTCCTCGACGAGCTCGCGGCTGGAGCTTCCGCTTATTGGTCAAATCCTGCCCGATCGAAGCCGACCCTAACCGGTGAGGACGCCGAGGCATTATCGTACGACCGCGGAATGTTACTCGCTTTTGCCATCGATATCATGTTTTTAAAAACCTCTTCTTCAGCAACAATCGAAACTTGGCTTGTGGCGTTAACACAAACAGAAGAGGCGAAATCGCCTGGATATACGACTGCCCTTCTACAAAAGAGCCTATTCGAACATATCCCCCTCAATCCATATACAGAATCATTCTGGCAACGTTTCGTCGTCGGGAAGCAAACACTAAACCTTCGTGATATTTTCGTAGAAGCCGATTTGCACTACCTGCCTCGCCGATTTAATAGAGCATCAAAACTTATCGAACTAGAAAAAAAAGACCCAATTTACGAACAACTTTTCTCATTACCATAGACACCACGGAATCGTTTCGTATGATCCCTATCATTTGGCGAGACAGATTAAATTTTTCGTCTACGTATCTCGGAAGGATCTATGATTAATGACATCGAAGACAACTACCCTGAATACCTTAACGACACTCTAGGGTATGAATGGGATGCATGGGACAATCTAACGCAAGCCGAGATCGCCGATCATGACAAAATTTTAGAAGGCGACGCCCCCGAAAACTATGCCTTAAAAGATCTCGGAATTTGGGCTCATTGTCGATACCTACTTCTCGGTGGGAACCTGGAAGCCTTTATCGAGTATGGGCGTACCCTATTTGACAGTGAAAATAAGAAATCTTCGGCATTAATCTACCCTGAAATTGCCGCGCTCATTTGCAACACGATGTCTAAATCCGAGGATGAATATGACATCGAAGGATTTCTATCCACCCGGCGGAAAGAAGCGCCTGAAAACGCCGAACTCCTGGTCGCTGAATACATTTTCAAAGCAACAAAGAACGAGAACCTCGAAAGCGAATTTAAAGAAATAAAAGAAGTTGAACTCCTTTTCGATATCACCGAAGGCCTCTTGTCTGCTGGCTTCGTCCCCCTAGCAAAAAAATGTTTCGCTGAATGTAAAACTAAAGTTGGCAATCAACCCTTATCTGCAATCCATGTAGATTTGGAAGCAATGGGTCGAAGACTCGCCTGCCTTTAAGGGAAAAATGAATTCGAAAAGAATTGCGAAAATCTCTTAAATACTACGGCACCGAATGCGTTGACAAACACACCAAACAAGACGGCAGCTTTAAATGTTCGGTTAAAAGTAAACGACCCTAACGCTAAAAGCACAATCAAATAGGGAGTATAATCGAGACTGAATCGATACGAAAACTGTTCGAAACCCGTATTTTGATAGAGCAAATGTGGTACCGCGATAACGAATACTGTTAACCAAAGCGCGCGATGTAAAAACACATTAGTGCTATCGTCTCCGCGACGGCGAGAAATGAGATAAAAGAATGCTGGAGTAGCGAACAATAAACTCATTCCGTGTTTACTCACGATGATGAAAGGAGTGTTGGGTTGAAAACGAGGTAGCAAAGTAAATAAGGCTGCTAGATTTTTCGACAAGAATTGAAAGTTGAAAAGGCCATAATTTTTAACCCGCTCGAGGGCCCCTCCGGCTAAGTAGGAGTGTCCGAATTCTGTGAGCGATTCGAAACGAACATAATTTGAGTAGAGTAAAAAAGTCCCCATAACTAAACAAGGAATACTGAACCACGTTACCTTTTTGAAGGTTTCGCTCCAGTCCGACTTTCTAAGTTTTCCATCAGGAAAAAAGACAAAGATATAAAAGAGAAGACAGCCGAAAAGAAGTGGTGTCCTAGTGGCAAAAGCCATCGCGGCGAACACCCCTGCAAAAAAAGGTTTTCTTAAATCGAGTGCGAAGAAAAAGTACAGCAAAGTAAATGTCGCTCCCATTATTAGAGCGGTAAACCAAACTTGTCCCATCACCGATAACCAAAGGTGCGCGGTCCCAAAACCGAATAGAACAGTGAGCCAGAGATTCTCGCTACGACTCCTTTTTGAGCGCCCTTCCTCGCTCAATCGCATCAGAAGAAAAAAGATAAACGCGACATTAAATGACGCGAAGAGAATAGTGATGATAACGTCGTTGGTTTTGTACCCAAAAATAGATGCAAAGGGCATCATTACGAAAGACGGTCCAGGCGGAAAGGACATAAAATATCGTTGTCGTATTTTTGATCCCTGTAGCTCCTTTGGTCCTAGAATGATTGCAGTTCCGTTAAACAGCCGGAAACGACCATTTCTACGTTTATCGAACCACGTCCCTTTTACAACGGTCCCATCTTTGAGAGTAATTTCGTCGTAGTTAGCCCAATCGTTGCCGTGCGGAGGTTGTTTTTCAAGCTCAAAAGGAACGCGATTCTTTCTTCGAGCTTTCGCCTTGTTATTCCCTAATGCGTCGGCAATCATCGAATTCAATGTCACCGCCAGGTAGGCGAAATGAGGATCTGAGGAAGCCTTAGTCACCCGATCAAAGGCGAAAAGAGAAAAGATAATCGTACTCGTTACAAATATCGCTATCGGAAGATAGAATTTTTGTAGCTTCGGAGTCGCTTCTTTATTTTTGGAGGGATTTTGCGGCAAGTTCTACAGCCAAGAATTAAAATTTGTATCCAACAGCAACGAGACCAAATACCCCATTATCTTTTCCGCCAAGGAAACTCGGTCCGTCGGTGAGAAACGGAGCTTGGAAGGTACCATCGAAAGTGAAATTTCCAAAGTTAAGTCCCACACCAGCCGACCAGAGAAACTCATAAGAACTTCCGCTCGTTTGTTCGTTAGGTGTTCCGATATCGTCGAAGTTTTTAGTTTGAAAATTGAAGTTATATCGCGAAGAAAGTCCCGATCGGAAAGTCAACCATTCTACTATCGTGTGCTCTAAAGCGAGTCGAAATCCAGGAAGAACCAGAGTCGTTGACGAAACATCAATGTCGTCCGATTCGAATGCGAAAGATGAAACACCGAACCCAAGAGTGGCATAAGCCGAAATAACTGTGCTATCGGGAAGTTCATAAACCGGACCTGCCCCCGTTTCTATGAACAGATTGAAAGACGTAGTCGAAAAGTCTAGAGGGTCAGTATTAGTTCCCGGTTCCACACCTGTCTCATCTGTCATGCTAGAAGAATTGAGATGAACAATGGCAAGAGCCCCAAGTTTAACTGAGTCGCGAAGCGGAATCATCGTTCGCCCGTAAAGCGATAGACTCGGCGCTAGTGATGCCGAATCGTTATAATCAGGCGTTTGGGCAGTCGTTGTGAAACTGTTTGAAAAGAATGCCAAACCAAGTTCCAAACCGAGATCGAATTGGATGTCGGACTTATGACTAAAGCCAGCTGATAGATTAATCGCAGTTGTATTCCAAGAATTTGTTATGTCGCTATCGTTAGCGCCGAGTAAACGCCCCGATGCGTTGGCTTGACCAACGGACAATCGAAGACCCAATGAGTTTTGCTCACCCAGACCAAACGCAAGAATAACGTCAGCCATTTGAAGAGGTTGAAGAAAAGCAGCACCTGCAGCGCCCGCGCCTTGAGAGATCATATTTGGGTCTACGATTCCGCCGGGGGTTGGATTACTTGGGCCGTTGATCCCCCAAGCCCCCAAGCTTGTAGCGTTATAGAGCTGAAGGTCGCCCACACCGAGAAAACCTTGTGGTGCGGAACCGAACGTATCCTGGCGATGTGTAGAGATACCGAACGCAAATCCTTCTTCTCCAAAAAGAAGAAGTCCACTACCTCGCATCGTGTTTTCACCAACGTTGATTGAACCTGACTCATCGTTCGGTGTGGTTTGGGCACCTGTACTCACAGCTAAGTCAAAATTTACGAGATTTCTATGCTTCAGCGCTGTTTGCGGAAAGAAAAAGACATCGTCGCTATCCTCAATTAAAATATTACCAGCTAAGCTCGATTTACGATCGGCGAAGGCGGAGGTTGCTAATAAAATAATACTTAAGAAGACCAAACTGGAGGAGAATTTTGAACTCAATTTATTACTCATTATGTATACCGTTATATTAATAGTTGCCTGGCAATACATGAGATATTATGGGCATGCAAATGAAATGGGTACAAAAAAAGCGAGTCAATCGACTCGCCTACGCAGTATGATTAATCTTGTTCTTAGTTAGAACTTGCAGGCTTAGTAGGAACTTTTTTCAAGCCTTCTTTAACGCCATCTTTTACAGCATCAGCGCCGTCTTTTGCAACTTCGCCAACTTTACCAGCGCCATCTTTAACAGCGTTTGCTCCGTCTTTAGCGACTTCGCCAACTTTACCAGCGCCATCTTTAACTGCGTCCGCTCCGTCTTTCGCGACTTCACCGACTTTTGCAGCGCCATCTTTGACAGCATTTGCTCCGTCTTTAACGCTATCGGTACCTTTCTTAGCGGCTTCTGCTGCTTTAGCGGCAGTTTCATCAGCCGCTGCTTTAAGATCGGCCACTTTCTTGTCACAACCGACGGTTAGTGCAAGTGTCATGAGTAATGCGATAGTTGCTACAATATTAAATTTTTTCATCTAACGACTCCTATTTTTGTTTCGTTATTGAGCGGAGTTTACGATGCAAGACCAATTTGTCAACGGATCTCGCACAAAAATCATTTGCAAAAACGGCTACAAACTCATTTCTTTGACGTCTTTACTGACGATCATCTTCGCCTCGGTCGCTGATTTTACCTCTTCAACGCTCACACCAGGAGCTGTTTCTATCAACACAAGGTGATCTCCGGACACGTCGAAAACAGCCTTCGTAGTTATGATTCGGTGTACGACCTGGGTTCCGGTGAGCGGGAGCGTGCAACTTTTAAGGACTTTAGAGGCGCCTTTCTTCGTTGTATGACTCATCAATACAACTACTCGCTTTGAACCTGCAACCAGATCCATCGCCCCACCCATTCCTTTCACCATTTTTCCTGGAATCATCCAATTGGCAAGATCGCCTTCTTCGGAAACTTCCATGGCTCCAAGAATCGATAAATCGATATGTCCCCCGCGGATCATCGAAAACGACATTGCGGAATCGAAAAAGGCGCTCCCTGGTAACGCCGTTACGGTTTGCTTCCCGGCGTTGATCAGGTCCGCATCCTCGTCCCCCTCAAAAGGGAAAGGTCCAATTCCTAGAAGTCCATTTTCGGAATGGAGGACAACCTCAGTACCTTCGGGAATATAGTTGGCGACCAGTGTTGGAATTCCAATGCCTAAGTTCACATAAGTCCCATTCGTTAATTCTTGGGATGCACGTTGCGCTAGTTGATCTCTTGATAACATAAAAACTCCTAAGTTCGTGGTCGCGTAGTGCGTTGTTCAATCCATTTTTCGTAATGTTCGCCTTTTATAATACGTTGAACGAAAATACCCGGCGTATGAATTTGATCTGGTGGCAATACGCCCGGCTCTACCAATTCCTCAACTTCAGCGATCGTAATCTTTGCCGCCATGGCCATCATTGGATTGAAATTTCGAGCGGTACTACGGAATATGAGATTTCCATCGGTATCTCCTTTCCAAGCTTTGACGAAGGCAAAGTCAGCTTGCAACGCTTCTTCAAGGATATAATTTTTCCCGTTGAAGACACGCGTCTCCTTGCCTTCAGCTACTAAAGTTCCGAAACCTGTTTGAACGTAAAAAGCTGGAATTCCTGACCCTCCGGCTCTAATGCGTTCGGCCAAGGTTCCTTGTGGATTGAGCTCAACTTCAAGCTCTCCAGAAAGGTATTGCTGCTCAAAGTTCTTATTCTCCCCGACGTAACTGGAAACCATCTTTTTGATTTGGCGATTTTGAAGAAGAACCCCAAGGCCAAATTCATCAGTGCCGCAATTATTAGAAATAACGGTGAGCTCTTTTGTCCCTTTTTGGGCTAAGGCCACAATTAAATTTTCTGGATTTCCGCAAAGACCAAACCCGCCACTCATTAGCGTCGTTCCGTCTGAGATGTCTTCGACGGCTTTCGTCGCATCTTGGTAAACTTTATTCATAATCTTATCCTATTATCCGTGTCATGTTGCTAAGGTAGAATTTATAAAGGACCCGCGTCAACACCGGCGTGTTTTTTACACAATTAATCACGAACAGATCCCGGAATGGGACGTATTGAACATCCAAGAAAAGGATTTTAAAACCCCAAGACCTAATAGTTCAAATACGGCGCTAGCCAACGTTCGGCTTCCTCAAGACTTATGGATTTGCGTTTCGCGTAATCTTCAATCTGGTCTTTTCCCAATCGTGTAATGCTAAAATACTTCGACTTAGGATGAGAAAAATACCACCCCGAGACGGCGGCGCCCGGATACATTGCAAAGGATTCTGTTAGCGAAATTCCGGCCCGTTCTTCAACCTCTAACAAACACCACAATTTGGCCTTTTCAGTGTGGTCTGGACACGCGGGATATCCCGGTGCAGGACGAATGCCTCGATATTTTTCTTTCACCAGGTCCGATTTTTTCATGGCGCTATCTTGATACCAGTCCATACGTGCTTGCTCATGAAGGTACTCAGCAAATGCTTCGGCAAACCGGTCAGCAATGGCTTTTAACATGATCGCCTTATAATCATCGTTTTCGTTTTGGGCCTTCTCAACCAAAGGCTTCAAACCATGTCCCGCTGTCACTGCAAACATTCCCATATAGTCTTTTTCACCATCCGATTTGGGAGCAATATAATCGGCCAAACACATGTTGCTTTGTTCGGCTCCGGGGCGAATTTTTTGCTGCCGCAACATGCACAAGGTTTCTAAAATTTCTCCGAACTCATCGTAAACCTCGATATCATTACCTTTTCGATTCACTTCGAAAAAGCCATAAACGCCTTTTGCATTGAACGACTTGTTTTTCAAAATATCTTTAAGTGTTGCTTGTGCACTTTCGAATAGTTCTCTTGCTGCTTCTCCGTATTTTTCGTGTTCAAGAATGGCCGGATAAGGATGCTTTAATTCCCATGCGATGAAAAAGGGTGTCCAATCGATATAGGGAACCAAGGTCTCCAAATCTACGGATACGTCACGGACGCCCAACCATTTTGGTTTGGTGATCACACTTTCAGTCTTCAACGCATTTTGGTTGGCATCCAAAAAACTCAATTTTTTCTTTGGATCTTTTGCCAGGTAGGTTTTTAGATCGTTGTCTTGTTTCTCTAAATTATCACCGACGAAATCGTCTCGCTTTTCGTCATTCAATAAACTCTCTACCACACCTACCGCACGGGACGCGTCCAATACATGCACCACCGTTTGATCGTATTCCGGTGCTATCTTAACGGATGTGTGTTTACGACTCGTCGTAGCTCCGCCAATGATTAATGGAATCTTCATTCCACGCCGTTTCATAACTTTTGCAACATGAACCATTTCATCAAGCGAAGGGGTAATCAGACCGCTCAATCCAATAATATCGGCATTATGTTCAATCGCCGCATCAAGAATCTTATCGGCAGGAACCATAACGCCCAGGTCGACGATCTTGTAATTATTACAACCCAAAACAACACCGACTATATTCTTCCCTATATCGTGAACGTCGCCTTTGACGGTCGCCATCAATACGATGCCATTGTGTTTTAATTCACCACCCTGCTCGTCCTCCATAAAAGGGACTAAATAGGCCACCGCTTTCTTCATTGCGCGCGCAGACTTCACCACTTGAGGCAAAAACATCTTACCTTCACCAAAAAGATCGCCCACAACG
>CALJNB010000133.1 GCA_937981985.1 uncultured bacterium
TTTCCGATACTGTCACAATGAATGGCGATTCCTTTTCGATGGAAGTCCGATGGTCGGACCAGACAATAATACTACCAAAAATGAAAATGCCCACTGCGCTGACTAACGTGAACGGTACGCAAATGGGTGACGAACTATCTCCGACTGGACTTGATCTAACCTGGGACGTCCCCGCCGATCCAGGCCGTGTTTTCACCAGAGTTCCGATGAATCACCACGTGCCTAAACCCGCCTTTACCCAATGTGATGTTGATGCGGCTTCTGGGACAATGAATATCGATGGTCCGATGTTAAAACCGCTGGCACTTGTGACCGGACTTGAGTTCCAAGGCGTCGAACACGTTCGTTTCGCCGCAGCGGAAACTAATTTGGGTTGCGTTGAATTTAGATTCCAAGCATTTAGTTATCCAAATATCATTCGCTGATTGGTTACTTCGAAAAACGAAGCGTCCACGTTCAAAAGTGACCGGAGTGCCCATATTTTCTTGGGTTCGCGAGACCTCCAATCGTTTTTGAAAATTCTTAAATCATTTTCGCGCCTTTTTCGTTGCAGTATTGCGCCTGATATGAATAAAACCCGTCGGGTTGCGGATTTTCGCGAGCTCTTTATTGAGAAATGTTCACAATATTTCTTGAGTTGAGTAACGCTGCGCGCTCTCAGTAAAAACGAAAATATTTAACAGCGGAGATGAGATGCTGGAAAAGCAGGTTGATAAAGAACATTATAATTTTCAAAGTTATATGAATAAACATCGTTGGGCGAGTACCTGGCATCAAGTCGATGAAATCATCAAAGTAGAGCCCAAATCGGTTTTGGAAGTCGGGCCAGGCGCAGGTGTATTTAAGGCTGCGGCCCAATGTTTTGGACTAAAAGTTGAGACCCTGGATATTGATCCAGAACTCAATCCAGATCATATCGCGTCGGTATTTGACCTCCCCTTTAAAGATGGCGCATTTGACGTGGTGTGCGCTTTTCAAATGCTAGAGCATTTGCCCTTTGACAAAAGTATCGATGCCCTAAAAGAAATGTCACGCGTCGCAAAAAAAAAGGTGATCATCTCACTGCCAAATGCCGCGACCCGTTGGCCTGTTTCGGTGCGCATCCCATCGATAGGTTTCGTTGAGTTCACCTTACCGCATCCGCGGTTGAAACTTCCAGAACATGAGTTCGATGGCGAGCACTATTGGGAAATTAATACGGCCGGTTATTCACTACAAAGCGTGAAAGAAAGGATAGCGAATTTAACGAGTTTGGCCTTGGAGAAGGACTTTCGAGTACAGGAGAACTCTTATCATCACTTTTTCGTTTTTAATAGCAATCGAGTGTCTCAAAATTAGGACAGGCTAATGTTTTGACACATTTTTGAGCGGTTTGCTTTTATTGGGTCGTCATAAAGACCGAGCGATCTTAATAAACCACGAGGAGTTGTCACTTTTGTGACGCTTTCTTGGCGGGGCGTTGCTCTTCTTCTTCAATCCCAAAAAAAGGGCCTTTCGGCCAGTGGGTGATGCATGAGACCGAAAATTAATTAATTAATCAATCAATCACACACCTCGGTATAGACGCCTCCTTCTCCGGCCTTGCCCCTCCAGTCGGCATTGTCGATTTCGATGCCACTATTGTCAAAGTTCAAAGTACAATAATTGAGTTCACCATCGTTATGAATAACAACACCTGATTCTTTGTTATTAACAAAGTTCGATGAGTTGAGCGTCAAAAGACCACCGTAGACCGCGATTCCACCAATTCCGGTAAAGGCTCCATGATAAGTCGAACCCGCGTTTGATATTTCGACGTGTTCTAAGATATTCTTGGATGTCTTGGACTCAAAGTACAAACCTTTCCAAAATCCTGAAATCGAATCGGCTCCGCGAAAAATAATCGGGTCGCTTTGTGTGCCGATTGCAGTCAACGATCCGTCGACTTCTACTCTGATATCACCTTGGGCGCTAAATTCAAAAATTGCGCCAGCTTCAATTTCAATCGCCGACTTAATCTTGATGCTTCCAGTAATATAATAGGGAATCGGATTGACTGGCCAGATTCCGTCTTTGTCAAGCTTATCGTTATAGCGGAGGTTGCGAACTTTGATGACCGATTCTTTATTACCGTTATAGCTAGAGTCTCCGGCTAATTGGCGAACATTTTGAGGGTTAAGATTAAGTACACGCTCATTTTCGGTAAATGTATTCAGTGAGAATCCTTCAATATCTACATCCTTAGTGGTTGTGATCGCAAAATTTTTACTATCTTTGATTTCGGTGTTGATAATCTTCGCGTTTGATCCCGGAGCGAGGCAAAGAGCTGCTGGATCCCAAAGGGTCTGACATTTTGACCTACCACCGGCGAATTCTACGACTGCATATTCTAATACATTCCCGCTTTTTCTCGATTCAAAATTGATACCCGCCCAAAATCCTGGAGTTTCTTCGGTTCCGGTGAAATAAACTGGTTTTTCAAAGGTTCCTTCTGTTTTTAATGAACCTGGACCGACGGTTAAGGCGACACCTTCAGAAAATAGAACCGTCACGCCCTCTTTCACGACCAGATCTTCTTTTAGGGTGTAATTTTTGGACACGGTCCAACAGGACTCTGCAGGAAGGACATTATCGTTGATTTTCAATACATCGTCGCTGAGTTCTGGGCAGCCGTTAGATGGGATTTCGTCAATAGAGCCCGATGGAATTTCGCCGATAGGACCCGTTGGAAATTCGATCATAGGACCACAGGCAACAGATAGGCACATTAAACTAAGTAGTGTAAATTTCTTCATTTCTTCTCCTTTGAGTAAATAATTTCATACAAACAAGCCAATTCCCCCTAGATTGGCGACAAAACCCTTTTCGGGCCCAAGTGATATGCGTTGCCTATTTATTTAAAAAAAATTTTAGATTTGGAAAATCTTATCCAATTTGACTGGACTTGGGTGGGATGAGGGTTCGAGCCTCTTTCTTCCAATTGGAAGCCGCGGCACTTGGCAAGGTTAGTAAAAGATTCAAACTCCCCTACTTGTTAAGCGAAAATGCGAGTGACGACCTGTAAGAGTCTAAAGTAGGATGTTGAAACGATACTGGAAACCCAAATAGACCGCCGTTTATTTCTAAAATTCTTTTTAGTTCACCCTATTTTTATGAATCAAAGATCGAAAAAACGAATTCAAATGTCGTTTTAAGTGTCTGCTTTCGACTTTGCAGCATTAATAATACCCATCGCAGCCGTCTCTCCTGAAAGCATCGCCGCGTTAAGCGAACCATTCAACTGGATATCACCGGCCATAAATAGATTATTTTCGGGCGTAAGTTCAGATGCCGCCTTCTGATATTTAAGATCTGAGAGGTGGGGTAAGGCCATCGGAATACGATAGCGTTTTAAGAATTTAATATCATCAATGCCACAGAGTTCAGATAGCTCTTTAGTAACCTCTTCTACTAATGTGTCGGTTTCGAAATTATGCTCTTTAACAATGGTGACCGATAAGAGTTCCCCTTTTCCTGAACGCTTCGTCTTCAAACTGGTGTGATAAAAAATATTATTTACCAACCCCTTCGTCTGCGGCAACAGGCCGATAAGCGGTTTATCAATGACACGCCTACCCACCTCAAAATATAAGGTATCCACACCTTTCCATTTAGACATGAGACCTTCAGATTTCTCAGTCGCAAGATCCATGTCGGTGGTGAGTATGGTAAAGTCACTTTCAACTTCAGTCCCATCCGCGCGCACGATCTTGGATCCATCGGCCTGTGTTATTTTTTCGTTGAAATGAATCTGAGTGGACTTTAGTCGCTGTGATAATTGCAAAGGGATCGCGCCGATTCCTGCTTCGGGTAATGTTGCCAAACCCTGGCCAAACATTTTGTAGACAAACTCAAACATGCGGCTGGACGTATCTAAATTCGGCTCTAAAAAGATACCCGTGAAAAAGGGCCCGAAGAAATCATCAATCATGGACGAGGAAAACCCAAACTCTTCCAAATAGCTTTTTGTTGTTTTTTCTTCACTCTCAAAGATCTCGTCTAAGCGTTTGGCTTTCAGTAATTTATTGAGTTTTAGTATTTTTAGTTTGTCACCAAAAGTACCAATATTTGCAATCAAGGTGGGCACCAATAAATTCAGTGCTCTCAACGGATCGCCAATCACCTTTTTCTGACCTTGTTTAAAAATCGCAGCACCGGGCAAAAATTCTTGTAATTCTAGTGCATCAAAGTCCAGATATTTTTGCGCTGCCGGGTATGCCGTAAGTAACACTTGAAAACCATGATCCAATTGCCAACCTTCCACAATATCGGTTTTAACTCGCCCGCCAACGCTATCGGTCGCTTCAAAGATGACGGGTTTGAACCCGTGTTCTTCAAGAACAATAGCCGCTACCAATCCGGCGACACCCGCACCAACGATGCTAATTTTATATTGCGCGTTATTCATGAACTGCCTTTGTGTTATGTCTTAAGCAAGGGCGTTCTTCGTCGAGCTGTCCTATCAATGATGGCTCTTGAGGATGAAAACCCATGGTTACAGGACTGGATATAACCTATGTGGACAAAATAGAAAACGGATATTCACTTCTGCAGATTGAGCTCTTTATCCGACTAAAAAAATCAATCTTTCGAAGATCAAAAACATCCTCAACGACGATATGAGTATCCTGTCCATCCAAAACGTTAAGAAGTATATACCCAAATGAGAACAAGGATCGAATCGAGGTAGAACGACCGGTGACTTTAGATCAACTAAAATACGAACTTAAAAAATCCGACATACCCGCAGCTTCTTATTCTCTATCTGGGGGACTTCCTAACGAAGCCTATTGCTTAGACTCTGAACCCCATCAATGGATTATTTACTATAGTGAGAAAGGGAAAAAAAATATCATCAAAACCTTTGCCTCAGAAAGCGATGCCTGCATCTTCTTCTACAGCTTACTGACGAAATAGTATTTTCTTAGGCCGAACCCAAATGGCCAGAAACGAAAGAAATTAAACGGTTTGTTCTCTACAATCTTTAATGTCTAGAATTAGGATACATATCTCTGGAAATGAAAACATCCGAATTTAAGGTTCTCACTTCATTGTCGTTGCACGAGACGTGAAAGATGAAATAAAAGACGGAGCCTACATGGTCAATTTCTCAAGTGCCTCTCCAACCTAAAGCTACAGCATATCTTCAAGCCTCATACTGTGGGCGAGGTCCTTCAAGAATGGTTCACTCTTTTAGGTGCATCTACATGACGAATAAAATCCGCCCTTTTCAACCAAGGCCCAACCATCGTCTTCAATTGCTCAACAAGCTCAACCTCCCGCGTTCTTAAGTCACCGCTCAGATCAACAAAGCGAATATGAATCGACCGTTTGACTCCGCGAATGTTCACGTCAAAGGTCCCTTCTTCGCTGCCAGGAATTTCAGGATATAATAAAACAACATCGCGACAATCGTAGTGATGTGCATAAGTAAACAACTGCTGCATATCCCCCTTGGTAACACCCATTCGGCTAGATTTTTGTTCACGCAGTGTTTTCCATTTCGCATCGATAATCACTCGACGATTTTTCCCACCGTATAATATAATATCGGGCTTCATCCTCGTCACACCATCGCCATTATTGTAAACCAAGTAGCGCTTTTTTCCGCCCTGACCTTGTTCGCGAACTTTCCACGCATCAGACACCACGTACTTTCGAAAGATACTTCCCAAGAAGGCTTCAAATACCGCGTTCATATCAAATAAAAGCGAAAAGGTTTTTGTACGACCCGCCGATGAGGTTGGTGATGTCCCATCAAAGACCATCTTTGCAAAATCGATGAGCGGTTTAAAGCGTTCGTTCTGCCGAGTAATTTTTACACAATCAAAATCGGACCGAAGGATCGTAACATCCGAAATCCCATCAGTGCGAATCAAAGCGGACCTTAAAAGTCTTTGGGTCTTGGCCCTTCTTGCATGGGGTAGAAGCGTCTGACAACACTCACGCAAAATACGATTTAAAAGATGGTCGGGTGAAAAGGAATCAACAGATACATAAAATCGATCGGGGCGAGTCATGTTGGTTTTAAGATGTTTTGCGATAAGAAGTTTGCCGCGAATCAATGGAAGGTTTTCTTCTTCAGCGATATATTGATGGGGTAATCCTCGGTGAATTTCTCGAGAAAAGCGTTCCGCGAAGACGCGTATCAACGATTCCATGATAGGTGAATTCTCAACATCTTGACTCGCCAGTTCACGATCGCGAATCGGTACCTTACCCGCAACCGATAACATGTAGAATAGATTTCGCTTTGCAAAGTTACTGCCCTCTTCATGGGCTATCTTGGGAAGAATTTCGATACTGAGATGGGGTAACTCGATGATACCAACCCATTGACGCGCTTTGGTTTCTTTTCCTTTCCACGTGAAAATCGTCTTCCCATTGGACCGGGGTGCACGCTCGTCATAATCGCGTAAACGGTCGAAATCTCGTTCCGACAAAGACACACCAAATTCGGTCCTTTCTGTGGTTGAAGACCGACGAATGGGTTCGTATTCTAAAACCGTCAGGCGATTCATAAGATGGAACCGAAGAATTTTTCTAAATCTGCTGATTCTGAAAAATCGGAATTAATCATGAAGTCCACTTGATCGTCCTTTCCCTCCATCTCAAATCCGAGCACTTTTTTTTGCGCGCTTCGAATCGCCGACACGATGGGAAAGGAATTCGCTTTGCGACCATCAGGTTTTCCTAACTCATCGTAGGGACAACCAAGAACAGCGCAGATTCTTAACCAGTCTCCATAAAAATACTCCTCAAGGAGAGGGATAATACGGTCGATAAAAACAAGACGTAGTTTTTCCCAATCACTTGCCTCAAAGAAATAGGCGTGCCCAATTTGATGATCACGGTCATAAAGAAAACGAATGCGGTCGTTTATTTTTTCGAATACATTGATCGTCAGATCGACAAAATTTGAGTCCGG
>CALJNB010000134.1 GCA_937981985.1 uncultured bacterium
CCCGCCAAACGAGAACGCAAGCCCACTCCAAAAGTACCCGAAGAAAAACCCGAAGAGAAAGAATTGGAGGCCTCTAAAGCGGGGAAAACCATTGAACCTAAATCCGAAAAACCAAAACCTATAGAAGGCTTGGTTCGCAAAAAGAAACCCGTTCAAGAATTCGGAAATCCCTTCCAAAAGCCTACCCTTCACGAAGCTAAAAATGTCTTATCTAAACCTGGGTTCAGTCGACGAAAGATGGAGCGTCGTGCAGGTCGCAAATTCATGAAAAATTACGAAAAGAATGATAAGGCCTTAAAGGCAAGCTTAGAAAATTTCATCCCAGAATTAAAACCTGGGAATCATACCGGCGTGAACGCACATAAAAATGTCGCCGCATCTTACCTGGCGCATATCCATCGCAAAATTCATCCGCTGTGGGCTAATAATTATCTTATTAAGTTAGATCTTTATGATTCGATGGATTCAGAACTTAGCGACCCAAGCTTGGGAACTAAATTGGAATTTGTCATTGATGGGGAAAGCGGAGAAGTGGAAAAGATCAACATCGTAAAATCTTCCGGAGCATTGCGCTTTGACGCGGAAGCCATTGCAATTGGTCATCAGGTAGGTCCGCATAAAAGAGCACCAAACGAAATCGTGTCGCCGAATGGAAAAGTATATATCCACTGGAGTTTTTGGCGAAATCAAAGACAATGCGGAACATTTGGAGCGAGCGTGTTCCTTCTCAATAAAGACGTGTAATTTAGTTTTCCTCAAACGTGTTAACAAAATGACCAAAGAAGCCGCCGACGTTTTCCATAAAGTTGCAGTATTTTCAGACCTTATCGAAGGCGAAGGGAAAGTCGTATTTGCAGGCGTTAAACGGGTCGCCATTTTCCTTTCCGAAGGAAATCTCTATTGCATCCAAAACAACTGCCCGCACGCCGGCGGTCACCTCGGAATCGGCAGTGTTCAGGGCTGTATTGTCAAGTGTCCTCGACATGATTGGGGTTTCGACTTTCAGGCGGGCGATTGTAAATCCGATCCCCGTTATAAGGTGAAACGTTACGAAATAAAACGGGAGGGTGATGATGTTTTTGTCGGCCTTCCGGACGATAAGAGTTCAGATCCTCCTGACTTTTTCTGAACAACCGACCGGTGTAAGCGATTCAATATTGCCTCTCCCTAAGGGCTCAATAACGAAAAAATCCATTCATCGCCTAATGAAACCATAAGCAACGTGGGAAACGAAAAAAAGTTATTCGAAGACGTCCCCCCTTACATACAGCGTGTTCGGAAAGGACATCGCGTCAACCAGATGTCAGTGCTTGTATTCGAATGTGCGATGCGCTATTTTCGCGGCGATATATTTTTTGAATTACTTATTTGTAGGAAGAACAATGTTTAGAATGAATAAAAATATTTTTGCGCTAATAGCCCTCACCATTTCTCTCGTTGCGTGTTCAGGAGACGATACTGCGAACGAGAATAATATTAGCGACGCTGGTACTCAGCCTGATGCCGCAGTGAAAGACGACGCAGCTGTAGACCCTAAGGAGTTAACGCAGCTTGAGATGCTCGAACAACTTAATGATTCTTACACTGAGTTTTACTCATGTTACGAGAAGGAGTACTTAGGTTGGGTAGCAGGGAGCCTTGAATGGAGTTCCGAATTATTGGCGGATCCAAATTTTGCCGAAACTGAAACGGTCCATATTAAGAAAATTATTGGTGATTTATTGGTTAAGAAATTAGCACTTCTAAAAGTTCGCTTTGACCAATCTGAAGAGATGGAGATTGATTCAAATGAATTTACAGAACTAAAAATGAAGATTGAGGAGCTCATCACCCAGAAGACCTGTGCTCCTGTTATTTTGGCAGAATTTGAGCGAAAGCATATGGAGTACAGAGACCTAGGTACACCTAGCTTCGATCATGGTTCCTTTAAAATGGTGCCTTTTGTGGGACGTAGAAAAGTAGGCGAAACATGCAATTTCGACGAAAGTTGTCCCGACAGCGCTACCCAAAAAAGCTTTTGTAAGATTGATTCATACAACGAAGTTGATCGGTGTATTGGTGAAGGAGTTTGTACCGCCGCGGTTAAGATAAATGAAGATTGTACGCAGGCTCCCTGTGAGGAGGGGCTCAGGTGTGAATCTATAGACGAAGAAACCGCAACGTGTGTCAAAAAATTAGCTAAAGGTGCCGAGTGTGTTCTTTACGAAGAAACATGCGCGGCCGGCCTTACCTGTGGACCACTCCCTGGCCCTGGTGGTGAAGGCGAAGGCGGTGAAGGTGAAGGTGAAGGTGAAAATAACTACGGCGGCCCGGGACTTGGAACCTGTATCGAAGCTTCCCTTGAACAGACCGTTGAAAACCTCACGTGGGAAATTGCTCAATATAAAAAAGCAATCGAAGGGATCTCCGAAGGCGACGCGTGTCATGTCCCTGATAGCTACCCATGTGGGCGCTTCTCTCCTTTAGTTTGCATTCCCTTAGCCGTTGATGATTCGGGAATGGGTACATGTAAAGCTGCTACTTATGTGAAAAAAGACGAAGTATGCGATGTTGAGCGTAGTGCCAATCCGGGTATCCTACGCTGCCACGCCGGTTTGGCTTGTTTCAATGCCGACAAAGAGGCTAAGCAAGGTAAGTGCGCCACTTTACCTAAAGAAGGCGAAGAATGCGGCGAGTTCCCCTTCTACGAATGCTTTGATGATTCGATGGAGTGTAGTTCAACTTACAACCACGAAACCGGTGATTTGATCGAACAAAAATGCGTCGTATTAAGAACCACCGGTGAAGCTTGCGACGAAGAGGATTCAGCGGTTCCACAATGTCATTATTGGAACGGCCTTTCGTGTTCGAGCCCAGACAACTCAGGCGCGGGAACGTGTGCGCTCCCCTTATCTCAAACTTGTTTGGAAAAGGCCGCTGGAATCCTGGGTGACGGGCCACGTCTTTAACACAAGAAAGTTCTACTTAACTTCGCCCTATTCTTTAGTGCTGTTGAAATAAGCGCTGTTGTATCTTGTTAAATAACGCTCATCGAAGCGTAAAAAAAACGCCAATCCGATTTGGATTGGCGTTTTTAGAGCGGGAGACGAGAGTCGAACTCGCGACGTCAACCTTGGCAAGGTTGCACTCTACCACTGAGTTACTCCCGCGTGGAAACGGGTATATGCAACAATTTCATTATCATGTCAAATCAAAAACTAGGATTAATTCGCGTTCGTTTTATTTTTTTTTATTGCGAGCGTGAGAGGCACGAAACGGAGTGAATATGTTAGATTTACTAGCTGAGGAGATCGAAAAGTGATCAAGTGCTTTTTGATAACCCAAATCGAGACGAAGAGGTCTTGAAAAAGATCGCCCTTGAACGCTTCAGATACGCTGCATAATTAAGAGACATTTATGGACTACCGAGAACAGGAAATTTGGGAAGCATTATACGATGCTTATTCTTTAGACGATAGCGAATCCAAAACTGCGTTTTTAGAGAACTTACTCGCTGAGGCGGACGCAAAAAATCTTGATTCACTGTCTTTCTCGATACGTTTAGAAATCATTCAATCCACGGTGTTCAGCGGAGATATCCAAAAGGCACTCGTCATGTTTACCCATTGTATTGCCGAATTTGACGCGGAAAAAGAATACGCACTGAAAGAGACCTTCAGCGTGCTTTGGTCGGCAAAATGGATAAACAGAATGGTTGTCTCTTTTCCGACGATTTCAAAAAAGCAAATCGAATCTATAGAGAGTGATATTGCCGATCGCTTTCAAAAACACGGTTTCGGATTACGCGCTCATTTTATGTTTGGTTGGATCAATGCGATCGAGATGGGTGATAAAGAAAAGGCTATCAAACGACGCAAACAATGGCTAAATGAAACCTGCGAGACAGGACACCAGAGGTGTCGAGCATGCGAATCCCACTACGAGATGCGATTCCAGATCGAATCTAGAAACATCGAAAAAGGATTAGGAGTCTACCGCAGATTACTTCGTTCCGGCGACACTTGTAACCTCGTCCCCCTAGCATCTCACCTTTTGGCCCTTCCCTTTTTAGGTGCCGACGACCATGAATCCCAAATCGCATTCGATTTTAGTGTGTTCGCATTCGACGACGTCAGTATCGACCAAGTGTCCTTAGCCGCGCAATTCCTACTCCATCTTTTAGCGATACAAGATCGTAAAAACGCCCTAAAGATCGTTTCAAACTACCTTGGTCACGCAATAAAAACCAACGAACTCGATCAAAAGCTGAGATTTTTCACGGCAGCTACATGCTTCTTTGGAAGTGAAATCGGATCGACATTTTCATTTCCGTGGACGCATTTAGGGCATGATTATGATTTGAATTCGCTAAAAGCCTTTCTCAACGCTGAAATAAGTCGGCTTGCTTCCGCATTCGATCTGCGCAACGAAAATAATTTTGTATCGAATGAAATTCAATCCAAACGAAACGCATTCGGGATTTAATCAAAATCCCCCCGAACACGTGGAGTTACCTTCCACCAGATGGGCAAACCGACTGAAGATTCACTTTTTTGCCGCCTAACGACTTGCTATTCCTAAATGCCTAAGTTATGGATGCCGAAGTAAGTAAGCATTTACTTATCTAGGTGGAAACGATGAAAATAGAAAAGATGAATAGTCAAAAAGCAATCGCAATCGTAGGCGTGGGCGCACGTCTACCAGGGGCACTTTCGGCAAACGCCTTTTGGGAAAATATTAAGAATAGCGTTTCGGCTATTCAGGAAGTCCCGATTGAAAGATGGGACCCCGATTTGTATTGGGACCCTGATCGTAACGCCCCCGATAAAACCTACAGTAAGATTGGGGGATGGATTACCGACTACACATTTGATCGTAAAGGGTTTCGCCTTCCACCGACGCTCGTTCAACGAACCGATCCAACGCAGCTTTTAACTCTATCTGCGGTGAAAGAAGCGATGGAAGATTCCGGTTACGATAAAAAGGAATTTAACCGCGACCGTTGCGCAGTGATTCTTGGCAACGCCCTCGGTGGTGATTTACGAGATGATACGAATCTTCGCGTACAAGTCGCTGAAATCAATCAGGCGATCCGCCAATCCATCGGAGATTTGTCGTTCGGGAATATGTCTGAAGGACAAATCGAACAACTAGTCGAAAGTGTTTCAAAAAAGATCAAAGCTAAAAGTCCCATTATCAATGAAGACTCAATGCCAGGCGAACTCGCCAATATCGTCGCTGGACGTGTGGCACAACTTTTCGACTTACGCGGACCCAACTATACCTGCGATGCGGCATGTGCTTCTACACTCGCTGCAATGGAGAGTTCGATATACGGACTGCGTTCTGGACAATACGACATGGTCGTTACAGGCGGAGCGGACCGCGCGATGGGCGCGCCGACCTTCGTAAAATTCTCCAAAATCGGCGCGCTTTCTGATACCGGCTCGCGTCCTTTTGATGCCGGTGCAAACGGATTCGTAATGGGTGAAGGCGTTGGGATTTTAATCCTCAAACGCTTAGAGGACGCAGTACGAGATGATGACTCAATTTATGCCGTTATTCGCGGAATCGGCGGGTCAAGTGATGGCAAAGGTAAGGCAATCACGGCCCCGAACCCTCGCGGTCAAATGCATGCTTTACGCCGCGCTTACAACGACGCAGGTTTTGGACCAAGCACCATATCTTTGGTGGAAGCACACGGGACGAGCACTCCAGTCGGCGATCCTGCTGAGTTCAGAAGCGTCAGAGAAGTATTCTCCCAAGATGACAAGCCAGAATTTGAAGTCGGATTAGGAAGTGTTAAGTCGATGATCGGCCACCTAAAATCGGCTGCAGCTGCCGCAAGTATGATCAAAATCGCATTTGCTTTGAGAGAAAAAGTCAAGCCGCCTACGATCAATGTCGTTAACGAAAACCCTGCGCTTGAGATCGAGAACACCGCTTTTAAAGTCCAGAAAGAACTAGAACCCTGGGAAACCAAACCCGGAACACCTAGACGAGCAGGAATTAGTGCTTTTGGTTTTGGCGGCACGAACTTTCACGCCATTCTTGAAGAATACGATCCAGAAGGGAGTAAAGGGAAGTTTATTTCTACGCCTTCGTCCACTGCACCGATGACCAGTAAACCCTCAAAAAAATCGGCTTCTAAAACGTCTAAAGCCCAAACTACCATGCAACCTGATATGAAAAAATATAGCGATGGTATCCTCGGCTTTGATGCAGACGATTACCCTTCTTTAGTAAGTTCTTTTAAAACATTTTGCGCTACTTTCCAAAGCGATCCAACCAAAGCGATTGAAGAAAATTCAATTTCTTTTAGCGCCACAAAACGCGCCGGAACTACACGTTTGGCGATGGTATTCACAAGTCTGGAAGACCTTAAAAAGAAGGTTCCAAAAACTGAAAAAGCACTTGCGAAGAAAAAGGGTTGGAAGCTTCTGCAGAACCAGGGCGTGTTCTTTTCAGATAGCGCCAATACAGGAAAAGTTGCCATGCTTTTCCCAGGACAGGGCTCTCAATACTTGGGAATGTTGGGCGCCCTGCGCGAACGTTTTCCCGTCGTTCAGGACACCTTCGATGAGGCCGACGAAATCATGACGCCGGTTTTGAATAAGAAAATTTCTTCGATCATTTTTCCGGATCCAAAGGAAGATGAATTCGAGGCATTCAAGGCGCTGACTAAAACAGAAATAACACAACCCGCAGTTCTTACCGCCGACACCGCACTTCTTAGACTTCTTCGTCACTTAGGTGTCGAGGCAGACGTCGTCGCGGGTCACTCTTTAGGTGAGTACGGTGCGTGCGTTGCCGCAGGTGTGATGAGCTTCCCTTCTGCCCTGAAAACCGTTGCCACGCGCGGAACCGAGATGGCAAATGCCACACCTATGAATGGTGATTCTGGCCTTATGCTCGGTGTCCCGACGGACGCCAAAACAGTCGAAGATGTTCTTGCAAAGATTGACGGCTACGCTGTCTGTGCCAATAAAAACTGTCCCAATCAGACCATCGTTGCCGGCGAAACAAAAACCGTAGAGAAAGCCGAAAAGGCGTTTCGCGAAATGGGACTATCAACTGTAATTTTGCCCGTCTCGCATGCCTTCCATAGTAAGGTGGTAGCCGCGGCTAGCGTTCCGCTTAGAAAGCATCTATCGACGATCGATATTTCAGTACCCAAAATTCCAATTTTGACCAACGTGACGGGCGACTTTTACCCAACCGGAAAAGGGGTCGAGGACGAAATTCGAGACCTACTTTCTGAACAGGTTGCGGCCCCCGTGGAATACATCGCGCTCATCGAACGTATGTACGAAAAGGGCACGCGTGTATTTATCGAAGTGGGGCCCAAGCGTGCGCAAACCTCTTTTGTTTCAGACATCTTAAGCAAACGCGACCATCGTGCACTTTACACAAATCACCCCAAAGCGGGCGATGTTCTCTCCTTCTATTCAGCTTTAGCAAACCTCTGGTCGGTTTCTGTTTGGCAAGGTGCTAACAACAAAACGATTCAGACGCCCGCAGAAGAAAACGTCGCATCCTCACCGGCACCGGCACCGTCGACAAGCGCTGCGCCAGCTGGGAAGCCTGATGTTCTTTCTACGATCATTGAAGTATTGTGTGAAAAAACCGGTTATGACGCCGACGAAATCGAAGCCGACTTTGAGCTCGAGGCCGACCTTGGGATAGATACCGTGAAACAGGCTGAGATCATGGGGTCGGTGCGCGAATTATATGCGCTCGAAAAGGACGATGAATTTAGGCTGTCAGAGTACCCAACTCTTAATCACCTTACACAATACGTGATCGACAAAGGTGGGAAACAATCTGGCCTGACTACCCCTCAGGCTCCTCCAGTTTCTGCCGCTGCGACTCCAAAACGAGAAGATGCGTCGGTCGCAGGCACCGTAAATACGGACGAAATACTCCAGACCATCATCGGTATTCTGTGTGAGAAAACGGGTTATGATAACGATGAAATTGAAGCCGACTTTGAGCTCGAAGCCGACCTCGGTATCGACACCGTGAAGCAGGCCGAAATCATGGGTTCTGTTCGGGAATTATACGCCCTAGAAAAAGACGATGAATTTAGGCTATCGGAGTACCCGACGCTAAATCATCTTACGCGTTACGTCGTGGAACGTTGCGACGGAAGCGCCGTCCCATCTACTGAAGCAAAAACCTCGGCAGTGCCCGTTGAAAAGTCGGAGGTTCAAAGAAGCTCCGATCAGACTCAGAACCCAGCACATTCTAAAGCGAGCGTGCTCGAAAAAATCGTTTCCATTCTCTGTGAGAAGACAGGTTACGATGCCGACGAAATCGAAGCTGACTTTGAGCTAGAAGCGGACTTAGGCATCGATACCGTCAAACAAGCCGAAATCATGGCGAGTGTTCGCGAAGTCTACGCTTTGGAAAAAGACGATGCGTTTCGTCTCGCTGAATATCCAACACTCAACCATCTTGCCGATTACGTAATCGCGAAAAACCCGACGTCTTCGACTCAAACCGCACCGGCTAATTCTCAAACAGCCGCGCCTATGATTACGCCCACAAATGTGCTTACTCATGAAGCCGTTGTCGCGACGATTATCGGCACACTCTGCGAAAAAACGGGATACGATGCAGACGAGATCGAAGTTGAATTCGAGCTAGAAGCAGACCTAGGTATAGATACTGTAAAGCAAGCAGAAATCATGGCGACTGTGCGCGAAATCTACGCGCTTCAAAAAGATGATGAATTCCGTTTAGCGGAGTACCCAACTATCAACAGATTGGCGGAATACGTTTTACAAAGCCCTATTTCCACCGACGAAGTCGATGTTGCTAAAGCTGCTGAAAAATCGAGCATAGCTCCTCCGCCCAAACCCGTAGGAAAAATCGTACAAAACCAAGCACGCGATAACCGCATTACCCAACATGCAATAAAGGCAAAAGTTGTCGTTTCCGGATGCGCCTTAGGTCTACCAGGCTTGCCTGAAGTTTTTGACGAAGACGCCGTCGATAAACTACTCGATGGCACAAACATGATTCTTCCATTGGATGATAACGCTCGTAAGGCAATGACCAATAAAGGTATTGTACGTCTTATTAAACATGACTCCGGCGGTGGAGATCTTGTTCCAGTTGAAGATACAAAAGATGTTATCAAACTCGCCGGCCGAGCTGGGGATTTTGAACTCTCAAAATGGGGAATTTCAGACCGTATTCGAGACACCATAGATGAGACATCACAGATGGCAATCGCTGCCGGTTTCAATGCATTGCGTGATGCTGGGATTCCTTTGATTCCCCGTTTTCGTACCACCACGCAGGGCAAAAAAGTCACGGTCGGCTATACCCTTCCCGAAGAAATTGGCGAAGAAACCGGTGTTATATTTGCTACCGCGTTCGCCGGACAAGACGCGCTCATTGACGAGCTAAAAGCGAGCAATGAAAAAGATTACCAATTCGATCATCGCTATCTTCTAAAAATACTCGGTATCGCCAATTCTAGGTTTGCCGAAATGATTGGCGCTCGTGGTCCAAATACCAAAATTAACAATGCGTGTGCTTCTACCACGACAGCGATTTCGCTCGCCCAGGATTGGATTGGCGCAGGTCGTTGTAAGCGAGTTATCGTCTTAGGAGCCGATAACGCAAGCGGTTCTGCTCTTATGGAATGGGTCGGTTCAGGCTTTCTAGCAACCGGTGCCGCTACAACTCAGGAGGACGTTACTAAAGCTGCCCTCCCCTTTGATAAACGCCGAAACGGAATGATTATCGGAATGGGCGCTGTTGCAATCGTTATTGAACAAGAAGGTCTACCTGAAGCACGAGGAATCGAACCCATTGCTGACGTGTTGATGACGCATATTGCAAACTCTGCGTTGCATCCGACACGCTTAGATGTCGACCACATCGCACATTCGGTTGGAAATCTAATTTCTCAAGTTGAGGAACAATTTCAAATTTCGAGGAAGGATTTCGCAGCGAATACGGTTTTTGTATCGCATGAAACCTATACCCCAGCTCGAGGCGGATCGGCACAAACCGAAATCGAATCTTTACGCAGAAACTTTGGAGAAAACGCAGACGAAGTCGTGATTGCCAACACCAAAGGATTTACTGGTCACGCGATGGGGGCTGGAATTGAAGAAGTGCTTGCACTGAAGGCACTTCAGCATCGTCGCATACCGCACATCGCAAACTACAAAGATGCGGATCCAATCCTTGGAAACCTCCGTCTTTCTGAGGGGGGCGAATATCCATTAAACTATGCTTTAAGACTCGCGGCAGGATTTGGTTCCCAGCTTGCGCTCGCCTTTTTCCGATATCGTGCTCGGACCGAAAATCGACTATTCGACCCAATCCAGAATCAAAAGTGGTTGTTAGAACACTTCGGTTATAAACACCCAGTTCCCGTCATTATTGATCGTGTTTTACGCCTGACCGACGATAAAGATGCGTTTGTCCGTATCGCCGAAGAAGAAGTTAAAACCAATCGTGTCGTCAAAGCGGATGTGAAGCCTAAAAAAGTCCACATCGCAGCGAAAACCAACCCTACGAAATCAAAACAAACGAATAACTTCATACCTAAGCTGGTCGCTGCTGAGGCTTTTGCGTCTTCGGCCTTTGATGCTGCTATTCTGAAACAACGTTTAAGCAACAAGCGTGTTATCATTCTAGGCGGTCCTATCATCGTCGCTGATCTCTTGCAGGAAACCGCGAAACGACTCGGTGCAGAAGTTCTTTCTATGCGTGATGTTGAAGAACGCACGCCTCTGGATGAAGGTATGATTAGCTGTGACCTACGTGACGAAGATGCCATTCAAGCAGCGCTCAAACAAATCGGGCGCGTGGACGGCATTGTTAATCTCCTAGGGTTTGGCGGAGAAAACGCAACACCTGAACAAGTTTATGGAGCGGCGATTAAGACCTTTCATTTCGCGCGTTCATGGCGTCGCCATCTAGGCGAAGACCCCAGCGAGAAAAATTTTCTTGTTGCGATAACGGCTATGGGTGGTCGGCTAGGATTCGACTCAGGTGCTAAAGGTCCGCTCGCGCTAGCCGGAGCCGTAGCAGGATTTACCAAATCCATTGCACGTGAATGGGAACAAGCACGAATTTCTGTAGTGGATATACCCCGTGACGGACTGCATCCTGACCTAGGCTTAGAAGTGCTCTGGCAAGCGGTGGTTGATAATTCACATGTTGAAGTCGGTCTCGTCGGCGGAGTAAAATATATCCCGACCTTCGTTAGCTTAGAAGATACAAAGAGTTCTGTTGATCCTATCAAGCTCTCTAAAAAGGACGTCATCCTTGTCACCGGTGGAGCAAAAGGTATTAGTGCAGAAGTATGCATCGACCTCGCGGCAAGATATAAGTGTAAACTCGCGCTTGTCGGAAGGACCAAGCTAAATATCAAAAACCCATTAAGTATTGATCTGGGTGAAGCGAAAAAAGAAGTAAAAGCTAACCTTAAAAAAGCGGGTAAAAAAGTAACTCCGCTCGCAGTTAAGAATGGGCTATGGCCGCTTATGTCTCAGCGCGAAATCGCGAAGAACATCGATCGTATGCTCGTCGCTGGAGCTTCGGACGTTCGTTATTATAGCGCCGACATTTCCGTACTCGATAAGATCTCCGAGCTTACCGATTTGGTAAACAAAGAGATGGGTAAGATCGAGGTCGTCATTCATGGTGCTGGCGTTGAAGAGAGCCGGCCTATTTTGGATAAAGACAAAAAAGCCTTCGATCGCGTTTTTGTTGGTAAAGCTGTCGGTGGCCTCTCGATAGTACGAGCTTTAGAGAAATCCCCTCCAAAAACGTTCGTTTTCTTTTCTAGTGTCGCCGGACGTTTCGGGAACCCAGGTCAGGTCGATTATAGCTCTGCAAACGATGCATTGAATCGTTTAGCGGCCCGAATTAATAGTTCAGGAAAATCCAACGCGCTTTCGATTGATTGGACTGCCTGGGATGAGGTGGGAATGGCCGCGGACTCTGGTATGAAGTCTTTATTGGAAGCACGTGGCGTAACTTTGTTACCGCCTTCGATTGGTGCGCCACTTGTTGGAAACTTACTTGATGGTGGCTTTATAGGAGAAATTCTAATCGCGGGAGACCTCGGTGATTTCGCCCAACGCACTCGCGTTCAAAACCTGGCTCCGACATTACCTTTGGTTTCAAAAATCATGAACAAGACCAACGATAGTGTCTGGGCTCAACGCGAGTTCAATACAGATACGGATCGTTTTCTGGGCGACCATGTCTATGAAGGTAACCCCGTTGTCCCCGGCGTAATGGGATTGGAGTTCATGCAAGAAGCGATTGAGAGCGCCGAGAATGGTCCGTGGATATTCACAGATGTGCACTTTGACCGCGCGGTTAAACTTCATCGCAATGAACCCGTTATTCTCGACGCTAAAGCGACGCGTACAGCGTCGGGTTGGAACGCTGTCGTGAGTTCGGAAAGAAAAACGAAAACTGGACGCATTGTTCATCAGGACCACTTCAAACTCAGTGCTGAGAAAGGCGATGGATCGGGCAAAGATCCCGTCATTATCGTGCCCGACGAACATTATTTAGAAGGTCCGGATAGTAACGAAATTTACAAACGTTACTTCCATACAGGTGTCTTCCAAGTCCTTGACACCGTTCCAGTCGTTGGAGATGGGCATGTGGTTGCTTTGGGGCATGTTCCGAAAGAACGCTTCAGTAAGGGGTTCTCGAACAAGAGCTTCACGAGCGACCCGATGGTTCGCGAAATGGCATTCCAAGCGATTGGTTTGTGGGGAATGTATCATAACAAACTTAGTTATCTTCCCTACGCTATTGAAAGGGTAGAGTTTTATGCTCATGCTCTCCCCGAACAAACATTATCAATTCGCTGTAAAAAGCGTGACGACAACGCCGAACACACCATCGCGTTTGATGCGGAGGTCGTGAACCAAAACGGAGTGCTTCTCCAAAGATTGACCAAAGTTGAAATGATTGGACATCGAAGTTTGACCGAATCCGAACAATTCAACCCCCTTAAAAAGGCCTTATATTCTTCCATCACGATGCGTTCAGAGGACGTGGAACGCCAGCTCGATCGGTTGAGTATCGATCGCGAAACCTTCCTATCTGAATCCGAAAAAGAGGCGTACGAACGTCTCATAAGTCCGAAACGAAAAGGCGAATGGATGGCCGCCCGAATCGCGGCGAAACGCATCGCCGTAAATTATGTCCGCGATTTCTGGGGACAAAAAGTAGACATATCCAATGTTGAAGTTTGGAAAAATGAACAAGGTGCACCTATCCTTAGACTTCGAGACGGAACGACAACTCGTTTCCCACATCTGTCGATAACCCATAGTCAGGGCGTTGCTAAAGTTGCCCTCATCGTCGGTGAGGGCAGACTTGGCATTGATCTGGAACATATCGAAGCTCGTGAGGCTTCGTTTGCAAGGAATTACTTCACGAAAGCTGAAATAAACCTAAAAGGATTTCCATCGACGGACGAACAATTTGCCGTTCTATGGTCGGTGAAAGAATCTGTAAGCAAAGCGCTTGGACTTGGCCTCTACCTGCGTCCAGAAGAAGTTCATGTAGATAGCGTTCAAAAAACGACGGCAAAGTATACCTTCAATATTAGTTTATTAGGTGAGGCAAAAATTGCTGCCAAAGCGTTGGGGATCCAATCGAAATTCGGGTCAAACGAAGCGGGCATTGTCGAGGCGGTAGTAAACAATGATACCGTCTTCAGCTTCGCTAAGCTTTCAACTCATCTTGAGTTTACGGAGGAACTTGGTGAGATTTCGAAAAAGAAATTAACGAAAGAAGAGTTGGTTGCGGCGATTGCGCTTCTAAAACACAAAGGATTTCTGCCGAAGGTAGGAACCACACAAACAGTGGATAGAAAAGATATCCCAAACTGGAAGGCTTAGAATGTATTTGGTTAAATTACCTGGTGAAAAGGAACAGGGTGTGACTCTGTTTGAGACGAAACGTGGTCAATGGACAGCGTCTATTGATTCGTCAGAAACTCCGGTTTCTCTTGAGATTAAGGGACGACGTTCTGATGGCCTTTTCGATTTATTTATAAACGGTGAACTCCATCGGCTGCAGATCAAAGCCAGAAATGGAAAACTGGTTTTATGTGACGAGAACGCGACCGTTGCTTTTGATATCGTTCACGCGGCCGATTTAGTTTTAGCCGATAGTGCTTCGGTGGCAGAAGAAATCAAATCAGGCAACGAGACTTTGGCGAGCCCGATTACGGGAATCGTTTTAGATGTCCCTGTCAAAGTTGGGGACCGCGTCGAACGTGGTGCGCCGGTAGTTATCATCGAAGCAATGAAAATGGAGAATGCCTTTGGTGCGCCGATTTCGGGTATGGTCTCCGAAATCCATATTGAAGCCGGAAAGACAATTTTCGTCGGTGATCCACTAGTGAGTATTTCGGGAGAGAACGAATGAATAACGAAGAAAAGATTTCTGATTTACGCGAAAAAGTAATCGCCAGCCCGAGAAAAGTAAGCGTTGCACGAACACGTTTAGAATGGCTATTTGACGATAATAGCATGGAAGAAATTGGGTCCGAAGTTCTACACCGAAGTTACGATTTTGGTTTGGATAAAAAGCGATTTCCAGGTGATGGTGTTGTTACTGCATGCGGCTTGGTGGATGGACGACCGGTTTTCGCCTACGCGCAGGACAGAACGATTTTGGGTGGAAGCTTAGGTGAGGCGCACGCTAGAAAGATTTCTAAACTTCAAGACTTGGCGATGCAATCAGGCGCGCCCTTTGTGGCGATCAATGATTCTGGCGGCGCGCGAATCCAAGAGGGGGTCGATTCGCTTGGAGGTTACGGAGAGATCTTTCGTCGCAACGTGTTGGCGTCTGGGGTTGTCCCGCAGATAAGTTTGATTATGGGTCCTTGTGCTGGTGGTGCGGTCTACTCCCCTGCCCTCATGGACTTTGTAGGTATGGTAGATGGGTCTAGCTATATGTTCCTAACGGGGCCTAAAGTGATTAAGACGGTTACCTTTGAAGATATTACCGTCGAGGAGCTCGGCGGCGGAAAAACCCATTCAGCGACAGGCGTCGCTAACCTTTTGTTTCAATCGGATAAGGAAGCCATCGATCAAACACGCAAGCTTCTCGGCTATCTTCCATCAAACAACCGCGAATCTCCTCCATTTCTTGAGACCAAAGATTCTCATGAACGGATGGATGTTGATTTCCACGAGTTGGTTCCCGCTGATCCTAAAAAACCTTATGAAATACGTCAGATCGTCGATCTGATTTTTGACAAAGATTCGTTTTTTGAAGTCCACAAAATTTGGGCAGAAAATCTTGTCGTCGGTTTCGCCCGCTTAGGTGGTCATGTGGTAGGTGTGGTTGCCAATAACCCAGGGCATCTTGCTGGGGTTTTAGATATTGACTCTAGCCGTAAAGGCGCGCGTTTCATTCGAACCTGTAACGCCTTTAACGTTCCTTTGGTAAGCATAGTAGACGTGCCAGGTTTCATGCCCGGTCGTCATCAAGAACACGGCGGCGTAATCGATCATGGTGCCAAATTGCTCTATGCTTATTGTGAGGCTCGAGTTCCCAAACTTTCCGTAATTTTGCGTAAAGCGTACGGAGGCGCGTATATCGTGATGAGCTCCAAACATGTTGGTGGTGACATCAATCTTGCGTGGCCAAACGCTGAAATCGCGGTAATGGGGGCAGCTGGTGCCGTCGAGGTCTTGAACCGTCGTGAGATAAAAGCGGCCGATGATCCGCTCGCGAAGACAGAAGAACTCAAAGAGGTCTACGATACAAAGTTTCTAAATCCTGATATCGCTGCAAGCCGTGGTTATCTGGATGCGGTCATCGAACCTCACGAAACGCGTCGGAAGCTGATTCGCTATTTGGAAATCTTACATTCAAAACGCGAGTGGATGCCACCGAAGCGGAACGCCAACCCGCCGATGTAAAACATTTTTCGTGAAACACAGAAATCTAAGTTTTCTTTCTCGGCATAGCGAAGAAAGTCGGTTACGATTGGAGGCGTGAGTACAGAAGTTAAAACTTGTCCCAAATGTATGTCGTTAGTTTTCGAAGACGACGAGCTCTGTAAAAAATGTGAGCAACCTAAACCCGATGAAGGTTGGATTAACGTACCAAGCTGGAAAGACTCCTGGCTTGGTAAACGGCTTGATGACCGATATATTGTTGTACAACAGTTGGGAAGCGGCGTTACGAGTGCCGTATATCGTATCGTATTAGAACACCTCAATCGCGAGTTCGCAGCGAAAATCCTTACGGATAAAAAAGTCATCGAAAGTCCTCGGTGGCAACGAGAGGCGCGTTCATTAGCCAAACTCCGAAACCCACATGTTGTGAGAATTGTGGAAGTGATCGAAGAAGCACATTCGGTAGTTTTGATTACTGAATATATAGACGGGACCACTATCGAGGACATTGTCGAACGATCTCAAGGAGGCATTCCGGTAAATCGTGCGTTGGAGTTAGTGCGACAGATCGCAAACGGAATACATGAGGCACACGCGCGGGATATCATTCACCGCGATTTAAAACCTGCCAATATTATCGTACAAACGCTTCCTGCGATCGGAGATTTTGCTAAGATATTGGACTTTGGTCTGGCAAAAAATCAATCGGAAAACTCGTCTGAAACCCAAGGGTTTATTGGAACACCTGACTTTGCTTCGCCGGAACAAATTGCAAATGAACCACTCAGTGCTAAATCCGATATTTATTCATTAGGTGGTTTATTGTTCTATATGCTGACCGGTCAAGCTCCTTTTCAAGAACCGTCTGTAATGCGAGTTTTGCAAGCACACCTATGGGGGGTTGTACCTCAACTTGGCGATATACGAGACGACCTTAAGAAACTCAGTGAAGTTAACGATTTAATTCAAAAGATGATGGCAAAATCGCCGCATGATCGCCCTGAGTCCGCTGCGAAAGTTTGCGAGATGATAGCTCATTTACACCTTGAAGGCGAAGCGCTCGGCGCCGAACAGACTTCGATTCTTGGGACCGCCTCAGAGATTATTGAATCGCCATCATTATTCAGCGTCACAAGTTCAGGTGAAATTATTTCGGCTAAAACCAATAGCTTTAAAATCGTTTCAAGGTCTGATGACGGCGAACAGACTTTTACTGAAGTGAACATTCCAAGCGGTGAGGTATCGGCGATTTACGGAAAATCGGATTCTATTCTGGTTGGAACCACTGACGGTAAGATAATATTTATGGATCGTGAGAACCAAACTTTCCGGACCGTGTTTGAGGATCCACGTCGTTCGCCTATCGATGGCATAGCTGCAAACCCTCAAAAAGTTGTGATCGCGTCTTCGGACTCTGGACGCCTCTATGCGTCCGTTGATGCAGACGATTTCCGACGGATTCCAAACGACCTACAGGTCCATTGCGTGGCCGTAGCATTCGAAGAACCCATAATCTGCGCGGCATCAGATGGCAAGGTTGTTGTCTATGAGATCAACAACCTGGGAAAATGGAAAGTTACGAAGAGCTGGCCTATCGACAAGCCTCACGACATCGCGATTTCTCCTGACGGGGAGTCGGTTGCAATTTTGGACTTCAGTGGCGGGTCTAGTCTTTATAGTCGTAAGACGGGACAGTTATTGAAGGCGTTTTCAAGTGACACAGGTCACCCTATCGGTATCGCGTTTTCCCCTGATTCGGACCTTATTTCGGTCGATTCGAATGGGGAAAATGTAACCATAGTGAACGTGAATTCGGACACGGTTGACTGATGACAAAACCCCAAAGCACACTGAATTTTCTGCGTTTAGCCAACCACGCACTCCGGACCCCCTTGACAGTAGTATCGGGTTGTATCTCTCTTTTAGAGTCTTTTTCAGGCATCGACGTCGAACAAACGACTGAACTTATTTCTCGCGCTGCTACGCGTTCTAAAGAGTCTTCTCGTATCACGTCAGATATGATGATCATCACCGAAAACCTACTTAAATCGAAAAACCAAACCGTCCGCGAATCCGACCTTAAGCTCATATTTTTGGAAGCGTTCGATGGTTTCGATGTCGACCTAACCTATCCAGACAACGTGGAATTAAGCGTCCTCGTCAACGAAATCGATTTCGTTTCGGCGCTACGTAGAATCGTATCCTCATCGGCGAGATGGGGTAAGGTGAAGGTCGACACCGATGTTATAGAAAGGGAAGCAAGAATTAGAATTTCTGACGCAGGTCCCCCGATAGAACAATCTCATGATCAACTGTTCGTCGAGTTTGAACCTTTTGCTGGGCGAGGGGAAGGGATTCACAGCTTGAGCCATGTTTACTCTTACATACTCCTACAAACCAACGATGCGTTTATTACTTATGGTAATGTCGAAGATCTTCCCTCGGCCGAAGTTAGGATTCCTCTTCTCTAAATTCATTATCCTCTGCAGACGTCAGACTTAACTTTTTCACTGTTTGGCGCTTCGATAAGGACATGATATAGTGTGATAAACATTCTTCTCAAAAGGTCGGCATTTGGTATTGCCAAAGAAATTCGGTCCCTACTTGCTCGTCGAGCTTATCGCCCGTGGAGGCATGGCTGAGGTCTATCGAGCAACGATTACAGGTGCTACGGGATTTGAAAAGACGGTGGCGATCAAAGTTGTCCTACCACACCTCGCTGCGGATACCGATTTTATAAAAATGTTGATCGATGAAGCACGAATCATCGTAAATATTAACCACTCCAATGTTGCTCAAGTGTTGGATCTTGGGCAAATCGATGGCACCTATTACATCGCCATGGAATTCATAAACGGTCTGGACTTAGACGGAGTTCTTAAAGCATGTCCGGACGAACGTTTGCCTCCAGATCACGCGCTGTTCATTGCAAGCAATATCTTGGCGGGTCTACACCACGCGCACCAAACCACGGATCCGAGCGGGCGCCCTCTATCGATTGTTCATCGTGATATCAGTCCACACAACATTCTTGTGAGCCTCGGTGGGGATGTGAAAATTATAGATTTTGGTGTGGCTAAAGTTCAAGACGACGACCGTCATGATACGCGCGCTGGAGTTATAAAAGGTAAACTCTTATACATGTCGCCTGAACAGGCTATGGCAAAAGAAGTTGATGGGAGATCCGATATTTTCGCTGTCGGAGTGAATCTTTATAGAATGCTGACTGGAGTTCTGCCCTTCGAGGGCGAGACCGAGTACCAAATTTATAATAACATTCTGACGCGTCCAATCACATCGCCTAAAAGTATCAATCCGGAGTTAAGTGAAGAAATTAACCAGATCGTGATGATGCTATTACAACGTGATATCAACAAGCGATATCAAGACGGATACTCTGCGAAGATGGATCTTGAACGTGCACTTCAAAATATTTCACCGGGGTATTCTGCTTCACGTTTTTCTAGATACGTAGAGAATCAGTTTTCTCATATGATGAGAAGGCAAGTCCACCAGTCCGGTCGCAACGATTTTGCGCCGAATACACCGCCACCCATTTCTATGGAAACCGGCAACCATCCACTTGAAGTTAAGAGTCCACAAATCCCCGTGTTTGAACGTTCTGGAACCGTACCGGTGGCCAGCGGAGGTCCTATGTCTAGTTCCCAACAATCTATCCCTTTGACACAACCGCAGGGAAATTCACCGGCTCCCACTCCGAGTAGAGGATCTAAACTGATAAAACCAGTGGTTTTGTCCATCGTATTTTGGGCGATATCTGGCGGATTATTATTCTTTAAAGGTACTCAAACACCAAAGGTACCCTCCGCAGAATCTGTCGTGCCCGGTGTGACTCAAGACGCCGATTCAGCCAACGAGGATAAAAAGGCGGCCTCGGTGACCATCCGAATCCTGAGCACACCCAGTGGCGCAATCGTCAAAGATTCAGACGGTCTTGATTACGGTGTCACTCCAATGAATCTCCTTATGGAAAAAAGTGAAGATGAGTTAGAAATGGTGTTGGAACGCGATGGGTTTGAAGCGATGACCATTCGTTTTGTTCCATCAGAGGCTGTTACGAAAACGGTTGAACTCATCCCCCTCGGTGCAAATGAAGAGAACAATACCAAAGGAGCAGCGATAACTGCGCCGAAAAAAGCGAAGAAACACGTACCGCGAAAGGGTAAGACCAAAACATCTAAAACGAAACCCGAAGAGGATTCTGAAAAGATTTCTTTGTTCGATAAAAAAGCAAAGCCCACTGAGAAGGTTGAAGAAAAACCTAAAAGAAAATCTGCAGGTCTGATGCTTCTAGAAGACGGCCCCACTAAGAAGAATACTGTTAAAAAACCTAAGCAAGAAAAGAAGAAAGAGGGCGAAATAAATATCTTCGGTCTCTAGGGGTCACAAAACGTATTTCACACCTTCGATACCTTGAAGTATTGCAAAAACTTTCAGAACCAACTCAGCAGACTCAATAGAGACCGTAAGTGTGACCGAGACGTGGTTCCCTTTCGAACTTTCTCGTGTTGTGACATCCACCTTGGTATTTGGGCCAAGTACGTTAACCGCGCCTTGCACGCATGTGGTAACAAATTCCGGTGAGTTATCACCGATTACTTTAAAGATAAATTCACAAGGAAACTCATGTACATCGTTTAAACGATCCAAAAACTTTATTTCTTCTGTCATTGTGGCGCTCCTCGTTTCAGTGTATCGCAACCCTCCAAAATTAAAAATGGTATTTTATGAATTCGCTGATTCTAGGCACCGCATCGACCTACAAAATAGAACTTATGAAGAGGCTCAATATTCCTTTCGCCGCCCTTGCCTCTCCTTTTGAGGAGGTCGGAAACTTAAGTGAATCCCCTGGCGACCTTGCGCAACGTTTTGCAGAAGGTAAAGCCAGGTCTCTCTTAGACCTTTACCCTGATGCTACGATCATTGGTGCCGATCAAGTCATTGCTCTGGGAGAAGAGATCTTCTCAAAGCCATTGACTCGTGAAAATGCAATGAAACAACTGCGTAAATTATCTGGAAAAACACATATTTTATACTGCGGGGTGTGCGTTCTGAATCGACAGAGCACGGTAAATTCAATAGTCAGGTTTGAAATGGAAATGCGTGAATTGAGTGACCATGAAATTGAAACCTATGTCGACCTAGATGAACCTCTAAATTGCTGTGGCTCGTACAAAATTGAATCTCATGGGATTGCGCTTTTTCGACGTCTTGAAGGCCCCGACTATACTGCTATTATCGGGCTTCCTTTAACTGAAGTTCAAAAACAACTTGAACGAATAGGATTCATATAATGTACGACTTCACACGTTTTGAACCTTATCGTTCTATCTGTCCGGACTGGGACGCATTCACAGACTCTTTAAAAAAACCGCTCAATAGAACCGGAGTTACAAACCCTATTCGCACTGGGAGATCCGCTTTGATTGACCGCCTGCAACGCAAAGGGATTTCGTGTGAACCGATGACCTGGAACGAGCACGGCATCCGTTTCGCGCCAGCAGACCGCTTAGGCAATACTTTCGAATATCTCTCAGGGATGTTTAACATTCAGGAAGAAGTAGCGATGACCGCCGCGCAGTTATTGAACCCCAAAAAAGGAGACCGCCTTCTTGATCTTTGCGCCGCTCCGGGAAACAAATCCATCCAATTGGCCATGGCACTCAATAACACGGGGACCGTCGTCGCTAACGATCGAAGTGCAGGGAGAATGCGGGCGGTCCGAAGTGTTATCGACAGGCTAGGACTCTTAAACTTAACCACCTTACACAGCGATGCTTCGAATCTCCCGCGCGCTGTCGGATCCTTTGACGGCGTCATGGCCGACGTTCCCTGTAGCTGTGAGGGCACTTCCAGAAAAAATCTCGCTATTTTGAAAACCCGTTCCTTCGAGAACGAACTCATTCGACTTCAAGTCTCGATCTTCAAGCGTGCTATCGAATTATGTCGACCCGGGGGTCGCGTTGTTTACGCAACATGCACCTACGCGCCATCTGAAAACGAGGGAGTGATCGCAGAGGTGTTAAAAACTCATGGGGACCAAATTGAATGGCGTTCAGCCGAGATTCCCGGATTCATCGGTTCGCCGGGTTTAACAGAATGGAAGGGAACCCAATACGGTAAAGAATTTCAAAATGCGAGACGATTCTGGCCGCACCAGAATGATACAGGTGGTTTTTTTGTTGCCGTTTTCGAAAAAGTAGACGAACGCTGCCCCGATACCATAGTGCCCACCTATGATTCGGGTGCTGATGAGCTACTAAACGAAACCTTCCAACGCTACGGCTTGCCCAAAAGCATGACTGGTGACTACCGCTTCTTTCAAGCGAATAAGAAGAAAATGAGCATCATAAACGGTGACCATGTAGGTATCTCAAACTCGATGAAGGTAGGGAGCGGTATTGGCTTCATTCGTATGGGTGCAAGATTCCCGAAACTAACAACTCCGGCATGTGTTGCCTTAGACGGAAAAATCACGGATAATATAGTAGACCTTAATCGTGAACAAACTTTGCAGTATCTTCGGCGTGAAAATGTAGACTTCAGTAGTGACTTTCGCGGTCATATTGTCGTCCGCCATGATGGATACTCCCTCGGTACTGCGTTGGTTCGAGAAGGCCATCTTGAAAGTCTGTTTCCGAATTCGTTGAAAGTAAACTCTGATATTAATCCACTCTAATTAATTTGACCGAAAGCGACCAATCTAGATTTCAATTCGTAAGACAACTCGGCGGCGGCGTGCTCGGTGAGGTGCACGAGGTTGTTGATGAAGCTAACGGTGAGTCTGTCAGACTCAAGATATTCCGTAGATGTCGCCCCGCAAACCTGGCGAACTTCAGAATGGAGTTCGAAGCCCTATCCCGACTGAGTCAGCCCAACTTAGCGAAAATGCTCCACCTCATCGATCCCGCTTCTGATACCAACATCGTACTCGAAGAAAAAGTCGGTACACCCAATCTGGCGTTCACACAGGAGCTTGTTCCCGGGTTACCCTTTTTTGAGTTCCT
>CALJNB010000135.1 GCA_937981985.1 uncultured bacterium
ACTTCACTGAAGAGTCTGAATGCAATATCGACGCTCTCACTATCGGTTTGTACTTTTTCGCCGAGAAGTTGCCAGTACAAATGTTTAATATTTTCGCGAATCTTAACTTCATTGGAAGGTAAATCCGTCATTTCAACGGTAGGAAAAAGAAGACGTTCTTCAATAGGTTTCGTAAAATCGTAGGCGGTAGCCAAGCAGGAAACCTCGTTGGACATTCGACGTGCGATTGACGCTGCCACAGAATTTAATTCTGTCATTCGAGTGGTAATAGATTGGGAATCAATGCCGCCATAGAGGAAAAGAAATTGCCGCGAATCGATGAGCATATTGGTCTCGCCGATTTTCCAAGGAACCCCAGTGGTTGCAATAATTTTTCGATGCAAGCGTTCTGGCCCAAGTAATTGCGCAGTTCCAATTTGCGCCAATTCCAACTGACGATTCGGATCGTCGGACTTGATATTGACGACACGGAAGTACTCGCTCTTAATCAATTCTTTGACTAGAAGTTTGAAATTGTAATTGGTTGCCTTAAATTTGGAAACAAGTTGCTTAAAGAACTCAATCTGCACTTCGTATGCACGAAACGACGCTTCATAATCACCGCGGGTTGTATCCTTAGGAATGGTGAGGGGCTTTCCTGCCGTTACTAAGCTAAAGGCATGCTCTATGGCAGAATAGGCAAAACGTTCGTCCTTAACCGATACTTCACCCAACCAAGATAACGCGCTTTCAACCTCAGCATCGGGAAGACGTTTGTCGTCCAATCCCGCAGGGAACATATCGGTATACCAACCCCGTTCAAGAGGCTTGTAACCGCCGTTAGCATCCCAATTTTGAAACGCACCGGCAATGGGCTCAATCGCTGTGTGGCACCCCGTACAAACCGGTGACCATAACGTTGGCGTTTGCGTCTGGTCTTCCAAGACGGCATCAATCGGACGATCAGAAATCTTTAAAATATCGGTCGCCATAAAGTACTTCAGGAAGATAAATGAGCGGTGTCGATTTCGATTCGTATCGGTCGTTGAGTACCGATTCAAATAAGAAGGCGTCGTTAAAAGTCCCGAGTGAGGAACACCCACTACATTGGCTTCCACCCATTCATTTACGTCGGTAGGGTCTAAAAAAGTGAGTCCTTCAATACCATACACTTTCGCGGAGAAAGGATTTACTACCGTATAGTCGGCCGTTAAAATTTCGGTAAATGGACGATCATTTTTAACAACGTAATTTATTAAAGCAATCGGTTCGCGGGCGACTGCATCATTTGCATTATTACGTTCGATCGCTTTTGCCGGCGCATCCATAATCGAATCGTAGTACTTACGGTTGGGATAGGTTTCGTCATCCAATAAATTGATTGCTGACTCACCCGTTAAATATTGGTCGGTTAGCAGAAGATCATTCCAATGTTCGGTGAGCCGATCATAAAAACCATCGTCGTTTAAGATAGCATCCAAAGCTGCTTCAAAATCACCGGCTTTTTCTTCCTTGGTCGGCAAGCGTCCTGCCAAATTCAAAGTCGCTTTTCTTAATGTCTGTTCAGCGTCTAAATAAGAAACATTCTTGAAAAAAGAAGAATCATCAGCAACCTCACACTCCCCGGTGTCCGCTTTCACCACTTCAATGAATGCTTTCAAACGATTATAAACATCATCGCCTTCCTCTATTACTTTTCCGCCACCATGAGCAATTGTTCCGAGTGGTTTTAAAAGAAGAATCGACTCGCCGTTTTGTTCTATCGATGCTGCCGTTTTAATATTTTGTAAATTAATCTGAAGGTAATCTGCGCGACCACGATTGTAGAGCACGAAGTCTGATTTTAAGGCTCCTTCACCTGAGGGCCCATGACAGGATTCACAAGCGTTCTGTAAAGCCGGGGCATATACTTCCTTCAAAAAGAATCGGTCCACCGGAACACAACCCTCATCATCAGCCTCTCCAATTACTTTCACAGGACCCTTAGCCGAATCTGATCCATCGTTGTTTTCCGCGTCGGACGTCAAAAACCCGTTTTGACACGCAACAGAACTTACCAAGATGGAAAAGATTGAGAGTGTTAATTTGAGGTTTTTAAACATGCATACCTTATCGCTGATTTACTCAAAGCTTATAAGAGCACGATCAATGCCAAAGGTGGCTCCCAAGGAAGCCACTCATATAGAAACGCCCTAAGACACTGAATAATAAGAATTAATACCTCAAAAAAACTGATACGAATTACGAATAGCTCATCCCCCTCCACGAAAAGCGGGACTAAATAACCTCACATAGTCTACAGTATACCCGTGCAGCAAAACCACGAGGCAAATTTGCCTCACTTGGTTATTTTTGCCTATCTTTCTGATCGAGCTGGACACTGCCCCATCCGTCAACGAAACTGAAAATACTTTGCGCGAGAATAATTTTGCACAATCAGGAAGAAAAAATCACGCTCGTCGATTCGATTGAATCGTTGCCAGCCGCTTACTTTAATCCTCATACCATTTGGATCTACGACAAGAATATACCTAAGACGTCGATCCGAGGTATTCAAAAACACGCGCATTATTGGATTCCGATCTCGGCCGGAGAATCTCTAAAATCGCTTGAAACCGTCGGTCGAATTTCGGAAAAGATTCTAAGTTTAAGAATGTCGCGTCCGTTGCGTCTCATCGTAGTCGGTGGAGGGGCCTGCGGTGATGCAATAGGATTCATAGCCTCGATATTATGGAGAGGTGTGGATTTGATTCACGTGCCTACAACTTTACTCGCGATGATTGATTCAAGTATTGGCGGGAAAACTGCGGTCAATTTAGGAGACATGAAAAACCAACTCGGGACATTTTATCGGGGGAGCGAAATCATCTTAGATAGCCGAATCATTTCTACTCTCCCCGTTTCGTTGAAACGAGAAGGCAAAGCGGAGATGTTAAAATCGGCCTGGCTCGATTCTGAAGAATCCGTAAATGAAATCTCCAAACTGAAAGCGTGTTCAACGACGCGCGAATGGGCAGCTGGAATTCAAAGGGTCGCAGATTTTAAAAAACGAGTGGTTTCATTGGACCCATACGACGATAAGGATATTCGAATCCAACTCAATTTCGGACACTCGGTTGCACATGGAATCGAACGTCTTCTACATTTACCACATGGGGAAGCGGTTGCTTGGGGTCTCTTAGCGGCCGCTCGTATCGGACCTAAATTTGGAATGAGCATAACAGATTCAAATGCCCTTTTTGATCAAGCTAGTGAAATCATACGACCTCACGGCGGAATTAAAAAACTCGATTTGCGCGCATTCGAAAAAGCGCTTCTAAGAGACAAAAAACGCAAAAACGGTAAGCTACGATCCGTGATAGTGACTCGCGCGGGAACTTTCGAAATTCGTGACGACGTATCAGCTAACGATTGGTTCAAGGCACTACAAGAATCCTACGCGATTTTGGATGGTCCTCGTAGGCTAAAACTGGGCAAGCCCAACACGGTTTTGATCTTACCGCCACTTTCTAAATCCGAACAAATTCGTCTACTATCGTTTCCGTCTTCAGAAAACACAGTGACTATCGACAACGACGATACCTTCTACGCAGAGAAGATATTTAAAAACGATTGCGAAATCATCCAAGTCGGGGAAGGTGCGACTGGGTTCAGATTTGCAGCAATTCAAGCAGCGTTCACAGGTAAAAAGCGTTGCTTTGAGGTTGCGGACTCTCTTGCTAAACGACAACACTCTGAACTTTGGACGCTCCTAAAACAAAACGAAATAGAATATCGATGGGAAAAAAATCAATTACATGTGATCGGGAAGTCTGTGGATTCAATCAGCCTTTCGCTTGGTCGCCAGACGACCTCGCATATCGCATCGGGCCTCGCACTGCTCTCGGCACATCATATCGATATTGATCTCCAGTGGGAGGAAATCGCGAGTTATCCTTATTTCGAAATGACGCTTTCTCTTCTCGAACAATGCGGCGCTACTATCGAACGTCGAGAAAAAGGGGTCCACATATCGCCGCTGGAAATAAAAATTGAACCGAACATCGATTTAGATGCTGGCGCGTATGCGCTTTGGAGCATCCTTCAAAGATTGAATATCCCGATTGAAATCTTGGGTAACGTCGATGAACAACGCCAACCCGATTTTCGAATTAACACTCTTTTAGATCAAATTGATGAATCCAGTTCTTGCATGATCAATCTCAACGCCTCTCCTGATTTGGGTCCAGTGCTCGGCAGTTATGCTGCAGTAACTAAGAAAAATCTTACAGTTACAGGCGCCGAACATCTGCGAAATAAGGAAAGTAACCGAATCGAAGATTTTCTCATGATGTTAAAAGCGTTGGATGTCGATTGCGATGCCACTTCAGATGGATTTATCATTCGCGGTGAGCTTTCTAAAGTCAAACCGGCTCGCATTGACTGTAAAGGGGATCATCGCCTGGTCATGGCAGCTGCTGTCTTGTCTACCGCTGTCGAACTCACTCTGAGTGATCCGATGTCAGTCTCTAAATCCTATTGGAATTTTTGGCAGGACTTGAGGCACGCCGGTTTTTTGGATTCTACAGAAAAAATCTAACCCATCATGGTGTGGCTTGCCCCTTTGCATTGTCGCCCCAACAGACCAACGTCCCATCTAGTTTCACACCACAGACGTGCTGGGCACCAGCTGAAAGTTCTACGTAAGAAGTATTGGCAGGGATGTCTTGTTGTCTAAAATCATTACTCCCCCAACAGTGAGCTGATTTATCTGGCCGTATACCACAGGTAAAATAGGACCCCGAACTTATTTGTTCGAACGAGCCTTGAGGAAAGCCAATATTGTCCCCCCAACACTGAACGGTTTCATCGTCCCTAATAGCGCAACCATGGTTGTGTCCAATACTAATCCTGACAAAAGTTCCGCTGGGTGGGGTAGATTGATCGGATGCGTTGGCCCCCCAACATTTAATTTCTCCGCTTTCCATTAACGCACAATTATGTCCGTAACCGGCATCAATCTCTTTAAAAATACCCTCTGGCGCGTTGGACTGTCCCCAATAGTTATCTCCAAAACACTGGATCCTCCCATCCGTTAGGATCCCACATAAGTGAGAATCTCCAATCGCTATGTCGACAAACTGTCCCGGTGGTTGGGTCGGAATATTTTCGGTATTTCCCCAACACTCAAGATTTTCGCCCTTATCAAGTCCACAAGCGGTGGAATTCCCAGAGAAGAGTTTAGTGTACATTCCAACTGATGCACTAACGATTCCGTCTTCATCAGAACCCCAACAGCGCGTTTCGCCTTGAGAATCGAGATGACAGGAGAATAGGTAACCGGAGGAAATTTTCCCGCCCGGCTCGCATTTGGTGACATCCAATTTGCATTCTGCAGAACACAATAAAACACCGCCAACAAATCCCTCGCTGACACAGTTTTTTTCACCAAACAAGACACCGTCACACGCCTCGTCAGAGTCGATGGCTCCGTTTCCACATGCATCCATCTGCGGCATATCCAATAAGTCTGGTGTAGATATAGTGTCCCGTCCGACATCAGAATTCGAGTTCGTATCAAAGTTAGAGACGTCACCCGCAGTACCAAGGTCGTTTTGAATTTCTCCTGCGTCCATGCGCCCCGTTGTACCCATGTCTTTAAAAGGTTGAACCTCGCCACCGATAAGGTGACAACCCGAGAGACTCACGAGCACAGAAATGTTCAGAAGAATGCTGTTCAAAAAATCACCTCAAAATAACGCCAAATAGCTTAGTCTCAACAATACCGGGCCGCTTATCGAATTGCAACTTTTCGCTTTCGACAACGCTTTTACTCGAACTCCTAAAATTTCTAGTTTGACTCCCTCGTTTGGATACGCCAGGTTGCACGCCAGAGGTACTTCTTCGAGGCGCGCGTTATGGCACTATTATCAACTCAAAATATTTCGCACGCTTTTGGTGGCCCACTCCTGTTAGATAGCGTGGCCATTCAGATTGAAAAAGGTGACCGTGTATGTCTCTTTGGTAGAAATGGAGAGGGCAAATCGACATTATTAAAAATTTTGTCAAAGCAATTGGCGCCCGATTCAGGGACGGTCGATCTGGCTAGTGGCTCAACCTTAGCGACGCTTGAACAAAATGTTCCTGGCGCTCACGAAGCAACGGTTTTCGAAGTCGTTACAAGTTCAATGGGAAAAGTTTCGGACGCAATTGCACGCTACGAAAATATGATGAAGCTTATTACCGAAGACCCATCCGAGGCGAACTTAGAAAAATTTGCAAAAGCGCAATCCGCTATGGATGCAAACGATGCGTGGGCTCTGCAACAGCGGGTCTCAAATATCTTATCCCGACTTGACCTTGATCCAAATATTCAATTCGACTCGCTTTCAGGGGGGTGGAGACGCCGGGCCTATCTTGCACGCGCACTAGCGATGGAACCTGACGTTCTGCTACTCGACGAGCCAACGAATCATCTAGATATCGACGCGATCCGATGGTTAGAAAGTTACATATTAGGATTTAACGGAGCACTCGTATTTGTAACGCACGACCGTGTCTTTTTGGAAAATATTGCAACCCGAATTCTAGAAATCGATCGTGGCCAAGTCGTTGAATACCCTTCCAGTTTCGAAAAATATTTAGAAGCCAAAGAAGTGGCTCTCGATGTAGAAGAAAAACATAACGCGCTTTTCGATAAAAAATTAGCCAAAGAAGAAGAATGGATTCGGACTGGAATTAAAGCAAGACGCACCCGAAACGAAGGACGTGTCCGAGCGTTAAAACGACTTCGAAAAACGCGAAGCCAACGCCGAAACCGAAAATTAAATGTTGAACTAAAAGTACAAAAAACCGGAAGAACCGGCGAGATTGTTTTCGAAGTCGAGGGACTCACCTTTGCGTATGGGGAAAATAAAATCGTTAAAGACTTGGATGTTCGTGTCGTACGCGGCGAGCGTATCGGGCTCATTGGACCAAATGGTGTTGGCAAAACGACACTTCTAAATTTACTTCTCGACGGACTCAAACCCGATGCAGGGACTGTAAAACACGGAACTAAATTGGAGGTCGCTTACTACGACCAGCTCCGTTCTCAACTCGATTTGAACCTCACACTGATCGAAACGATTTCACCAACAAGCGACCATGTTGTTGTTGGTGGAGAGGCAATGCATGTCCTCAGTTATTTTAGAAATTTCTTATTCGACGCAGATCAGGCCCGAGGTCCAGTAAAGGTCCTCTCTGGCGGCGAACGAAACCGGCTTCTCTTGGCGAAACTCTTTTTATTGCCCAGCAACGTCTTGGTACTCGATGAGCCGACCAACGATCTGGACATGGAAACCTTAAACGTTTTGGAAGATTTCCTACACAACTACGACGGTACGGTACTCATGGTGAGCCACGATCGTGCTTTTCTTGATAATCTTGCGACACGCAGTTTTGTTTTTATGGGTGACGGCGAGGTTGAGTTGATCGAGGGCGGATTCACGGAGGCTATCGCTATTTTGGATCGAGAGGCGAAATCGCATGGGGAAAAAGAAATTCCAGTTGTAGAAAAGCCTAAACAAGTTGAAAAACCAAAGCCCGTCGAAATTGAAAAGAAAAAGCTGTCCTACAAAGACCAACGAGAGTTAGACGCCCTTCCCGATCTGATTGAACAGCTAGAAAAGCGCCAGACCGAACTTCAACTAGAGATGTCCAAACCCGAGGTTTATTCGGATCCCGAATTGGTAAAGAAGCTCGCTGAAGAGAACGAGCAAGTTGACGAAGACCTTATGGAAGCCTTCCAACGTTGGGAAATCTTAGGCTAAACGCCTTCCCCGAAATAATATGACATAACGCGGGACGAATAGGTCGTTTGTTTTTTTCGAACGCGATAGTTCGAATTTTCTAATCGATCTAATCAATCCATTATTGTAGTTTTGAGTTGGAACGAAGAGGTCCAAACATGCACCCGCCAAAAGGCTACACATATTTATCGATGCTCGGCCACGGACAAACGATAACTTGGCTCGCTAGATCCGAGGACACGGGTGATAAATTCGTAATCAAAACACTGGAACTACAAAACGTATCGGATTGGAAAGGTATCGAACTCTATGAGCGCGAAGCGCAAGTGCTCCGTCAGTTATCACATCCTTGCATCCCCAAGTTCATAGATTTCGTTAAAGACGAATACAAGGACGCGAAACGTTGGCATATCGTGCAAGAATATATTGAAGGATCAACCCCTGATACGGATAGAAGTTGGTCGGAAAATGACCTGCACCTACTTACCGAAAGCCTATTAGAAACTTTGGTCTATTTACAGAGTTTTAGTCCACCGCTTTTACATCGTGATATAAAGCCGGAAAATATTGTAAAAACGTTGGACACCTACAACCTGATCGATTTCGGTTCGGTTCGTCACATTATCCCAAGTGATGAAGGTGGTTCAACTGTAGTCGGAACAAGCGGATATATGGCGCCGGAACAATTAATGGGAAGAGCAGATACCAGTTCGGATTTGTACGGACTAGGAATGACTTTGATTCATCTCGTCTCTGGAAAACATCCAGATGATTTGGAAAAGAAACGCATGGTAGTGCATTGGACGAAGTATCAAAATAAATTAAGTGACGAATTTGTAACGTTCCTAAACAAACTGAGCGAACCGCATGCTGAACACCGCTTCAAAGATGCCCGGGAAGCGTTGGAAAATTTGAATTCACAATCGACACCACCGACTGATTTAGTTCGGCAACCCGATGCCTTGTTCGATGTATCTGTTTTAAGTCAATGTACCGTTGTAAAGTTTCAACATCGGCCGAAGCCGATATTCTTCGGCGTAGGAAAAGATGGCGACTTCCTACTATTTTGTGCATTAGGTATCCCGGTAATACTGGTTTTCGCAGCAATTATTCATTCGGTGCTATTTATTTTACTTCTTTTAGCTCTTACGTTGGCGGCGCTGTTCAAACTCTTCTATGTTAAAAAGACAGTCTTAGTTTTTTCGAAGCAGGGCATGAAGTTAAACAATATTCGGTACTCTCACATCGAGGTGCCTTATAGGATTTCGAAATTTCTAGCTGAGTCTGGAAACCTAATCAAAACGTCTGATTCCATTCCAATTCGCAGGGAATTATTGAAGATAGCATCCTACTATTCCGAAGATTCGCAACAGCCGGATAATCAAGGAGAAAGCTGATGTCATTCGAAATTGACGAAAAGAAACTTCAGGAACGAGCCCAGCGACGTTTGGACGAACTGCAAATCCAGCCCAAAAAAATCATTCAACGTTTCGATCAGGATGGGGATGGAAAATTGAACGAGTCCGAAAGACAAGCTGCTTTGCTAACATTTCGCCAAGAAATCTTAGCTGAAAAGAGCCGCCTAGAATCTGCTGGGTCTGAAGAATTTGACTTGGAAGAAATTCTAAAAGAACGGTATCAGGTCCTTTCTAAAGTGGGTTCAGGTACACAAAGCAACGTCTATATCGCCCGCGATCTTTCAACGGAGGACTTGGTTGTTCTAAAGCAAATGCGCGTTTCGCGTTTGAATACATGGGAAGCCTACGATGCTTTTCAGCGAGAAGCTCGGATCTTAGCCGATATTGATCACCCCAGAATTCCTAGCATCATCGATTCATTCTCATGTGATCGAAAAGGAAAAATCTCCTTCGTGTTGGTACAAAGCTATCTACTCGGTGAAAACCTTGAGCAACTCGTAAAAAAAGGGCGCCTCTTTGTTGAAGAAGAACTCATCTCAATTGCTCGCCAATGTTTAGACCTCTTAATCGTATTACATGGAAGCAGTCCTGTCGTTTTACATCGTGATATTAAACCGTCGAATTTACTATTAGATGAATCCGGTGTTCTATCTTTAATCGATTTCGGAGTGGTTCAATATGCAAGAGATGCGAAAACCTTAGCAATGGGAACGACCGGATATATGGCCCCAGAACAGTTGATGGGACGTGCTGTTCGGCAAAGCGATTTATTTTCCCTCGGTGTGTGTTTGATTCGATTAGCCACTCGAAAAAAACCCGAAGATTTCCAACTTCGCGTTTCACGATTGCATTGGCGAGACTCCGCGTCGCTATCGGAGCAATTTTCGAATTGGATCGATCGGATTATCGATCCCGAAAGTGAGGATCGCTTCGAGAACGCACAAGAGGCGAGAGAATTCCTCGATAAATTAGAAGAGGTCGTCGTCAATTTCGAAAGAGGTAAAAAGGAGTCGAAAAAAGGAAGCCTTGTGGAGGCGAAAACTAAACTGAAAAATCCAAACTTTAGAGTGTGGACGTCACCGGAGCTTTTCATCTGCACTGTCGGGCCGCAGATAAACACGAATTTTATTACACGTCTGGAAATTGCGGGAAACTACGCGTTTTCTGGATCTCATCGTGCTTCATTTGAAAAATATGGGAGTGGGTTTTCACTAACTTCCGATTCGGTCTTGGAAGTCCGCTGCGGAGGTTGGCACGTCGGAAAATCAAAGGTCATAAAATTAGAGAAAAGTAGCTTTCCCGATGGAACTCAAACGCTCTTCAACGACGTAAAAGAGCCCGTAATTGGTAGTTTAACTGAAAAAGAATTGAACGTGTTATTTGCGAAGTTAGATAACTTCTGTAAATCCAATGGTATGCTTATCCTAAAATAGTCGTCCCCCCGTCCACACTTTAAAACGACTTTGGCAAGCCGTATTAACTTGCAGGCCGAGCTTAGACGCCTGTGTATAGGAATCGACTTAAACCAATCTAGAAAACACCTAAATTTGAATAAAAGAACAGAAACCAAATCCGAAAGAATAGTCGGCTTTGTCTCACTTATCCCTAAATTATCTGAGGAATTCTGACTTAAAGCGCTTTAATTACGGTGTCTAGCTGGCCGTTCTCATACATCTGGGTGAGGATATCCGATCCCCCGAGAAATTCACCACCGATATAAACCTGTGGAATCGTTGGCCAGTTTGAAAAAGTCTTAATCGCTTGGCGTTTCTCGGGATCCACTAAAATATCAACAGTATGATAAGGTAAGCCAAAACTACCGAGAATTTGCGAGGCACGCGCCGAAAATCCGCAACGCGGTTCTGCGGGCGTTCCCTTCATGTAGAGAACAATCTGATTATTTGCGATTTCAGCCGAAATTTCGCTTACGATATCTCCGCCTTCAACACGTGTTTTAAGCTCTTCAGTTTTTGGCTGAACGATATTGAGTGAGATTTTCTTTTTTTCAGTCATAATATTACTTCGCTTTTTCCCATTCATCGGGTGTTAGAGTTTTTAGTTGTAAGGCGTGTATTTCACCACTGGCCAAAGGCGCAGCTAATGCTGCGTTTACGCGACGGTGCTGCGATAAAGGCATTGTACCGTTAAAGTCTTCAGAAACGATGATAACGCTATAGTGGTCTCGTGTTCCAGTGAGGTCGATAATATCGAGATGTGAAACGTTAATTTCGGCTCTCAACATTTGGTCAATTTTTTCAGGTTCAAACATTACTTCTCCATTTTATCGATAGTATTGTTAACGATCTAGGAGGTAAGAATCAATCATTAATTCACAAGGTTTTATTGGCTCAAAATTTATCCCCTTTCTGTGAAAAAAAACTTTGGCCTCCAACTCCCTTCGACCCGCGAAACCCTTTGTATATAAGAGATATACCCATTCCCAAAAATGATGCAAAAATCAGCACTTTCGGACCTCTCCCTCGGCTTTTCAACTGGGACACGAAGTGGTATAAATTTGGCTCAGAGATTCTCTTTTTAATCTATTGATTTACCCTTCCCCTTCTCGGAGATAAAAATGACGAAAGCCAATCTTTCACTAAATGGAACTGACTACGAATTTGATGTAATTGTTGGATCTGAAGGCGAAGTCGGAGTCGACTTCTCGTCTCTTCGAAAAACCGCAAAAGCGATTTCCTACGACCCCGCATTCGGTAGCACCGGCGCCTGCAGTAGCGCGATTACCTTCATCAACGGCGAAAAAGGCATTCTTCGCTACCGCGGATACGCTATCGAAGACCTCGCTGAAAATTCAACGTTCGAAGAAGTCATGTTTCTATTGGTCAAGGGCGAGCTCCCTAACGCTGCGCAGTTGAAAGCGTTCAAATCTCAACTCGCCGAGCATGCAGAGATTCCTGACGCTTTAGTAGAGCAATACAAGGCACTTCCAAAAACGCTTCATCCGATGGCAGCCCTTTCTTCTATCATGGTCTCACTATCGGGATATTACCCGACCACTGGCGACGAAGATCAAGACATCATAAGACTCTTAGCCAAGATGAAAGCATTCGTGGCTTTGGGATATCGACAGTCAAAAGGTCAGGACTTCGTTCAGTCCAAAAACGGTGAAAATTATATCGCCGATTTTGTAGAGATGATGTTTGGAAAAACATCCCCAGCGCTAGAACAAGCCTTCGATCAACTCCTTATTCTTCACGCCGATCACGAACAAAACTGCAGTGCATCAACGGTCCGCATGGTCGGCAGTAGCCAAGCCAACCTTTATGCGTCTATCGCATCTGGCGTTAACGCCCTTTGGGGACCTCGTCATGGCGGCGCGAATCAGAAAGTTATTGAGATGCTTGAAATGATTCAAAACGACGGCGGAGATGCTTCAAAATATCTTAGCAAGGCCCAAGACAAGTCCGACGAATTCAGACTTATGGGTTTTGGACACCGTGTTTACAAAAACTTCGATCCACGAGCGAAGATCATCAAGATTGCCGCAGACGAAGTTCTTGACGATCTTGGGCTAGATAACGATGAGACCTTGGATATCGCAAAAGCATTGGAAAAAGCTGCTCTTGAAGAGGAATACTTCAAGGCAAGAAACCTCTATCCAAACGTCGATTTTTACTCCGGTATTATCTACCGTGCGCTCGGAATACCCACTGACATGTTCACAGTGATGTTTGCCCTTGGACGCTTACCTGGATGGATCGCTCAATGGAAAGAATGGAATGCTGAACCAAAATCTCGCATCCACCGTCCACGTCAAATCTACACCGGGCCAACCGAGAGAAAAGTAAACCCGATCTCAGAAAGATAAAGACACAACAAAGTAAAAAAAACACCGCGTTAAGCGGTGTTTTTTTTGTCGAAATTGATTCAACCTCGTGTTTCTTGTTGAAGAATCAAATCCCCATTAAATCCGCAATGATGGATTCACGTTTCGTGGTCTCCTCTTCTATAAGATCATCAATCGTTTGTTGAAGCGCGTTCTCATTTTTTTCCATCCATCCCATAGCCGACTGGAAGGCCTCCGCAGACTGGACAAGTTGCAGCTTCCAAACATCTTTCTCTTTAATAAAACGATATTCTTCTTTGGCTTTCGTCGTAAGCTTTGCCGCCTTTCCATCTTCGGAAACCTGGATCTCCTCGACAATAGCGCCCACTTCAAAAGGAGACTGACTCCAGCGACTCGACTTCGATAAATTCATCCCAGAAGGTTGGAATACTTTTAAAAAGAGAGATTGGCCATCGGTTACTTCATCCGTCAAAATTGACCCGGCTTGGCGCCGCGCTAATTTATGATCGGTAATAGGAAGGTAGCGCGCGATGGTTTTATCCATCCTTTCAAGGCGAAGAAACTCGTCGTCGAAATATTGAATGGAGTCAGGGGCAAGTAGCTTATAAACGTTCTCGGCATTCCCTTCGAAAACAGCGTTTCGATAAAGATTATATGTACCTTCGGGATCGGTTGTATCGAGTTTCTCGCCGCATCCAAAAAGCGCCAACAGGGAACTTAAAATAATTATTATTTTTAAAAAATGCATTTTAGATCATCATAGATAGATTCGGAAGATTATCTAACCCAATGTACTCTGTAAATGAAAGCTCACGATTAGATTAGGTCTGGTCTGTCTACTAAGGCGTTTAGAGCTAAAAAGCTGAATGCCTTGTTTTGATTAAACATTAGGAATAGCTTTAGCCCTCTTTCATGCGAGAATAGCAATGAATCTCAAAATAGGAATTACACCAGCCCTGTTCCATCATGACCCATCACGGGTAACTTATAATGGACGTCCGCTTTTGTTTTTGGAGCAATCAATGAGTACCTGGCTCAACGAAGCCGGCTTTCTAACCTATATTCTAAGTATCCCGGCTACTTCTCAGGTTTCTTACCTTGAAAAGGCCGTCAAAGACTTAGATGGATTAATCATCTCCGGCGGCGCTGACGTAGCGCCGGAGGCGTATAATGAATCCCCTATAAAACCCGAGTGGTCAGGGGACTCAAAACGTGACCGATACGAATTAGAGGCGATCCGAATCGCATTTGAATACGATGTACCTATTTTGGGAATTTGTCGTGGACATCAACTTCTAAACGTCGCCTTTGGCGGAACTCTATACCAAGACATCCCAACTCAAATCGGGGAGCAACTCGTCCATCGCGATGCGGTCCGATATGACGAGAACCAACATGATATCCAAATCGAAAAGTCATCAGCCTTGTTCCAACTTTACGGTACGACGCATGGCCGTGTTAATTCCGTGCACCATCAATCCATCAAAGATGTTGCAGATGGATTTCGAGTCGAAGCAACTTCCCAAGAAGATCAAGTTGTGGAAAGCATATTTTGGACACGCGGTGAAGCCTTTATCCGAGGGGTTCAATGGCATCCGGAGTTCCAACTGAGTACCCAGGTGGAGCTGCTGAAAACGCAGCCCCTCATTGAGGAATTCCGACAAGCAATTTTGACGAGGAAGTAATATGGCCGAACGGAAAAAGAAAATCCTAATCGATTTCGACGGTGTTATTCACCGTTATAATAGCGGTTGGCAGGGAGAAAGAAATATTCCCGATGCACCGGTCATCGACAAAGAGTCTGGACAAGACGCAATCCAGTGGTTGAGAGGCCTTCTGCAAACCGGCCACTTCATCATTCATATTTATTCAAGAAGAGGATCTGATCCAAGCAAAGGCGGAATCGGCGCAATGAAAGTCTGGCTCCTTAAAAATGGTCTTGAAGAACGATACCTTAAACGAATCGTATTCGAGAAAGAGAAACCCGAATCCTTCCTGGTAATCGATGACCGCTGTTTACAATTCAAGGGGAAATTTTTCGATCCGATCGAGATCAAAAATTTCAAGCCCTGGTGGAAGGAATAAGCCGAATGATAGAACCCGGCAAGTTATGCCGTTTTAATATTAATTTTTCTCGGTTCAGGGTCGGTTTGCATAGGTATATGTATTTCTAGGACGCCTCCCTTGCAGGTCGCTTCAATGCCCGACTGGTCGACTTGCATACCAAGTCTGAACTTGCGGAAATAATGCCCCTCATCAAACTCTTTATGAATCGATTTCCAGCGTTCATCTATCGCCTTGCGCTTCCCAGTAAGTGTCAGAACGTTTTCTGTAACATCAATATCCAGGTCTTCGATACGAATTCCGGGCACGTCTGCTTTTACTATTAAGTGCGTTTCGCTCTCAACTATATCAACTTTGGGTTGAAAATACTCCCCTTCCCAAATCCCTTCAGATCTATCTTCTGCAATCTCGTGCGTATTCATTATACTTCTCCTTGTTGTATTTTAATATTCTTAGGCTTCGCTGCTTCGTCCCAATCAAGAACTAGCTCTAGGAATCCATTCTTAAAGTTGGCGTGAATCGTTTCGACATTTACGGTCTTTGGTAATGAGAAGGTTCTTTCAAAATTCATAAAGATCCGTTCTTGACGATGGAGCCTTTCACTCTCATTTAATTCCTGATTCTTTCGTTCACCGCGAATTGTAATTTGATTTTTCACGGCGGTAATTTCTACTTCTGAGATATCAAATCCAGGAATCTTGCTCCGAACCAAATAGCGTTCTCCATCCTCGTAAACATTCACCTTTAGGGTTGTCTGGTTTTGAGGCTTCGGTGAGGTCATTTCAAAAAAATTCCTTCGAAATTGAGTAAAGGGATCCTGTGTTAATGAACGATGCATATCTTCCTCCTTTGGGGATGATGAGTTTCTACGAAGACCGACACCTCGTCAGTCGCTTTCACTAACAATCTTAAACACGGCATTTTATCGTCAAGATATTTTTTTCAAAAACTTCTGCCGATGAGTTATCGCCAGTTGGATCTTGGCGGCTTTAAAAAAGGAAAGACCGAAATATCAGGAGAATATTCTTTCCAAACCTTCCGCAGTAATCTCGACGCCTTCGGGTTTGGTTACCGCAAAAACAACATTCTCGAAGTTGAAATAATTCTTCGCAAAATTGACGATAGCATCCTTAGTTACCGCCTCGATATCATCGGCATAACGGAGGGTTCGATCAAAATCTTTCGCGTATAATTCATCCAAAGCAAATGCCATAGACCGCGTTCCATTTCGTTGAAGCCCGATGTCATGGGTCCCGGCGAGATAGGTCTTGGCGCGACTGATTTCCTCATCGCTTACGTCATTTGCAAAACGTTTGAGTTCGCTAACAATACCTGAAATAGCTTGTTCAACTTTCTCTGGACTCGTGCCGATATTGACCATGAAGGCAGAACGTTCGATGCCTAATAGCATGTTTGAATAGACCGAGTACGCCAACGATTGCTTATCACGAAGCTCCATAAAAAGTCGTCCGCCTTGCCCGGATAGAATCGAGTTGACGATTTCCATCGTGTATTGATCGCCTGAACCGATTACCGGTGCATCAAAACCGACAGAAACAAAGGCTTGCTCGCGATCCAAATTCCCAATATGGAAGTGTCTCCCTTCCACGCGTCCTGCTTCGATTTTAATCGACTTTTTCGGCCCTACAAAATCAGCAAGCGCGTCTTTGAAATAGGCAATCATTTCGTCGCCGTTAACATCTCCTACGATTGAGACGACCCAAGGAGAATTGAACATCTTATTTTTGAATTCGTTGATAGATTTACGTTCTAACCTCGGAACAGATTCTTCGCTGCCGATGCTCGACATAGCGTAGGGATGGTTACCAAAAAATGCCGCCGTAAAACGATCAAAGTTGACTGCACCGATTTTGTCTTCTCGTGCCTTGATATCCAGCAATTGAATATGTTTTGAGTGTTTGATTTCTTCTTCATCCAAACTTGGGTTTGTTAAAGAATCGATAAACATATCTCTTGTGAATTCAAGGTGTTTGGATAAACCACTCATTCCCATACCGATTGTATTACGTCCCGATATACCATGAATCGAGGTTGCTCTGGATTCGGCCTCGGTAGCGAACGCCAGCGCGTCGTGGGTTGAGTTTCCCTGTGTGAGTAAGTCGCTCAACATCGAGCTAATACCGTTGTTCTCTTTGTTTTCGAATCGGAGCCCCCCCATCGTAATCGCGCGAATCGCGAAGGTCTCGACTGAATGGTCTTCTTGAACCAAAATAGTAAGATCCCCGAAGGTTTCGCGACGGATTCCGGTGGCAGCCTTATTTTCGCTTTTCTGTCGATTTTCAAAACTCTTTCTAATCACGTCTAAAAGTGCTTTCTCTTCCGGCTTTCGATCTTCGGAGCAGACCAGTGCAATCGAACAATTTTCGGGTTTAAAATATTTTCTGGCAACACGACGTAAATCTGCCTCGGACGTTTTTGAGACCGCGTTGTAGAACTGTTCCTCAAAATTCGTATCACCGGTGGTAATGAAAGAACGGCCCAACTTCATGGCGATACCCTCAATCGTCTGGCGTCCAAACACTTCCTGACTTTCTAAAATATTCTTAGCACGACTAATACTTGCCGATGAAATCGGATTTTCTCCAACCTCCCAAAAAACATCCACCAATGAGTTCAGAAGCTGTTCGTGCGTTTGATCATCTTTAAGTTGATAATCGGCAACGCCGAGAAAAATACCCGCGTCTTTTGGCGTATATGCGCCTGCGCCTGCAGAAGTCGCTATCTTCTCGCTGCGGACCATCTTTTGATGAAGCGTTGACACTTCTCCTGATCCCAAAATTACAGAAAGAATATCGAGCGCTGGAATATCTTCATGAAGAATGTTCGGAATGTGGAATCCAACGCGTAAATGAGACTCCTTCAAGTCTTTGGTTTCGATCGCCACCCGTGTTTCGGTCTGCGTTGGCTCCTTCGGACGGACGAAAGGCGTATAATCAGTCTGTTTTCCGGTAAAATGTTTCTCGATCATCGCTTTCGCGTTTTCAATTTCAAAATCACCTGCCAAAACCAGGGTCATATTTTCCGGAACGTAATGTTTGTTGAAAAAGTTCAATACGTCTTTTCGTTCGAACGAATCGACCGACTCTTTGGTACCTATAACCGGCAACTTGTAGGGATGTTTCGTATAGGAGACATCGAATAAACATTGTGTAGCCACCCTTTGAGGATCATCGATTCCGCGCTTTATTTCTTCCTGAATAACTTCTAACTCTCGCCCGAGTTCATCGGCCTCAAACTCCGAATTTTGAATAACGTCGGCTAGAATGTCGATTCCCTTCTCCATAAATCGACTCGACATCACAACGTAATAACATGTTTGATCAAATGAGGTGAACGCGTTGATATAACCACCGGCGCCTTCGACCTCCATCGCAACTTCGCCAGACCCTCTTCGTTTGGTACCTTTAAATAACATGTGTTCGTGAACATGAGCTAATCCAGCTTCTTCAGCTGTCTCATCGGCACTTCCTACTCCTACCCAAACGTTAACTGCAACCACAGGAGCAGAGGATTTCGGACTAAGAATGACGTTCATGCCATTAGGCAGTTTATATTGAGTGAATGAGGACAATATGATCTCCGGGGGTTAGATGAGGCGAGCTTACACCAAAACTACCCGCACGAAAATACACGGCCCAATCAACCTTGAGCGTCTATCTGCGCTCCGATAAGACGTATTGTTCGAGGGTCCTCTCCGCCAAGCTCGATAGGCGTGCCCGATAATAGCGCATACTCATTTGAGGCGCTCGGAATTTGGGCAACATAGGTCTCCCACGCTTGCTCGTTAATGCCGTCGTTCTTTATGGCCGAAGAAGCAACTAAAATGCGAGGTGGCGGCCTATTCCACGATCGATTTTTCAAAATCGAAAGGGCCTTTTCGCTATCACCTTTCTCAAAATAATATTGAGCTCGAACTGCGTCGTAGCGTTCGGAAAGCTTTCCAACCTCTCCCTTTTTAGCCAATAAATCTTCCAGACATGCGGAGTCATCGACCCGCCAATATAGCTCTGCTCCCCAACCCAGCCATCGCCAATAAAAAGGATTTTTTAGTTTCGGATCGGTTTGTTCAAATAAAGACTTGGCTTCAGACCACTTTTGATTCCGAATCAGCACAGCCAATATAATACTTTTATTTGCTAGCGCCTCGCCGCGACTACGCAGCAAATTATGAGTCTGTCGCTTTCCACAGAAATCCTCTGCGAGATCGAAGTATCCTCTATTAAATAGCCAGTTGCCTAAATTCGTTCGGAAATACAAATGCGAAATGATGAGAAGATTCGGCAGAATAATAAGAGCAAACCCGTAAGACAATCCTTCTTCGGTCCCGATCATAAAACGAGAAACTTGCGAAAATCCGGGCATGAAATTTAAAACCGCTCCGATCAGGTAGAGCATTGCTGTTGCAAGACCAAGAGTTCCTAAAAATGATACGGCAACGATGGCGACACGTCCTTTCAAATTTTGTTTTTTGCTGGCCATGCTTATCCGAGAAAAGTAAAGTGTCCGCCAAACAATAAGAATTACAAGATTTTTTCTAAACCAAAACATCTTAGCAATTGAAGCCACATAAACCTAATCCGGGTTGAGACCGCTACCTATCTTGGATAAGACCTTTTAGATTGATGATGAGCGAAGGTTTGAGGATTAAACTCTAATTAGGTAAAAAAAACAGATTTTTGCATTCGAAAGTACTATTGAAAATGGTACGAAACGAATCTAGACGATAAGCGCAAGATGCCATGAACTTCCAACTAGAAATTGACCTTGTCGACGCTTTTCGGAATCATCTGGATCTCTTCCTTCCAGACGGAGCGTCTGTCGGACTTTGCAAAACCGAAAAACGAATTCGAGGTAATCGTTTCACCGATCTCACCTTACGAGATTTTGACGGCGTAATTTCACTTTCCGATCGTAAAAATCTTCGGAAAATCACCAGCTGGCTTCAACGTCAACTTGCACGCACGACACACAAGCCGATGGACGCCGAAAAACTATGTGAGGGTTTTGTACCCAAGACAAAAGCGCGTCGTCTCAAACAAATTCAATCCCTCATACGCTGGGGATTCATGACAGAGGTAGACGGAAAAGTACAAACAACTCAAGTCATTCAAGAGTTATCCCCCAGTCATACCGTAGCTTTTGAAGCCAAAGTAAAAGATTGGAAAAAGGCCGTAATTCAAGCCAGAAACTATCGGCGATTCGCAAACGAATCATGGGTAATCATGCCGCCTTCTTTTGCCACCCACGACGAATTAATAACCCATTGCGCTAATGCAAAAGTAGGTCTTGCCGTCATTGGGTCCGCGGGAGTTGAAAAAGTACTTCACGCGGTAGTTGCATCAGATACTATTGCGCGCCGAACGTTTCGAATAAATATGCTTGTCGATTATACCCGTCACGCTGAGTCGGACCGTTGGTTTTTCATCGAATAAATTTCTGAAGTCTATTTGTTTATTCGAATTCGTCAGCCGCTAATTCGCGTTGTGCCTTCTTAGTCATTCCAGAAACCACTCGTTCGTATGAATGATCAATCCAGGTTTTGATAAAATCCTCTGATACTGAACCATCAAATATGATCGTGTTCCAATGTTTTTTACTCATATGATAACCGGGGCGAACCGCTTCATATGCTGCTCGAAGCTCGATCGCCTTTTCGGGGTCGCACTTCAAGTTCATCCGTAGCGGAACATCATCTAACGAAACGAGGGCAAACATCTTCCCCATGACCTTGAATACAAGAAGATCTGGACTAAAAGGAAAACTCTCTTCGGAGCCCCTTTTTCCTAAGAGATACTCTTGTAACTTTTCTAAATCCATAAAGCTCGTCCCTAATATATAGACGTGGAAACGCATAGGATTGTTTACCATTCCAATCCCTTAGTCAAACCTGTACTCAATGGTCATGGAAGAACATGCTAAGAAAACAAGCTTTAAAGATATAGGTCCAAAAACCTTAATCTTTGATGTTCGTACACCCGCAGAGTTCGCCAAGGGACACATACCCGGCGCCATCAACCTTCCGTTGTTTTCCGACGAGGAAAGAGTCACCGTTGGTACGATGTACAAACAAGAGGGAAAGCGACCCGCGATCCTTCATGGGCTAGATCTGGTCGGTCCAAAAATGAGCAAACTAGTAACTGAAGTCGAGATCCTGGCCGGAAGCCCAAAAAAAGCGAAACCTTTTGTTGTGCACTGCTGGCGAGGAGGCATGCGTTCTAAAAGTGTGGGCTGGCTTCTGGATTTGTATGGATTTAACATTTCGATTCTTGAAGGCGGTTACAAAGCTTATCGCGCCTGGGTCAGGTTCCAATTCGAAAAAAGCTTAAACCTCATCGTCATCGGCGGGCATACAGGTTCTGGAAAAACACTTCTATTAGAAGGACTAAAAGATGCAGGTAAAAATGTCGTCGATTTAGAAGGTTTAGCCAACCATCGCGGTTCGGCTTTCGGCTCCTTAGGGCTTTCCGACCAACCTACGCAGCAACAATTCGAAAACAAATTGGCGGCAGTCTTGTCTAAGCTTAGTACCGAAGAAATCTGGATAGAGGACGAAGGCCGAACCGTTGGTAAATGTCAGATCCCTGATATTCTCTTTAAGACAATTCGAAGCGCCCAAGTTATCTTCATCCAAAAGTCGGTTGAAGCGCGACTGGACTTCTTAGTTGAAATCTACGGCGAGGCGAGTACGAAAGTGCTCGCAGAACGGTTTGAGAACATCAAAAAACGAATTGGCTCGAAGCGCCTCAGCGACGCGCTAGCCCTTCTGGAAGAAAAGGACATTCGCGGCGCTGCTAGAATCGCGTTGGCCTATTACGATAAGTCCTACACTTATGGTTTGTCACAGCGTGACCAGGAAAGAGTGTTCTTTCTTGAAATTGGTGATGATGAAAACGATCTAGAAATAGTAACTCATGCTATTAAATTTAACGAAGGATTAAAACATGACAGAAAAAATTAGACTTACTCAATATAGTCATGGTGCCGGATGTGGGTGCAAACTCTCACCTGCAGTCCTCGGGAAGATCCTCGCCAATCAACAAAGCTCTCCAGATGAACATGAACGCTTGCTGGTAGGTAACGACTCTAGCGATGACGCTGGAGCCTATGATTTAGGAAATGGAACCGCATTACTAACGACCACCGATTTCTTCATGCCGATTGTCGACGATCCTTTTGAGTTTGGAAGGATCGCGTCAGCGAATGCAATTAGTGATATTTACGCGATGGGTGGGAACCCTGTAATGGCGATCGCGATTTTAGGTTGGCCCGTAGACAAAATAGAACCAGAAGTTGCCGGAGAAGTTATCGCGGGTGCTCGATCGATTTGCGCCGAGGCCGGTGTAGCGCTTGCCGGTGGTCATAGTATCGATAGTCCAGAACCGATCTTCGGGTTATCAGTTAATGGGTTGGTAGATATTAAAAATCTGAAAAGGAACGATAGTGCTAAAGCTGCTGATGTTCTTTTTTTGACTAAGGCTGTCGGAATAGGAATTTTATCCACGGCGGAAAAGCGTGGACTCTTGAAGGATGAACACAAGGGGATCGGCGCTAGGTCGATGATGCAACTCAATAGCGTTGGCGCGCAGCTTGCTAAAATTGAAGGCGTGAATGCGATGACCGACGTTACTGGATTTGGCCTTCTAGGACACCTAGGTGAGATGGCTGAGGGTAGTGAGCTAAACGCAACTATAAATGTGGATAAAGTAAAACTACTTACCGATTTAGACTACTATTTGGAGAAGGGAGCTATTCCAGGCGGGACAAAACGTAATTTGGAAAGCTACAATCATCGACTCGGAAAAATATCTGATCGCAACCGTTGGGTTCTGGCCGATCCCCAAACAAGTGGCGGCCTTCTCATCTCGGTATCGCCCCACGGAGTCAAAGAAGTGCAGAAAACACTCGTAAAGGCGGGTCTTGATTCCCATACGGAACCCATCGGAACATTATCACGATCTCAGTCAGCAGAACCCCGAATTAATGTCGTCTAAAATTCTTTTATTATGGCGCACGATTGACTTATGGCGGTGACGATTGGCCATGTTCGTTCTGGCCCCAGCAAATAACCTCGCTAGCTGCCGTGATTCCGCAGACGTGATCATGTCCTGCTGCTAACTCTACAAAATCTGTATTCTCAGGAATCAGACCTTCGTCGATATCTTCTCCAGAACACCACACGGTATTGTCCTGATCAATATAGCAATAAAAACCTTCACCTATACTAATTCCTTTGACCGGAAAGGAAATATAAGTGAGACTGCCGGCCCCCCAACAAAACGCATTATTGTCTTCCAAGACGGCACATGTTTGATTTGTAGCTGCACTTATCTTTGTGGATTTCTCGTCGGGGAAAGCAGAGAAACCACTAGGTATGGCTCCCCAACACTTCACTTCGCCAGCCAAATCGATAGCACAAGTATAATCATCCCCAGACGCCAAGGCCCTATAAAGCCCTGATGGTGGATCAATCCTGCCATCTGCGATGTTTCCCCAACAGGTCAAGGTCTGATCAAATAGAATCCCGCACGCAAAATTCTTACCGACGCTAACCGCGCGAAACCGGCCAGGCGGGGCGACGCTTAATCCACCGCTAAGCTCACCCCAGCATGCAAGCGCGCCATCGGGTTTAATGGCGCAAACGTGTCGGCTCCCGCCCACAATCGAAACAAAATCACCGAGAGGCGGATTCGTCCTTCCGGAGATGTTCAGCCCCCAGCATTGAGCCTTATTCTGAGCATTAAGAGAACAACTATACTCATCGCTGCTTGTAAGTCTGCCGCTATCGCGACAACCACTTTCATCGATTTTGCAATCCTCGGTACACGCTAAAACACCGCCCCCGAAACCTTGGGTATTACAAGTCTTTGAATTCAAATTCTCCTGATCGCATTCTTCCGAATCGTCGACACGCGAATCCCCACACCGAGCAACATCGATAACGTCGTCATTGGGCTGCATATCCGATGTTTGCATGTCTGATATTTCCATATCTACCGTTTTTCCTAGGTCATTACTCTGGGGGTCGACATCGCGCTTGCTTGACTGATTTGTGTCCTCTATTTTTGCGTCCAAGCGGGACGAGTCTCCCATTTGGAAACGAACCCCCTCATCAGAAAGATTACACCCCGAATAAACAAACCCTAAAGACAAGATCCAGATTCTCATTCAACACACCGCGGTATTAGGAAACAACTCTATACAGATTTACCGTTTTCTTCGGAAGGATACCACGGAACAAATGTCGCCAAGCCCTTCTCACTGCGTCAACCTCGTATCCAAATACAGGATGAGGTTAGGGAGGCGAAGATTGGCCCTCATCATTGTCTCCCCAACATTTTAACGAGTTGTCGGTTTTAATTCCGCAGACGTGATTGTTACCGGCCTTGATTTCTAAAAAGCGATGGGATTCAGCCACCGAATACCCTCCACTACAAAAAGCTTTATCACTCGCGCTAATATTACAAAAGAAGTCCTCGCCGGAAGTAATTTGTTTGATCGAGACGTTATCGACGGCAAATAGAAATCCCCAACATTCTAAACTTTGCTTATCGTCTGCCATCCCGCAAACCAGTTGATCACCCGTGCTTACCTGACTGAAACTATCTATAGGTATATCGCTACCAATTGCACTGTACGGGAACGCCCCCCAACACGAAACTTTGCCCTGGGTGTTTAACGCGCATGAATAGTCTTTTGCAGCATCAATATCTTTATACTGCCCATTCGGGGGATTGGCCTTTCCACCAGTATTGTCGCCCCAACATTGTAATGAGCCGTTGAGCAATATCCCACACGCATGAAACTCGCCGACGGCCACTGCTTTAAATTTCCCAGGGGGCGAGGCTAATAATCCGTTGGCAAAACTCCCCCAACACTTTAACGAACCATCCGCTTTTAGCCCACAAGCGTGACGCTCTCCACCGGACAGATTGACAAAGGTGTCATTTGCCGGTGTGGTAATACCAAAGTTACTCGTCCCCCAGCATTCGGCCTTATTTTGCGAGTTAAGATAGCAACTATAATCCTTGCCACTGGTGATTCGACCTGTATTTAGACAACCGGTCTTATCTAAATCACACGTTGAATTGCACGAAAGAACTCCACCCAAAAACCCCTCAGTGATGCAGCTTTTTCCCCCTAGATTCTCACCGTCACAAGTTTCAGTATTATTGACTAACGCGTCCCCACACTTTGGACCTTCGACGACATCTTCCGCGATATCTTCAACAACATCCGCCGCTACATCGCTTACTGTATCTAAAACCACGTCGTTTGCGACGTCTTGGCCTACGTCATTCATCACGGACATGTCAGGTAGCGTCATATCCGAATTATAACGCACATCACCGTGGTCCAAACCCGCATCGTTGGATGTGTCGGTATAGCTCATATCTTCTTTTTTATTGTTAGCTTTAGGGGAGTTGTTCACCGTCCCCAAGATCGGTCGATCATCTGAAAGATTACATCCCAAACATGCTATGATAAGGACGAGCCATATTTTCATTATCGAATACCATCTTTTACTGAAGTGATTTCTTACTAAGGTACCTTTTTTTTTAATTGTGAGCAAAACTTTGCTAAATCCGGATAAAAGAATGGCGAATAACGATGCCTTCATGGGTGCGAAAATAGCGCGAATTTTGAACTACCAAATTCCTCCTGGCAGTGGCGGGAAAACGCCTCTTAATCGACGCAAGTCTTGCTCACGTTTGTTCCGCTTTCACTCAGGTCTGGGTCTTAGAGTTCATTCAGTTTAGTCAGATTTAGGCCGCCCGTATAGGCGTATGAGACGTAGTCATCGTATCCGTAGACAACCAAACCAAAAGGAATTTGGTTTTGGCTCGTTACATAGTGGGGACCGGGTTCAACAGGAATATGTGCGCGTGTAATTCCGGCCTCCTCCAAAACTTCAAAATCGAAATCACTTAAATCTAAATCAACCCCATCAAGCTTGATGGTAAATCCAGGTTGGATGATAATAGTAATATAGCTTACGAAATAGGTAGGTGGAGTGAGAAAAGAATATTCAGATCTAAATTGTTCCTCAGGTGGAACCAAAAAATAGGCGGGATCGCCTGCGTGAGATCCGAATGCAGGGTTAGCTTCAACACTGCCCTGACCCGATAAAAACGCGCCAACCATCAGAGGTTTTCCGGATTCGGCTACAAACATTTTTTTGGAACCTACAACGCACGAGTCACCAGCATCTAAGGTAAATATTCCACTCGCGGGATCAGTTGAAAAATCCTGACATGGCTTAACCGCACCGCTGGTTTGACGAAGTACATTCACATCTTCACGGTAGTTCAAATTAATACCGGTCGAGATCACTGTCTGATTTTCCAATGCGAGGAATTTAAAATAGGTCCCCTCTAAGGTTGTTTCCGCGACATTGCCGCGAATCTTTAGAGGCGCTGCATAAAATCGACGTCCCCATGTCTCCATCGGAAAAAGTTGAGATTCTAAGTGATCACATGCAGCATTCCCGTCCGGTACGAAGGCACATGTATGTCCGCCAAAAACCGAAACCGGTTTTGATGTTGCAATTCGAGCACCCGTTAAGTCATGATCTCTTGCCATAGCACCTAGGTTGAGAACTTCGTGAGGTTGAAGCGTTGTCGTAATCATGCCTTGGTCACTCGGTCCTACGATGAGGTCACTACTATTTGGGTATAAGATATCAGAATAAGCAACCCCGCGACTCGATGGACGCAGGTTAACCGTAACTCGCGTGTCGGGCTCGGTCGCCACTACCGTCATAGTAGCGGAGTAGGAAGTGTCGCCACCCGCCGGGGTCCAAACCTCATACCCCATAAACATATAATCACTAGTCAAAGCACTCTTTGGGAGTAGTAAACTTGCATCGTTTGTGAAGTTATAATTACAACATAAGGGATTAAATTGATAAGCAACGATCGGTTGTGAAGAAACCACACGGTAAGCGCTCTTACTAAGTGATGATTCTTTAAAAGGTAATCTTCGTTCAGGAAGAATAAGCGTTAATATGGACTGCCGCGGAAGAGGTATATTTTCAATCGGTCCGGAGACATCGAGAAGTTTAACCCCATTCTGATCAACCAATTCACTCCTGACTGTTACCAATGGGACGCCGGGGAATATAGTGTCTGACCCGACTAAACGCGAAGCATCGGCAATCGCAAAATCGCCACTATCAGAATATACGTTTACCAAAGCATCGTACTCAGTTGAGGTGTTGGCTAAGACGATCGCAAAGGGAGGTTCTTCTTCCGTAGGAAGATCTCCGTCCTCGTTTAGAAGCGCGTTGTCCAATTCAACAGCCCAATATTCACAACCGATATAACTCCGGTTGAGCTCGGCAACTTGGCAACGATCAAGACAGTTGCCCGCCTCACACTGCGCCGCACCTGAACAAGACTCAAGAGTTTCCCAAGCACTACCATCGGAATTACACTTTTCACGCGCCCCATCCACCAAGCATCTTCCCTGATTAGGAATGCAAGCTACACTTACGCATACAGCATCACGACACACCTCGGGTCCATTTGTTGTCGGGCAAGAAGCAGGAAAAGTCATCGTCCCATCCGATGAACATTTTTGTATTGCAGCCGTATTTTCGGCACCGCAACGCACGATGGTATCCGCTTCGCAAATGGTCTCTGGAAGATCCGATCCACCGTCTTTCATGGATAGATCACTTTCAACCGGATCGATGGGATTATCCGGGCATCCGCTACATCCCAAAGCAAGAATGAAAAACGAAACAATAAAAACCAACACAGTATTATATTTAAACGTATACATATCTAATTCTTCTTGGAATGAGTCTTATTTTGTGGGCGTCCACGGCGTTTCACCTTCCGAAGCCGCACCGCAAGGGTGAAGACTACCCGTATGCCATACGCGGAAACTTTGAAATGATTCGCTAATCGCTAGTAGCGCACCGTCAAGGCGCTGGCGAGGCGTCTTTTTATATTTCTTTTTCTTGGTTTTATCGACGACTAGAGTTCCTTCAATGTTGTCCTTTTGCTCCAAAGTCGCGAGATGTTCATTTGCGAGGCGTTCGAGGAAAAAGAAGTGGTTATCAACATGTTTAAACCAGGCCATTAATTCTGATTCGATTCCTTTAGCGGACAAGGTTTCAAAATCGCGAAAGGTCGATGTAGGTACAGTTTCTTTGATTTCCGTGAGCCGTAATTTTAGAGCAAGCAATTTCGATAAAAGCGGTCTCACCTCAGCCTCTGTGCCATCGATGAGTTTTTTAGATAATTGATTATCGAGAGCTTTAAATTCGACCCCAATTTGTTTGGCAGAAGCGATAATGGCCCGACACTGTGGGTCGTTGGTATCTTTCAGGACGTTCTTCTCTCCGGATTCAATATCTAGGTCGGGTTGAAAGACGTCCGCGTTTTTAGAGATAAAGATAAAAGCGCCCACGACCAAAACTGCCAAAAATGCGGAGATGCCCAGAATCCGTAACATTCTAGCTTTCTCTTGCTTGGCAAGTTCATTTACAGCTGGTTCTTTATCACTCATCTATATCTCCTTCTTATGGCACCTCGAAGGTAGCAAATTATAGAAAAAATTGGGAACATCCATAGAAATTTGACAAAAAGTTGAATTCGGCGTTTGAGGATGTTATCAGCGCGTAGATTTGTTGGACATTTGTCTTACAGATCGTAACATCTGTTTTTATAACTGAGGTATAAGTGGATACAACTACATTTCTACAACGACATTTAGAAGCTTCTGAAGACGAAACACCTCGTCTGATTGAAATGGCAAATACCGCGCTAGTTGAGGGTACCGAATATTCGGTTGCAAATAGCTCCGACGATAAACTTTGGAGATATCTCCAATATCCATACTATTTGGGTTTATTCGCGCGTCGCGTTATCAACGCTTCCGGTATTACCATGGCTGTTAAAGAGCGATTATGCCATGCCGTCCTGCAGATTAATGTCCATTTAGACCAAGGACAGGAGCCTGGACCAGGTTTGTTTCAGCTTTCAGCATGGTTAGGCGCGACCGACCTTCTAACGCGAGACGATTTCATCGGATTGCGGCGTGGCTTGGTTTGGCTTCCGCGTTTGACTAAGAGCTATATCGAATCTGTGGATTTCATTTTCCCCGCTCTCGACGGCCTCTTAACTCATAAGGCAATTTCACACGAAGAAGCTGCCGAGTTTGTACTAATGGTGCTTACCGCTAAAGAAGCAATCGGTTCACAAGGTCGAGAAATTTTCGACTATGTTATGGAAATGGAGAAAATGGATGCTGATCTTCGGCGTCGCATCTGCGAACTCGTCGTTGGCAACGCCATTCCTTTCCCACGTGGAAAGTTTGACCATCCAATTGAAACTTCGCCGGACGAAAAAGATCGTTTGAGCATCCGTTTCCTTCCAGGGAATGTTCGTCGTCGTGCTGTCGTTTGGTTAGCACGTTTGGGGCAAAGTCCTCAGGACTTGCTTAAAGAGCTTCTCAAGCCTGGTACTGTTCGCGATTACGGCGGAGACCAAGTTGCAAGCGGCGCATTAGATCTCCTCGACGAATGTTGGGGTGATATAGAAGAAGAATTTGCAGTTCGTTTGTTGAAAAGGGCAGCAGATCTTCCTGATACGGCCGTCAGAAAAAGGGCCTATATTCTTGGCGAAAAATATCTTGGACTTGATTTCCTTCGCCAGTCCTTGGACGACAAAGCTAAATCACTTCGCGAGTGGGCCGAGGAACGTATTGAACGACGTGAGTCTGGTGAAATGCCGACGCCTGACGAGTTACGCGCCGAGCTAGAAGAGGAAATATCCGATAGAGAAGCTGCTTAATTCAGCAAGCGACCTAGCCTTTTAGCCCTGACCTTGGTTGGGGCTTTTTTTGTCGAAATTTCTCGGAAAAGTGGTCCAAGGTTTTGGTTGTAGACCGATTCGTTTTCCTGCACTAAATTAAAGATAAGTAGGTTCCAAACAGGGTTCAAAATGGCTAAGCGCGTCGAAAAACACCGGCTGGAAAAATCAAAGATTTACCTCGGGAAACCCCGTTCTCTTCTTCGTTTTGTTCTCAAATTGGCTCTAATCGAAGTTGCGATCAGTCCAATTCTAGCATGTGATCCATTGGGTACGGACTTCGCTGAGACCGAAGCCGCAATTTCCTACGAAAGTTTTCAACCTAAAGTAAAGCGTAAGGGCACTTCCTCTGATCTTCGAGTGATGACTTGGAACGTGAAATTTGCCGGTGGTAGAATCGATTTCTTTTTCGATTGTCATGGGAAGCGCGTTCATATGACCGAAGAAGAGGTCCGAAAAAACTTAGCTGGTCTTGCCGAAAAAATTCGCGCTTATGACCCTGATATTTTGCTCCTTCAGGAGATAGATACCGACTCCAAACGGACCGCACATATCGATATGTTGCAGTATCTTTTAGACAACACCGATCTCAACTACGCCAGTTATGCATCTCAGTGGAAAGTAGACTTCGTTCCGAGTTATGGTCTTGGACAGATCAATTCGGGGAACGCGATTTTGTCGCGGTGGAAGCTAGAAAATTCAAAACGAATCGCATTACCTAGAATCGAAGAACAAGATGCGTTAACTCAATACTTTTGGCTTCAGCGCAACCTATTAGTCTCAGAAGTCAAAACCCCCAAAGGCGCTCTTTCGATCGTAAACGTGCATACATCAGCGTTTTCAAAAGATGGAACCAAGCAAAAACAAATTGATATATTCAAAGAATATCTTGATGGATTAGACGAGGCAGGGAAACGCTTTGTTGCAGGTGGAGATCTAAACGCCATACCCCCCGGTTCCGAACAAACCTCTAATTTTGAAGATAGCGTATGTCCAAAAGGAGATTTCGAAGCTGACGATTACAGTAAAGAGACAACCTGGATGCAACCTTTATATGAGACTTACGTCCCCGCAATTTCTTTGACGGACTACCAAGCCAACAACGCGCCCTACGCGAGTCACACAACCGATAAATCAGGATTCTGGAATCGTAAACTTGACTACCTCTTCACGAACGAAACTTTTTCCAACGGGATGGTCCACCAAGATGTTTCGACAGGAGAATTTGAAACTATGAAACTATCCGATCATGCTCCGGTGACGGTGAATCTGAGATGGGAAGAATGAAGGCAAAGAGTCTATACTTGCTTCTCGTTCTTAGTTCACAACTCATGGCACTAAACGCATTGGCGGAGAATAAGAACTGGACCGAAGACCAAGCAAACCTACTCCCTCAAGGACGTTGGGAAACCGGGCTGTTTTCACAACTTCGTTACGGTGTAACCGACAACATCGAACTTCAAACACACCCGCTTGCATTTTTTATGATCCCAAACCTCGCTGCGAAGATCGCCCTACCCGTTCAGGGTAATTGGAACATCGCTTCCAAACATTCGCTTCATGTTCCAACCTACCTATTACGAGCAATATCGAACGAAGGAACCGGAGGGGTATTACCGCTTAATTCTGAAATTCCATTCATGGTCAGTATGGGTACCGGCCTTGTTGCGACGACTCAAATTGGTCTGTCGTCGCACTCTCTTTCGATCGAAACAGGATTTGTCGTTACTCCAAAATTTGGCAACTCAAACTTCCCTGAATTGGAGCTTCCCCTTCTATATCTTCGAACCGCGTCTTATCACGATACGATCTCAGTAAAAGGAAGCATCGCTTTACAAGGTAGGTTATGGAATGATTTTCATTATTCCATTCAACAACAAGCAATGATTGCTCCCAACTATAATGGCGCTTTTTCTTTAGAACAGACTGCAAAAATCATGTGGCGTCTCCACGAAAATTTCGAACTTATGCTCGGTGTTGATGGTGTCATCACCCGATATCCGCGTCAGACCCGACTCAACATTTTTCCTCTTTTTGACGCACGTTTCGGGTTTTAGCAGCGCTAGCTTGTCGGTGGAAAACCAAAACTTAACTTAATCGCTTGATACTCGACCGAGATTTCGCCTTCGGCGCTTCGAATTATGAGCGTGTCTTCTTTCCAAGTTTTATAATCTTCGGGCAAGTCTGTTTTCGCGATACAAGCAAAAAGTGCGATGTCATGATCGCGACCTTCTTGAAGACTAACCTTACGCCACCGAAATAAACGAAGGTTCGATTCAGCGATTGCAGCCATAGCGCGTTCAAGCTGATGGTCAGGATTAATCGGAAAAACGAAGACGAAAATACCTCCGGGAAGAAGATGTTTCTCGGCCTTCTGAACGTATGCCTTAATGTCTCCTCGTATTTCAAATCGGCACGCTTGTTTTTGAGCATGAAGAGAAACAACACCATCACTTTCTGGCCAATATGGGGGTGTGCCTGTTATTAAGTCAAATTTCTCATCGTCATTTAGCGCTTCACTTCTGAAGTCTCCTTTTCGAATGTCTACGCGATCTGAAATCCCATTATAAGCCATCGATTTTTTTGCCAACTCGATACTCACTTCTTGGGCCTCAACGGTAACGAAGTTTACGTTCTGTAATTTCCATGCCATCGTCATCGCTACCGTTCCGATGCCGCTTCCCAAGTCCAACACCTTTGTGGGTGAAGGCGCGCATAAGGTCGCATACCAAGCGGTCAGTAAATCATCAGTTGAGAAACGATGTCCTTTTTTTAATTGAACGATTCGAAAATGTCCGCAGAGGGCATCTACGCTTTCGTCTTTTTGTATCGCGATGCTCTTCGCCGCTTCAAGATCAGGAAGCGGGCCCGGTTTGGTCCAGCCTTTAAAAGAAGGCCCAATATTGGCGATTCCCATATCTGCTAAAATTTTTGAGTCTGACATTTCTTTCCTAGAGCATTTCGATCTTAATTGAACTTCCAGCTCCAACTAGGGCTTCACCGATTGGAGAAATCCCGAACACCTTACACCCTGCCATCCCTGTGGGATCGCCAGAAGAACTGGTTCCTATTCTATAGAATACCGGTCCACCATCGGTATATTCAAGTCGACCAGACATATATTCCCGACGTTTGGGCGTACTTTTGTAATCTTCGCCGCATCTCGCCATGGTATATTGTTTCGTTTCGTTTTTTCCCAACAAACGCGATATCAGCGGCTTTGCGAACAGATGAAAACTAACAAACGAAGACATAGGATTGCCGGGCAAACCCAATAAATGCGTATTCTCAATTCGTCCGTAAGTCAGCGGTTTCCCCGGCTTAACTTTTACTTTCCAAAAAGCCGGCGAGTTGGTGAGTTCCAGAATCGTATCGCGTACGAAATCGAAGTCCCCCATAGAAACGCCACCCACGCTTAATACGACATCTGAATCTTTAACGGCTTCTTCAAAACGTGCTTTAATCGCAGCCGGGTCATCGCGCGTAATTTCGTATCTAATCGCCGTTGCACCCACACTCTGGATAAGTGCCTCCAACATGTGTGCGTTTGAGTTTCGAATTTGTCCCGGTCTAGGTACGACATCGACGGGCACCAATTCATCTCCGGTCGTTATGATCGAAACTCTAGGTTTGATTACGGCATCAACCTCACTGACCCCAAAGGAGGCCAACATAGAAATTATTCCGGGATCAATCGACGTCCCTGCTGTTATCGAAACGTTTTCTCTTTTTAGATAGCTGGCTTTTTTTCTTATATGAGCCCCCAACACGGGTTCTTCGGAGAGAGAGACCTCGTTATTTTCGTCCTCGTAGGAGGTATTTTCAACGGGCATTATCGTATCACAACCGTCGGGAACCACGGCTCCGGTCATGATTCGAATAGCTTCGCCTTTTTTTATCGAACCCATATAGGGTGATCCAGCGGCACTGGTCCCCACACATTTCATTGGAAGCGTCCAGTCCTTTGGATTAGCAAAAGTGAATCCATCCATCGCCGAGTTATCAAAAGGCGGCAAATCGATTGGAGATTCAACTGGGCTGGCGAGAATACGAGATAAAGCGTTGGTAATCGAAACTTTTTCATGCAGAAGAGGTACGACCGAGTCCAGAATCACCTCCAATGCGTCTTCTACAGATATCCAGGTATTCATTCACGCTCCGTTAATCTAACACACCCTAAGTCGTTTAAAATAACGAAGAATGCAAACCCAAACGATGTGTTTTAGACCAAAAAAAAACGCGCCGTAGCACGTTTGAAGCACAAACTAAGGAAATTTAGTTACGTGTCTGTACTGGGCGAGCGTTCATTGGGAACAAACTCTGGAAAGTTGCGATCTGTTCTGCTGACGCTGAGATTGGCTCGTCAAGAACGTGCCAAGCAACTCCTTCAGAACATGGAGGAGTCGTCAAAGATCCTGCAAACGAGTAGTAGTTGCGTGAAGCAGGTAACATAGCTGTTGGATTCAATGTTGTGGTTTTCGCTTCGCCGTCTTTTGTAGCTGGAGTGTTTGCCCAGATTGCTGCGATTGCATCATTGGCAGCGCCTTCTTCGATAAAGACACCCAACACACCTAACTTTCCGTCAGCGTCTTTATGTACGAAATGAACTTCCATTGGGAAACTTTTTCCCATGAGGGTGTTTTCGCTTGGTGTGTGGAAGTGAAATTGAAGGAGCTCAAAGGATCGTTCGTTAGCGACCATGTATGTTTTTTCAGAAAGGTTCCCCTGAATGGTGTGACCGTTATTAATAACCGAAACGCTTCCGTCTGCGTAAGAAGTTTCAAGCTTGCCTTCCATTTTGGGAATCGATTCAACAATGTTAATGGGTGATTGTTCAGTTCCGGTCGCGCATGTGGCGAACGAAGCATCAAGTCCGGCCCAATTCGCGGGTCCAATGTCTCCTGTATAGCCCCAATGCGGAGCTGTGTGAGAGTCCACTTTTTCAGCTACGGTACTGGCAGCTGATTCTGGTGTGACTTCTGGAGTCGTTTTAGCCGTCGAACAGGCTGAGATTAATAGAGC
>CALJNB010000136.1 GCA_937981985.1 uncultured bacterium
TTGTGGTCGAACCTCTTCCAATGTTGCAATGGTTTGTCGACACCGAACCGCTCGCCAAAAAAGCGATAGACGCGGTCGAATCCGGAAAAACAGAAATCGTTCCGGCGATGTGGAAAAAAACCTATGACCACTTCATGTATAATATTCGCCCCTGGTGCATTTCTCGACAACTATGGTGGGGCCACCAAATTCCTGCTTGGTACTGTAACGATTGCGACCACATCACCGTCGACCGAACCGACCCGACGCATTGTTCCAAATGTGAGGGGACAAATCTAAAACGCGATGACGATGTTTTAGATACCTGGTTTTCGTCAGGTTTGTGGCCCTTCTCCACCTTAGGATGGCCCGAAAAAACAGCAAGCTTGGATAAATTCTATCCAACGCAAGTCATGGAAACTGGGTCTGATATCCTCTTCTTCTGGGTTGCCAGGATGTTGATGATGGGGACCTACTTCATGGGCGAAGCTCCTTTCTCTCACGTGTTCCTGCACCCCATGGTTCGCGATGACAAGGGGAAGAAAATGTCCAAAACTACCGGCAACGTGATCGATCCGCTGCATCTTATCTATGGTGCCGAACCCGCTGAAATGGATCCCATTGCTAACGCAGAACTCATTAAACAATACCCTGACGGTGTCGACTCACAGGGTGCCGACGCCTTACGTTTCACACTCACGATGTATGCCGCACAGGGGCGCGATATCAAACTCGATATCAAACGCGCCGAAGGTTATCGTGCATTCCTAAATAAACTATGGAATGCGTCAAAATTCGCTTTGATGAATCTTGAAGATTATTCTTCGGGTTTACCAAATACTTTGAGCGAAAAAAACATGTCCATCGCCGACAAATGGATCGTTCATCGTCTCGGCGAGGTTGCTGAGGCCTCTCAAACCGCTTTGGAAGAATTTAGATTCAACGATTATGCGAACGAACTCTACCATTTCGTTTGGCATGAGTTTTGTGATTGGTATATCGAATATATTAAACCATCCCTCTACAATGACAAAGGCGACGATGCTGCAAAACTAAATACGCAAAAAACAATGCTCTTTGTTTTGGAACGTATTCTCCGTCTATTGCATCCCATCTCTCCCTTTATCACAGAAGACATTTGGAAATCGCTGCCATTGAATCATGACGAAAACGATTCAATCATGGTGGCTGCATTCCCGACCGACCCACTACCAAGGTTTCCCGACGCTGCGAAAAACATTTCAATTGTCGAAGCGTTTATTACTTCGGTTCGAAAAATTCGAGGAGAAACAGGCGTCAAACCAAGCGTGATGATTGATGAAATCTTTCTCGTTGGCGACAAGAATGCAGAACAAGCGCTCGAACAGGGTCGTGTTTATATTGAACGTCTCGCAAAAATTGCCAAGCTTACTTTTATTGACCAAAACGCTGCCGATACAATGCAACACGTTGCAACTGCCGTTTCTTTAGGGACACAAATCCGCATTCCTTTAAAAGGTCTGATTAACGTCGAAGAAGAAGTGGCGCGTTTAGAAAAAGAGCTCGGAAAAATCGATAGCGATATCGCTTTTGTCTCTAAGAAACTCTCTAACGAACGTTTTGTTGCCAATGCGCCTGACGCTGTCGTCGCAAAAGAACGCGAGAAAATTTCAGCTTTCGAAATCGAACAAAGCGCCTTACGCCGATCACTACAAGAACTACAAGAACTCGCGAACTCCTAATTATCTCAAGAGCGTGTTTCGTCCCCATACTCCGCGTGGGAACGAAGCAGGCTAGGATTCCTAAGTATACTGTTTACCAGCCAGGCATCTTACGATCACGAGCCCGCTTCGATTGCCAATAAAACGCAAATTTAATGCTCTTTTTAAAAAAGGGGCATTAAGGATTGGACAATAAGTGAGGTCCCGACTATTAGAGGGGTCTGAAAATACTCGATTTAAGAATCAAGGATAAAGACAAAAATGGATGAGCACGCAAAAGAAGTAGAAAGTGGATCTCGTTTTGAGTTTGGTAAGAACTGGAAACGATTTCTTGATTCCTTTGACGATGAACGATTAGAACAAGCTAAGGCGAGTCTTCTGGAAAAACTGGGTGTGGACTCTCTTAAGGGAAAAAGCTTTTTAGATATTGGTTCTGGAAGCGGCCTTTTTAGCCTTGCCGCGAGAAGCTTAGGCGCAAAAGTATTTTCATTCGATTACGATCCGAACTCGGTTGGCTGCACGAAGATCCTTAAAAAACGCTTCTTCACAAACGATAAAAACTGGACCGTCACTGAAGGTTCGGTTTTAGACAAAGAGTTCATGGACTCGCTCGGCAAATTTGACATCGTCTATTCATGGGGCGTTTTGCACCATACCGGTCAAATGGATCTGGCCATTGAAAATGCCAAAGCTCGCGTTAAAAAAGGAGGCTACTTTTTCATCGCACTGTATAACGACCAGGGCCGAACCAGCCAACGTTGGACCACCGTAAAAAAAGCTTACAATCTGGTGCCTGAATTGATAAAACCTGCGGTCGTGTTTGGGGTAGCCGCTCCTTTTGAAGCAAAATACATGATGATTCGCGCCTTGCGTGGTCAGAACCCCTCGCCGATCCCCGTTTGGAAAAAGAAGATTGAAGACCGCGGTATGTCGGCATGGACCGATTATGTCGATTGGGTTGGTGGATACCCGTTCGAAGTTAGTAAACCCGAAGAGATTATCGTGCCGTTGGCCGAAGAAGGTTTTATTCTAAAAAACCTTAAAACATGTGGTGGCGGAAAAGGTTGTAACGAATTTATTTTTCAGCTCAAACCGATCAAAAAATAGGATAACAATCTAGCTCACCTTCTGAGTATCCTTTTTCATTATATCCTCAAACCACATCTGCGGGTCCTTTAGAATCGCTCGACCGACAGCGGCAAAATCTACCACATCATCACCGATGAGATCGTCGATAAATTCACCGCTTTCAATTCCGCCAACTCCGATCGTCGGAATCTTACGCGCCACTTCGTCGTAGAATTCCTTTTTAAATTCTGAGGCGTCCCCTACTAAGTAACCCTCACCGTGAACATCTCTAGGTCGGTCCCAACCTCCAATTCCCGACGAAACGTCAATAATATCCAAGCCGATCTCAATCAATGCATCGACTACCCACTTCATCTCAATGGACGTCAGCCCCATCTCGTAATGGTCTTCTAAGGGAAGTCGAACGGAAAGAAGTAAATCGGGATACTTCTTTTTTATTTCGCGCGAGATATCCAAAATCATTCGAGCTCTCTTTTCAATGCTGCCACCATGTGAATCAGTACGTTGATTGGTTATTGGGGAAAGCCATTGATTTAGGCCATATCCATGCGCGCAATGAAGTTCGACCAGATCAAAGCCGGCTTCATAAACGCGTCGGGCAGCCGATATGTACCAATCTTTCATCTCCTCAATTTCGTCTGAGGAAAGTGGGCGAGGAATTTCTAAGTCCATATTCTTAGTAGGAACCCTTATAGCGCTTGGACCAATGAGTTCCGTGCAATATTCGCTTTTCGATTTCCCACCGTTATGAACGATCTGCAAACCAGCCAACATATCGTTTAAATGGATAATCTCGGCAAGGGCGGTCATTCCCTCAATTTTATCATCGGAATCGATACCCAAATGGTTGTTTTCACCCCGGCCCGACCTGTCTACAAAACTATATTCAACAAAGAGAATACCGGCGCCGGATTTACATAAATTCTTATAATGATCTTTTGTCTTTTGGGTAACGAATCCATTCGCATCTGCCGTGGAGCTCGCCATTGGGGGGACCACC
>CALJNB010000137.1 GCA_937981985.1 uncultured bacterium
TCCTACTGCTACAATTTCTGGAACTCCATCACCGTCGAGATCGCCTAAAGCCGGAGCACTATCATTGACCATCGGAGCATCCGCTGTAGCAGTGGCCCCGTTAAGAGAAGCAATCGTGGTCATCGATTTATCTTCATTACATTCCCCGCTTAGAATACGCAGTATTGCTGGCTTATTACAGCAACCATTTGTTCGGGACAGGAAGACGAGGTCGGGAATATCATCTGTATTCGTGAGCCCATCACCGTTATCATCGGTTAGATTGCCAACAATAGGAGCGACAACAACCTGATCATAGGTCGGAAATTCCGCTAAATCTGCTGGAGGCCAAGCGCAGGACATTTCAGGGGCAAAATCTCCCACCGGCGGGCGAAATTCGCAAACTTCAACTGCGTCACGAGGAACGCACTTCATAATTGTAGGTTCGCAAATTTCGTCGACGGCACATTCCTCTGTATTCATACATCCCGTTCCGGGAACCAAACATTGTTGCCCCAAACAGACTTCGGCATTCTCACAACAAATCGTCGAGTCAGCACCACAACGTACGCCGTCACACGGATCTAGGCATTGTTCTTCAAAACATTCCAACCCAGCTTCACAACAGATATCACCACAGAGTTTGGTACAAACATCAGCGTCCGGCTCAGTGTTCATGTCTGAGCCGACGTCGTTTTTATTATTATTGTTGGACATATCTTGACTGTCGCCGACGTCAGTCCCCCCGTTATTGGGGGCATAATCGTCTTCACAATCTCCACAAGAAAACGCGAAGGCAACGAAACATAGGAATATAAATCTAGTTGATTTCATAAATGCTCTGCATATTTTAGTTGTTTGCGCAATTTTATCAGAATTTGATCTGATTCCCAAGGGATATCTAGAGATCGGTCATTTGAGAGGCAAAAACAAATTCTCTGACGCGCTCGTCTTCGCTTTCCAAAAAGGTTTTTGGAGGTCCTTCAGCGATTATTTCTCCCCGATAAAGCATCGCGACGCGATGAGCAATTCTAAAGGTCGACGCCATATCATGCGAAATGATAATACTTGTAAAATCAAAGGTCTCATGAACATCAACGATCATCTCTTCGACATACTCGCTCATGATCGGATCTTGCCCAGTCGTCGGTTCGTCATACACCATGAGCTTAGGTTCGGTAATCAGTGCTCTACAAAGCGCGACGCGTTTTTGTTGACCGTTTGAGATATCAGCCGGCATTCGATCGAAAAGATCTTCAATCTTCAAGGTTTTTAAGATCTCCAATGCTCGATACTTAGCCTCTTTTTCTGAAGCGAGGCGTCTTTCTACCAAAGGAAATGCAACATTTTCGCCGACCGACATCGAATCAAATAAAGCTGAATGTTGGAATAACATCCCAATCTTTGAGCGTAGCGCGTTCACATCGCCTTTCTTCAACGTCGAAATATCCTTCCCAAAGAGTTCAACTAATCCAGTATCCGGTGTCATGATTCCAAGGATATGTTTCATCAAAACGCTTTTCCCAGCTCCCGAACCCCCAATTAAAACCGAAATCGATCCTTCTGTAACTTCAAAGTCGACCCCTTTTAATATCTCACGCTCGCCAAAGGATTTACGTAATCCTTTAATATTGACGATCGTTTCCGCATTTTCTTTATTCAGATTATCCTTAGCGACCGGCGCTGCATTGTCCTCTACGATGCTAATGCGATCGACAAAGGAAAGCACATTTGGGTCGGTCGATTCGAGAAGGGACTTCGGTTCGCCGACCGCGATAATTTTTCCCTGATGAAGTACGGCAACGGTATCAGCCAGACGAAAAGTTGAGGCCATATTATGACTGACTATCACGCTGGTCAGATGATATTTTTTGGAAATATTGAGTAGCATCTGATCGACGAACTCAGTCATAACCGGATCGAGCCCGGTCGTCGGGTCATCAAATAGTACAACTTCAGGATTAGAAACAATGGTGCGTGCTAAAGCCACGCGCTTCTTCATCCCGCCGGAAAGAGCCGAAGGATACGCATCCTGTACGTCAGCTAACCCTAGGTCGGTTAGTAGTTTACTTGATAGAAGGTTCGCTTCTTTTTCTTTTAATGCTTTATTTTGAACGACTGGAAAAGACACATTTTCGACTACAGTCATCGAATCAAATAACGCGTAATTCTGAAACATCGTACTTAATCGGCGGCGCAGAACCTGAAGTTCCAACTTATTCATTTTAGTAACGTCAGACCCAAAAACCTCAACCGAACCGCTTGTGGGTTTAAGAAGGCCATTGATGATTTTCATAAGGACCGACTTCCCCGAACCAGACACGCCGACAATAACGGTGGTCTTCCCAACTTCAATATCCAGGTCGACCCCTTTTAAAACTTCTAGGCCGTCGAATTCATGACACACATTTCGGATACGTATGACCGGACCTTTTTCGGAGGGCCAGCGTTCGTCTGATGTTAATAGATTCTTGGGGATTTCAGTCATAGAAAAAAAGGTAGCGCAGAATGATGCTCGATTCTAGACAGAAAAGAACCAGAATTGGGTTATTCAACCCAGAGAACATAAAAACGACCAAAGCCCCTTTTCTTTCGTGCGCGCGCAGACCGAAATAAAACAACTTTTATCCTTTCCAACCTTGACGAAAAAAACATTCAGAACGAAGCTGGGTCCATGGCTCTTCCAAAACTAGTACAATCGAACGACAGCAATTTCGAAAAAGAAATTCTTCGTCAACCCACTCCCGCTGTGGTTTGCTTTTGGGCAAATTGGAGCGCTCCGAGTAAACTCCTTACACCTGTCGTCGCAGAAATGGCGGAAACCTATAGTGACTCATACTTGGTGGGAATGATCGATGTCGACGAAAGCCCACTCATGTCTGCTACCTACGGGGTCTTCACACTCCCAACTTTTTTAGTTATCAAAGAAGGTCAGGTCGTCAAACGCATCGATGGTGCGGTGAGTAGAGAGAAAATTGAGAGGCTCTTTACCGAGTCCTAACCACGGCTTTCGACTTTAGAACGTGAACTCACACTAAAGACCATCCCGACTCCAATCATCAAAGTCATTAATGCGGTACCACCAGAACTCATAAAGGGCAGTGTTAAACCCACAACTGGAAGCAGCCCCATCACCATTCCTAGGTTCACCGTTGCGTGCCAGAAGACCATCGCCGAAAAACCAACACCAATTTGGGCCGCAAAGCGATCTTTTGCGTAGGTCGAAATACGTAACGACCAACTAATAAGGAGAAAGTACAATAGTAGCATCAGGCCCATGCCCAAAAAACCGTGCTCCTCGCCCCAGTTCGACGCGACGAAATCGTTTTCGTGTTCCGGAACGAACCCTTTTTGAATTTGGGAGCCCTCAAGGTGGCCCTTTCCGGTAACTCTACCGGACCCAAACGCGATAATGGACTGACTCACCTGCCAAGAATTTCCGTAGGCATCGTCGTCTAGTCTTAAAAAAGAAACCACACGATCTTTTTGATATTCTTTGAGGCCAAAATTCCATGCGAAAGGCAAGGTTAGGAGACCGATGAGAACCAGAGTAAGTAGCGCCGTTAACTTTACCTTTTCGAATAGAACCATCGTTCCATAAATAGCCAAAATCACGAGCGAGGTTCCCAAATCGGGTTCTAATAGAACAAGGAAGATCCCTCCCCCTACAATGACCGAAGGAATAAAAAGTTGGGCTAGACTCCATGATTCACTTTGATTCTTATCGTCAAAATAACGGGCTGTAAAAAGAATAACCCCAAGTTTCATAAGTTCTGAGGGCTGGAAACTAAAGACGCCAAGATTAAGCCATCTTCGAGAACCATTAAGCTCGGTTCCGAAAATGAGAACCGCTATCAATAAGAGAATGACGAAACCAAACGCCACGTAGGCGAATTCTTTGAAGTACTTGTAGTGGACAAAGAACATGGCTGTAATCACGACACAACCCAATCCGAACCAAACCAGCTGATTCAACCAAACGTCAAAACCGTGAACCGATTGCGAAGCACTATGCAGATTTACTATTCCGAGCGTGGCCAACGCGAAGACGAAAAGGAGAAAAACCCAATCAAATTTTTCGAATAGCGTTCCCTTATTCATCCTCGGCCTCTTTCTTTCCGATCTTCTTTTCGACGTGTGCTGATTCATTTCCGCCAAAATATTCTCGGTAAATCTTCATCGCTATCGGCGCCGCGTTGCCGCCGCCAGACCCTCCATGTTCTAAAAATACAACTAAAGCCAAACGGGGTTCGTCAGCTGGTGACCAACTCGCAAACCAGGCATGATCTCGAAATTGGAATGCTTTTTCTTTATTGCGGATCCGTTCTTTTCCGAACGTATGTACCTGTGCCGTCCCTGTCTTCCCGGCCACTTCAAATTCAATTGGCCTGTGGCGAAAAGACGTGCCGCCGGGTTGGTTTGTCGCCATCCACAAGCTATTTCGTACTATCTCTAGATTCTTTGGACTCACGTCTAGTTCTCGCCGTAGTTCAGGTGTGAACGAAAACTGAGCATTCCCATCATCATTGGTAATCTGATCGACCAAACGTGGCGCATAAAGCTTGCCACCGTTTGAAATCGCCGCATATGCCAACGCAACCTGCAGTGGAGTCGCCACAACATCGCCCTGCCCTAACACGATCTGAAGTGCAGAACCTGGAGTAAAACCGTCCGGGTGATGATCGGTGTACCATTTCTTATCAGGCATTCTCCCAGCACGTTCGTGGATAACCAACCCGGTCTTTTCACCGAAGCCAAGCATTTTACCATACTCACTAATGGCATCGGTTCCCATTTTATCGGCAACATTATAGAAATATACATCACATGACCGCTGCATCGCTGTTTCGACATTCATCGAACCATGACCACTTCGCTTCCAACAACGAAAGCGACGATCACCAAAATGGTAACCGCCGTTACAATGAACGTGATCTTCAACGACCATCTCTCCTTCCTCTAAGGCTGCTAATGCGGCAACGACTTTAAAAACCGAGCCCGGGAAGTAGGCGCTGACGGCTTTGTTCATTAAAGGCTTGAAGGGATCTTGATCGGCACGTCTTTTTTCGAAAGATGCAAGTCGGGATGACCATGCATTTGGGTTCACTGCCGGTTTGGAATATAAAGCACGGATCGAACCATCTGTTGGGTCCACCGCGACCACACCTGCCGACGGATAGTCTTTGAGAACTTTATCTATGATAAGTTGAAGCTCTATATCAATCGTCAAATGAACATCGCGTCCTGGAATCATTCCGACGGGTTGAAACTCACCTTCTAAAAATCGTTGGTCCTCATCTGAGTGTTGTTCTAACCCACGCGCATCGACAACGATTCGGTCCAACCCTGGAGAGCCTCGAAGAACGGGTTCAAATGCTTTCTCGATACCGTCTCGGCCGACAACATCACCCCGTCTGTACCCAAAAGAATCTAAGCGCTTTAAATCACCGCTTCCAATTTCTGAAACGAAACCAAGAATATGTGCAGTAACGGAATGGAAAGGGTAAGTCCGCTGACTACTCGTTCGGATTTCAATGCCTGGGATGCTTTCGAATAAAGCTTCGATGGACGCCAGTTGTGCTCTAGAGAGGTCCTTCTCCAAAAGAAATGCAATATTTTTCTTTCTCGACTTAGCAGCCAAATCATTGAGTTCATCTTCTGATAAATCCAAAATTTTGGCGATAGGCAGTAGATCGAGCGCTTCGGTCTTTTTGCGCCGAAAAGTTTTTGGGTTAAAATATAAATCGAAAGAGGGTCGGTTATTGGCAAGCTCTCGCCCCTTTACGTCCAAAATTCTTCCACGCGAAGGTCTGACATCAACATTCTTAAGAATGTTTTCCATACTTTTGCGACCGTACTCCTCGCCGTGGGTTATTTGTAAATACCAAAGACGCGACCAGAGTCCTAAAAAAACGATGGCGACAAAACCCGAAAACCAAAGATATCGAGAAAAATAATTCGGACCTTCTTCTTGGTTAATACTCATAAATTACCCAACGCGTTCTCTCGGCGAACGGTGTAAAAAGAACCTAGAAAATCAAACAGCTTCTGAATAAATAGTGCTCCAAAACTGACCAAAAAAGCAGCCCAAACAATATTGGATAAAATGGACGGTAAGCTCGTCGAATCAGGATTAAGCAAAAATGTAGTCAAAATCATCACGCTGCTGTGAACCATTCCGGCACAAAAAGAGATGAAAAAAAGTTGCGGGATACTAGTTTTTAACTTTGCCGATAGAAAACGAAGTAAGAAAAAAAGAGTTACCGCGGCAAAAACATAGTGACCTCGTTCTCCACGAATGGCCCATTCCATAGGCCAAAGAATCATAATCAAGATGAAGGCCGAACTAGAGAAGTCTCTGGAAAGTCCTAAAACAATGGTGAGTGCTAGGCCCAATTGTAAGGTGAAATTTTCGACACCAAAGAGCCCATAAACGACGCCCTCCCCCAATATGAGAACCAAGGAAAGTATGGTTTTCAGGGCCCATTCCATCAGTCTTTTCCGGTAATAACATACACGGTTTTCAAACGACTAAAATCCACCGCAGGTGTGAGTTGTGCGTCGCGGAACATCGTGTTCGTTTTGGGTTGTAATTCTTTAATCCTGCCCACGATAAGGTCGGGCGGGAAAACGCCGCCCATTCCGCTTGTTACGATGACGTCTCCCTTTCTAACCTCAGAATCGGACGTCACGTAATCTAATTGTACATCGGCGTTCGTCGAATCGCCGGTTCCGCGGACAACGGCTCGCGCGCGGGTGCGCTGAGTCAAGACGTCGAGCCCAGAACGACTATCGTTTATCAACATGATATCCGCGTAGTTTCGATTAACGCGATAAACCTTCCCAACCACACCTTCATGAGAGACAACCGGCTGATTGGGCAGAATTTTTTCATCGGTTTGGATTCTCACAGAAACGACATTAAAAAAGGGAGACACATCTCTTGAAATGACGTCAGCCGGAACCAAAGAGAATTTCGGATTTGCGCTCTTAAAACCGACTAGTTTTCTTAGCCGATTATTTTCTTGAAGTACGCCAATCAACCGGGTGTTTTCTTCTCGCAAACTGAAAATCTGTGTCTGTAAATCCTCGATCGTCTTCGCGGACGAGGAGTCAAAAAGATCAGAAAGCCATCCCATCGCACCACCAACCCCGGCTGTTGCAACATACTGAGAAAAAGAGGCCCCCCCAAAAAGCGCTCCGCCCTCTCCGGCACGCGCTTTCGATGAGAGGGAAAAAATAGGAATCGCCAAAAGTAGGACAATTGCGATGTAATGATTATAGCGCTTCCAAAACGGCATGGTTATTTGGAGTATTCAGCAACCTCTTGCAACATCTCAATTTCGTCCAGCGCTTTGCCGGCACCAAGAACAACCGCGGACATGGGGTCATCTGAGATGATTACAGGAAGCCCCGTTTCTTCACGGAGTAAAATATCTAGATTTTTCAACAACGCGCCGCCTCCTGCAAGCACGATCCCCTTGTCGACGATATCAGCTGAAAGTTCCGGGGGAGTTCGTTCTAAGGCGATACGGACCGTTTCTACAATTGCGCGGATGGGTTCTTTTAGAGATTCGCGGATTTCATCGGAATTCACTTCGAGTGTTTTCGGCAATCCGGCAACCAAATCGCGACCTTTGACATCCATCGTCATCACTTCTTCGGTAGGATAGGCAGTTCCAATGGTGCATTTTATCATCTCTGCCGATCGTTCACCGACGAGAAGATTATATTTACGTTTCATGTGTTGAATGATGGCTTCATCCATCTTATCTCCACCCACACGAACGGATTTTGAATAAACGATTCCGGATAGGGATATGATGGCGACCTCTGTGGTTCCCCCGCCCACATCGACAATCATATTCCCAGACGGCTCGTCGATCGGAAGCCCGGCACCAATGGCCGCTGCCATCGGCTCTTCAATGAGATATACTTCACTTGCGCCGGCGTGGAGGGCCGATTCTCGAACAGCTCTTTTCTCTACTTCTGTAATTCCGAAAGGAACACAAATAATGATCCGTGGAGATAGTCCAAAGCGACGATGCGCCTGCGCCATCGAAATGAAGTGTCTCAACATGGCTTCCGTGATTTCAAAGTCGGCGATCACGCCATCCTTCATAGGTCGAATTGCGACAATACTCCCCGGCGTTCTACCCAACATTTCTTTGGCTTTTCGACCAACCGCTTTTACGCGTTGACCACCGCGAGCATCTTTCTGCACGGCCACCACAGACGGCTCGCTACAGACGATTCCTCTTCCTTTTGCATAAACGAGGGTATTAGCGGTTCCCAGATCAATGGCAAGATCGTTTGAAAAGGCCCCGAAAATTTTTCTAAATACTGACACGTCAAATCCTTGGTCGTTGGTAGTTACCAACTCAAATTGATATTCACAAGTAAAAGGATAAACGCCAGAAATTTACCAGATTTTAACGCGCTTTTCGGGCGCTAGGTACATCTTGTCGCCCTCTTTGACGTTGAACGCTTCATAAAACGCATCAATATTAGATAGAATGATATTCGTGCGCGCCTTATTCGGCGAATGAACCCCTGTTGCGAGGCGTCGCTTCAGGTCTTCGTCGGTTTGCAATACACGCCAGATCAATGCCCAGCCCATGAAGAATCTCTGATCGCCGGTCATACCATCAATAATGGGCGCTTCTTTTCCATCTAACGATACTCGATACGCTTTGTAGGCAATTGAAAGTCCGCCCAGATCTCCAATATTTTCTCCCGATGTATACTCACCGTTAATCGTAAGGCCATCAATGACCTTAAACGCGTTGTATTGTGAAGCGAGTTTCTTTTTCAAAGCTTCAAACTTTGCTGTGTCTTGCGGAGTCCACCAGTCTCGTAACACGCCATCGCCGTCATATTTGCGCCCCTGATCGTCAAAACCATGACCAATCTCGTGTCCGATGACCGCACCGATTCCGCCGTAGTTCACCGCATCGTCAGCTTCCAAATTGAAAAACGGCGGCTGGAGAATAGCAGCTGGGAAAACGATTTCATTCCAGAGCGGATTGTAATACGCGTTGACGATTTGCGGTGGCATCTTCCATTCGGATTTATCAACAGGTTGGTGGAGTTTTGCAACAGCATCTTGGAGCTCGAACAAGGAAATATTTTTCGCGTTCTGAACCGCAGAAGTTCCGATATTTAGTCCGCTATAATCTTTCCATTGTTTGGGAAATGCAATCTTTGGGTTGAATTTCGATAGCTTATCTTGAGCTTCCTTTTTCGTTTCTGGCCCCATCCATTCAAGGTCTTCAATAGAACCTTGATACGCGGTGCGTAGATTTGCGACCATCGCGTTCATTTTCTTAGTCGCGGCCGGTTGAAAATTTCGTTCAACATAAACCTTACCAAGGACCTCGCCCAACCCGTAATTTAGACTGCTGATTGCGCGCTTCCAAGCGGGTTTAGGAGTTTGTACACCGCGAAGCCCTTTACTTGAAAAATCAAAACGGGCGTTGAAAAGCTCACGTCCCAACGTTGAAGAAAATGCGTTAAAAAGTCGAAACTTCAAAAATTGTTTTAGCGTAACTAACTCCGTTTCTTCGACCACTTTACCTATTTCATTGAAAAACGACGGCTCCATAACGATGTACTTTGGTTGTTCAGGAACCCCGTCGTCGACAAGTATGGGATACCACAATTGTTTTTTTAGGTTCTCAATCATCATCGGATTGTACCTGAGCTTTGGATCTCTGCGTTTTTCCTTGGGCCATTGAATTTGGGCAACCTTGGTCTCAAATTCCAAAAGCTTTTTCGAATCGATTTCCGTTTTCGAGATCGTTGAAACCGCATCGATATAGGTCGACAAAAGCGCACGCCCTTTTACAAATCTTTCGTCAGCTTTGAGGTAATAATCGCGGTCCCCCAAAGTCAGACGACCTTGAGAAACGTAAACGGCCATCGTGTTTGGATCTTTCATATCCGAAAAAATCCCCATCCCAATGACGTTAGAGACATCGATTTTTGAAAGACGACCGGCCACGCGCCAAAAATCTGCAACGCTTTTGATTCCGTCAATTTCTTTAATTTCATCATCGAGTTCGTTTGAGGAAAACGCACCTTCGCTACCTTTCAAATAGGACTGATAAAAATCGCGAACCTTTTGAGTCTCGCTCCCCGGCGCTAGTGCCTCCCTACTTGATAGTTCTGTCACAATTTCATGTAGCTGCTCCTCGGTCTGGTCGCGCACAATTGCAAAAGATCCGTAGTTCGATTTATCGGATGGGATTGGGGTTGTTTCAACCCACTTTCCGCTTACATATTGGAAAAAATCGTCTTGGGGGCGGGTTGTAATATCAAACCCTGCGGTATCGACTCCGCTAATTCCTCCGGACTGAGTAGGCGAAGTAGCTGGTACTGGCTTACTGGAGCAAGCTATCGAGAAAACCAACATGAGAATAATGAAAGAATACAAAGAACGTCGCATATTTTCTCCTATTTAAAACAACGTCATTAGAGCAAGCGACAGCAGATCACAATACGAGACGCGAAACTAGATACGGCCCGTCTATTTCGAACGGCTCGCTGTCCGATAATCCGGCAGTACATCACGTTTTTAGGCTTCGGATAGAGGCGTTATTTTCATGTTCGGAAAGCAGTCGAAAAACAACGTAGTACCCTTGCAAACAACGATTGATGACGTTAGATTCCGCCATTCAGGCTCGATATTTATTGGGTTAAGATTAGAATTTAATTTCGAAAAATCGAAATTCGAAAAGGAAAGAACATGCTTCAGAGTATTCGAGAATCTACTAAGTCCGGTTGGACCTACGCTATTGTTGCCGTCTTGATCGTCGTTTTCGCCGTTTTTTACGGCCTACCTGGCGACTCTTTTGGACAAGTCAAAAAGCGTTCTGTTGTTGCTGAAGTCCACGGAACGGATATTCACAATACCGATGTTGATGTTGTCTTCAATCGTAACTTCGGTGGACAACGTAGTGTTAGCGATATCCAGGTTAAAAACCAACAGGCGCATTCGCTTAAATCACTGGTACTCGTTCACCTACTAGCCGAAAAAGCAGAAGCGATGGGCTTACGTGTAGATCCCGAAGAGTTCCAGTCCTACATTAAAGACCCGCTTCGAAACCCTGAATTCCGTGGATATGCGCGCGAAGGAAATTGGGACGGACCTTACTACAAAGCCTACGTTCAAAATCGTCTCCGTATGCAAATTCCTGACTACGAAGAGTACAAACGAAAAGAAATCCTAGCGTTCAAATACGTTGATATGATGCGTATGCAATTTCACGAAACTGAAACCGAGATGACCGACCTCAACACCCTTCGTAACACCTTGGTCGACCTAGAGTTTGCTAAGTTTGATTCTGAAAAAGTTAAGGAATACGTCGTAATCAATGATGCCGACGTCACCGCCTTCTCAACTGCAAATGCGGATAAAATCAAAAAGCACTACGACGACAACGCCAAAGACTACAAAACCGAAGCTCAGCTCCAAGTTCGCAGGATTTTTATCAAGGCCGATGACGAGAACCAAACGAAACAAAAAGAATTGTTCGAAAAAGCCAAAAAGCGCGTTCTTGAAGACAAGGAAAATTTCGCCGATGTTGCAGGAGAGATGACAGAAGATTTCGCAAAAGAAAAACAAGGTCTCATGGATTGGACTACCACTGCTAACTTAGATGAAAACATTTCAAAAGCACTAGCCGGCGCCGCAATCGGCGATGTGAAGGAAGTGGAAACAGAATTCGCTTATATGCTCGTTAAATTGGAAGGCAAAAAGGAAGAGGCCGTTACCTCTCTTGCTGACGCTACACCTGATATCGCAAAGACCCTTCTTCAGGAAGAAC
>CALJNB010000138.1 GCA_937981985.1 uncultured bacterium
ATATCCAAAGGGCGTTTCGATCTTACGCTCTTCAATGATTGTAATACCATCGATATCGTAAACTCCACTACCACCTATTATACCAATGGGAACTCTTGAATCACTCATCATTATCTCTCCTTCTAAAGTGGGGCGAATATACGTTTTCTTCGTGGAAAAGAAACAAAAAATCCCTCAGATTCTCTGAGGGATTGTTATTTACAAAGAATGAGATTCTATTGTTGGTTATAAATTAGCCACCAATGCATTGACCCACAATACCGCTATTCTCCTCCGAGCATATACTACCGCAACAATCGGCACTTTCTAGACAGTTATTACCTAAAGGACGACATGGTGGCCCACAAGTTCCATCGTCGCGACAGTTAGCGTTGCAACAATCGCTATCAGCCGAACACGTCTCACCATCAAATACACAATTAGGACACCCTTCGTCGATTTGACCATCGTCATCGTTATCCACGTTATCACCACAGATCTCTCCGCCACAAAGAGGGTCGATATTATTATCAATAAACCCATCGCAGTCATTGTCTTCGTAATCACACACTTCTGGGGTTGGGACGCATTGTGTTGCACACCCAAGCGTGATTTTTAGAGGTTCCGGATTCGACGCGGGAACCGCGCGAAGATTTTCACAAGATTTTCCATTCAGCGTGAGTACTGCGCTGGCCGCGTCATAGCTCCATCCGTCGGTATGACCTTTCGGTGTTGCTGTTTGCGCAACTTCGACCCAAATTTTGTTTGCGTCTTGCGGGGCTGGATTGTTTAAAGTGTACGAACAATCAATGGCATTTGTCGTGATTTTTTTAAGTGCGTTAGTCAGTGTCGCCGTACTCATCGTTGGCGTGTGCGGCGCCGTTCCGCCAGCTGTCGCAATGCTGTTCAAAGCGTGAACAGCCGCTGAATCGATACCGATCACGTAGACTGGAATGCCCGAAGCCGCTAAAGCTTTTGCGGCCTTAACCGAATCATCAACACTAATCGGAGCACCATCGGTAACTAGGACCACCATTTTCTGGCGAAGCGCATCTTTTGGATCTGCGGGATCAGAATGTCGCATACCACTCGCCACACTATTCAAAGCATCGGCAATCGGGGTCTGATGACCGTCGGCGAGCAGCCTACTCCAGGATCCTTTAAGTGTAGCAACGGTATGAAAACCCATATCGAGAATATGATTTCCAGGAAACTCGCCAAAACCAAATCTGGCTTCGGTAGCAAGATCCTCAGCGACTTGATTAAGAGCATTCTTTGCTGATTGAAATTTCGTGCCGCTTCCTCCAGTAACCCCTCGGTCCATAGAACCTGAAGTATCCAAGAGAATATAAATATTGGGTTTCAAGATTTCAAAATCACTTTTTTGTTCGCCGCAAACCATTCCTACAGGAGTCGGAGAACACGCGTCACCTACTCCGTTACCGGCAGTATCGGTCTGGTCGATATTTGCTGCGTTGGGGCAGTTATCACACGCGTCGCCAAGCGAATCGTTATCACTATCAACTTGGTCCATATTTGCGATTAAGCGGCAGTTATCGCTTTTAGATGGAATCCCATCTCCATCTTCGTCTAGTTTCGGGTCATACCCAACGCCCTCTTCACACTCATCTCCGGTTCCGTCGTCATTATCATCAAGTTGGTCCAAATTCGGAATGTCCACACAATTATCACACGCGTCGCCAATGCTATCTGCATCTTGATCCAGTTGATCCTGATTAGAAATACCAACACAATTATCAAAACGATCCAAAAAACCGTCATTATCGTCATCGGCAAAAAGCGGAATTACTGGACTAGTTGTTCCGGTTGTTCCGGTTGGGTCGGTTGTTCCAGTGGTGCCTCCAGTGCTGTTATTTTTCTTCAAGACGTCTACTGGATCCTCACAAGAGAATGACCCCATAAGGGTTAACATAACTAATATATTTAAAATTTTACGCATTGTTACCCCCAATTGAGCGAAAGAATTTACTCGGAATTAAACCAAAATATGTTCGGTGCGCGGTTAATAAAATTAAAAAGTTTTTCATAGTAATCCTCATTTTGGGGAATCGTAATAAAGCAGTATCTGCTGACACATGCCTTTTCGGCCCTTAAAGATTTCTGAGAACTCTTTTTTATAATTTTAACCGTATCCGTCTTCCAGAAGAGTTTTTTAGTTTTGTTGATTATTTACCCTGCCAAAGTCAAAAACGGTCGAACTCGGCGTTTCAATGAAAAACACTGCATCGCCTTGCATAAAAGCCGATTGCCGAGCATCAAAAAAATCAATCAAATACCAGCAAAAAAAAAATCCCACAGACACACTGAGGGATTAAGGCAATCTAGAACAAGGTTCTATTTTTAGCTTCAGAAATTAGCCACCGACACATTGACCGATTGTACCGCTATTCTCTTCTGAACAAACGTTACCGCAACAGTCAGCGCTTTCCAGACAGTTCTTACCTAGTGGGCGACATGGCGGACCACAGGTACCATCATCTCGACAGTTACCGTTGCAACAATCTCCATCTTCGGTACAGGTTTGGCCATCAAAAACGCAATCAGGGCATCCCTCATCAATTTGACCGTCGTTATCATTATCTAAGCCGTCGCCACAAATCTCTCCGGCACAAACCGGCTCGATGTTATTATCGATGAAGCCGTCACAATCGTTGTCTTCGTAATCACAAACCTCGTCTGTCGGAACACAGGGTGTCGCGCAGCCAAGCGTAATTTTTAACGGTTCGGGATTGGACTGTGGGACTGCACGAAGGTCATCACACGCTGTTCCGTTAAGCGTAAGAACCGCGGTTCCTGCATCATAACTCCAACCATTGGTATTACCGCGAGCCGTCGCCATCTGCGCGACTTCAACCCAAATTTTATTCGCATCTTGTGGTGCTGGATTGTCCAACGTGTACGAGCACGAGATAGCGTTTGTTGCGATATTTTTAAGCGCCATTGAAAGCGCTGTAGCACCGTTTGCCGGTGTATATGGTGCTGTTCCACCACCTGTGGCGATTTGATTTAGAGCAGTAGGATTCACATCTTGTCCAAGACCGATAACATACAGCGGAACCCCAGATGCAGCTAAAGCACTTGCTGCCATAACAGAATTCGGCACGCTACTCGGAACGCCATCGGTAACGATAATGACTACTTTCTGACGAAGTGCATCTTTAGGATCTGCTGGATCTGAATAACGGAGCGCACTTCGTACGCCGTTCAATGTATTAGCTATGGGTGTTCCGCCACCAGTGTCCAAACCTGCCCATGATGCTTTTAGTGCTGCAGCAGTATGCGACCCCATATTTAGGATATGGTTAAGACCTCCAAAATTACCAGAAAACTCGCCGAACCCGAATCGAGCATCAGCATGAAGGTCATCCGCTACAGAATTTAACGCTGCTTTCGCGGCATTAATCCCTTCATTATTATTGAATCCCATCGAACCTGAGGTATCCATGATGATGTAGATGTTGGGCTTGAGAATTTCGAAATCACTTTTTTGTTCGCCGCAAACCATTCCTACAGGAACTGGAGAACACGCGTCACCGACGCCGTTTCCTGCGGTATCCGTCTGATCGATGTTCGCCGCGTCTGGACAATTATCGCAAGCATCACCAAGTGAATCGTTATCGCTATCGGCCTGATCCATATTTGCGACCAAACGACAGTTATCCGTCTTCGATGGGACTCCGTCACCATCTTCGTCTAGTTCAGGATCGTATCCGACACCGTCTTCACATTCATCACCGACTCCGTCACCATCATCATCAAGTTGTTCAAAGTTAGGGACGTCGATACAATTATCACAAGCGTCACCTACACTATCTGCATCTTGATCCAATTGATCCTGATTAGCGACGCCGACGCAGTTATCAAAACGATCCAAATAGCCATCGTTGTCGTCATCTGCGAACGGCGGAATGGTCATACCACCACTGTTACTACCGTTGTTAGCGTTATTACTGTCGTTATTGTTGCTTATCGGAGCGACCATATTGTTGTCGCCGGTGAGGCATGCATCTCCAGCTTCGTTTAAAGTCGAACCGGTAGGGCAGGTTATATTACCATTGTTATCATCTATTATATCGCCTTCATCCGTACATGACGAACATGAGAACGATCCAACAAAGGCTGAAATCATTAATATTTTAAGAATTTTACGCATTACTGCTCTCCTGACAAGCGATGAAGTCGCTCAAAATAAATCTACAAAATTATTTGATACGGGTGTAACATAACAGAAGGAATCATCTATTTCGACCGTCTCGGACTGTTTTTTATGACAATTGTGCGCAAAATTGGCTGAACTCAATAGCCTCGAACGCGAGTGGAACGAGTTCAATAATCCTTCGTTATCAAACGCGTATTGGCTGATGCCGATGGCTCTTTTTTACAGTGGCTTTTTTGGTGGGCCTTTCTTTACGCTCATTATAACGGCCTTAATCACACGTCTACGCTTGGATTCGCGTTGGGCCGTATTCCTGGTTGGCGCAGCTGGGACAACCTGGTGCCTAATCCAGGGACTAACGATGTTGTACATTTCACGCTCTGCACCCCTGACGATCCATATATTGAGAAGCGTTCTAAACTTAATCTTCGGAATATTAAGTTTTTGGGTTGTTCGCAATTGGGGGAAAGAAGAGGGTTATTTCAGCAACACCAGGACGCTCGTCGTGACCGTAATATTGGGCGCGTTCTCGGGAATCATTTTTCTCTTTCCTCCTTCAAAAATAATGATGGCAATTGGTCGCTGACTTTAGTAAAACGCTGCGATAAGTCCCGATTTTGTGGCGCTACGGAGTCCATTTTGTCGTCCAAAGCCATCATTCTTCTAAGGTACAAATATGAAAAAATTTCTTTCGATATTAGTCTTCTTCACTGCATGCAGTTCAACGCCGGATATCCCGGACGAGACCGCTTCGAGAACATACCGTTCAACCTTCGCCGGTGGTGAAGAAGAAACCAAGGTGGAAAAAAGCATCGAACCCGCCGCAGAAGTCAAAGAAGAAAACACACTTCCCCATGCAATCGGGCCCGTTGCTCTCGTAGACGAAAAACCGGTTGAAGCCGCAACCTATAACCTGGAAATGTCGCGCCTACAAAAAACGGGAACACCGCTCCCAATGATCCAAAAGTTGAAATACAAATTGATCATGAAATTGGTCGACCAACATCTTATAGAACGTGCCATTGCACAGTCAGAGATCAAAGTCTCTGAGACCAAAGTCGATTCTAAACTCGAAGAAGTACGAAAAGAGTTCGCGGCAATGCGGGGAGAAGCAACTTTAGAAAGCATGACGAAACAACTTGGCATCAGTACTAACGACCTTCGCAGATCCATCCAACAATCGATTGCGCTAGAATCGATACTTGCTAAAGACGGCTTGGTTTTTGAAGAAAAAAGCGTCCGAGAATTCTACGACGAAAACCCAGAAAACTTCGCTCGCCCAGACCAAATTCGGGCGAGTCATATACTTCTCAAAGTGGATAAGTCGGCTTCCGAAAACGATTGGAAAGCCACCGAACAAAAGATAAAAAAGTTGCTCGTGACGGCTTTAAAGAAAAAAACTGATTTTTCCAAGTTAGCAGCGGCAAATTCTGAAGACGCTTTGTCTGCCAAAAAAGGCGGAGAGTTGGGAGGTTTTTTCCCAAAGGGAGTCATGGTTCCAGAATTTGAAGAGGCTGCCTTTAACTTGAAAGTCGGTGAAATCTCAAAACCGGTTCGCACGCAATATGGGTGGCATATCATTAAACTTGAAGAAAAAAGAGCCGCTGGCCCCCTTCCTTTCGACGAAGTCAAAACCAACCTTCGAGCTCAATTAAAGGCAAATGGAATGCAGCAATACCTTGGTGCTTACGTTCAGAAACTCCGCGCGGGTTCGGTTATCAAGATGCTAAAAGACAACGTCAAATAAACAATCTACTTCTTCACTGATTCTCCAAAAATTGAATCGTTCTTCAAATCAATCAGATACGGAAGCTTCGAGTAGGTCTCCCAGACCAGTTGGAGTTGAGATAGCTAACTTCCTAAACGATTCGCCGCTATAAAATGGGCGTCCCATGTTAAAAAGCCTACCCCATCAATATTAAAGAAGACAAAATTACGTCCAAGTTTTCCACCAACCTTTCCAATTTAAATCTAATTACGCAACGGATTTAACATCGGACCGAAAAGGGGTTTGCACATATTAACGAACCAGTTTCCCCCCCAAGGAGAAGGACATGAAAAACATTATTTTTACTATCGCATTCCTCACCGCAATCGCTTCAGCACCACAAGTTTTTGGACAAACCAATACCTCAACTCCAGAAACTTCGAATATCGAAACCTCACAAACCACTAGGCTGGTTCCGAGATTAAAAGCTTCGAATGAAGGTGATGTTAACTTTAGTGCTGGTATCGGTCTCGGGTTTGGATCGTTTCCCGTCTCAGCTAACCTCGATTATACCTTTAAACATAATATTAGCGCCGGCGTGACTGCTTCGTATTTTAAATTCGCGGGCTTATTGCTCGATTCTGGTTACTCGGTCCTAACGATCGGCGCACGCGGCAGCTATCATTTCGGAAATCTACTTCCTATACCCAAAGAACTCGATCTCTACGGTGGATTTGCGATTTCCTATCGAATGGCGCTCTATGATGATATCTACGGAATTAGTCCTTTCAACGGTGTATCTCTCGGACTTCACGCAGGCGCACGTTATTATTTGACCGAATCGATTGCCTTATACAGTGAGCTCGGTAACAACACCTACGTACAAACCGGCGTTAGTTTCAAATTCTAAAACCCTCCCCATGAGTTCTATTCATTAATGAGCTTCTTTAGTAAATTCAGATACTGATGCGCTAACTTTTCTCGATTAAAATCCGTCAGAACAACATCCCTCAAATGATAATAACTCTCCATCGATTGACTTAGTTGTCTTGCCGCGTCGGCAATACCTTGAGCATATTCGGGTTGGACATAAATCCCGGCATTATATTTCTCAACAAGCTCCCTTGCATCCCCAGAGATCGCGCAAATCGTCGGAAGATTCATCGACATATAATCAAATATTTTATTTGGATAAACTTTTCGAAACGTCTCGTTGCGTTGCAAAATTGCTAAACCCGCGTCAGAAGCACCAACTATTTTGAAGGTATCCTTTTTAGGGATAGAATCCCTCCATTTAATATTCCTTAAACCACGGCGTTTCGATTCCTTTACCCAATCGGCTTTCATAGGACCGTCGCCGATGGCAACAAACTTATATTGTGGGGCATCGCGTAAAATCGTAGCCGCCTCAATCATCACCGATAGGCAGTTTGCGACACCATGAGCCCCAACATAAACCATAACAAATTCGTCGTCGGCCCAACCCAGGGAATTACGCATTTCAGTTCGACTAAATCTAACAAGAGCCTCTGGATGAACACCATTGGGAATAAAACTAACATTTTTTTGGGGGCGTCGCGCCCGAACTTCTCCTGCTATTCCTGGCGAAAGCGCTACAACATGATCGCATACTTCATAAGCGAGTTCCTCTAAGGCATACCCCGATTGAGCTATAAAACTTGAAGCACGAATAACTCCGGTCGAAACGGCAGATTCCGGCCAAAGATCTCTTACTTCAAAAACAAAAGGAATGTTCCATTTTCGCTTCGCTGCGAAAGCAGGAATGACGACAGGTAAAGTGGGTGACGACGCGATCACAATATCATGTCTGTCCGAAAGTCGGGTAACGATTCTTGAGGCGCGGAACGCAAACTGTCCATAGGATCGAATACGCGCATTTCTATTATGTCCTTTATAAGATTGGGTTGGAACACGAATCACATCGATATTCTCGATTTTTAAATCTTGAATATCAACATCGGCGACGCCGCTCTGGTAATGCGTGCCGTCGGCAATAACTGTTATTTGATGACCTTCGGATGCCCAGCTTTTACACATGTCGTTAAAACGACTTCCACCTGCCTCGCCATCGGCCAGGTAGAATTGATGAATTAGGAGGATTCGCAAGGTCTAAACACACTATGTATTCTAAAACCAGAATTGGTAGAAACTTTTATTTCAAAACAAATCGCCGGTAACTGTTCACGATAATTCGGTGCGTGAAAAGTTGGATGAAGTTCACAATGCATATGCGCGCCGTAACAAAATACGTCCAGCTTAAAATCAGTATTTATCAGAATCGAAAATCCATCTTCTATTCTCACTATTTGTGACACGTCAACCGCCTGATCACCACCGACTTCGACGGGAAAAATCCATCGAATGGTAAAGTCTGTTAGCTCAACATCCGTCTTTGGATCGAGTTCATCGATCACCCAGACTTCATCGCGTTCACAACGAACCTTTCTTCCATTTAACCAATTTTTGGCGACGTAGGAATCTGATTTCATCGTCGCACGATGCGTATCAATCAGAACGTGATTTTTTACCTCATCGGCGAGCCACGAAAAACGCCCCATCGGAATTCTACCGACCTTATTTTCAGAAATCACTACGTTGTGATGTTCGGAATGCATCACAACGTCCCGTTTGATCCCGGGCGAACAATACAGATAAGAGCCTGCATCGATCGCGAGATTCTTGCCGTCAATCCAAACGTCGCAGTGCCCAAAGTCGTCATGACCACTTTTCATCGTTCCAACCGAGGTCCTTAGGAAAGCAGTAGTCCTTTCGTTGCGAACCACCGCGATCCCCGATCTATTAAAATGAATGCTCGACCTTGTGAGGTTCTCGCTATCCGAACGCAAGAAGCGGGTTCCGAATAAACGCACACCCATAAATTTTGATTTGTCGTCGAATTGTAGACGTGTTCCTTGTGCTCGGAAAGTGAGGGCATTTAAAAAAGATCTATAGTCTCGCAAATCCCCAAGGTCGGCGAACCCGAACATCGCGCTGTCATTTTGTCCAAAGTTGGGTAATTTTCCGTCAGGCATTTCTATTAAGGACTGAAAATAAAATGCAGATCTTTTAAAAATAGCATCGAAATTGTGGAGCTTTAATCCAAGACGTTCGAAATACAACATCGCAGTTAAAACAAAGCGATGATAATTATGAGAGTGCTGAATGTAACCACCATCGTTGTAAAATTGCGCTCGGTGCTTTTCCATCGCCGATATACCGACGGCATTCCACTCATTGGATTCCTCCCAAGATGGGAAGTAAGTGCCAAGTAGTGCTAAACAGCCGGCCTCGATCAACGCATGATTATTTTTCAGCGAAACATCGGCTAATTCAAAATGCGTTCTGATGTATCGACCATGCCAATAAAGCATATCGGCGGCCAATTTGAATTCCGTCTCTTCTACGCTTTTCCCGAATGTGACGAGAGCGAGTAAAATTTGAATTGCGCGAAGCGCGACTTCTTGACCGTTCGTCCAATGAACACCTTCGCCGACCGGATTATCTCGAATAAATGAACGCAAAATTGAAAAATAATGTAAACGCCATTGTGGTTCTTCGTCTAAAGAATATGCGTTAAGTAATGGCGACAACCAGTTCAACCGTCCTAATTCCCAAATCGTTCGAAAGTCAGCAACTGGATTCACACGGACACGGGTGTAGTGAATTCTGGGCCAATCAACTTTTTCGAATGGATCGTGATGCCAATCTAGAATTTCTTCTGATAAGACCTCTTTACCAAACCATTTAAAGGCACCCATACGAACGAGTTCAGCATTAGCAACGACTATTTCTTTTTCGTAATCGGGAATCTCACGGAAGTACGTTTTAAGCGCGTCTGATTCGAAGGCATCGTCCGGCAAAATGTGACGTATCCGTTTATTGAAAACCTTAGCGCTTGGTTGCTCGAAAGATGTCGAAAAACCGTGTGGTCTTTCGAAGAACGCGCGCAAGCCGATATGGTCCTCTAACTTTTGGAAGGCTCTAATCGTTAACGCCTCGGGACTCATCATGAATGCTGTCTTTATCCACTTCTTCATGATCCGTTTTGCCATGCTAAAGCGATACGATGAGATTCAAAAATTGATTCGACAGGAATAGGTTGTGTTCCATTTTTGAACGCTGAAAAAAAAGCCGACAAAAGTTCTGCATGTCCCTTACTTCTATGTGTAAAGCGCCTCGGTTTCATTAATGCGCGTAGACCTTCCGCGTTCGAAACGATGTTTAACTTCAAACAATTATGAACGCTAAAAATAGACTGGTTGACGAATATCTTAAGGTCTTCTTTTGGACCATTGTCGCCTCCTCGCGTCGTATAAATGATCGTACCGACATCTCCGTTCTCATATTTGAGATGTAAAGATCCGTTTGTCGCGTCGCTCTGAATCCCATGAAATTCGACAACTTTGGCCCCAGATAGAAATCTCAAAAGATCAACAAAATGACAGGCCTCGCCAATAAAAATTCCTCCGCCGCGCTTGGAATCAAGAAGCCAATGATCGTCGGGAAGCTGAGGGGCATTTATCGTGTAAACGAATGAGCGTTTTAAACGGGGGTCCAATTCGTCGAGAAGGTTTTTTGTCTGAACAATCGCCGGAGCAAATCGTCGGTTGAAACCCGCCGTAAAAACAATGTGTTTTTTAAATTTTCGTCGCATAGCGTAAAACTTTTCTTCGATACGTTTTATATCCGAAAGGTTCGTAGCAATCGGCTTTTCGACGAATAAGTGCTTCCCATGTTTCAAAGTTTCTATGGATAAGTCTGCGTGCGTTTCATGTTGAGTTGCGATAATAATCGCGTTCGAACTCGATTCGAAAACGATTGAGGGATCACCTTCTGCACTTCTAAATCCGTATTTATCGGCAAGAATTTTGGCGTTCAAACCTCTTAGCGACACCACGTGATCGCGGATAATGTCTTGCCCCGCTAAGGCCGGCGCCAATGTCGAAAAAACGAAATTTCCGGCGCCCAAAATAGAAACTCGAGGAGCACCACTGTTTTCGGGCTCATAAGATTTTGATTTTTTCTTTGTTGAGTTATCAGAAACATCATAAGTTATGAGTACGCCCAAGGGAGGATTTTTACCCGAAAATTCTCTATATACCTCAGGGGCATTTTCGATTTCGACTTCCTTATCGATCAATGGCTCGATCCTAACCTGACCTTGGTCAACAAGATCTAGGAAGGTACGCATGTTTTTTTGGACATCCCAACGGACCACATCCTCAGGATAATCCTGCCCCGTTTCGAAGTCATAATCGTAACGACCGGTCCCCATCGAACGGCTTACGCAAAAACTGAGTTCTTTTTCAAAGAACAAACGACGTGAAATCTGAATGTCAGCAGTACCGAGTAAAACGATTCGACCTCGTTTTTTGCACAAACGAGATGCAGATTTGATCGGCGATGAATCTCTGGCGCTTGCGGCGATGATAACGGCGTCAAACTGTGATTCGGGCAAATTACTCGCTTTTGATGTGACGTTGAACCCAAGACTTTTTGACTTTTTCCTCCGCTTTGCAATCGGTTCAATTCCGTAAACCTTACAACCGTTTGCTCTTAGAATTTGCATCGTAATTTGGCCCAAAATTCCAAGACCAAGAACAGCGATTGTCTCCCCAATAGCCGGTGATGTTTCGCGAACAGCGTGAAGTGCCACGCATCCCAAAGCGGTAAATGCACCAGCTTTGTCAGAAACATGTTCTGGTAGTGGACAAACAAAATTCGACCCGACGAGAGCTCGACCGGCGTGCGGTCCAATCGCCGCAACACGCGTGCCTTTCGCCAAACCACTATTACCTGAAGAAAGGACAATACCCGAACTAGAATACCCCAAAGCTAAAGGTCTTTCTAAGCGTCTACGGATTGCCTTCACCGTCTCTGGAAGCCCCACCTGACCCATCTTGTCTATCGTCTTTTGAACGTGTTCGGGATGGTTCTTAGCACGTTCCAACCAGTTGGCATTTCCAAATTCTACTAAGCTCGTTTCGGTTCCTGGAGAAATTGCCGATTTTGTGGTTCGAACCAACACCAAGACTTTATTCGGCTGCGGAGCAGGAATATCCTCGACCGATAACTCACCCATATCGAGTGATTGAATAAGCTGTTTCATCTTAAGTTACGAACGTGAAATAGCCCGATCGAGCTCTTCTTTGGAGAGACCGGAATGCCCTTCGACGGTAATCGATTGCGATTTCCCAGTTTTCAAATCACGCGCGGACGCACTCACGATACCGTCGGTATCGATTTCAAAAGAAACCTCAATGCGTGGTACACCTGCTGGCGATTTCGGAATACTAGTTAGATTAAAATTACCCAACTTGATATTCTCGCTTGCCTTTTCGGACTCTCCCTGTAGGACTGAGATAGCAACCAAATCCTGATTATCTTCGGTGGTAGTGAAGGTTTTTGTCCCGACAGTGGGGATGGACGAGTTCTTTTCGATAATGGAAGTGAATTTGTCGCCTTGAACACGAATACCCAAATTAAGCGGCGTTACATCAAGAAGCACAACCTCTCTTACATCTCCCCCCAAAATCCCGGACTGAATTGCCGCGCCTTTGGCGACAACCTCGTCGGGGTTAACTCCTTTATGAGGTTTTCGATGAAATATTTCTTCCACTTTTTCCTGAACCAAAGGCATACGAGACATGCCTCCTACGAGGAGAATTTCGTCGATGTCATCCGCGGTTAGATTTGCATCCTTGAGTGCTTGAACGCAAGGTGCTTCCAGTTTTTCAACTAAATCATAGACCAAATCGTTCAACTGAGACCGAGAAAGCGACAAAGATAAATGTCGTGGTCCAGTATCGTCAACCGCAAGGAAGGGTAAATTGATATTGGTTTCGGTTAGGGTGGAAAGTTCGCACTTTGCTTGCTCAGCCGCCTCTTTTAGGCGCTGGATAGCCATTTTGTCTTCAGAAACGTCGATGCCAGTGTCAGACTGAAATCTTTCGATCAAAAAATCCAAAATCGTTCTATCGAAATCTTCCCCTCCAAGTGCATTGTCGCCATAGGTCGCGACTACTTCAAATACGCCGCCTCTCAGTTTTACCACCGAGACATCAAAGGTGCCGCCGCCCAAATCGAAAACCACCAAAGTTTGATTTTTTTCACGACCGAATCCATAGGCAAGCGCGGCAGCGGTTGGCTCGTTAATAATTCGTCGAACTTCAAGTCCGGCGATTTTCCCGGCTTCCTTGGTAGCCGTTCTTTGCGCATCATTAAAATAGGCAGGTACTGTAATTACCGCCTCAGTAATCTCATGCCCGAAGTAATCTTCGGCGGTCTGCTTCATTTTCTTGAGAATCATCGCTGAGATTTCTTGAGGCGAATATAGCGTACCATTTACTGAAACGGCTGCATCGCCATTTTCAGATTTAGATATTTCGTATGGAAGCATCTCCTTAAAGTGGGTGACAATCTCTGAATCAAACTTTTGACCAATCAAACGTTTAACATTGTAGACACTCTTTTCGGGTTTAATAATCGTCTGCCGTTTCGCTTGCTGACCGACGAAACGTTCTTCGCCGTCAGAAAACCCAACAATCGAAGGCGTTGTTCTAGCGCCTTCGCTATTCGGTAAGACCAAAGGCTCTCCGCCTTCAATTACAGACACACATGAGTTGGTAGTCCCGAGATCAATTCCGATGATCTTTGCCATTAATTCTTCCTTAATCTGAAGTTACAAGTTTATCGTAACGGGTAATTTTACTTTTTGAATAAATTCTTTATGAAATCATTAGATTCTGTGTTTTTTCGTCCATTTCTCATAAGAGAAAGCCGAATTTCACGTTCGGCTTCTCTATTAGTAGGATTGAGGGCGAAAGCCTTTTCAAAAAAGCTGTGGGCATTTTTCTCATCGCCACGATGTTTCAAAATTTTGGCCATAAAAAATAATGCGTCAGGTTGTGTTTGTTTATCGTTCATCTCAATAGCGCTTCTGATCAAGGTTTCGGCTTCATCAGCCTTTTCAGAATCATTGAGAAACAACGTATAGCCAAAGAACGCCAAGTGTAGCGCCCTACCATCCAGCTCTTTAGCAACCGTGAACTTTTCGTGAGCTAACTTAATATTGTTTTGACGATAAAGTTTATACCCTTCACTAAATATCTCTAGGGCTTCGGGAATTGAATTCGGATTCTTTTTTCGCGCCCGCTTATTCAATTTCTCCAATCTCGTTTCACGATCCTCCACAGCCGGTTCCGACGCTTCTCCGCTATCGTCGCTGTTTGTTGAACCACCAGAAACTTCGGAAAGAATACGTTCGGTCTCACTTTGAACGACCGGCGTGGCAGCAACCTCAACTTGTGGGGTTGCGTCGAGTGACCGACGCCGAGATCGTTTTTTTCTCATCGCCGAAAGTTGACCCATTTTCGTCTTTACATCCATTGCAGACTTTTTCTTTTCTGGTTTTACAGACGGGGTTTTCGCTTCAGAAATTTCCTCGGCGCTAACTTTGGCCTCAGACACCGGTAAGACGATCGGCTCATCGGCAACTTGAGCCTCATCAAATTTTTCTAAACCAAGTAGCTCGGCATGGGCATTCTTAACGTTGATAAATATCTTTTGAGCGTACCCTTTTACCGAAACCGAAACGTTACCGTATATATCGGGATGGCGCGTTTTAACCAACTCATAAAAACGATCACTGACCATATTTTTTCCGCATCCCTCCCATAATTCGAAAATTTCGTACGCGCTCTGGTACTCCATTTCACGCAAGGTCACGCGAAGTTCTTTCTCAACATCGTCAGGGTTTTGAGCTGTTTTAAACGCGGTCGTTTTTTCAATCTTTTTGCGCTCCACGCTTTCCAGCGCATCTCTCGTTTTTTGCGACCAAGTGACCGAAATAAGCGTCTTCGGTTTCTGAGAAGAATCGACCAAGAAGGTCTTCACTGCGAAATAGGCGACCTTAAAAAACGCTTCACCTTTTTCCTCCAGAATTTCTTTCCAAGAGAGTCCCCGATCGAAAAAATCCGAAAGTTTATCAAGTTCAGGCATACACTCGCGTAGCTTTCGAGAATCCTCGAAACGAGATGTAAGAGAAGGATATAAATGCATCTCAGTCATTAATGCACGCATCACGGTTAGATTGGTTAACGATTCGCGAACACCCGAGGCAAGAAGCCCTTCGATGGGCCTACTTTGACCGACTACAGACTCCTGCTCTTCGAACGTATAAGTCCCGGTCTTCCATGCCATCGTGTCGATGAGCTCGAGACCATCCCCAGACTTTTCCGTCGAGACGAAAGCGCCTCCCCGAAATGAAAAGACACTCTTTCTCTCGCCGTTAACCAACGTTAAAGCCCCCGTCTTTTTGAGAACTAAAATCGAAAACAATAAGTCAAAGACCGAGGTATCGTTTATATTTCCTGAGCTCTCAAGAAAAATATCGATCTCCTTTTTACTTTTATCGGCGTTAGCATGTTTTAGTCGTTGATTTTCGACGACTTCGGCAACGATCCTTCTGATCGCGCGATCAAAATCCTTGCGACCTCCTTGAGTCTCAACGACCTCTTGAAGGCAACTAAGTTTACGCTGGAGTTCATGTAATCCATCCGATTTACTTTTAACCAGTAGGACGAACCCCATTCCATTGTTCTCACAAAGAGTATTAATGGTTACGAAGACGTCCAAGGTCTCATTCTTAATCGCATTAAAGTCGATGATAATAAGATCGCTCTTGTTATTAAAAAGGACGTCAGAATGCTCTTGCCACTGTTCTCTCTCAGTGCATTTGACGTGCTCAGAATTGAAGTTCGAGACCACCGCCTCCCGCAACTTCTTGCTCTTTATCACCAGTGAAACGTTGACCATATTAGTTTAGGCTCCGAATCTGTTCCAAAATTTCTTTCTTTGTGGCAGCGGGAATTTGCTGATCTTTAGTGAGTTCTAGATATTTTTTGAAAGATTTTTTAGCTAGAGAACCTTGCCCGAGATCTTTATATAGATATCCAAGATCTTTATAAACATCCAAATTTTTATACCCATATTTGACGGCGAGTTGAAGATGTTCCGCGGCTGCACGAAGTTTATCGGTATATAGATAAGCCATCCCTAATTGAGCTTGCGCAGCTGGGTCGTCGGGATTTTCTTTTAGCGCAAGATTATAATTTGCGATGGATGCAACATAATCTTTCTCTTCAAAATTGACGCTGCCCATCGCGGTCAATGCCTTAATATTAGTAGGATCTAACTCTAACGCGCGTGCGATATCGGTCTTACCTTCAGCCGAGTAACCAAGCCTGGAAAGTAATTTACCTCGATAAACATAGACACTCGGGTTTTCTATCCCGTAGGTACTATCGACAGCGGTTGCTTTACGATACTCATCCAAAGCTTGCGTTGTTCGGTTTTGTTCTTCCAAGGCGCGTGCCATATAAAAACGATACTCGCCTTTATTCGGTTCGTTATCGAGCACATGCCGGAAAATTCGTAAAGCGCTTTCGGATTTCTTGGCAGCGAAAAGAGTACGGCCTACATAAAAATAGGCGCGATGAAATTTCGGATTGATTTCGTAAGCATGATTAAATTGTTTCCTCGCAGTTTCATAATTTCCCCTATCGAATTCAATCATTCCAAGAATGAACGCATACTCCTCATCATCTGGAAACTGTGCGATCACTTTCTTAATTTCGTCAATCGCACGATCGTATTCCTTAGATTGTCGGTAAGCGTCGGCAAGATAAGCAGAGAGCCTAATATCGGAAACACCTTCATCACGGGCTTTTTCCAACAAAACTCTAGCTTCATCGTAACGACGTTCTTCCAATAATAATCTCGCGTGAGCAAGTCGGGCCGGCCAATAATTCGGATCGGCCTTCAAAGAAGCGCGAAACCAATCATGAGACATTTTGCGCCGTTTTGACATACGATAGTATTCTGCCACTTGCGCCGCAATTTTCGCCGTAATGAAATCGGGGAAGGCTACGATTTGAGCAATATGGGTTTCTCCCCTTTTAATATCTTTATCCATTCGCCAAGCAAGCTGAGCCAACATCGCGTGTGAATCTAGAAGCGTTGGGTTAATTTCCACAGCGCGTTCTAAAGGCTTTTGCGCATCGAAGAAATTTCCGCGTTTAAGATAAAGCCAACCAAGCATCGAGGGAAAGCGAGCGTCTTCAGGAAATTGTTTTTGTCCACTTTCCAGTTGCCCGATAGCCGAAATCCATTGTTCTAAACCAATGTGAGAACGAACAATTCCCAACATAACATCCGGATTTTTCTTTCCCAGATTTTTATTCGTTGTGAAGAAATTCAACGCTTCTTTGAACTTCTTTGCTCTTTCGTATTCCTCGGCTAATTTCTGTAGGGTATCGGCTCGGCTTGGTTCAAAAGAAAGTGCCTTCACAAAATTCTCTATCGCCAATTCACTCTTGTTTCGTCCACTCTGAACGAGGCCCGCAAAATGATGTGCTCTCGATAATTCGCGGGGACTTGCAGATGCGTTTAGTTCAGCGTTAATTTTTTCGAGGCTAATTATAGCACCGTTAAGATTTCCCAATTCAACGCCTATCTTTCCGCTTTGTAGTAATGAACCTACGTGGGTTACGTTAGACGTTCGATCGTAGGCCTGTTGTGCTAACTTGGGCTCTTTCATCAGTTCGTATAAACGTCCTAACCAATATCCGGGAATGGGTGACGATGAGTCCATTTCGGTGGCAACCTTGAGAGCTTGAATCGCACGAGATTTTCGAGCTAGAAACCTCTCCGAATTTTCTTTCCCTTTTTGCGCAAGTGGTTCAACGGTCGTCGTTGATGGTTCCCCCTTGTTTTCTTTTTCATTATTGTCTGGCAGAACCTCTCCTTCTTTCTTCGGCTCTTCGCCTACAACCTCTTCTTTGTTGGCGTCTTGATCTTCTGGCGAATCTTTATCCGGACTCGTTTTCTCGAAGTTATCGATGGGTTTAAGCATTTCGTTTTCGATGGATTTTACGTTAGCGATCCCGATCAAAGCATTCGCATAAAAACCAATAAGTTCTTCATTTCCAGTTAGTTCGGATAGATAGGTCAACGCAGCAGCCTCATTACCTTGTACCGCATCGAAGGCTCCTCTACCCAATTTTTCGAAATCAGTACTGGCGCTATCAAGTGTAGCCGACAATTTTTTTGCGGATTCAAAGGTTTTTGGCTCTTCGTATCGGGAAAGAAAAAGAGATTGAGTAAGGAGTAGTGTCCCTCTTTTCGCAGCATCAACTTTCGCTGAATTCGCCGATTCAGTAACCTGAGAAAGCGTGTCAAAATTATCGGCCTTGATGTAACCGAGTTCGATATTAATCTTTTTCGCTTTCTTTTCTGTGATCGCCTTGGGAACGATATTCGTTTTCTCGAAAAATTGACCGTAAACAACCCAACCGACACCGCCCAGAACCGCGAGAACGGCAAAAACTGCAACAAAAGACAATATTCCTCTTTTCTTATCGTCGTCTTTTGAACTCTCCTTGGCGGCCTTTTTTTCTGGCGGTGCTGTCGCAGCTCCACTGGAGGCCAATTGTTTGGCTTCGGCGCGAACCTCTTTTGGTTCTAAGCGTTTTGTAGCGTCTGGCGTCGCTCCTTCCGGAAAGGGGCTTTCGGCAACCGAACTGGATCTCCCATCGGCAAGGAGATCATCACCCCAATCATCGAAAGCATCTGAGACATGGTCGGGATTCCCGAAATCATCGCCGTGCGATTTTTCACCAAATAGATCTCCCCCTCCCCAGCCGTCTGATTTCTCACCGGTCCCCGATCCCCCGCTACCGAAAAAGGAGGTATCCTCCTCTTCATCAGCATGAAAGTCATCGTTACGTTGAATTAGCAAAGCTTCTTCGGGTTCAGATCGTCCAAACAAATCTGCTTCACTATCATCAAAACCGACGGACGATGCGTCGATGACGAGCGAACCTTCAGATATAAAAAGATCATCGTCATCGGTGCTAAATAAGTCATCGTCATCTTCAAGAGGAGCAAGGGCTGCGCCCATCGTGCGACCGGGTTTTCCGGGTACCACTGGAAGATCAACATTACCAAAATTACCAGGAAGGTTACTTTCCGCTGACACAGGCAAAGAATCTGCTCTCGCTGGGAGATCGCCTCCTCTTAAACCGGGTAGAGACGAAAGTGGCGCTGGTAACGACGACGAGGGAGCGGGAAGTTCGCTAAAGAGTCCTGGAAGGTCTGTACCCGCACCCTCTGCGGCGGACGGGAAACCGCTTGCTTTTTTCGGAAGATTTGGGAGTCCCTGTTTCTGCGGAAGATTGCTTCCTTGTTTGACAGGTAGATCCGCACGCCCTTTCGGCATAGGTAAACCCTGCATCGTTGAACTATTTTTAGGCGTTGGAAGATTGGTCGGTAATTTAAGCCGATCGGGTTCTAGGTGGAGTGGATTCACCGTTTTTGGCTTTAGATTTGGATCAAAGTCGGGAACTAATGTTTTGGGTTGAAGATCGGGAACGATTGTTTTGGGCTGCTGATTGGCTGACGGCCAGCCTGCCATCTGGGTCGATTTCACAACCTCATCTGTCGTAGGTTGAGGAGTTGCTGAACCCGAAAATTCGGGGAAATTCTCCACTGCAAGCCAATCCACTTTATTTGAAGAAAATAAAGCTTCTCTGGAGAGTTTATTCGCAGCTAGCATCGTTTTAATCGAAGCTCTTTCAAAGGGTCCAAAAACCTTTCCAGACGGACGTTTTATGTAGAGCCTTTTCTGAGATGCGCCGAGTCCGGCCATTAAAGTACCACCACCTACAGCTGCGATGCGTCCGTTGGGGGCTACTTTAAAACTATGTGAACATTTCGGACATTTCATAGACATTCCGTCCGATGGAATTCTCGATTCGTCAACGTTATAACTGGCGCTACAATCTGGACATTGAATATTCATGAAGTTTCGTCTTTTTAGTAAGTGTGTATTTCCTTCAGTTTACTCCGAGAAGGTGAAACATGGCAAGCTTCCTTTCTACGCCAAATAGCTCTCTTTCCATGCTCTGAGCTTTTCAGAAAGCTCTGGCGAAAATCCCCCGGACTCCAATGTAGCGATTAATTGGTTGGCCCGACGCCGCTCAAAACCCCCAATTCCGCCAAAGGGTTCGTAAACCGAGTTCAACTCTGGTCCGCGAAGCCGTCGATATTCACCGGGTTTCAGATCAGCTAGCCGGATTGGACCCACCGAGAAACGATGCAAATGCAAAAGGTTGAGATATAAAATCGCACACATCCTGCGAATTTGTCTATTTTTACCCTCGGTGAGCGTAACCTCGATCTGAGTTTGGCTGGGAGTAGACGAAATCATGCGGACACGTTGAGCCTGATAAGTCACTTCAATTTTCGTTTTTTTATTCACTACTGGCTGAGATAACTTCTCGACCTTGTTAACAATCTCCTCATAACTTCCCTCGACTGATAGCAAGTATTTTTTCTCAACATTGCAAGACGGATCTGTAAGCGCGTGGCAGAGATCTCCATCATTTGTAATCAATAAGAGTCCAGTAGTGAGTTTATCAAGTCGACCAATGTGCGTTAAATTTTGGCCCATTTTGTCCATAAAGGAGCCGATATTGGGTTTTCCGAAATTACTTTTGTAAGCAGAAATTAACCCACTTGGTTTATTAAACGCAAAAACGGCTAAATCGGGAGCGGGTGCTAAGGGTTCACAACCCACGACCACATGAGCCTCGTCGAAAATGAGTTGGCGAGGATCTACAACTAAAACCCCGGAAACAAATACCTTTCGATCCTTGAGACATTCGACGACTTCTTTCCGATTTAGAGAGGTTCGCTCTCGGAGTAGACTATCAATTCGGCGAGGAACAAATCGAACCTTCGAATCTTTATCAAGATTGTTGATGAAAGGCTTCACGCTAGAACGAACTTCCAGGGCCCTTTAAAAACTCTATTTCATCTGCAGATGAGGTTCTATTCAGAATTTTATTTCGATGGGGAAAACGAGAAAACCGTTCGATAATAACCCGATGCTTCGTCGCATACTTCAAATTATCGGCAGCATTTGGTGTGCCATCCTTTACCGAACGCAAAAAACAGGCCTCACACATAAACTGATCGTCTAGATATTCGGAATGCATCAGTGGCATATAGAATAAATGTCGTTGTGCACCTGTAAACATGAGATCGAAACCATTGGCAATCCCAATTTTCGCAAACGTTCTCGCGCGTTCGTCGGCTGAAAACGCTTTTGGAGAATCCCTAAAAGCATTTCTGGATAATTGATCTAAAAGAACCAAACCCGCCAAACATGATTTAGGCTCATTTTGCCAAAAATCTAATTCGCCGTTTCGAATTGAGTTCAATACCAAGCCAAAAGTCTCCCTAATGAGAGCGTCAAACGCTTGGCTTTTACGAAAATGTTTGTCCTTATGATCAAAGAACCAAAAGGTCAGGATTGAGTCGACCAACGAAGAATCAATCTCGCTCATTTTTAGACGGCGAAACTAGTTCCGCAACCACAAGAACGTTTTGCGTTAGGATTGGAAAACTTAAAGCCACTTTCAGTCATCGTGCGATGGAAGTCGACCTGGGTTCCTTTGAGATAAAGGTAGCTTTTGGGATCACAAAATAACTTCAAACCATGTTGTTCAAAAACACGATCGTTGTCATTTGCTTCTTCCACGATATCTAATTCGTAGTTTAAGCCAGAACAGCCGCCGGATTTGACGCCTAAACGTACACCTGCTGAAACCGGCATTTCGTTCTCTTGAATAATTTTTTGAGCTTCTTCAGCCGCGCTTTTTGTCAGTACTATCATGACAACCTCCAATTATTACCATTATAAGCACCGGACTATCAAAATCAACTTCGAAACCATATTATCGAGTTCTTCAAAGGGAACTGGATCCTATTTTTTCCAAAGTGAAGAGCCTCCCCGCCGGATCCGAAATCTTCGTAAGATCGACGTTACCTTCAAGATACCAGTCGTTATTGCCTTCAGGGTCGCACAATACCTGAGTGATTCTATAAATACCGAAGCCCTCTCGCTTAATAATCGTATTGGTGGCGTAACGTGCGGCATGATCGTAAACCACCTTTTCGTATTCCTCAAAAAAAGGAATCAATGCAGTTTCCAGATCCATCGGTCCCCAAAAGGGTTCTACCTGTCGTAAAAGTCCGCATGCCTCCTCAAGGTTATCGACCGAGATGGCGCCGACGATGGCACGAAGTTCCGCGCGAACTCGAGCGTTAAATGCCTTCATATCGGCATCTAGAGCTTCAGGCTCTTCAATAAAGTCCTCTCCTCCGGGGACGCCATGAACCATTCTTTCCCATTCTTGAACCAAGCTATTGTCGGCACGTGCAATCACTTCTCGTAGGTAGGCAATGAGATCGTGAATCGCTTCAGTTTTAAATTGTTCTGGAATATTTTGCCGAAGCGCCTTGTAGGTTTGAGAAACATGGCGCAAAAGAACGCCTTCAGAACGTTCCAAACCAAAGAGCTGAACATATTCGTTAAAGGTCGCATAGCGCTCGTACATATCGCGAACCACGGATTTATTTCGGGGCGAAAACCCGGAAATCCACGGATGTTGGAGTGCAAACTCATGAAAGGCATTATTAATCATCTCGGCGTCAGGTTTGGGCCAAGTGATCGTTTCAAGCTTTTCAATCCTTTCATCATATTCGATTCCTTCAGCCTTCATAGCCGCTATCGCAATCGTGCGAGCCTTGTCCTGCTGTCGGTAAAGAACAACGCGAGGGTCTTCCAAAATAGATTCGACAAAACTTAGCGCAGTAATGTGAAAATCTGGAGCTTCGGGATTCAGAGCCTCCATAATATGAACCAAAAACAACGATAACGAATGATGAATCGAAAAGTCTTTTTGTAATTCACTAGACAATCGAACCTGCTGACCACGCTGCCCATTATCTTTTGGAACGATTTCAAGAATGTTCGCCTCACACAGCGATTGAAAGAGCATTTTCGCTTTTTTTCTCAACAAAGTTTTTTTACCGCTAGAACTATGAGAAATCGCGATTAAATCGATCATCGATTGATATCCACACTTACTGTCTTTGCGTTGAAATAAGTTGAGAAGCATACCGTGATCAACGGTAAAACGGGAGGTCAATGGTTCAGATTCGTCAGTATGAAGTCGTTCAAACGTTGAGTCGTCCCAATGCACGTATCCTTTCTCGGGAGGTTTACTCGCCTTAAGCTTCTTTTTCTTTTTAGCTGAATCGGCCTTCTTGGCTGCAGCCATATTTAAAATGACGTGTTCGGGCGCTTGTGCCACGACAAGACCGGCGGTATCAAATCCTTTTCGGCCTGCTCGTCCTGCGATCTGTTTGAAATCTCGAACCTTCAATAAACGCGTTTTTTCGCCATCGTACTTACATAATTTCGTGAAAAGAACTGTTCGTAACGGAACATTAATCCCCACACCCAAGGTGTCTGTACCGGAGATGATTTTCAATACGCCTAATTGGGCAAGTCGTTCCACCAACAAACGATACTTTGGAAGGAGCCCACCATGATGAATCGCAATCCCGTGGGTCAGGTACTTGCGCATCGTCTTCCCGTAAGGCGTATCAAACTTGACCCCTTTCAATTCCTCTTTGATACGTGCTTTTTCTTCTTTATCGGCAAAGTTAATGCTGGTTAAACTTTGGGCTAATTCGGCACAATCACGTTGAGTAAAATTGACGACATAGACAGGCGAAAGGGAATCAGCAACCAGCTCCTCAATCGTGTGGACAAGAAGACGCGTATTGTATTTATAAGAAAGCGGAACAGGCCTTTGGTCAGAACTTACCAGCGCCACCTTTCGAGATGTGCGTTCCTCAAGTTGCTTTGTAATGAGCTCGGTATCGCCAAGGGTTGCCGACATCAACAAGAACGTGGTTTGCGGCAAAAGTAACAAAGGTAATTGCCACGCAATTCCCCGCTCTCGGTCGCCGTAATAATGAAACTCATCCATAATCGCATGATGAACTTTAGCCGATTTTCCTTCACTAAGAGCAAGCGCGCCTAAAATCTCGGCGGTACAACACATAATCGGAGCGCTCTGATTGATAGCAGCATCACCTGTCGACATCCCCACATTCTCTGCGCCAAAAACCTCACACAGATTAAAAAACTTCTCACTCACCAAAGCCTTAATCGGCGAGGTATAATAAGAACGCTTTCCGGTGGCGATGGAGTAGAAATGCATCGCTAACGCGACTAGAGATTTCCCAGAACCCGTGGGTGTATTAAGAATCACGTGGTTGTTCGCAAAAATTTCTAGGACCGCCTCTTCTTGAGCGGGATAGAGTTCGATACCTCGCTCTAAAACCCATGATAAAAAGATGTCTAACAGCGCTTCGGGGTCGGATTCGCTATCGATACGATCGGTTAGATTTTTGATGGGTTCAGAGCTCATAAAAACACGTGTAGAATTACATATTTCTAACACGAAGCCCCTTAAAAGACACGGGGCAAAGAGCGCATGGAATTATGACCACAAAGTCGAGTCGAATCTACATATTAATGATATGTATATCTGCCTGGTTTTTATCGCGATCTTGGTCTTCTTTTTCTTCTAATTCTGGGCGAAACGGTTTGTGAATCGGGATCTCGAGTTGAACGAGCTGTTCAGAATGTTGTTCGAGTTGTCTTAGTCTCTGCAATTCTTCGTAAATCAAGTATTCGGGAAGCATGCTTCCTCCATTTCGTTTGCTCTGGTGAATCCTTTCAAGAGCGTTAACCGGTGCTTCATGCTCCGGCTATACCTATACAACGTGCAGATACCGTTCCATTATTCATTTAAAAGTGAAAAAAAGGAATTTTTTTCTCTATTTCGCTTATAAGTGACTGAAAATCAACACTTTCGATTTTCCCAAATCCCTCCACACGAGTCCTAAGCGATCAAAAAGAAATGACAAGTTTGTCCGCAAAACGTCAAAACTGTGACAACTTTGTCATGTGTGGTTAAAAAATGGATAATTGAGTTGTGTTTTTCTTCAACTCAATTTCTCAGGATTCACTTCAACACATCAGTAGCTCAATATCAGGAAATATTAAAATCTAAGGTCATGGATGAGTTGACTGATCTCGATTGCATTTTAGTTCGGTGGACGAGATCCATTCACGAGAGTGAAAAGACGGCTAATTTCCACCAATGTGGTCATGCTCGGAACCGCGATGTGCTAAAAACGCGTCATAGGTGCCCAGAAAATCAAAAACGCCCTCTTCTGAAATCTCAATAATTCGCGTCGCGAGATTATTGACGAACCAGCGATCGTGAGAAACGAAAATGATCGTATTCTCATATTTGGACAACCCTTTCGCCAAAGAATGAATACTTTCTAAATCAAGATGATTGGTGGGCTCATCAAGAATCATTGCAGTCGGCTCTTCAATTGAGAGTTTTGAAAATGCCAAACGGGCAACTTCGCCACCCGATAATGCCGAAATTCGCTTCTCGACTTCTTCATTGCCGAATAAAACTTCGGCCAATTTCCCTCGTATGAAACCATTGGCGCGTGTCGGAAAAAGATCCCATAACCAAGCCATAATTGCCGTATCTTGAAATGAACGAACTTCGGTTTGATCTTGGGAGTAATATCCTGGAACCACAGCATGTCCCCATTCGGTTGTTCCGGAGTCAGGTTCCAATTCCCCCATTGCGATTTTCAACATGGTGGATTTACCAATACCATTCGGTCCAATGATTGCGATTTTTTCGCCTTTATGAACTTTGAAAGAAATATTTTTCAACACTTCTTTATCATCAAAGGTCTTACTTATGTTATCGACCGTTAATACAATTTTTCCTGTATCGCGGGCAGCTTTAAATTTAAATAGAGGCCATCGACGAGAACTTTTCACAATCACGCCGACTTCCATTTTTTCAACTTGTTTAAGTTTACTTTGTGCTTGTTTAGCCTTGCTTGCTTTAGCCTTAAATCTCTCGATAAATTTGCGATGGTCGGCAATAATTGCCTCTTGTTTGGCTATTTCATGTTCTTTGCGTTCGCGGTCTTCTACTTTCTTCTTTTCGAAGAAATCGTAATTTCCAGTATACATCGTCAACAATTCATAATCGACATCGATGATATGGGTACACGTTGCGTTCAAGAAATGATGATCATGGGAAACGGTGACCACGCACCCGGCAAAGGTGAGTAGGAAGGTTTCCAACCAAGCTATGGATACGATATCCAAATGATTAGTAGGTTCGTCGAGAAGCAAAACGTCGGGTTGAGACGCTAAGACTTGAGCCAGTAAGACACGTAGCTTGAAACCACCCGATAATACCGAAAGCGGTTCATTATGAACGGCGGCTGGAATCTTCAACCCTTCCAAAATCTCAGCGGCCATCGCTTCCAAAGAATAGCCGTCATTTGCAACGACAATATCTTCGAGCTCTCCAAATCGGTCCATATCAAAGGCTTCAGGATCTTTTTCGGCTGCTGCAAGGATTTCCGCCTTTTCGGCCATCGCTTCCCACAACACAGCATTGCCCATCATCACGACATGAATAATTGGCACGTCATCAAGATGGAAATGATCTTGTTCTAAAACCCCCAAGCGCGCGTTTTTAACGAAGGTAATCGAACCCGTAGTGGGTTCATCTTCCCCGGAAAGGACTTTTAAGAAGGTCGACTTACCAGAACCATTTGCCCCTACTATCCCGTATCGGGAACCGGCGTTCATATTAAAGGTTGCATCCGAAAAAAGGACACGCGCGCCAAAACCAACGGATAGATTCTGAATTGAGATCACAGTACTGCTCCAATAACTAAAGTCTCAGATGAACAAGAGTTCTCACGAGCACTTAAGATTCACGGGCCACTTATGGGGAACTCAGTTTTGAGTCAACGCCGATTACGAATTAGTAAGGCGTAAAATTTTGGCACCGCGTTGCATAATTTCGTCACTAACGCCTAATGCTTTAAAGGTTTGGTAGTTTTTTTCGATAGGGTTTTTTATCTGCGAAAGCTCACGAGCCTTTGCAACTCCAAGCTTTCGAGCAAAAAGCATCGGAGCCACCGGAACCGGAAAATCACTTCCAAAAATGACCCGTTCTTGAGCGAGTTCTGAAGCCAACACTTTGTGAATGTAGGTGAAGCGAGAAAGCGACCCCATCGCCGATATATCACCATAAAGATTGGGATAACTTTCAAGCATTTTCAACCAGGTATGCATGTCCTCTTTGGCGTGTGCAATTCCTGAGCTAGCGCAATGTGCTGCGATCACGACTACGCCGTTTTCAAGAGGCAACATGAGCCTTTCAGGTTTGCCATATTCTTGATTGTAAGGCGGAATGGTATGCTCATAAGAAGTGTGCGTTAACAAAGGAATATCAAGATCGGCCATTCTTTGCCAAAACGCCTTGTATTCTAAATTTCCCGGATCGAAATTTTGGCTGTTCGGGAGGGTTTTTATGGCTACCGCACCCAGCTCAACCACGCGTTCGAGTTCATCAATCGCATCTCGACGTTGGGGATTAACAGACGCTATCGGAAAAAAGGCGTCCGAATCCGACGCGACCTCAAATGCATAATCGTTGGGTACATATAGATGCGTTTTCTTACGGTCCAATTCGCCCATTTCATCATAAACACCATCGAAGGCCAACAGCGCTAACGCGTCCACCGTGCTTTCTTCAGCCCACGCCACAAGACGTTTTCGAAAGTCATGATCAAGCTTTTTCGGATCTGTGCCTTTAATTCCCAACATACGTTTTAAAACACGAAACACTACACCGGATTGCATTTTTGGACTCAAGAACCCACCCGATTCGGTGCTCAACGCGATCATATGAACATGAGCATCAATGATCATCTAGCGCTCAACATTGTAAGCCCTTTTACTTCTTCTATAGGCTCTAAAAAAGTAGCTATCAACGCGTTCGCTACGTCTAAAAGCGCATCCTCGTCTTGCAAAAGATTTCTAGTTTTTTCCACACGTTCGTAAATTTCTTGAAGCGAGAAATCTAACGCGCCGCAAGTTCTAAAAATATCGCTTACCTTTTCAATGTCAGAATCTGAAACCGATTCGCGTTCTGTGTTGAGTATTTTTTCCACGAAGGCGCGCTCGTTTTCGTCAGCATTTAGTAAAGTAAAAGTCGCTAAAACCGACCGCTTGCCTTCGGCAATATCAGAACCTTTCCTCTCTCGCCCTTTGTCCGCAAAAATATCTAAAACATCATCTTGAATCTGAAAAATAACCCCTAAGTGCTGGCTTGCAGCATTCACTTTGGCAATCACATCCGCTTGGACATCACACAAAAGCAAACTTCCGCAAAATGGAATCGCAAAAAGACCGCTCGTCTTCCCTTCCACCATTCGAAAATACTCTTCCATCGAAGGTGCATTTTCGGTCAATAAGAACTCTCTTTCTTGCCCATCGATAACTTGGATCGTACTGCGGACGAACATGTTCAATAGTTCGACAATTTTTTCTGGCGCGACCTTCATGTCGTTCAACGCACCAATCGCATAATAAAGTAGTGCATCACCAACGTTGATGGATTGCGCGACGCCAAACTTCACCCAGACCGTTTCTGCTCCTCTTCGGGTTGTGTCGCCATCCTGCAAGTCGTCATGAACAAGAGTCGCATTATGAAGCAATTCGCAGGCACTCGCAAAAGGCAACATCCACGCCGGATCTTTTCCGTAAATTTCAGCGATCGCAATGGGAAGAATCGCACGCAAACGTTTTCCACCCGTTGATAAATGATATTCTGACATACTTGTTAATGTGGAATTTTCCGGAGAAAATTTCGTAATAAAATGCCCCATTGAAACTTCAATCTCGGGCAACCAACGTTCTCTTAATGCGTTCCAATCTATCAAATTCAATCCTCCGTGAGGCGGACCTTAAACCATTATTTCACAAACCGACAACTACCTTTTTTCACCGAGATCTCTTGTTTGTTCCCAAAGACTTTTAACTTTCTCCGTTCAAGATTTTTTAAGCAGGATACTGCTCGAATAACTCGACACGTTTTTCATTCTCCGGTAGCTCTGGAAAAATCGTGTTCGACTTGAGTCGCGCACATATTAACCCTTTTAACCCAACGATACTAAAATGAAAGCCTACGAAGAATTAACCGAACGCGGACAAGTGCGCCGCATTCGTCCAATAGCGCTATCGTTATTGAAAAAACACAATCGCCATTATGAAAGCCTCAAGCTGATAAATCACGGCGAAAATACGACCTTTCGTGCGAAATATAAAGCTCACAACTACCTTTGTCGTATCCATCGACCGGGGTACCAAACTTTAGAAAGTATTCGATCCGAAATGGAACTCTTGGAACATTATCGTTCTTTTGGGCTCAATGTCCCGAAACCGATATGGTTAGAGAACGAAGCGGTCTTTAGTTTGGAAGCGCCCAATGTTGAGGCTCGTTTTGCTGTTCTTTTCGATTGGTTACCCGGTCGATTCTCTGACATTTTGACTAAAAAATCCGCGCACAAAATAGGTGTTTTCATGGGACAGATGCATCTTGCATCGGAAAAATTTAGACCCTCGAAAACATTCTTTCGTCCGCGCTTAGATAATACGGGCGTCTACACAGTAATGGGAGGCGACCTTTCCTTTTTTTCAGAATCGGATCAAGATTTAATCACCACCTTTCAAAAACATGCCGACGAAACGCTGCAAAAGATTGGCCAAAGTAAAACGGTTTTTGGAATGGTGCATTGTGATTTCCATTCAGGAAATCGACTCAGTCATAACGGTGAAGTTGTCGCCATCGATTTTGATGATTCCGGTTGGTCTTGGTTCATCTATGACATTGCGGTTTGTTTAAGCTCTCATGATCGGGAAGAGCATTACGCAACGTTCGTGAAGCTATTTTTTGAAGGATATCGTTCGGTACGATCGATATCGCAACTCGAAGAACAAAGTTTAGAATTACTAATGCAGGTTAGAAATGTTCAAATGCTTCTTTGGGTAGCGGGTAGAACAGATAATCCAAGCTTCGTAAAAAGCCTGCCTGGCTACACAAAGCATGTACGCAAAATGCTCACGGAGTTTTTGAGCCAACGCAAAAAAGGGATTTTGAAATGAAAGCATACGAAGAACTCACTGCACGCGGACAAACGCGTCGTATCCGACCGATGGCACTCTCGTTATTAAAAGAACATAATCGACCCTACGATAGTTTGAATCTTATCCATCACGGCGAGAACACGACATATAGGGTTAAAAAAGGGGATCAGAATTATCTGTGCCGTATTCACCGCCCTGGGTACCAAACCTTAGAAACGATTAATTCTGAAATGGAATTCATCGAACATTATCGAACCTTTGAACTCAACGTACCCAAGCCTCTTTGGACGAATAAAAAAGCAGTGTTCACGTTGCAAGCGCCCAATATTGAGGATCGTTTTGGTGTTCTTTTCGATTGGCGCCATGGTAAATTTCAGACCAAGATGACAAAAAAGAACGCACCTCAGATCGGCGCATTTATGGCGCGGATGCATCTAGCTTCAGAACAATTTGAACCCTCAAAATCTTTTGTTCGACCACGTTTGGACTATAGGGGAATTTACACCGTCATGGGTGGAGATCTATCGAGCCTTTCAAACAACGATAGGGATCTAATTGAAATAGTAAAAAAACAAGCCGATGCGCGATTGCGAAAAATCGGTCAAAATAAGAACACCTTCGGAATGGTTCACGGCGACTTCCATGCAGGGAATAGGCTTTTTAATAAGGGAGAAGTTGTAGCCATCGATTTTGATGATTGTGGATGGTCATGGTTTATTTACGATATCTCGGTGTGTCTAAGTTATCACCAAACCCAAACCGATTATGACGCGTTAGAAAAACTCTTCTTTGAAGGGTATCGCGCTCTTCGACCGATTTCAAAATTTGAAGAAGAGAGTTTAGCCCTGCTTGTGCAAGTCCGATATGTCCAGATTCTTCATTGGATCGCAGGCAGAACCGACAATCCAAGATTCGTGAAACGGCTTCCAGAATATGTCATGCATACGCGAGATTCCATCAATGCCTTTCTAGATAACAAATCAACTTAGGCAAACTTCAGATGCCTTCGGGCTAACTACCGCGATAAGTAGAAAAACCATAGGGGCTGATCAAAAGTGGCACGTGATAATGATCGTCGGGAGACTCAATACGGAAGGTAATATCGACGTAGGGATAAAAATAGTTCTCACGCTCAGTATCTTCCATATATTTTTCTACGTTAAAAGACATACGATAGGTTCCAGAAATCAAAGGCCGAAACTCTTCTTTTAATAAATCAATGACTCGACCATCGTCGTTGGTTAGTCCGCCACCAATTGCTTCAAAGGTACCGTTTTTTTCAATTTTGAGTTCAATGAGAACGCCGCCAGCCGGTTTGCCACTCGCGGTATCTAAGACATGGGTGCTTATCGTTGCCATTATTGCCTCATCCACTTTTGTAAACGAACGGCCGTTATTTTCTCTTGTTCAATAGCGGCGTTCTTAATTTCGGTTTTGGTATCATTTTCCAAACGACTTTCTAAGATTTCAAGGGTCTGGGTGGCACTTTTACCGCTCGCAAAAACGATAAAAATAAAACCATGTTTTTCAAAATAACGTTCGTTCATCTCTTCTAATTTTGACAAACTTTCAACTGACGCGGCAGCGATTTCTAACTGTTCTCGAGTAGACCAAATCAATGATTTTCTCGTTACATTATCTTGAGTCTTCTTACCTCCAATCCGAGGATGGGCACGAAAGGCCTCTAACCAATCGCTTTCATCTAGTGTTTCAAAGACTGACCCTGCGGTTTCAACGACTGCACTAAAATCTGAAAAGGGTCTTGCTTCTGTCATCGCCGCCGCCCATTTTTGACTTCCACAAGTCGACAAAAATTGCGTCTTCGCGCTCTGTGTATTAGTAGTGTTCAGATCGCGTACTGTCACTTTTTCCCAACCCTGACGGCTTGGTGTTCCGAACAATCTAAGTCGACTTATTCCGCCATCTGGAAAAATCTTCAAACGGACGAATTTGATATTTTCGACAGTGTGAAGCTCACTTTCAAAAACATGAGAGGTATGGGCTTGAAGCTTTACCTCGTCCAAGAGAGGCTGCCATTGTGTTTGTTCCCCATCCCAATCTTGGGCCACTTCTAAACAACATCGATCTGGAAAATTACCCTTAAAATGGTTCGTATCGATTTCGACATATTCAATTCGACCCAGTGCAGCGAGTTCGATAATGCACCAATCCACATGCCCCTTTCCACGACTTCTTTTTGTCTCCCAACCATCTCCCATATTGAGCGCACGGGTAGGTTTTAAAAGATTTGATGCTAGGCCAAAATACATATCACTTTGGGCGACCGTTTTGCCGCCTTGTGTCATCGCGGCCAAATCAATCTGTCCTAAACTGATCCAACGGTTCAACGCGGGTAGCACTTCTCCAAAAACACGAAGTCTAGCGACGCCTCCATCAGGAAAAATATTAAATCGTAAATGGGTGACTTTTCCCTCGTTTGAAACATCAAACCAATTTTTAGATCCCCCCTCGAGTTTAGAATCTTCAACCAAACTGAACCAAGTCGCGTTCTCTAATTCTTCCGGCGTAGCGTTACTACTCATGACGCATCCATCGATCGAACATGAGTCAGGATAGTTCCCCGTAAAAAAAGCGGTATCAACGAGAATCTTGCGAATCAAACCCGGCAACCCAAGTTTAATGAAACAATAATCGTGCCCTTGCGTACGTTTTCGTCGTGATTCCCAACCGTCCATCCATTTGCCCCGGTCGGTAAATGCGTCTTCTTTCCAAACCGCCTCGGATGTTAAAATAAGATTATCTTTAGATGCAAAAAAGTCGTCATTTGCGAATAATACCGCCCCACCTAGCTCTTGAGAAACGAGATCGATTAAGTGGCTTGGGTTTTGTGTTGTCTGATTCATACTAGTTTTCCAAAAGGACCGTGGACGATAGTTGCATTTTCAGAAGAAAACGCAAGTTGTCCATTTACGTAAGAGTGTTCAATAACGCCTAATAGTTTCTCGCCTTGATAGGGCGATGCCTTATGACGATGAAAGAGCTTATCGGTATCGACCGTGAAACCTTCTTCAGGATTAAAAATAACTAAATCGGCTTTCTGTCCAACTGAGATCGTTCCTCTTTTGGAAAACCCAACCCAATCAGCAGGAGTCTGGGAAAGCCATTTGGAAACCTGCGCGAGAGAAAAACCGCGTGTTTTACCGGCCGTCCAGATAACGGACAAGAGAAGTTGAAGCGAAGAAATACCACCCCACGCTTTATCGAACCTGCCATAAGACTCCAAGTTCGGATCAAGCCCCTTTAAGCTGGGTAAACTAGGGGAATGATCGGTTGTAATAAAATCAAGCGTTCCATCGGCCAATCCATCCCACAACCCTTCTCTTACTACGGCATTTCGAATAGGTGGCGCACACTTAAAAAGAGTATCACCGTCAGCAATCTCTTCGGACGCAAAGTACAGATAATGGGCGCACGTTTCGGCTGTTATTTTGCAACCGTCAGCTTTGGCCTGGCGAATGATTTCCAAAGCTTTTATCGAAGCGACATGAACAACATGCACCCAAATATCATATTCCTTAGAAATTCGAACCAGGGTTTTAACCGCTTCTTCTTCAGCTTCTTCAGGACGTGATTGCAGATAGTCGTTGTAGGAAGAACCGTTATTGCCGGACCAAACCTTAGAAGCTTCATCAATGAGATCGGGATCTTCGGCATGGGCCAACAAACGTAAACCCGTCGGTTGAATTACTTTTGCCGCATCTTCAAGATCTTCTGTTGTTACAAAATCAAACTCCGCCACACCACTTGGAACCATAAAACACTTAAATCCAAGAACACCAGCACCGGCGAGTTCAGAAATTGAAGACGCGTTTCCAGGTACGGCACCTCCCCAAAACCCGATATTTGCAAACGCATTTAGTTTCGCGGCTTTTCGTTTCATCTCCAAAGACGCGACATCCGTTGTGGCCGGAATCGCGTTCAGCGGCATATCGACAATCGTCGTTGTTCCACCTGCAATCGCGGATTGAGTACCGGTCTGAAAACCCTCCCAATTTGTACGCCCCGGCTCATTAATATGGACATGCAAGTCGATACAACCTGGTAAGATGGCGTTGTCCCCGCAATCGATATCAAAGGGAGAGTCGTAATCCCGAATCGCCGCAATTACTTCACCTTGTATCGTTATGCATCGTTGAACAAATTGCCCATCGATGAGGACGTTTTTACTTCTCAGAGTTGTCATCCCCAACACGTACAATAAATGGCTTCGGATCGGAACGAAGATTTAGAATTTATTCACATAGAGGGACGGTAAAAATTCCATTCATGAGATGATTTCTATACTTGATAGCGAGCCCTCCAGAAACCGTTTTCGGACCTACAGAGTCGATCCTCCAGTTTCCCTCAACGGCGAAATCGTTTTGCGGTTTGTCCGTAATATATCGAAAGCCACCCATAATTTCATAAGAAAAGTGCCCCTCGCCCGGAGTAAGATTCTGATCTGGAAGTAGCACCGAAGGCGCTTTGGGATCAGCGGGCTCTCCACAATCTTTAATTGGCTGATCGTAAAGCACAATTTGTAGTTTATCTCCCGCCCGTTTAGCCTTACCTGCAACAAAGGTCCATTTTTTAGAGTTTATTTCGCCTGATAGAACGTGGTCAGCGATCTTGAGCGAGGTTTTGCTTTCGTTGGCGATCGCTTTTTCCACTTTCAAATCTTTAGTATTTGTCGATGCGTTCGAAACGTTCTTTTTTTCCGATTTTGTTACGTCGTGCTTAATGGGCGAACAGCCCAGGATAGTTATCACGGCCACGAGAAGAATTAGGGTCGAATGCAAGGTAAAGCCCGCGTTGGAGTTCGTTTGATGATGTTCGATATTTCAAGATCTCGCAACCGGGTATTTATATTCGCCAAACTGACTTATGACTGCTGTTCGGAACGCGGGAGGCCAAGTCACTACGAATTGCTTGACATTTAGGTACTTTGATGGCAGTTTGCGCCGTCTAATCGCTAGGTTAGAAGTTTAAAGGAGTTTATCATGTCACGTCGTTGTAGAATTACAAATAAGAAGCCTATGTCTGGAAACAATGTTTCCAAAGCGCACAACAAGACTAGAATGCGTCAACTACCTAACCTTCAGCTGAAAAGAATTTTCATTCCTGAAGAAAACCGTTGGGTTAGAATTCGTCTTTCAGTTCGAGCCTTACGTACAGTTACCAAGAAAGGACTACTTCCTTACTTAAAAGCTGAAGGCCTTACGCTTAAAGACGTCATTAAATAAAAACGCGCTTCAACCGATCATATTCAAAATGGTCTACATACTGCTTGAATAGCCCTTCTCATTTTATCATGTGTGGGTTTTTTTTATTTGAATCAAATTTTTAACTGATATAAGTAAACAACATATTTCGATGATTTGAAGGAAATTAAAATGAAAATATTTTTAAATATCTTATTGGCACTGTCGTTTTTATTGGTCTCGGCCTTCGCACTTGACGCGACTAACAAAACCAAAACCACAATAGCACTGGAAAGCGTCGAATATGCCGGTGTTTATAAATGTCCTGGCGGTGCCGAAGTTGCGGATTGGCCCGATTGCCCAGAATGGGAGTGGGGCGAATATTAAGCTCAATAACCTACTTAATCCGTTTAAGACTCAGCGACCCTTCTCGTCCTGACTGCACTTCCCGATTTTTCCCAGTACATTCAGCAATCTCAAATCTTAATGTGATCTTATGCGCATGAATTTACATATAGATGAATATGGCACAGGTTCAAAAACGATCATTCTCATCCATGGTGGACCTTCATTATTTGGGTATATGAAGTCATTAGGAGACCTCCTAAAAAAGGATTTCAAAATAGTCGACTATGCGCAGCGGGGAACGCGCGAATCTCCAGTAGTTCTTGAAGAAATTTCCTTAGACCATCATATCGAAGATCTTAAAAACCTAGTCGAAAAGGTTTCGATACACTCGCAACCTATTCTTATCGGCCATTCATGGGGCGCAAACCTTGCCTTGTTGACCGTCGCCAAGCACAAAGATCTTGTCGAAAAAGTAATTCTTCTCGGGACCGCCGCGTTAACCGAAGAAATTAGTGATCAGCACGCAAAGAGCCTAAACGGCCGATACACCGAAGACGTCAAAAAAAGTCTGATCGACATCAACCAAAGACTCGACACGTCAACCTCAGATGCGCAAACCAATAAAATCATGCAAGAACGTTTGGCGCTAGCCAGCCCTTTTTATCATCTCGATCCGAAGACCGAAAAAGCGGTTCCGCATTCGGATTGGAACTTTCAGAGTTTTTTAAAAAGTATAGATTCAATTTGGGATGTGATAGACGCGGGTACTATTCCTAGACTACTTGAACAGATCGAAGACGAAATTATTGTGTTCCATGGGGACTACGATCCGATACCTATGAAACAAACCTTTGCGTTCTTAAGTAAGAATATAAAATCGATTAAGACGATAAAAGTGAATCAATCAGGGCATTTTCCGTGGCTAGAACAAAGCTCAAAGGATTCTTTTTTGACAGCGTTATTTGAAACACTCAAATAGAACGATGTGAGAAGACTCAATACTTTTGCCAGTCCAAATGAATCAAAAGGGACCGATGGTTATCTTTACCATCAAAAGCGATTGAAGCATCAATACTCTTCGTTTTTTGGATTTGTTTTGAAACCACCGATTCCATCCTCGATACATCAAATTGAAACTTCCGTCCAAAACGCGAGTGAACGGCAACGCCATCTTGAATATTAACCTCTCCTAAAAACGGACTTCGTGGCATAAATCCCTGGAAATTTAGCGTCTGTAAGGGATCATACTTGCCCGAAAAAATCGTCTCCTCCAT
>CALJNB010000139.1 GCA_937981985.1 uncultured bacterium
TGCCATCTGAAACTTTGTAAATTTAACTGCAGGGACTCAACTAAAAGAACGAGATCGAACTCTAAAAATTGCCTTAGATCGCAAATTAAGCTCGAGTGAACTTCGGACTTTGATGCACAGAGATGAATCTGAGAGCGTCTCGCTGACGCGCGATAGCCAGACCTCGTCTAACGAAAACAGCGAGGCCTCGACCAAAGTATCGCGCCCAAAAACATCCACCTTTCGAAAGTCCGAAAAGCCGAAATCTAAAACGTCTTTGAAGCGTTTATCCCTATACCTCTTATTATCTTGCGCCGGCGCGATCGCGTTAGCTGTCATCGGTTGGGCGATTTTCAGAACACCCACGAAAACTATTTTCATCGGTGAGAGTGTTTCTATCGCGTGGGCACCAACGATGGACCCTAGCGTGATCAGGAGCGAAATCACACCCCTCATGAATGTAATCTCCGAGCAAATAGAAACCCCCGTTGTATTATCGATTCCCAAATCCTACGCAGATACGTCCAAAAAGCTCTTAAACGGTGACGTAGATTTTGCGCTTCTGCCTCCCTTACTATACCTACGCACGATAGAACGTAATCCGAAAGTCCAACCCGTTGCAATGAAGATGTACCAGGGCTCGAAAAATGCCGACGGGCTTTTATTGGTTGCGTCGAAATCGAATGTAAAAAAAGTAGACGGACTGAAAGGAAAAATATTTTGCCTTACGGATAAAAACTCAACGACAGGCAATTTTCTACCCCGCGTTTTTTTCAAAGAACGCGGAACTAAACTGGATACATTCGCAGGTAAGATCGTTTGGTCCGGAGATCACATCCAAGGCATAAGAGACCTTCTTGCCGGCAAATGCGACGCCGTCGCAACCTATTCGGGCGCTCTGCTATCGGCATCTGACCTCGGGATTCCAGTCGCCCAAGTGCGCACCCTAGCCATCACAGGCCACACACCACAAGATGTTGTCTGTGCAGGTCCAGACACCGATCCTGAACTTGTAGAAAAAGTGAAAAATACGCTTTTAACATTGGACCCGAAAAAGGAATGGAATCAAGAGTTCGTTGGAAAAGTAGAAAAGATTACGGGATTTTCAGCCTTAGACGACGAAGACTTTACCGACCTCCGAAAAATAATAAAAGAAAAAAAGTAAATCTAGTTACTTTTTTGCAAAGAGGGAATCAAGTGTAATACTTTTGGCACAACAACATCTAAAAAAGTCGAAACTAACGCGATATCCAGTTTATTGTCCTCGGCTTCTTCGGTAAGGATCTTGGATGCTCTTTCTACAGTTGCCGCCTTTCTATAAGGTCTATCAGCAGCAGTAAGTGCATCGAAGATATCCGCGATGGTGAGCATCCGAACCTGAGCAGTGATGTCATCGGCCAATAAGCCCAACGGATACCCACTTCCATCCAGCTTCTCGTGATGACGCCCAGCAATACAGGGGACGTCTTTAAGGGCCGGCGACCATGGGATTCGCTTCAGATATTCTTCGGACTGGGCAGCGTGGGACCGCATGTTTTTCCAGTCTTCTTCATTAAGATTTCCGCGTTGTATTGTTAAGTTCTCAACTTCGGCAGCAGTCAGGTAAGGCGTAATGACCCCGCGCTGGTCTAGAAAAGTTTTTGAGGAAAACTCTTTAACAGTAGCAATATCTTCATCCGGTAAATATCCGACTCGGTTACACTTTTCCAACCATTCTAATTTCTCGTCCAGGTAGGAACAAAAGCTAAGGTAGTCAGCATTGATTTCATCGATGGAACGCGCCGGTTTTTCGTCTTTTGCGATTGCATCAGCAAAAGCTTTCAAAGCAATATTGTGTTCCATCACTTTGATCAAATCAAATCGTCTAGAGATAAGTGAGATGTTCAATTCGGAGATTCTTGTTGCTTTACTAAGTACATTTTCGTTGACCGCAATTTTTCCGAAATCGTGTAGTAAAGCCGCGTAGCGAAGTTCAGTGAGTTCCTCGGTACTTAGCGAAAAATCACCATAGACAGGGTCTGTTGAAAGATTTGTCGCCTCCGCTAAGGTCACGGTGTATTCAGCAACTCGATGACTATGCCCGGCCGTCGTCGGATCTCGTGCTTCAATAGCAGTAACACTAGCCTCTACAAACCCTTCAAACATGCGGACGATATTATTAGACAATTTTGCCCGTTCGACCGCAAAAGCCGCGCTACTCGCTAAGACATTGAATAAATTCAGATCGTTTTTCCCAAATAGCGAACCGCGACCACGGGTATCGACCTGCATCACGCCAAGTAATCCTTGCTGGCCAATCAAAGGCGCGCACAAACAGGAATCGATTTTCGCTTCGACGATAGATTTACTTACGTCCATCCCCATCGAATCCTTAACCCACAAAATACTTTCTTCGGTCTGGGCCGCCTGCCTTAATATACTACGACTCAAAATCGGTATCGCATCATCATCGCCATCACGATCTGTGGTCAAAAAAGGTTGGGTATTCTCTATTTCCTCAGGGGTCTCACCTAAAGTAATCGAGAAAAAGTTGGCCGAAGAAAATGCTTCAAACGCGGCTTTGTTGATATCACGAATAACGTGCTCAAGACTGTTTTGCCCATTGAGATTCTTCACAAGATTGAAGATAACCTCCATTCCTTTATCTTTACTGGAATTCTTACCACTCAATTTAGTTTCAGTTTGTAGCGCAACGGTTATCAGATGTTCTCCAGCCGCTGGTTCAACGTTACGCGGTACACCTTGGACAGAGATACTACTTTCTACGGATTCGGAGATCTTTTTTGGGTTAGCGAGTCGCGTGACTCGGATCACAGAGCAACCGAGTTGTATCTCGGACGTATCGGCCAAGCGCGCTCCACCTGTTGCTGCCGGGTGGTGTAAATGGGTTGAGATATTATTCACAATAACCAAAGAACCGTGTCGACTCTTTAGGTCGACGTATTTCAGCGTCTCGGAATTGACAAAAATTTCTCCATGACAATTCGACACAAACCCATCCGACAGAACGAAATCGTTGGTTTGGTCGCGCCCGAGAGTTATTTTTTCTTTGCGAAAAGAACGCGTCACACCCGCATCCGGCCCGCTAAGAACCGTAAGCGTAATCGGTGGCAGTGAATCTGTTTTCTGTTGAGACAACTACATCCCTACGAATTTGTTGTTTTTTTTCAGTTTATCACAGCGATTCGTTCATCGCCACCTGCCATGAAAAAAACGCAGCGATGACCTTCTTCATCCCTGTCGATATCGGGATCTGATCTAATTCAGACTCTAAGAAATATTCAAGGTCCATAGCCTCTTCGGAGACGCAAACGTTATAATAGGTGTCTCGATGCGTGAATTTATGACGGACTTCAGCAATCTCTCTTGCTTCAGGCGGCTTTGCTGCTGTCAAAGGAACGCCCCAAAGGCCTGCCAAGAGCTCTTTATCCCGCTCTTGCTTCAAGCCTATCCTAGCACCCTTCCTGTAAATCGTTGCGAAAGGGGACCACTTCGCCACCTTTATTTTTTTACTTTTAATCGGTAGGTCGGTCGGAATAAACTCCAAATAGGCTACACAATCCTCATTGAGCGGGCATGTTGAACATTTAGGCGCTTTGGGACGACAGACCAACGCACCTAGCTCCATTATTGCTTGGTTGAAATCACCCGGCTTGTTTTCGTTCAGCAAAGCCATAGAGGCAAAGTCTCGAACCGTAGAGATTCCGGCTTTCGTGTCTACCGGATCAAAAATAGCGCGAACACGACTGACGACTCGAAGAACATTTCCATCAACGGCCGGAACCTTTTCCGAAAAGACAATCGAGGCAATAGCTCCGGCGGTGTAGGGCCCTATCCCTGGAACAGCCAACAGTTCATCGTAATTTTGAGGCTCCCCATTCTCGAGAACATATCGCGCGCCTTTATGTAAAAATCGAGCTCGACGGTTATATCCTAATCCTTCCCACAATTTCAAAACGGACTCTTCGTCACATTCAGCTAAACTTTGGATATCCGGAAGTGCTTCCAACCATCGTTCAAAATAGGGGATGACCGTCGCGACCTGGGTTTGTTGGCACATGATCTCTGAGACCCAAACGGGATAAAACTCAAGGAGGCCACGCCATGGTAATGTACGTTTGTACTCATCATACCAACTTGTGATTTGGACCCGAAAAGATTCAGCGGCAGCTTGTGTAGCATTGTCCATCAGTGATCCGACGTTGTAACTTCTTCTCGCCCTCGCATTCCGTTTCGCCAATACAGGCGAGACAAGACAGCGTCGTATTCGAAAAATACTCGTTCTTCTGACAAATATCGCACGTATCCACAGAAGAACATTCTGCCACTGGGCAACGTTCTATTCCGGAGCTCTCTTTATCCTTTATAACGATTTCGAATCCACAAGCAGCAGGACATTCAGGCGTAACAATCGGTGCACAACCGAAACATAACTGTCGAACATCGTCAAAGTATTCGGTGTTGCTGCAATCCGACGGTACATCGACTGGATCACCACAGGCACTGAGAAAACAAAATACGATTGCGATCTTTAGTTTAGAGACATTCATGGGACCCTTTATCAGATGGTTCAGGAAAGGTCGAATGCGAAACGAATTTTCTTAACGGGACAATATTTGTTAGAAAGGAAATCGCGATTTTGTTGTGTACTCAGCTTGAATTCGGTAAATCTTAGGTCGTTACGCTCTTCGGTCAAACTATGAATATTGCAGCTCAACCCGGTGTAGAAATCGATGGAAAATATCGATTATTGTCACCCTTAGGGGCCGGTGCTATGGGCGCTGTCTGGCTGGCAGAGCAGTTATCGGTTGATAGAAAAGTCGCCGTCAAACTCCTACATCAAAACGAGAATAAGTCGAGAACCGTCGACGCGAGATTTGAGGTCGAAGCCAAAGCTATAGCGCGGCTCAATCACCCGAATTGTATCACGCTTTTCGACTTCGGATATTCTGAAGAGTTGACAGCTTTCTACACGGTCATTGAATACGTAAAAGGCCACGTCCTCAGCAAGAAAATGGGCGCGCCGATGGGATTCAACGACGCGACAGCTATAATTAAACAAGTGGCAAAAGGACTTGATCACGCCCATTTTCATAATATTTTACATCGAGATTTAAAGCCTGATAATCTCATGCTGGCCGCACAAAGCGATGGTAGCGAACTTCTTAAAATACTTGATTTTGGAATTGCGAAAATAGTGCATGGAGAGTTCGGAGTCGATTCTGGCGAACAGGAAATTCGTCTAACCAAAGCGGGTGAGGTCTTCGGAACCCCCGCGTACATGTCTCCTGAACAAGCAAGGTCCACAAGAGAATTGACACCGGGTTCGGACTTTTACTCCTTAGGCGTGATTTTCTACGAGATGATCGATGGTCGCCTACCCTTTCTAGCCGCGACCTCATTTGACGTTTTGATGATGCACGTGACTGACGAGGTGCCTCCCTTTCAGCGAGATGATGTTCCCTCAGAAATCGCCGAGGTCATCTACAAACTTCTCGAGAAACATCCAGAAGATCGATTTAAATCGGGTAAAGAAATCATTGAAGCCCTTGGTTCTACCACTTACGAAGATTTGAAACCCGAAGCGGCGAACACACAAGCTGTCCCAACGCGCTGCTTCACTGAATCCTCGGAAATCATTACCATTGCCCCCGAAATTGCAGTAGAAACGAGAACCGAACCACGTAATAAGAAACCCTATTGGATTCTCGTCATTCTATTCGCGCTTCTAACTACGGGGTTAGTGGCCGTTCTCGCGGGTCATGAACCCGATCAGACGGCTTCTCAGATCACGCTCACGCCAGAAGAACCTAAGGTTGAAAAGACAAAAGATATCAAAATCGAAGATGCGCCATCTGCCGTGATTCCTTTGGAAGAAAAAGAAGTTTTACTAGAAGAAGCGCCGGTCGAGGAAAATCCTGAAATGGAGTTTGCTCCGGAACCGGCGAAACCCAAAAAGGTAAGAACTAAAAGAAGAGCTTCGAAAACGGGAAAACCGCCGACTCAGGTGAAGAAATTGAAAGTCAAAAAATACAGCATCGACTAAATTCTAGACGAAAAAAAAAACGCCAAAAGTGGCGTTTGAAATTGGAAGAGAAAGCTTCGCTATTTATTTTGGAATTACGAAATTAACGATTCCAGCGCCGTCTCCTTGCATACGTACAGTACAACTATCATAGCTATTCTCATCACCCATCAATACCCCGACGTCGTCAGTACATCCATAAACTTCGTAGCTATCTCCTGTTGATCCTCCACAACTTCCGGATCCATATTCACCAACTACGATCTGATGTTCTCCACCAATAATTGTGAAAGGAGCTTCAGTTGAGGTTGGGAATTTGAAAATCATTTTTCCGCCACAACCCATCGCGTAAATCGATGTATCGTCCGTAATATCTGGGGTGCACATCTCAAATCCGGGTGCCTGACCATCAATGATATCTGGACCGAAGTAACCGTTCATGTCGCCAGAACCTTCCTCAGCTAACGTGTGCTCTGCATACGCCAAAACGGTTCCGTTCGCATCCAACAATTCGATCCACATAAGGTCGGAACCCGGGTGCTCTTGCGTGTCACACTCATCGCCTGTGGTTGTATCCACAACCATCATGTAATTGTAGGTCGCGCCTGCTACTGTGTTATTTGACATGTTATTCGACATGTTGTTTGACATGTTATTTGTCGTGTTGTTTGTCACGCCCGATTGTTTACAAACTTTTCCGTCAGCGTTGGCTGCTGGTTCGCAGGTGTACCCTGCTGTCGTACATTCAGCATCAGTTGTACATTTATCAGTACATTCGCTGGCATCACATACCTGATCAGCACCACAATCTCCCTGAACAACACAGCTATTTCCAGTCGTCGAACATGCTACGAAAAGACCGAAGGATCCGCCGACGATCAAGGCGGCCCCAATTGCTTGTTTAATTGATGTCATTTTTAATCTCCTTAATTGCGTCATAATAACGCGAGTGTGTTACCTCCTTTAGGAGGCGACATTCTAGTAATTGATACTTATTTCAAAACTGAATCTGTCGCAAAATAATATATCATTGAGTTTCAGTTGTAAACTTCGAAAAACCACCGCCCGTGCCGATTTGAACACATTCCCTGTCAAAGTCTATATTTTCGTACGATGAGGTCGAACACAGAAGTACTTCGTAGGTATCAGGATCTTCAGCAATACCGCAGGTATTTCCCCATTCAATCACGTTTATATTCCACGTTGATGGCCGTTCTAAGTAATCTCCAAAACTAGTATCCAAAAATTGGACCAACACGTAACCATTTAGCCCAAGATGAATGGTATCCTCTGAAAAGTTCCCATCAATACAGGCCATTTCACTATTTAGCTTGATAGGACCGCCATTAATTGGCGAGGACAGATCTTCCCCTTTGTCGTTTTTAGCGAGTATCGTTGCACCTTGCGCGACAATTTTGTCATCCAAAGTCAGGTAGACCGCAGCGATATCAGAACCTGCTAATCCGTCATTTCCAAGAGCATTTATAGGTGAGGTATCGCGGATAAGGATCGAGTAGATCGTTAACGGTACGTAGCAAAGGTTATCTATCGAACATAGCGCGTCGGGTTCATCGAGCTTGTTTCTGCATTCCAGGTCGGATGAACAAAATTCATCTGTTGGGTCTTCGAAAACGCAAACATCGACCACCCCACCTTCGGCACGCGGTACAGGCTGACAAACATAGTCTCCGAAACAGTCTGTATCCATTTTACAACCCTTTTCGCAGCTATCATTCACACAATAAGAATCGAGGCCACAATCGTCATCGTTCGCGCAAAATACCGCACCACTTGGGAGCGCCTGGCAACTAACGAACAAAAAGTACGGGGCTAGAATGCAAAATGAAGAAAGAACAAAGGTTTTACAGAGTTTCATACCAACGATATTAATGTCGTCCGTTGGAGCAACCTTACCCCAAAAGTATGATAAGGGTTCACTCACTCTCAAGTAACTTATGTTTTTTAAGGTATCGTGCAGCGTTCAAACTCAGGTCGTGTTTTGGAAAATTCGTAATGAGATCTCCAAGCGCAACGATAGCAGCTTTCGTGTCACCAAGTTCAATGTAGGCACGCCCTAATAAAAAGAGCGAGTTTGGGTCAAGCCCCAAGCCCGAATAGTTTTCCAATAGCGTTGTTAACCTCATCGCAGCAGCGCGTGGCTTGTTATTGTTAAGATGAAAACTAGCTACATAGAACTCGTGATCCGCCATGATACGACGCACCTCGCGAAGACGCTTTTTGGCTTGATCAATGTATTTCGTTTTTTCGAAACGACGGATAAATGAAGCTAATTCCCTAGCCGTTTCGCGGGGACGCGACATTTCCCTCTCCCATCGTGGAGGATAGATGAAAAGGTCTGGCGGTAGATCCTCATAAAAAGCTTCTGCTATTCGCCAACTCGCATAGGGAACCAATTTGTGATTTGGATGTAATTTCCGGAAACCTCGGAACTGTTCTACAGCCGAGGGAAACTGATCCTGTTCAAAATAAGCATCGCCGATTCTAATATCAGAAACTTTCGCATATTTGCTGTAAGGAAAGCGACGTTTTATGCGGCTGAATTTATTTATCGCGTCGATGTAGTTTCCAGATTCAAAAGAATCCTCTGCATCCGCCCATGCGGCTTCGGCAGAGTCTTGCGCAAAAACTGGAATAGAAAAAAATAAGATAATTAAAAAAACGAAATATTTCATAAAACGAGTTCTAACGTTGATCTCAACGTACATCAAGGCTGAGGGACATTATTCTAACTTCCTTCGTCAAATTCGATTCGAAAAATCTTGAGTACCTAAAAACCGTTAACTATTTTTGTAAAGAATTGAGGCAAAAAAAATCGGCTGAAAAGCCGATTGAAGGTTTCAGTACGCTATTGTTATTCGAGACCGCTGAAAACGAATGGGTACTTAATCACGCAAATACCGCCGTTTGGCTTCTGGAAACGCATACGCTTGATAACACGCGCAACACATCCTGAAACTGGCTTGCTGCCGATGGTCGAACTTACAATCGAAGCTGACATCACTTTTCCGTCAAGACCAACCTTCCATTGTGCGATGACTTTTCCAGAAAGCTTGGGATTTGTCTGGAGTTGCTTTTCAAAGCAATATTTAATCGCGTTTGACTTTCTGCCCACAACACGGCGAATATCGCCTTTGTCGCAAAAGTTACCAATTTTGGGCGCGCCTTTACGCATTTTTGCTTTCACGGACTTCTTCTTCTTCTTCCCAAGCTTTGCACCGGTACCTTTCCCACCGCCAGTATCAACCTTGCCGAGGCCGCCAATCCGACCGAAGCCTTCGCCACCGCCGCCTTTGCCAACACCGCTGAGCCCCATTCCGCCAGCACCGCGACCGACTTGTAGTTCCCCGCCTTCGCCTGACATGGCAACGTTCATTTTCGAGTCAAAGCCCTCTTGGTTTTGAAAAATATTTTTAAGCGCTCCGGAACCCAGAACATCAGAGGAAAGAGCCTTATTGATACCGATATTTTTTACATCGATCTCGTCGACCATTTCTCCATCAACTTTCGGGATTTTTGATTCTGGAATTTCTTCATCTGGATCACCAAATTTTCCTTCCTCTCCGCCGGCTTTTTTGCCAGTAGTATCCTCTTCAGGTTCATCTTGTTCCTCTTCTTCTAGAGGATCATCGACATCATCAACCATTATTTTCGCAAAGCGATTGAGATTCTCTAGATCTTCAAGGTTTGGATCGATTTGAAAAAACATGTGCGCGATAATAAGAAACGCAATATGAGCAACTGCAGAAATTCCAATCCATCCTACAACCGCCCCTTCAATGGAGCCGACGCCACGTCCAGCAACAACCTCACCTCTTTCCATCAACTGAAAAAAGATATTTACGTCGCCAAGATCCACGATCCCCCAATCACCGGGTGATAAATCGGTCTCAAAGGTCTTGCCTGACTTAGTCGTTCCTTTTTCCGCACTCAACTCTTCGACGTCGAACTCTTCGTCGCCAATTGTGAATGTTCCGTCCACGTCAGACGTGAAACGAAATTTGTATCCTGAATTTGTTCTTTCAAACATTTCGAATGTTTCTGGAATACTATCTGCCGGTACAGAAAACTGATTTTTGGGATCTTCCCCGACACGGACTTTATGATCGCTAGTTTGAGTAAAGGTCTTTTCGTGAAAAACTGTACCGTTCCAAACTAATGCTACTCGTAATTGATGTTCGCTCACATTCGCTCCTGTAGACAGATGGCATCCAATTTTGCCAAATTGCCAGAATTCGCCGCACCATAACGAGCGACACATCAAGCGTCAAGCGTTTCTAAAACGGCATTTTTTTCCTAAACATTTAATTGCGCAGCGTTCGATGCGCTCTTACACTCAACGTTTGTTTGGGTAACTTCACCTTTTGAACGCGTGCTTAACTTTCATGACATCCAATATTATAAAATGTTCCAAAAAAGATCTTATGATTGCAGTAACTCTCATTTTATCCATCTTCATATTCAGCCCTTCGATCCAAGCTCAAAAAACCTTAAAGTTCGAATCGATCAAAGAACAAAGGATACGAGTCGCCGATCTTCCGAACGCCGTTGAGAGCGCTATTCCTAGCCAATTATCTAGAGATGCCGCCCTTCCGCGCTTGCCTAAATTTGAAACACTTAAGAAAACTCAAAAGTTAGTATTTCCGAATATCGTAGAAATATTGGCCGTTCAAAAGCCCATCGGTTCTCTTCAGAGAAACGGAATATTGGTACGGGGTCACGGTGTTTGGATTAAACATAATGACGGAGTCCATTTAGTTACGGCAGGACATTGGGTTGAAAATGCGGAATCGATTTTCCTGGATACCGAGGCCCGACCTGATAATTTCAATCCGCTTCACGCGAAAAAAGAATCCTTTGAAAAGAGGAAATATGATCGCGATCCAATGAAAATCATAAAAAAGGATCCAAAACGCTTTTTAAAACTTGAACTCACCTTCAATGATAAGAACCGCAATGTCGCGATTTTGAATGCTGAAAACATAAAAAAACCGAAGGGCCTCCCTCTCTTTGATATCGAGAACGAACTCGCTTCTCGGATTTATGGGCTTTCGCCTTATCTCGGTGATGTTCTGGTTGAAGCTCTTGTTTTTCCGCCCGGCGAAAAAGAGATTTATATCGGATATTATCTCCAGACCAATTTTGCGGGCATCTTGGGAGCTCCTCTCCTTTCTTCAAGCGGAAAACTAATTGCGCTGACTGCCTATCCTCATCCAACGAAAAAACAGACAAGCCTCGTCATTCCGCCAGTCGCTCTGCGTGTCGCGCTCGAAAAAGCAAACAAATCTCCAGACGACCTAGAACCCAAAAAGTGATCCTTTCCGAGAAAACTCGAAGCTTTTTATCTGGTATCGATGAAGTCCTTATTGCTGTTTCTGGCGGAGTAGATTCCATTGCCCTCCTGCAGGCAGTCCACGTTGAATGTACGGAAATAAAAATCCTTGCTGTCCACGTCGACCATCAACTTAGGGACGAATCAGCAAGCGAAGGTCAGTTCGTTTCTGAATTTTGCAAAGAACGGGCAATACAATGCCAACTAAAAAGTATCACGATCAATCCCAACACCTCTTTACAACTTACAGCTCGAACTCAACGCCATGCAATTTTACGTCGTACGGCAGCTCAGTTTGGAATTACACATATTTTAACAGCACATCATCTGGATGATTACGCCGAGACATTAATGATGAATATGGGGAGAGGTGGTGGGGTCGGTGCACTTGCTTTCAATATCGAAAGAACTCACTCACCTTTTTCATATGTACGTCCATTTTCAGACGTTTCCAGAGAGGAGATCATTTCTTATGTAAAAGCGCATAATCTAAGATGGTGCGAAGATCCAAGTAATAAAAAGGATGCCTACCTTCGAAACCGTATCCGGCACAATTTGGAAGATTTAAGAGTTTACTACGGGAAAGGCCTTAAACAGTCCGCATCTCGCCTTCGCGACGCTGCAAGCATAATAAAACGGTCTACAAAAAGGGTGTGGGACGAAAATCTTATCTCAAGCGGCCCCTATCATATAACTTTTTCTGCCGATCGATTAGGTTCCGATATTTGTCTACTGCGAGAATTTCTAAGAGAGGTGTCGCGTTCCTATTTCGGGATAACATTGAACGAAAACAACATCGACCAATGTGTTTGCGCCATCCAATCGAAAACTCAAGCAAGTCTGAGCCTTCACGGAATTCAAGTCGATCTATCGGCAAGCCGCATTCGGTTCCGAAAAAATTTCGGTAGAGGAAACCGGTGGTGGTCAGATTTAGGTCAAAAATGCGTGTTAGAATTACAAGCCTCGAAAAATCACTACCGTTGGTTTGATTGGAAGTTCGAAGTTCTAGAAAACAGCGCCTTCTGGTTACAACTCCGCGATGGAACCAAAGCCCAGATTCGCAACTGGGAAAATGGGATGTTGCGGGGCGGAAAATCGCTGTCGAAAATCATAAAATCACACCCCAAAAACGAACGCTGGCGTGTGCCATGCTTGATTATCAATGAAAAAATCATTTGGGTCTTAGGCGATCCCGAACCCGTGGATCTATTAGGGATAAGATGGAAGAACGACGATGGTGCTTTGATAGAAATCTAACTTATTATCTTAGGCCGTCGTGCTGGTCGACGTATCATTCCAACTTCATTCGATACATCGCAGAAACTATTTACCGACCGTGAACCAGCGTGTACTAGTAGCGCGCGTCCAGCCCTGTAGAAACTCGCATGAGATGAATTTGCGTTTTTGTATTTTTGCGAGGAAATCGTTTTGACTCAAGCCGCTACACTGACCGAAGCAAGTACTCATTCAAACCAACCCTATCGACGTCTTTGGGTGTATGCCAAACGACGACGCGGCAGTATTATTCGCGCGATAATTTATGCGATTCTGAACAAGCTCTTCGACCTCGCTCCTCCGGTTCTCATCGGCGCCGCGGTCGATATTGTCGTCGAGAGAGAAAGCTCTTTCATTGCAAATTTTGTAGCAACGTTAACAAAATGGTTTAATTTGGATGCCGATGCATTTGGTGTTCCTAATCTCGAGCTTCATTTTATATTCCTTGCCTCGATAACAGTTCTTATTTGGGTTTTAGAATCCTTCTTCGAATATCTTTCAGCAATCGAATGGCGAGGGTTGGCGCAATCTATAGAACACGACTTGAGAACAGATGCGTTCGAACATGTACTTAAACTCGACATGGCCTATTTCCATTTTAAAAGCACCGGGGGATTAATGGCCCTCTTAAATGATGATATCAATCAACTTGAGCGCTTTCTCGACTCGGGTGCCGAAAGTCTCATTCAAATACTTACAACCGCGGTTTTAGTATCAGCAGCGTTCTTTTTCCTTGCCCCAAGCGTAGCGTGGCTTGCGATGTTACCCATTCCTTTCGTCCTCTTTGGAAGCTTTCGCTTCCAAAGCCTTTTAGCACCGCGCTATTTAAAGGTTCGTGAATCCGTCGACGCTCTCAATGGGCACCTTGGGAACAACCTTCGAGGAATTGCGACAATAAAAAGTTTCGCATCAGAAGAAATAGAAAATTTAAGAGTTCGGGAACTTTCAAAAGATTATCGCGAACGAAATCGCGAAGCGATCAAATTTAGTTCAGCCTTCGCCCCGCTCATTAGGATCGTTATTGTATGTGGCTTCGTTGCGACCTTAGTGGTTGGTGGTCACCTGGCCATCGAAGGTGAAATTGCCGTTGGTACCTACAGTGTTTTGGTTTTCCTGACCCAACGTTTACTTTGGCCCTTAACACGTTTAGGGCGCACCTTTGATGAGTATCAACGTGCCGGAGCTTCTACAAATCGGGTATTGGACCTATTGGAGACCAAAGTAGAAATAGTATCGGGCAGTCATGCTCCCCACAGGGTGGTAGGTAGAATTGCTTTTAAGCACGTTACTTTTGGTTATCGACCTAACGAGACCATCCTCGAAAAGATGAATTTAACCATCGAACCGGGCGAAACGATTGGCGTGGTCGGCTCTACAGGTGCGGGTAAAACTACGATTATCAATTTATTACTTCGTTATTATGATGTCACCTCTGGTCACGTCGAGGTTGACGGAGTGTCGATACCGGAGTGGAATCTGAACAGCCTTCGGCGAAGTATCGGCTTAGTAAGTCAGCGTACTTATTTATTCTCGGGTACGGTGAAAGAGAATCTTTCCTACGGTCTCCAAGAAACATCTCAAGCCGATATCGAACATGCCGCCGGCCTCGCCGGAATCCACGACTATATCAACGGATTGCCTCTCGGGTATGAAACACGAATCGGTGAACGCGGGGAGACCTTAAGCGGAGGTCAAGCCCAACGTATTGCAATTGCTCGAGCAATTCTAAAAGACCCACCGATTTTGATTTTGGACGAAGCAACCTCTGCGGTTGATAATGAGACTGAAGCAGCTATTCAACGTTCGATCGAATCAATAACAACGAACCGAACGACTATTATCATCGCACACAGACTATCGACTGTCAGAAACGCAGATCGAATCATCGTTCTTGCCGACGGTGGTATTTCTGAAGTCGGAACACATACCGAACTCCTTGAACAGGGCGCACGATATGCGTCTCTTTGGAGCGTACAAACCGGACAATTGCAGACATAATATTGATTTTTTCGTTTTGACCAGCTAACTGCTTTTCAAAACTTAGAAAACGAGAAATCAATATGCTATTTCAAAAATATAAACTTATTCTTTTCAGTGTTGCGTTTGTGTTGGCGTGTTCATCGGCCGATGAAAAGTCCGAAGACAGCAACGGGTGCTTTAATTGTGAAAACAACAAAGTCAGCAATCAGACCACTTCCAACAATAACGAGACAACGAATAATAAAACAATAGCTAATAATGATTCAAAAGAAGCTGGCCCTGAATTCATATTTGTAGCAAATCTATTCCGGGCCCAATGCGCTCAGGGTTCTTGCCACGGTGCCCAATCCAATAACGGACTGGTTTCGACCGGAATTGACGCAACAGATCGCGAAGTTTTTGAGGCACTGACGACACAAACGCGTTCGGTCGATGGCCAATTGTTCGTCATAGCTGGGGATGCCGGAAATAGTAACCTCGTTGATAGAATGGAACGAGAAATGGCAAATCTCGGGTTCATGCCTTTAGGGGGTCAAAAAGACCAATTTAACATCGACAAAATCAAGGAGTGGATAAACCAAGGCGCAAGCTTCAACTAAAAGCGCTTTGTCACACCTGACAGATATTAAAAGTTATGGGCGTAGGTTTTATCCATCTGTCCGGAAGCGACAGCAATCCATAAACAAATACTTGTAAGACCGAAAAGGGTTCGGTATTAGTCGTTTGGACGTCAGAAGAAACAAGGATTTTTCGATGCTACATAACTCAAGAGACAGAAGAGCGGTTGGTTATTTTATATTCGCGACATCGCTGCTTCTATTGAACTGGAACCTCGATCTTGCGTTGACGGCTCTTGGAATTACGGGCGGGTTAGCCACAGGTTTGATGTGGTTTCTTGTTTTCCTTCAGTGCTTCATGGCAATTACAATCACCACGATTGCCCATAATCATAACCATAAAAAAATCTGGAAGAGTAAATACCTCAACGTACTCACAGAATATTGGATCACCTGCTTTTACGGTTTTCCGACTTTCGCATGGATTCCAACCCATAATAAGAATCACCATAAATACAATAACAGAGAGGGTGATTACACAATTACTTGGCGATTTTGGGAGTCAAACAACCTCTTCACCTTACTAACTTATCCAAGTATTTCGGGTTGGTTTCAACAAACCCCGGTGAGCAACCATTTAAAGCGTATGTGGAAGAATAGAAAATCCCGCTTTTGGTATTTTATCTCGCAATACGTAGTACTAATTGCATTTTTCGGAGCAGCTTTTATCATCAGCTGGCAAAAAGCATTATTGTATGTTGTTTTACCAACTCAAGTTGGAATGTTTGCCGTCCTCGTTTTCAACTATCTGCAACATGTTCATTGTGACGAAGAACACAAGTATAACCATAGCCGAAACATCGTTGGCCCAGTTATGAACATGTTCTTATTCAACAACGGGTATCACACCGTTCATCATGATAATCCGGGACTCCATTGGAGTGAAACACCCGCAGCGCACGCAAAAGTGGCCGATAAAATCCATCCTTCTTTGAATGAGAAGAGTATTCTCTGGCTTATTTTTCGTGTTTATTTCCTCGGTATCTTTTTCAAAAAGTTTAGAACCGACTCGATGCGTCTGGCGAGAATCGCAGAACTTGAGGGAACGACCCAGCCTTCGCAGAAGCACGCTGAATTCGCGGCGGCCGAATAGCCAAATATCTTTTGACATCATCTCATAAACAGAAGCGCTCTTGGGGAACACATTTATGTTGGATTTTCGTCCTATATCTTCTGGGAGTGATTCTTTTTGGGGCATGGGTCAGGATTACCGGAAGTGGTGCGGGTTGCGGAAGTCACTGGCCGACGTGTCATGGCGAAATCATTCCGATTGAACCCAACATTAAAACAATCATTGAGTTTACCCATCGCGTTACGAGTGGTCTTTTAGGGATTTTATCCTTAGGTTTCGTGTTCTTCTTTTTGAAAAAATGGGGACTCAAACCCGCTGGTAAAGCGGCGATTATCACGTTGATATTTATCATCGTTGAATCACTTGTGGGGGCCGGAATCGTCCTAAAAGAACTGGTCGCCGATGATGACTCGGTGGCGCGCGCGACGGTCATCGCATTTCATTTGGTCAACACTTTATTCTTGACGGGTTCAGCTGCTTTGGCAGCCCACTGGTACGAGCGCGAACCATCGCCTTTTAAAAACTCGAGGCATGTGATTTCGTGTGCATTGGCGATCGTTGCAATTGTAATCACAAGTATTACCGGGGCCGTTACGGCTTTGGGCGATACGCTTTTCCCTATCACCTTAGAAACCGGCCACTCCATCTTTTCCAATGTTGAAGCCGGTCTTGATGCCACAAACCATTTCCTTGTTCGTTTAAGAATTATCCACCCGATCGTTGCGACGTTAACCGCAATTGGAGTTGGCTATGTGTGCTATTGGAATATGGCGAATAAAAACGCTTCGCGTTACGCGAAGTTGGGTTTGGCGATAGCAATTACGCAGATTTTTGCAGGCTATGGAAACATCTTCTTAGGTGCTCCGGGGTATATGCAGCTTGCCCATCTTTTTTTGGCGCAAGCGCTTTGGATATGTGTTGTTTTGATGAGTGTTGAAATTTCGATGCCACGAAAGGAAGCGAGCCAGCAACACCATTAGGTTACTTACTCTAGCGACCATGCGCATCTGAAGCCGTGGTTTGCTTTACGTTCTTCGGGTTTATAACGACCACGCGACGAAATCCGCATCGCCGAAGCTTCGTGAACAAAAGAGCCTCCCTTAAGAACCCGTTTGGTACCCGTTGTTGGACCTTTGGGATCATTTTTCTCTTCGCTATCGTAAGCAGCTTTGTCATACCAATCTTCGACCCATTCAAAAACATTTCCGGATAGATCCTCAACTCCATAAGGGCTTTTTCCTAACGCATGTTGACCGACACCACATGTTCCTGTTTGACCGTTAAAATGAGCGTGCGCGGTCGAGGGCGATTGGTCTCCCCAAGGATATATCCTTTGAGAATTTCCACGTGCCGACTTTTCCCATTCGGCTTCAGTTGGAAGGCGTTTTCCAGCCCAAGCTGCGTAAGCTTTGGCGTCGTCATGATTCACAAAAACGACAGGATGATCGGCTCTTTGCATGGGGTTAAATCGCTCCCAGACCTCAGACTTTTTGACACCAGTAAGATTAAGATAAAGCCGGAATTGCCTTACGGTCACCGGAAGACAATCGATATAAAAGCCCGATAGGTGAATCGGCCCCCCCGGCTTTTCTTCGTTTCTGCAGGTATCTTTTTCAACACAACCGCGATGAAACCAACCTGATGGAACCTCTTTTAAAAGATCCAAATTTGAAGAATTGAGTCGTCGCAGTACAGCATCACAATCATCCGGTCTGAGATTAGGGTTCTTCTCGAGCAAACTCTGCAACAACTTCCCTAACCCTAATTTTACTTCAGGCCGCAGTAATCGAACCGACGTCGCTTCAGCGGTACGAATTAACTCCGCGATCCGATTCTCATCGGTCTCACCGGCCGCCAGCGGGACGCGATCCGTGAGCATGCGAAATAAGATCGTACCTGCTGCGTAAATATCGGACCTGAAGTCATGCTTGTCGATGAGGAGTTCAGGAGCCAAGTAGGCAGTCGCCCGAATCCCGACCGAGGTTGTAATTTTCATACCGATGAGAGTCCCAGTATCTGTATCAGGCGAGTTTTCGTTCATCGAATTCGCAAGAGCAAAATCGGTAATCGTTAAATGGGCAAGACCTGTATTCGGGTGTGCACCGATGTAGATATTAGACGGGTTGAGGTTTCTATGGGTAATTCCTGAAGTATGAAGACGCTTGATCGCTAGAACCAATTGTTGAAAGAGAATAACGGAAATGGCGACGGCAAGCGGCCCGCTTTGAGCCAAAAAAGTATCTAAGGAAACCCCAGTTGGGGCCTCCATCACCAAACTTGGGGTCTCGGTATCGTCAATAACCGCAAGAACTCTAACCACATGTTCAGAGTCGATTCCTGCAATTAATTTCGCTTCTTTGACAAATTGACTCCGCAGGGTTCTATCTCGAGCCGCGAGCGTGTCTAGTCGCCGAATCAGAACCGGTTTGCTATTTTCGAGATCAACTCCTGAAAAAAGATTTGGAGAATCTAGAGGATGTTCTATTTTCCATCGGCCATCCAAGATTGCTGCATTTGAGTTAAGCACCGAATCTAATGCATTCAACTCCGGTGCGAGCTCGCAGTCGCATCGACGGCATTTCTTGTTTCCTTCAAGATTCCGCGTACCACATTTACTACAAATCAAGGCCATAAATTATCCGTTTCCGATACCCTACCGTTCTCCAATCAATGTCACAATAAAATACTATATTCGTTGGGTTCGTCGATAATCCATCTCGCTCTATTTAATCGTGTGATTAGATTTTCTTACTTGCGAACCCATGAAGAAGCTGAATATAAGAGGAGCCAGAATTGGAACTTGATAAGAGGTAGAGCATGGATTTATTCAAATACGCAAATTCGCTAGGATATGGCGAAATTCACTTTAAAACAGACGAGTCGATCGGGTTACAGGCCATTGTTGCGATTCATAATTTGAACCGCGGACCGGCAATTGGAGGAACTCGATTTATTGAGTATCCGAGCTCTGAAGCTGCTCTTCGTGATGCGATGCGTTTGGGACAGGGAATGACCTATAAAGCAGCCATAAGTAATCTTCCACACGGTGGCGCAAAAGCGGTTATCGTCCGCCCCCCCAATTTGACAGATAGCCAGCGAGTGAAAATTTTCACCGAATACGGAAAGTTTGTTGACACTTTAAACGGCCGATACCTTACCAGTGAAGATTCAGGAACCTGCGTTCCGGACATGAACGTTATCAAGAAACAAACGGACTCCGTCCTCGGTTCTGACTCAACAGAGGGTACCTCCGGCGATCCTTCACCTTATACAGCATTAGGATGTCGTCGAGGTCTGCAAGCTGCGGTTAAATTTCGATACAAGCGCGACGACATCGAGGGTCTTCATATAAGCATTCAAGGCGTTGGACACGTTGGCTATTATCTCGCTAAAGAACTTCACGATTTAGGCGCCAAGCTAACCGTCGCAGATATTAACTCCGAATCGACCGCACGATGCGCAGAGGAGTTTGGCGCGACGATCGTAAGTGCGGACGCAATCTATGACGTCGATGCTGATATCTTCGCGCCATGTGCACTCGGCGCGATCCTTAACGATGACACGATTCCGCGTTTGAATGTCGATATCATCGCAGGCGCTTCAAATAATCAATTAGCTGAAGCGCATCACGGAAAAATGGTCATGGACCGCGGCATTTTGTACTCCCCAGATTACGCAATTAATGCCGGTGGTCTCATCAGTGTCGCGCAAGAATATGTAGGTTACGATGAATCTATCGTGCGCGAAAAATGCGGTAAGATCTACGACACGATGATCGAGATATTCGAACGCGGAGAACGCGAAAACCTTCCAATGAACCTCGTGGCGGACGCAATCGCCGAAGAACGTTTCAAAGGTTAGTGAGTAAACACTTTTCTAAACGAAATTTTGGGTAGGGACGCAAAGATGTTCGTGTGATTTATTTTGATCAACTTGCGATTTCTTTCATTGAAATGGTAGAAAGAAACCCAAAAGTTGAACGAGGAATAAATGAAAAAAGCGCACGCCGGGCCTTACTTAGAGACTTTCAGAACACCAGTTCTTGTATTCAATGATAAAGGCGATGCTTTTTCTTGGCCTGTCTATCGTGCCATCGACTATTCCGGCGACAACGGAGCCCTATTTAGCGCCCTTCTTGACCGAAGTTTAAACCGCGCATTGTGTCCCGATACCGGTGCAACATTCGACCTCAGCGTTCCTGTTGCTATACACGACTCTGTGGACAAAAGATTTGCATTGTTTGTCCCCCCCGGACTTCGTCACAAATGCATCGATTTCCGTCAAGAACTTCTTGAGGCGTTTCAGGAATCGGAGTTTATCCCCCAATATGTAAGTAATTTTACAATCATCTTCGACGCTAGCCATTTCGAACGTATTTTAAAAACCGTCGATAATGAGAATCTTTCTGCCGAGAAAGCACAACTTGCCGAAGTCCGAGAACGAATCGACAACGAAAGAAAGCAACTCAATATTGCTATCGAAAAGAACGCTTTGGAAAGATCAGACCTTGAAAAAGAACGCTCCGAATTCGAGTCGGCGAAACAAGCTTTAGACCTTCAAAAGTTAACCCTTGAGCAAAAACAATTAGATGAAAGCCAGGGCTATAAGATCGATGAAAAAGTTGAATCCACTCAAATCATTACCGACGATCAGTTTTTAGAGTTTATGGATGAAGAAGATTCAAGCATAAAAATGCTAGCTGAGGCTTCTGACTTTCTTGAAATAGAGGAGGATTTTGACATCGCTTTCTCTCGCTCAGGATTCCCTGCATCACCCGACCGATTTTTCGGTGGTAAAGAACGCAGCATCCACCTCATTAACAACGAAGTTGTCGCGATTGCACAACTCACCGCGAAACAAATTACAACTCTAAATGAAGATACAAACTTCTTTATCCAGTTACATTTTGTAGAGAAGACACCTATCATCTCAGTGATGTTGGCCAACCTCGATAACGATGGACGACTCATTAATGACGTTTCGTGGCCGCTGAATATTAAAAACCCCGCTCATCAGGATGTGGTCGAAAAAATCCGTCTTAATCCTCGATTACGAATCGGCATTTATGATTCCGCCGGAACGCTTGCAAACGGATTCAAAATCCAAGCTCCTCTCGCATCAAACTTGGAATGGATGCTCGATAAAATTCAAAAAAGCGAAACGGGTGACCATCCGTTCACCAAAGCAGAAGAAACCTTCCTTTCCGATCAATTCGAAAGGTTAGGAGGGATGAAACACGGCTTTAGCTTCAATTCGTTTGAATCACTTAATACACCGACCGAAACGAAATTAGCAGCCGGCATTTTAGGATATTGGTCTTCTGACGAGATGTTCGCCTATCTCATCGGAAACCGGGCGTTTCCGCTCCATCAATTCCGCAGAATTCAAGATCGCGTTATTCGAGCGGCCGCTGAATTTGGAATTTTTCTTACTGAATCTCTTCGAAAACGAGCTCTAGAGATCGGCGTCGCCGACAGCCAACGTTCATTGATTCAGCTCATGTTTGCAAATTTTGCCGAAGTCAGCGTTGCCTTAAGGCTCAACGATTTGACCCCAACGGATCAATGGGAAAATTGGGACGCCCTTCTTACAACGGGCGAAGCATTGGGAATTCCGCCCGATAGCGACGTAGTAGAACTTGCTGAGAATGCGCTTAAACGAGCCCAGGATTTCCAAGAGACCTTAAACCCTGACAAAACATCTTCGCCGCAAGTTGTACGCGATCTATTCGAAGATTTTAGAATAGAAACCGACCCAAAAGCGAGCCAAGATCTGATTCGTTCACTATCTTCGGACGTCACAAAAGTACTGCCCTTGCTCTCCCGGGCTGTTAAAAAGGATGGACCGCTAGAAAAATATGCACAATTACTCATCAACTTAGAAAAAGAAGAGACCGGTACAATTGGCGGTCTTCTAAAAGATCGGTCAAAACGCCTTCGGGAAGTCGCTAAACTTGCCCAAAAACAACATTCTACGAAAAATTAAAAAAGAACCGACCCCAGTGTGTTTGCGTTTACAAAAATGTGTATACTCACCGGCGCGACTCATTAAGATTCCGATAACCATGACGAAGAAATTTAGATGAAATTAGGTATTTTCAGCGATGTTCATAGCAATATCGAAGCTCTCACAGCCGTCCTCGAAAAGTACGATGCGCTTGACGAAAAAATGGATAAATTTATTTGCC
>CALJNB010000140.1 GCA_937981985.1 uncultured bacterium
GAACTCATTACGGATTGGGCAAGTGATAATTTTAAAATAGCGCTCAATGTTGGCTATCACATTCGAACTACAAAGACGCTAAGAAATGTAGGCTCAGGAGATGTCTTCAACTTAGGTGCGGGCGCTCAGTACCGTTTTGTAAACCCTATTTCCGTTTTCGCCACATTTAACGCAGGAATCTCTTTAACCGATGGGCGAAATCCGGAAGATCTCGCGCTTGTTGTAGATAACGCGTTCGGAAACCCTATGGAGGTTGATGGTGGGTTTCGTTTCGATATTCAAGGAGATTGGACAATAAACATCGGAGGCGGAATGGGCCTATCTCAAGGTTTAGGAGCTCCAGACTTCCGCCTTTTCGCTGGATTTGAACATGTCGCATTTCCTTCCATATCTAACAACCCATTGACACACGAAGCGGGCCAAAACTTGCCAACGACGGATGAGACACTTGATAGTGACGGAGATGGAATTTTCGATACAGACGACAAATGCCCCAACGAAGCCGAAGACATGGACACCTTCCAAGACGAAGACGGGTGTGCCGATCCTGATAACGATCAGGATGGTGTTTTAGATGTCGAAGACGAATGTCCGGGACTTGTCGGGATCGTCGAAAAACAAGGTTGCCCGCCCGTGGATTCTGACAAAGACGGGATCGAAGACGACGCCGATGCCTGTCCAGATAAAATGGAAGACAAAGACGGATTCGAAGATGATGACGGATGTCCGGATCCTGACAACGATGACGATGGCATTCTAGATGGCGACGATAAATGTCCACTCAAAGCAGAGGTCATTAACGGAAAGGATGATGAAGACGGTTGTCCTGACACCAGCGAATCCAAAGTTCGAGTTACGACCGAACGCATCGAAATTTTTGATATGGTTTATTTTGATTCGGGTAAGTCAACGATTCAAAAACGCAGCCTCAATATTCTAAACCAGGTACGTTCAGTGTTGCGTGCTAATCCGAGGATCACGTTAATCCAAATCGAAGGTCATACCGATAACCGTGGTTCTGCAGAATCCAATGTGGCGCTTTCGCAACAGCGAGCAGAAGCAGTGATGAATTACCTTATCGAAAAAGGTATCGAAAAAAATCGATTAAAATCCAAAGGTTTTGGAGCATCGCGACCTATAGCGAACAACATAGATAGAGCAGGCCAAGCTAAGAACCGACGCGTTGAATTCTTTATCCTAGACGTGAACGCAAAATAAATGGCTGAATCGCGAATTAAATATCCCTTTTGGGTAAAGCTTTTACTCTATGGTCTGGTACTGGCGCTCGCCCCTGCCGCCGTCGTTGGCTACAAAGCGGTAAACGAAAATGCAGGCCTAACCAAAAAGGATAATTTAGATTTTCGTCTGGCCATCGCCGAAGATCTAGCCAATACGGTTTCATCAAATTTATTAGAAAGTTCAAACACATTGGTCGCCATCGCCCAAGCTTTTGGAGATCCTAATGGGACCTACGACCAAAAAGAAAAGATCGCTCTACTCTTTGTGGAGTCCAACGATCTTTTAGATCACGCGGTCTTTTTCGATGAATCGGGAAAATACCTCGACACCATGTCCCAAGAGAAATCAAACTTCAAAACACCTACTTTAACGCTGGACGATACCATTCGTAAAAAGGCCTCCGAGCAAGAGGTTGCATTCGGTCTTATTCCAACCGAAGGGACCGACAACCGCGTTTTTACCTTAGTCCCGATTCGCACGAACGATAAAGTAACCCATTATGTCGGGTCATTTGTACCGCTCACACGTATTCAGAATCGCATCGCTCACCTATCCGATAGAATCACAAACTTTCAAGGTAGCGTGTACATCCTTACATCTGATTTACGTTATGTTGCGCACGCCGATGAAAGTAATGTTTCCGAAAGAAAACGTGTCGACAACAATAACTTATTCGCAAATATAAAAACCTCACTAAGTGACGGCGTCGCTCAATCCGGCGAGTTCGTTAACGCACAAGGCGAAGAAAAGATTGGCTCAATGAAACCGTTGACGATTGTTCCTTGGACGGTTGTGGTTGAGACCTCCAAAGAAGAGGTCTACGCCTCTTTCTACAACATGCAAAAAATCGTCGGTCTAACAATATTAATTGCTGGCCTTTTCGCTCTTCTTGCTGCCATCCTCACCTCACGCTTTCTTAGTTCTTCCATTAGTGAACTAGTCGACTATTCCAAACTTATTGCGAATCGAGATTTCGATGCACCACTTGCGGTGGATTCCAAAGATGAGATCGGTGTGTTGGCCGACGCGATGCGTTTCACAGCGTCTAGCTTAAAAACTTCCGAAGAAACCCTTAAACAGGAAGTCGAAATCCGCTCGGACTTAGGCCGATATTTGCCGCAAGAAATTGTCGATGGCATCGTAGATAGAAATTTCGATTTAAATCTTGGAGGCGAAAGGCAAAATATTTCTGTCCTCTTTGCCGACGTTGTCTCGTTCACACAGGTGTGTGAAAATAACGAGCCCGAAATTATAGTAAAAATTCTGAACGAACTTTTTACCATTCTTACGGAAGTCATTTTTCAATATAACGGAACAGTTGATAAATTTATTGGCGACTGTGTCATGGCCTTTTGGGGCGCTCCATCATCTCGACCTAATCATGCGATCGAGGCGATTGAAGCTGCAGAAGAAATGATGCGCTTCGTAGAAATTGGAAGCGAACGCTGGCGTAAAGAATATGGCGTTGATGTAAAGATGGCGATTGGTATCCATACCGGAGATGCCGTTGTAGGTAATATTGGGAGCGATACTCGTATGGAATACACGGCGATCGGAAGTACGATAAACATTGCGGCGCGTCTGGAAGCTCTTGCTAGGCCAGGCCAGATTCTGACCACCGATGTCACCCGAGAGACGGTTGGAGATAGTTTCGATTTTCTTTCGCTGGACGACGAAACCATAACCTCAGGCGGTAAGACCGTGAAGGTTTTCGAGGTCGTAATATGAGCTCTATTCGCCTAAAACCTGGCGTCGTTATCGACGAAAAATACCGCATTGATAAATTTTTAGGCGGGGGCGGAATGGGAGCCGTTTATAGAGGCACTCACCTTACGCTAGATAAAGAAATCGCAATTAAAATTCTGCATCCAGAATTTGCGAAAAATAAAAATCATAGAATTCGATTTGAGCGAGAAGCAAAAGTTGCATCCAAATTGGAACACGATAATGCCGTTAGAGTATTCGACTTCGGATTTTTTGCAGAACAAAACTACATCATTATGGAATACCTGAGGGGGAAGCCACTTCATAAAGTTTCCGGTGGTGGTCGTCCTATGGATACACATCTTGCATTACAATTTGGATGGCAGATTGCCGATGTACTTGTTCAAGCTCACGCAATCGGATTGATTCATCGAGATATTAAGCCTGAAAATGTGATGATAGAAACGAAAACAGATGGGTCTACACGTGCCGTCGTTGTCGATTTCGGGCTCGCATTTGTAGAGGATTCCAAAGACCTTGCTCGAATGACCAAGGAAGGAATTGTGTCGGGGACCCCGGCTTTCGTATCCCCAGAACAAGCACGTGGCTCACTGGAAATTGCAGGCCCCTCCGATATCTACTCACTCGGATGTGTATTTCACGAAATGTTCACGGGCCACCTTGCCTTTCGTGGGGATAGCGTCGTAGCACTTCTTAATTGCCACCTCTTCGTAACCCCCGAACCGATTCGAGAATCCTATCCAGACTTGGGAATACCTATCGCATTAGAAGCTCTCATCCTTCGTATGCTTGAAAAAGCGCCAGAAGCAAGACCAACCGCGATCGAAACGCGCGATTGGCTCGGGAAGCTTTTAAAAAAAGAAACGCCAAGCGAACGCGGTCGACCGGCTCGTTTACTGCAACCTCGGGTCGAAAGGGCTGTTACGATGAGCCCTGGGCAAAAGCGTACCCCCAACAAAAAGAAGGAAAACCCGACAGGCCCGATGCCTGAAATCGGAATCTTTCGAGACCTCGAAGACGAGTGGATCATATCTTTAGCTTCGGCAAATTTTTCGTTTAAAAAAATCGATATACATGCTGAAACGTTTGAGACGCCAGTCATCTTTATCCCTCAGCTGACCATGGAAGACGTAACAATTCTGTCTAAAAAAGCGATCGTAATCACAACTTTGGCAGTTGAGAATATCGACGAACTTACCGATTACATGAGAGCCGGCGCTTTCGATATTATTACCGAACCGGTCGTTTCGTCTGAACTTGTAAGAAAAATTGAACGTGCGTGGAAGAAAGCGCAACGGAGCAAAAAATAATGAATGTAAAAATGCGACCACTCATCCCGACAGCCCTATTTGCGGCTATACTTGGATTTTCAAGCACGGCTTTTGCGGAAAAAACCTTTACCTACACCGTTAAAAAAGGTGGAGAAACCTGCGATCATATCGCAAAAAGCGTTTACGGCGATGTCTCGCGTGTCGATTTTCTGCATAAGTACAACGACCTCGATGAAGAGTGTTGGTTAGGAAAAAAACAGAAACTTCCTGCCGGTCTCAAGCTTGTCCTTCCTGATCCCCCTTCTGCCGGAAAACTAACAAGCTCGGCCGGCAAGGTAAATTCTAAGCCACCGACGTTGAAGTGGAAACAAGCCCAAATCGGACAAGACCTCTTCCGTGCGTGGCAGGTCAACACCCTCGAGGAGTCTCAAGCTGAGGTCACCTTTCGTGATTCTAGTTTAATAAAGATGCGTGAGAATACCCTCATCGTCATCTACGGTGCCACGAAGACAAAAGCGAGAAGTCGTCCTTCGAGAGCTCGGTTGGAAAAAGGCACGTTACGTACCGCCTTTGATAGCAGCGCAGGAGGAGGGATGATGGTCGAAACCCCGTCTTCGGCCGCACAGGTTAACAGTAAATCAGCTCTCGTTTCGGTCGAGGATGATGGAACAACGCGCGTGGCTAATCATGGTACCGGAGATATTCTCGTTGGTGGTGCCGAGAAAAAAGCTGCAAAAAAGACGAAAAAGAAAAAGGCGAAAAAAAAGAAACGGGTCACTGTCGCTAAAGGTATGGGAACTAAAGTTAAGAAGGGAAAACCGCCTGAACCTCCGAGAAAATTACCGCCTCGACCCGAATGGAAAAACGTGCCGTCCTTATTCCTCAATTTTGATAAAAACGCGAAAACAACCATTTCGACGGAGTGGGAGCCGGTATCGGTAGCAAAAGAATATTACGTCGAGATAAGCAAAGATGACCGCGGTGTGGAAATCATCCAGAGTGTTATCGTCCCTAAAAGCGTGACCCGTATGGAGGTTAAAAATTTGCCGGTAGGCGACTACTTCGCATCGGTTTCAACCATCGACAACGACCAGTTTGAATCGATTCCCCAGGGTCCCAAAAAGCTTCGCGTACGCGCCGCAAAGATCAAAGGAGATTTCATACAAGAAAATCCTTACACCGTTTACGTCGGCACTTCTTTTAGTCTTCCCAGAGAAATAAAGTGTGGTAACGGCGAAGATAAAAAAGGCGTTGTTCGCGTCACAAAAAGCGGAAGTCAAACTTTTGATTGCGTCGACGCCGCAGGCAACCCTATTCAAAGTTTTGAAATCGTCGGGGTTCCACAAACTCTATCTTTTATGAGTGAACATATCGAAGATGAGGTATTTAATTTCCCCAAAGGCGGAGCCTTTCTGGATCTGCATTTTGAGCCTAGACGTCCGACAACCATAAAACTTGAGGACCTTACCGAGACCGGTGTTCTTTTCGGAAATCCAGTCCCCATCGACGATAAAGTATTCCGAGTACGAATTTATGGAGATAAGTCCGGCGAGATTTCGGTGAAGACCGACGAGGCCGAATTAGGAAAAATCAGTGTAAACCCCTTACCCCCACCCGAGCCCAGTGTGACGTGGTCTGCTGGACTTGGCGCAGAAGTGTTCCTCGTGGGTTCGGGTGAACGATTCACTCAAACTGCGTCCTTGGGAAATACTGCATTATCCCTCGAACCCGAGGGCGGACAGTGGCTAATGCTGGAAGCCTTTGTTGGTGTTTCTCCTAATTCCCATCTTTCTCTAGAACTCTCGCTTGGATTGGGCGTTCTGGATTTCGATCACGACGGTACTTTTGAACTCGCCACGTCGGCCGATTACCGAATGCGAGGCTTACTTGGATTTAATATGGGGAGTCTCAATCCCTTTCTTCAAGTCAGCGCCGGTGCGCAAACAGATTTGATTATTGAGGAAACAACACCCGTATTAGGTTTGGGAACCGGGTTTAATTATTGGCTCTCGCGTCAGTCCGGAATTCGTTTAGATGGCGGATTGGGCATCGCGGAGGGAATTCGAGACGATGTGGTCTTCTTCCCAGAAATGCGAGCCAAGTTCGTCTACCGCTGGAAATAGATATTTAGAAAAATAAAAGCCCCAATAAGGGGCCTAATAATGGTTCCAAATTCTCTGTTCTGAAAGAATCTAAAAAGCTTAAAGTTCACCAGTGTGATAAACGTTTTGAACGTCTTCAAGATCTTCCAACATATCAATAAATTTCTCGAATGACGCGTGATCGGCTTCAGCGATTTGTGTCGTACTTTTTGGAACGAACTGAATTTCATCAACTTCAAATTTCATGTCGTCGCCGAATTTCTCGGAGAGCGCTTGTTTGGCCTTCGCGTAATCCGTATTAGGGGCGAAGATCGTAATTTTTCCGGCTTCACTCTCTACATCAAGCACGTCTACATCGGCCTCAAGTAAGAGTTCAAGAATCGCATCTTCATCATCGTTTTCGAAAACAAGAATCGTACTATGATCGAACATATGTGCGACACTTCCTTGAGTACCAATACTTCCACCCGTTTTATTAAAAGCGAGTCGCACCTCACCAAAGGTCCGATTTGGATTATCTGTCAAACAATCCACAATCACCATACATTTGCCGGGACCATAACCTTCGTAGCGAGCGACCGCGAAATCTTCGCCGCCGGACCCCGAAGCTTTATCAATAGCTTTTTTTATCACATGGGCAGGGACCTGTTCGCGTTTTGCTTTTTCAATCAAACTTCTCAGTGCCAGGTTTCCATCGGGGTCTACCCCACCGCTTTTTGCGGTAACGTAGATAAGGCGTGAGTATTTACTATATACCCGCGCATTCATGTCCGAGGTTTTCGCCATGGAGGCTTTTCTATTTTGGTATGCTCTACCCATTATTCATCCGTGTTTTTTGACGGTTTTCATTACCGTGATGGGCTAGGATTGTGAAGAACAAAATATAAAGACAACTTTTCGCGCAAGCCGGTTCATGAGATAAATAAACCATACGAAAACAGACAACTCAGAGAGGCATCGTGAAAAACGCATCCGTTGGAGCACTCCAAAACCTGGTGAAACAGTTCGCTACCCCTTTTGACGCGATTCGTGAACTCGTTCAAAACAGTATTGATGCCGGCACCTCTCGTATCGACGTATGGTGTAATTACGAATTCACGGATCAAAATGGCGTAATAACGATTCACATCGATGATTTCGGCGAAGGGATGGACGAAAATATCATCGACAATCAGCTGACAAAACTATTTGCGTCGGCCAAAGAAAACGACCTCACTAAAATCGGAAAATTTGGAATCGGATTCGTTTCGGTTTTCGCGCTTGAACCCGTCGGGGTCCTCTTACACACTGGACGTGGTGGGGAGTATTGGGAAGTCTTTTTCCATCCCGACCGAACCTACACAAAAACCAAAATCGATAACCCCGTTGAAGGAACACAAATCACCGTATTTATGGAAGGGTCACCGGCATATTACGATGAAGTGGTTCGAGAAGTCGGGGGATCGCTGAGAAAGTGGTGCCTCTACGCCGAACCTGAAATAGCATTCGAAAATCGCGCCGATCTCAACGGAGAAGTTGAGTATATTAACCAAGAGTTTGGCGTCGACGGGGTCTGCCCCATTATTGATATCCACGAGGACGGGACCGAGATCGCGCTCGCTTTTAATTCGAACCCCAGTTATGCGTTCTTTAATCGTGGCCTAACATTGGCAATGGATAATAATCTGGACAACTTATTTCCGATTCACCTTCACAGGACACTTTCGGGTTTGTCGATACAGATTAAGTCTCGCTATCTAGAACATACTTTAAGTCGCGATTCGGTGGTTCGGGACGAGAACTTTGATCGCGCGATGAAGCTGTTAGAAAGAAGCATCGAAACCAAGCTATTTCTCGCTCTATTTGAACGTCTTGAAACGCTTGCAAACCAAGCTTCTCTTAATCCACTCGAAGCGAAGGAATACGGAAGATTATTGGCTGAAGCGAATCGTTTCGATCCGACGCAGCTCGTTAAGGTCGTAGACCAAAGCTTTATACGTCTTCTTGTCGGGGAACCGATTACGCCTAAAGCGCTTTTTCAAATCTATAAAGAAACCGGGCGTATACCCACCGCCGAGGATCCAACGTCGATGATTCAACGTGCGAGTGAAGCAGGAGTACCGACTGTTTGGGTTTCTCCTCCTCATTATGGAAAACAATTAAGCACGCTTGTCGAACTTGCTAATACCAGCGCGCCTTACTCCATTTGGGCGATTCTTAAAAGCGCCTTTGGTAGACGCGTTGAACTCAATACCAATGATTTTCGCGACGCTCGCCTACTTTTTTATGACCTAGAGAAAGTCGAAAAAAACGAGTACCAAAAATCCTTCCTCGAAGGCGTTCGTACTCAACTGGAAGCCGCGGGTTCAACCAAAACAGAGCTAGAATTGGTTCGAGTTTACCCGCTCCATAACTCCACAAATAGCATCGTTTTTTCCGAACGCGGAACCGTGGGTATGGAACGCCTTTCAGATGCAACTGAAATTAAAAGCGATGAGGTTTATATCAACTTTGATCACGAACACATTCAGAAGATATTTGAATTGGGAAAAATCGATATCAATCTGGCTCATTACATGTTTTTTTGCGCGATCTCTGAATCTTTAAATATTAAAATCCCCGATGTTGAACACTTTCAAGGAGCGCAATCATGAGTGATATAGATGACATCATTCGACGCAGCCGCGAACCGGGACAATTTTCGGAGCGCAAAGAATTTACGATCGCAAAAGACCGTGCCATTGAAAAGATGCGTAAGTTCGCCCTTAAGACGCCAAGCCATTATATTTTGGAACTTATCCAAGGTGCTGTAGCAAATGGTGCTACCTATATTGACGCTTCCATAGACTCAAACATTACGCGGGTTGCGTGGACCGGAGGCATCTTTTCTCAGAAAGAATTACAGCAAATTTTTGATTATCTATTTTCGGATAATACAGATGAGGAGAGCACAGCGATTCGACAATTAGCTGTGGGGGTGAATGCGCTTCTGGCGTTCAAGCCCAGTCAAATCGTTATCGAGTCCGGCGACGGGACCTTCGAACATTCAACTCGAATCGAAATAGATCCAAAGACGATGCACATTACGGCCGGGAAAACAGTAGAACCGTTGAATGGGACTTTTCTTCTAGCAAGTAACAAACAGGGCATAAGTTCTGAAGTCCAACTCATCGGAGAACGCTGCCTCACCCTTAATATTCCCATCATTGTTAACGACGAAGTTCTCTTTGGATATTCTTCGATACGGTCTCCTAACCTTTTCGGAGTCTCAAAGACGATCAAATTTGATGAAGGCGATTTTTATGGAACCATCGGGTTATCAAAGGGAGCTAACACTGATAATTTCAAAATTCTAACGCACGGCGTGTGGATTCAAACCGTGAAGCGCAACCTGGGAATACCTCACAAATTTGGGGGCGTAATCGCCTTCGATCATCTCAACAAAACCGTCGATCACGCTACGATTGTTGAAGATGAAAAATGGAATGAAATGTGGGCGCGCGTGTCTCTTTTAGCGCGCCAACTTATTTCAGATAAAAATCCAAACGAGATCTCAATGAAGTACAAAGGTTCATGGGCCGCCTTGGACATTTGTCGAAAAATTGCGGCTCAAGCAGAGGGTGCAATTTTATTTCGCGGCGAATCGGTCAATGATGATTTAATTGCAGAATACGAACGTATTTTTGGGTTACCTGGATTCTTTGTACCTGCCCTACACTTTCAGTTCGTCTGTGATATTTTGGGTACACGAAATATATTCGTTGCCAAAGGTACTCAAGAAGAACTCGATTATCTCCGAAGACCTAAGGTAGGAAAACCCAAAGGGCCCTTTTTCCTTGATCCTCTTGTGTTTGGTGAATTCGAAGTTCGATTCTATAACCGTACGGGGAAAGTCCACATCTATACACCGAGGTCTCTCCCACAAAGTCAGATCGAGTTCGTTGAAGGGGGCCGTTTGGCCGAGTTAATTGACATCCCCAATCACGCGCCGGGTTTTAAGATACGTTTCGATCTAGATGTAGCAACGAACGGTTGGGTCGCAACCGAACAAACCGCCTATGATATTTTGGATGCCTGTTCGGCAACCATGCGTAACCTTTCGGTTCAAATCGCAGACGATTACGCGTCAGTCACTAAGCCCGATACAACATTAGCCTTTCACGTTTTGCGGGCACTTGCCTCCAGCACGATTTTTTCTGTCGACGGCGGTGTATTTTCCATTCGCCGCCTGGGAACCGAAACCGACGCGATACTTAAGGCTCCGATTTTAAAAACCTTGGATGACGAACCCAAATCGATTATTGAAATAGTAGATCTTATGAATACCCAGTTTGGTCTAGTTTACGGATGCATTCAAGGCATCCACTCCGATCTTACCCACCTTGATAAAACGAGAATCCTTTCACTCACGCCCCAGCAAGAAAAAGAAATCATCTCTTTATTCGGCGACACGGCCTATATCCGAATCGATGATCGAGACATTCTTGCAAGCCATACCGATGCGAATAATAATACGTTTCTGATTCGTGATATGGCGGTCGGACTTGGAGCTTACGACGCCAAATTTATATGTTGTGAAAACAATGAGGACATTTCGATCGATAGTGCAGTTGCCTTAGTTCACCAACTCAGACAATGCGTATTTGACGCTGATGACAACGCCGAGCTTCGGCGGCAATCACTACGACATCTCATTTGGATTTTAACCCATCCCAATACCCCCACAAATTTGGCTGAAGCCCTCAAATCTTCCCCCCTTTTCAGAAACCACAAAGGCGAGGTCATCTCATTTAATGATTTAGAAAATGAAGTGGAAATGCTCGATGGCTGGCCGGTGGGTCCTATCAAAGCTTTAACTAAAATCAGTGAGAGTTCAAAAGAAGAATTCGAAATATTGGACGGCGTTCAGGTAGAGGCTACCAAGACCCTAGCACTCAACCCTTTCGTCTTTCACATGTTATCGCGCAAGAAGAACATCAGCGCGCAATCAGATAGTTCCGGTACTCGAGCAGATCTTCGATCGAGCGTGTTGTCAACTTGGGTCGATAACGATACCGAGCGAGGAACAATTTGCTTAATGCCGCGTCATGTAGACAAATCGTTTTCAGTCATTAACACCGTCACAAGACACGTAAACGTTGCGTCGGCAGGCCGCTTTATGTGTTCCGGGGAATTGTTCACCGAAAGTGACGATCCTCTCTTAGATAGATTTCTACATCACTCAATTAAGCTATTTGAAAAAGCTGCTCGATTAATTAACCAAAGCAGCGACCTCTCTAAAATTCACGGCTTAGCCGAACCCGCTCTTTTTGGAGTCCTACCCTTAATCGATCGACGACTTATCGGAAACGCTTATCGTCTATCCAGTCGATTTCCGGAGGTCAACATATTGCTAAATTGCAAAATATTTGTGATGCGGGGAGGTGTCCCCATTTCAGCGCACACCTTGACCCAAACTTTCGAAAAGCCAACCGAAGAACTTTCTGAAAACGCCCCAGCTTATCAAAGAGAATGGGTGGATAAGATTTCAATGATGACACCCAATAAATTGGTACAGCCTGATGAAAAAAAAGTGTTATGGAAGAAACATCTTTTTTCGAATTCAACATCAATGACGACCCACGACTGGATCTGCAGTTTCGTAAGAGACCTCACGACATATGATGCATTGTTCTCCGATACGGTCGCCACTCATTTTCCAATAATTCAGGTGAAACAAAAGCAATCATCCACGCTTCAATTTGTAGTAATACTTGACCAAAGAAGACTCTCTCAATACGAAGATAACCGAATCTGGCTTGCCATGAAGATTCTTTTCGAACTTAGACGGCTTTACGGTATCAACTCTCGAAAACACCTCGACTATCAACAACAGATCGCCCAACTTATCGTTGAACATAATAGACAAGTCGGCGGTGCTTCATAATGATAACCGTCGGCATTTACAATGAGTAGCATCGACGAGGTGATTCGCCGTAGTCGGGAAGTTGGTAAATTTTCCGAGCGCAAAGAGTTCTCAATAGCTAAAGCGCGTGCGATTCAAAAACTAAGAAAGTTTGCACTTAAAACACCCAGCCATTATATCCTGGAACTTATTCAGGCAGCAGTCGCAAATCGCGCTACCTATCTAAACATTGACGTCGATTTGGACACCACGCGGATCGCGTGGACGGGCGGAGGATTTGCTCTAAAAGAATTGCAACAGATTTTTGATTATATCTTTTCTGATCATCAAGAGACCGAAAACGCAGCGATTCAACAACTCGCGATTGGTATCAATGCCTTACTGGTATTCGAACCGCAGCGCATTATTATTGAATCAGGACAAGGAACAATCGCAACTTCGACGCGTATTGAGATCGATCCGACATCGATGCAAATTACCTCGGGTCGTCCTGATGAACCTCTCAACGGTACTTATATTTTAGCGGAAGATAAAAACGGCATGAAAGGTCGTGAGGTCGAACTCATTTCAGAACGATGTCTCGCTTTGTTCATTCCAATAATCGTCAATGATGTATTTTTAGCCGGCTATTCATCTATTCGATCCCCTCGTCTTCTCGGCGTCAAAAAGTCGGTACAATTTGATGAAGGGGACTTTTATGGAAGCATCGCGTTATCGCTCGGCGAAAACACAGGAAACTTTTTGGTACTTACTCATGGTGTGTGGATTCAAACGGTAAAACACGAACTCGGTCTACCCCAAACCTTTGGCGGAATCATTGGGTTCGATTCTTTGAATAAAACCGTAGATCGCGCATCGATTGTTGAAGATGAAAAGTGGCGAGAAATGTGGGCGCGTGTCTCCCTTATCGCTCGCGAACTCGTTTCAACCGAAAAGCCCGAAGAAATACGGATGATTGTGAATGGAAAATCGACCCCTTTTGAAATTTGCAAACAGATGGCCGTAAAAGCCGGTGGCGCTATTTTATTCTTGAAAACCGATAACTTCGAAAAAACGCTTATTCCAAGATATGAAAAAATTTATGGTTTTCCTGGCTTTGTCGTCGTCGAAAACGATTTTGATCTCGTACGTGGTCTTCTCGGCATTAAAAACGTTATCATTGCCAACGGGACTCATGACGAACTCGATCTTCTAGAAAAGCCCAAAGTAACAAAAGTAAAAGGCCCTTTCTTCGCCGATCCCTTATCTTTAGGCGAAATCTATATCGGAAGCTATTTTCGATGCAAAAACATCACCATCTATACTCCGCGATTGCAGGCCTTGACAATAGTGGAATTTATTAGCCGGGATCGCTTAGACCAATCGATCGAAGTGCCTAATTACCCCGCAGGCTTTCTTCTCCGTATCGATCTTTTTGATGGAGACACGATTCCTGCTGACGCTAGTACGCTCACTTCGATTTTAGACCATTGTTCTGAAATGTCTCGCACGCTTTCCATAAAAATTGCCAATGATTTTGTAGCGGTCACCAAACCCAATACTACTATCGCATTTCATATCTTACGAGCCATCGCGTCGAGCACTGTTTTTTCTGTCGATGGCGGACAATTTTCGATTCGTCGACTCGGAATTGAAACCAACGATATCCTCCACGCAAAAATTTTAACAACTCTGGATAACGAGCCCAAATCTATTCTCGAAATTGTTGATCTTATGAATCGCCAATACGGTCTGGTTTACGGCAGTGTTACCGGGAGTCAGGTCGACCTTAGAAATTTAGATCAAAGTAGAATTCTCTCCCTGACCGTTCAGCAGGAAAATGAGATCATTTCGATATTCGGAGAAGCGGCCTATGTTCGAATAGACGATAGAGATATTTTAGCGACCCATACCGACAACGACGGAAATACCTTCACGATTCGTGATATTGCCATCGGACTAGGAGCCTATGACTCCCATTATATATGTTGTGAAGATAACGATAAGTTAACAACAAAGATTGCCGGGATATTAATCGGAAAGCTAAAAGTAGCGGTTCTCGATTTAGGTAATAATAGAGAACGTCGTCGTCAGTCCCTGAGACACTTAATCTGGACGCTAACACACGAAGCGGTCCCTCATAAAATTTTTCATCAACTCGAAAAATTTCCTCTCTTTAGAACAATTGAAAATGAAGTTGTATCGCTGCATCAACTCGGGACGGATATCGATATGATCGACGGGTGGCCCGTCGGACCAATCGCTCTTCCGACGCTACAAAAATGTCTTACGCATAAGACCGATACGCTTTTCCTAAATCCCTTCGTTTTTCACATGCTCTCTCGAGAGATCAGAGTCGATGCACAATCCAATAAAATCGGAGACCGTGCCGATCTCAGAAAGGGCATTCTTTCCTCATGGTTTGAAGACAATCGAATGACTGGACATATTACACTAATGTCTCGAAACAATAATAAATCCTTTTCGGTTATCAATTTGGTATCTAAGAAAGTACATACTACCGAAGTGATGGCAACGCGACTGATGTGTGCCGGCGAGATATTTATCGACGATCCTGAGGCAATATATCGGGCCGATGACAACACTCTCTTTGATCTTTTCCTTGTTCACGCCATTAAATTATTTGGGAAAGCAGCAGATCTTATAAATAAGAGCGAGAAATTAGTAGAACTTCAAAAGGTATCTGAATCTGCTCTTTTTGGTTCAATGTCTTTGGTCCTTGCACGCAGGGTTGGCGACTTCCATCATGTATCGTCACGTTTTCCAGAAGTTGAACGCCTCCTTCACTGTAAAATATTTCCAACAAAAAAGGGAATTCCTATGTCAGCGATCGCAATGGCGAGGAGTTTTGAAGATCCAGTTCAACAGCTTCATGAAGAGGCACCTTCTTATCAAAAGGAGTGGTTTGAGATAATACTAGATCCGCAACATTCAATCCGAAGAGTCGTCCAACCGAACCCTAAACCCGTTAACTGGAAAAAAAAACTTTTTCCAGACTCGGACGGAGTCTCTCGTAGTTTTTGGGCGAGTATGTTTGTAAACACACTTGCGCCGACGATTAAAGTTATGCTGGTCAGAAGAGCGAGCGCAGCAGATTTGCCACTATTACAAACGCGTCAGTTCGCAACGGCTGTCCCAGAAATGCGGCTAATGCTAAATAACAAGAAAATGAAGAATTACGGTAACGATCGTGTTTGGCTGGCGATGTCCTTATTAGCGCACCTCTATGAAGAAGAAATAATAGATTTCTCAAAACTCCTCGACACTCAAAAGCAGATCGCAGACTTGGTACTCAAACGCGGTGAGACATAGAAATAATATCGCTACTCCCGACCCTATAATTACAAACTTATCCTAAAAAGTTGCTTAGATATTCGAAGTTGTTCGGAATATCTGTATACCTCGTTTCTCGGTCTAGTAAACCTTCTAACGATTCTGGGAGACAAACCGGTCCACGAAGGGGCTCAACGATCGTGTCAAATTTCGCAGGATGTGCGGTAGAAACGATAATCGAATTCAACGCGCTCGTCGCCGACATCGCGCACGCGGTGTGTGGACACATCGTAAACGAAGCATTTTGTATCACCGATTCAATCATCGCATCGTCTACGCTTTTCACATCGATCCCAAACGCTTTCATCTCATCCAAAGTAGAAAACCAGCTTACGAGTCGTTCAAAGTTGCTCGGTGCTCCAACGTCCATCGCATTTGCCAATGTTGAAACGGAATCGCGGGGTTGGTAATCACCGGTTTCAAAGTACTGTCTCAGAGTTTGATTCGCGTTTGTGGCTAGTCGAATGCTGCCAATTGGAAAACCAAGCCTTTTCGCCCAAACACACGCAAAGGCATTTCCCAAATTACCAGTTGGAATCACGTAGCTGTAATTTGGAGTTTGAATACTAGCCCACGCGTAATAAGAAACCTGTCCCAACACTCGGGCAATGTTAATGCTGTTTGCTGATGTTAATCTATGTTTTTCCCTTAAGGTTTCTGTTGTGAAGGCACGTTTAACCAAAGCCTGACAATCATCAAAGCTTCCCTCGACACGAAGCGCAGAAACATGTTCCCCCCAACAGCCCAATTGAAGTTCCTGTCGTGGAGAAACTCCGCCTTTTGGAAACAAAATGACGACTTTTACATTGGGTATTTTTTCGAAAGCAGAAGCGACTGCGCCCCCCGTATCGCCAGAAGTGGCAACTAATACTGTTGGGCTAATTTGACGCTCTTTCGAAATCCGGCCCAAGGCGGACGCAAGGATACGAGCCCCAAAATCTTTGAAGGCCGCAGTAGGTCCGTGGAATAGTTCTAAGATTCGATGTTGACTGTCTTCGTAGGGCAGCAGTTCGACAGGAAAATCAAAAACCTCAAAAACACTTTCAGATAATTCAGGCGCAATTTGTCCGTACAAAATCTCACAACACTGGGCGAAGGAATCCTCCTCTGAGAATAATTCGAGGTCAATCGGATTGACGTCTTCGGGAAGATACAGACCTCCATCTGGTGCAAGACCTTGAAGAATAGCATCATCTAATCCGATCCCAACTCCGTCTCTATTTCGGGTACTAAAATACTTCATTGAGATTCCTCAATTCGGGCGCCTTTGGGAGAAATGCTCGTACACCAAGATTGGCAAGCAATTCCCTGACTCGTAAACGTTGATACTATTAGCTCCTCAACCTTTCTTTCAATATCTTCGGACACCAAGGCAAAGACCGTGGGTCCGGAACCGGAAATCGAAAAAGACCAGGCTCCTGCTGAATAAACCTGTTCTTTTGCAAGATCAAATCCAGAAATAAGTTCGCGCCGGCCAGGCTCGGCCAAAAGATCGACGCACGCGCGTCCAAATTTTTCAGCGTCATTCAAAAATCCCGAGGCAATAAAAGTTGATAAAAAGTGGCTCTGTTTTACCACCGTTGAAAGTGAAACAGCGTCGGGTAGACGTGCCCTGGCATCTATCGTTTTAATCGTCATTTCGGGGTGCACAACAACGACTCGAACGCCGTCGGGGACCGGAATCGCAATCGGTGTTTCTTCATCGCAAATGTATAGGCCACCCAAAAGACAGGGGACAACATTATCAGTGTGCGCAATTCCAGAGGCGACAGACTCGCCAACTAAAGCATACTTTATAAGTTCGTAAGTGTTCAGTCGGGTGTCCAATAACGCGTTGGCCGCAACGATCCCGGCGACCGCTGACGCGGCGGACCCACCTAGTCCCGAACCTATTGGGATACCCTTTTTTATTCGAACATCAAAACCGAAGGGAAGTGCGAAGTCTTCAATGAGACGAATCAATCCGGCAGTTGCGGTATTCTCTGTAGCAATAAGCGAAAGATTTTCTGCGCCGTCGATGGAAAGAATCCTAACGCCGGGTTCGCCTTTACTGACTTCGACAACATCCCCACACACATCAAGCGCAAAACCTAAAATATCAAAACCAACGCCCGCGTTTCCAACGCTTGCCGGCGCGAACGCGCGAGCCGAATTCATCTTGATGCTCCAAGGTTAGAGCTCAATCGCAAAAGATCCGCAAAGACGCCCCCCGCTGTAACCTCCGGTCCTGCGCCGGGCCCCTGAATAACCAAGGGATTATCTGAATAGCGTTTTGTTTTAAAAAGAACGATATTATCGGTCTTTTGAATTCTCGCAAAAGGATGCGTTGAAGGATAAAAACCCAAACGCACAGAAGCTTTACCCTCCGCATCGAAGCTACCAACGTATCGCAAGACTTCGTCGCGTTCTTTTGCAAGACGAAAGGTTTCTAATATCTTATCGTCCATTTCAGACATATTCTCCAAAAATGCAGTAAGTTCTAAAGCGTCCAGCGAGGGCGGAACTAAAGAGGCGACTTCCACATCTTCCATAGAAAGATCTTTGCCAAACTCTCGTCCAAGAATCACTACCTTTCTCGCCACATCAACGCCACGTAGATCATCGCGCGGATCGGGCTCTGTAAAACCGAGGGTTTTTGCTTCCATCACCAGTTGGGAAAAAGTCTTTTCGCCGTCATATAAATTAAAGAGATAGGAAAGTGTTCCTGAGAACACGCCCTCAAAAGAAAGAAGCGCATCCCCAGTTTGAACCAACTCTCGTGCACTTTGTAAGATCGGCAATCCTGCACCGACGGTCGTTTCATACAGATAATGAGAACCAAAACGGCGAGTCGCCTTCCTTAATTTTTGGTAGGCTTCATAATCATCACTATTCGCCTTTTTATTTGGCGTAATAATATGAATGCCTCGTTCTAACCAACTTTGATAGTTTTGGGCTACAGCGCCCGATGCCGTGCAATCGATAATGACCGAATGAGGAATGGTGTCTGTCTGAATCGCATTTGCAAAATCGACAAGATCAGATTCAAGACCGGCAGAAAAAGAACGATCAAAGGTCTTCAGATCAATATCGACAGGGTCGAGTAACATTTTTTTCGAAGTGGCAATTGCCCGTACTCGAATGTCGATATCAAAATCATCTTTGATTTTCTTTCGTTGCTCGCAAAGTTGATCAAGTAGAACCGCGCCGACCACGCCAGTTCCAATAACGCCAACTGAGAGTGTTTGCTTGGAAAGGTAAAACCTAGAATGAACAGCACGAATACCTTTAAGCGCATCTTTTTGGTCGATGACCACCGAAATATTTCTTTCCGATGATCCCTGCGCAATAGCGCGAACATTAACACGCGCCTTAGCGAGACCGTCAAAAAAACGAGCGGCAACGCCGGGAATACCAGCCATATTATCACTCACCGCAGCCAAAATCGCGCATCCCGTTTGAATCGAAACATTTTGGATATAGCCATGATGGCGTTCAGAAAAAAAGACCTCTTCTACCGCCGACTTCGCCAAATCTCCTTGGTCTTCAGGAACTGCAAAGCAAATACTGTGCTCTGAACTGGCCTGAGATATAAGAACGACCGACACTTGCTCTTCACGAAGTGCACCGAAGAGTCGCTGTGCGATACCCGGTACGCCCAACATGTTGGAACCCTCAACATTAACCAAGGCCATATTTTCGATGGTCGCAAAACCCTTAATATCGTAATTATTTTTACCACTATTGACGCTATGGATTCGAGTCCCCGAACTTTCCAAATTAAATGAATTACGGATAATGATAGGGATATTCTTGCCTACAGCGGGCGCCATCGTTTTGGGGTGCACGACCTTCGCCCCAAAATAGGATAACTCCATCGCCTCGTCGTAAGATAGTGATTCCAAAAATATCGCCTCAGGAACCTGCCGAGGATTTGCCGACATTACACCATCGACATCGGTCCAAATTGTAATTGACTCAGCATCCAATAAAGAACCAAAGATCGAGGCCGAATAATCACTCCCATCACGACCTAAGGTTGTGGGTACGCCCTCTTCGGTCGCGGCAATAAATCCTGTCGCAATCACCTCAGTGTCGGGAGGCAAATTCGAAAGAAACGCTTTCAGTTTCCCCTGCGACTTATCCCAAGACACGATCGTCAAATCACCTTTTTTTGACACTTCCAGCACGCATCTAGCATCAAGAAAAGCATACGGTCTGCCCACCGAATTCAGATACTCACAAAGAATCTGAGCTGACCATAACTCGCCAAACCCAGATATCAGTTCGCTAATTTCACGAGTAGGTGACTTGGTGAGTTGAACCGCCCGAAGTAGATCAGCGATATCTTTCACATCTTTATCAAGTGTTCTAGATAATTCTTCGTCCCGATCCCCCAATAAGCTATGAATCGTTTGCTTATGAGATTCAAAAATCGAAGATAGATCGGCCTGGTAGGAAAGATCGCCCACCTTGGCCTTGTCAATCAAATCCAGCAGACGATTCGTAACGCCGCCCATTGCCGAAACTACAGTAAATTTGGACAATCCTTGTATTGAAGTGCTCTTTAAAATTTTAGCAACATTCTCATAGCGTTCGGCACTAGCGACGCTGGTACCGCCAAATTTATTGATCACCCATTTACTCATCTTCATCTATCCTCAAAAAGGTTGGACCGTCGTCCATTATAATTTTTTTTTGCCTTAAGAGATTTCGTAAATGTGAATCAATTAAAGCAATTTGAACCGAAGCATAAGTCGGTTCACGATCAAGTAGATTCTCGTCTTCTAATAGGCAGATTTCCATCAAGGTCATGGGTTTAGTACTGTTGTCTAAGGCTTGTAGGATTACGGTTTCGTAAGTTTTGAGATGACGCAACGAGCGTTCCACATTACGTCGAAAATTTCTTTTCTTGTGCACCCCATGACCCGGTAGTAGCACCGAGACTTCTAAATCTAATATGTCTTGCAGAGATTTCTCATAGAGGACGATATCGTCGTCCATCGCTCGCGATATAGGTGTAGGAGTCGATAACACCGCATCCCCAGAGATAAACCATCCCTTTTCCCTTTCATAAAATCCTATATGCGTTGAATCGTGTCCGCGCAGGTCCAGAATCTCGAAGCGCAAACCGGCAAGGTCTAGAATCTGACCCACATCGATTAACTCGAAATTTTTGATACTACCTTTTCCATACTTCTGAAGCATCAGCGTCTTGTTCTGGATTCTTAATGCACGTTCTTTTCGAAATAATTCTACAATATGCGCTTCGGCAATCGCGTCTTCAGCCCAAGGTAACCAATCATTGGCTCGGTCGGTGAACTTATGCCATTCGTTAAGCGCCCCTTCTAACTTTTTTGAGATATAGTGCTTCGCCGAACTTTTCTCTCCAAGAAGACTAGCCGCTCCCATATGATCGATGTGTGAATGCGTGTAAATCCAATGCGTCACCGCTGAAATATCACCCAACGAAGCGTTTTCAAAAGCGGCCTCAAGTGCATCTAGAGTCCAAGGCCAACCTGGGTCGAAAACCGCAAAAACATCATCCTTTCGAACAACGTAGGTATTAACCATCAACTTTCCAAATGGATTCTGAAGGCGAACTCGCCATAAGTAGTCTTCAATCTCGACAGCAAGCCCCCACTCTCCTCGAAATGATTTTCGCTCTTGGCTTTCTTCGATGTTCATCCCACCACTCTACAAGGAGTCGAAATAAATAGCACTTATAGTAGGGATTCCCAACAAATGGTTCTAAACGAATTCGAGCAGAAGAGAACGACACGATTTTGCCGCTGCCTTAAAAGCGTTGTGATCCATATCGAAATAGTCCTCGGCGCGAATTTCCAAACGCTCAACTTCATCCTCGGAACCGTCAAGTGGATGGTCTAAAACGGCTTTTACGAACGTGTCAGACACTTCTCCGAAAGTCATTCGGGGATTTTGTGTCGGTGCAAAACGGAATGATTTCGAACCGACGAATTCGAAGTGGTGATTTTCTTCGAAAAAGACTTCAGCGTTCGTATCACCGCCGACGAAACAACCATAGTGGTTATAGTCACCGATCAAATTCTCACAGGTCAGGTTTCCATGAACCTCTAATTCACCGGCGGTTAGAACAGAGTTAGCGATCATATTTCCTTTTACAACTGTAAAAGTCATCGGATCGTCATAGTCCTGGAAACAACCATCTACGATCAAATCTCCGTGAACAATCAGGCCGGCTAGATTCAGATCGCACATATTGAGATGGCCAGGAATATGCAAATCTCCTTCAACCTCAAGGATTATCATTTCTCCGCATTCGTCGAAATATTCGGCCCCTAGACCATTCGGACGACAAAGGCTATCCCATCGGGACCTAAGTTCATCGGATAACATCTCTTCGGTATATTGTGTACCCACACCCCCAATCGAGATCGCTCGTTCGGCATCAGTATAACCCTTTTTTCTTTTGCTCTTTATCATTTTCTCGGCATCTTTACGCGCCAACGCGATCGACTCGAATTTTTTTGTTTTCGATGTCCCGTTCGTGTTTCTCTTGCCATAGCGAACCGTGTGTATTGCTCGCCGAGTTGCGTAATTTGCCAAAACTTGTCTGATTTTTCATCCAGGAATTCAAGGTAAACAAACATGTCGACACCAAGTTGGAAAATTATGTACAGACTATACGATCTAGAACTTTCTTTGTCTATCTCCTATCTACTTTCATAGAACCTTGTCCAAAAATAAGAGGCATGAGTTAGATTCACCAAACAAGAACTGCTAACCTCGAAAACTCTATTGTACCGATGATTATGATTTCCTAAGATCGGTTTTTTGAACATGTGTGCTAAATGTCCGACAATATATTTGCAGCGATCGATTTGGGTTCGAATAGTTTCCACATGGTAATCGCAAGCCTGGAAAACGATGATCTAAAAGTCGTTGATCGAATGAAAGAAATGGTTCGGCTAGCCGATGGCTTGGATGAAAACGAAAATTTAACCGAACATGTCATCGAAAAGGGAATCAAGACGCTAGAAATGTTTGGCGAAAGGCTCCGAAATATACCCTCAAAAAACGTGCGGATCGTCGGGACCAATACACTGCGCAAAGCCAAAAACTCTCGGGCATTCCTCGACAAAGCGCGAGAGGCGCTTGGCCACGACATCGAAATTGTAGCCGGGCGAGAGGAAGCCAGACTTGTTTATCTGGGAGTGGCGCACTCCCTGGACACGGGTAGCGACCAGCGCTTGGTAATCGATATTGGTGGAGGGTCGACCGAATTTATTATCGGTCAGGGATTTGAGCCCATTCAAAGAGAAAGCAAGTACATGGGTTGCGTTAGTTTTACGAAAAAGTATTTCGCAGATGGTCAAATTAGCGAATCGAACTTTCGAAACGCACAAATGGCAGCTCAACAAGAGCTACGCCCCATCGTAAATAACTTCAAGTCTTTGGGTTGGATTGATGCTATTGGCGCGTCAGGGACGATTAAATCAACTCAAAATATTCTTGATGCCAATGGATGGGCGCACCAAGAGATTACGCTTTCGGGTATGAAGTCGATCCGATCCGCGTTGATCTTTAGCGGTTCTATCGAAAATATCGATCTTAAAGGATTATCAGAAGATCGCTACCCAGTTTATTGCGGTGGGCTCGCCATTCTCATTTCGTTATTCGAAAGCCTAGCTATCCAACGAATGATGATTAGCGACGGCGCGATGCGTGAAGGAATCTTGTACGACCTCATCGGACGGAACCAAAACCGGGATATTCGCGATAATACCATAGATGCGATGATGACGAAATATAACGTCGATCGCAATCAGGCAAAACGCGTAGAACATCTTGCGCTTCGCTTCTATGAACAATTGAAAACACCGTGGCAACTCGAAGCCCGTCATCAAAGGGTCGTAAAGTGGACGTCTCGAATTCACGAAATCGGCCTATCGGTCGCACACTCTAACTTTCATAAACACGGTTCTTATTTATTGGAAAATTCGGATTTACCGGGATTTTCAAGACAAGAACAAAAAGTATTCTGGGCAGTAGTCAGATCGCATCGACGACGAATCAAACCGCATCGATTTGTCGACCTATCGACCGGCTTTTCAGAATCAGGGATATATTTGGCTATTATTCTTCGGATCGCCGCTCTCCTCAATCGTTCACGTGAAGACAAAACGCCTTTCATCGAGGCAAAAGCAGATCCAACCCGTATAGAGCTGAAATTCGAGTCCAACTTTCTCGATGATAATCCGATGACCCTCGCAGATTTAAAGAGCGAAAAAAACTATCTAAAAGAAGTTGGAATCCAACTCTCCATTTCTTAATCTATTTTCTAGCCTCGGCTTTTTGGCTGCGAGCATCTTCGATAGAAATGATATTATCCGGAGGGGTGTACTTATAAGGCGGGATAATCCCTTTGAGATGGGTTCTTATATCCGCGGCGTTTGCTCTTTGAGCAGAATCGATTAGGCCGTCAAAGAATTCATCCAATAAGACAAGATCCGTATCAGCATGAAAACCAATAAAAATTTTCTTATGATTGGTCTTATCCAAACTCTCTTCATCAAGACTCAGTTCTTCGAATAATTTTTCGCCAGGACGCATTCCCGTGTAAACGATTTCGATCTCAGATTCGTCCAAACCCGTTAAGCGGATCATATCTTTGGCTAAATCTGAAATCTTAACCGGCTCACCCATATCAAGAACGAAAACACGACCCGAATCTCCAAATGCGGCAGCCTGTAGAACGAGCTGCGAGGCTTCGGGAATGGTCATGAAAAATCGTGTCATTTCTGGATGAGTCACAGTTACCGGACCGCCGCGTCGAATTTGGTCACGGAAGATAGGAACGACGCTACCGTTGGAACCTAAAACGTTTCCGAAGCGAACGGCGTTGAAATCCGTATTCGTAAATCGTTTATTCGCGGCCAAAATGTAAAGCTCAGTTACGCGTTTGGTGGCCCCCATTACTGATGTCGGATTCACAGCCTTATCAGTACTAATCAAAACAAAGCTTTTAACCCCAAACTCACCCGATAATTCAGCGACTTGTTGCGTGCCAATCACGTTATTAAGAACAGCCTGCCATGGATGGCTCTCCATAAGTGGAACGTGCTTATATGCTGCGGCATGAATCACGACCTGGGGGCGATGCGTCGCAAAAATGCGTTCCATGGTTTCACGTTCTGTAACGTCGGCGATAAAAGGAATAATTTCTTTATCCTCGTACTTCCGTTTAAGCTCGCGATCGATGAAAAAAAGTGGCGTCTCACCGCGCTCTACCATGAGTAATTTATTCGGATTGAAGCGCATGACCTGGCGACAAATCTCTGAACCAATAGAACCGCCGGCACCGGTAACCAAAATAGTCTGGTCTTCTAAAAACCTTCCTATCGATTGCATATCGAGTTCGACGGCTTGACGTCCCAAAAGATCATTAATGGACACTTCTCGCAGCGAGTTGAGGCTAACCTCGCCCGCTAAGATGGATTCGATCGCAGGCAGAATTTTAGTCGGCACGCCAGTTTGTTTTGCGATCTCTACCACGCGCCTTGTGTCCTCTTTGCTGGCTGAAGGCATCGCAATCATGAATTGCTTAACGTTATGTGTATTTACCATATCTTGGGCGGATGAAATCGGACCTAAGACCGGAATTCCATGAATTCTTAATCCACGTTTATACGCCGCATCATCCAAGAATCCAATAACTCGAAAGGGGAGATTAGGATTCTTTGTGATCTCTCGACACAACATTTCTCCAGTATCGCCAGCACCCATGATAATCACATTTATCGTTTTTCTTTTGGCCTGACGGGTTTGATTGGTCTCGCGAAAAATGCGAACACTGCCGCGTGCACCACCGAGTATAAGGAGCGCGATTCCAAAATCCATCACGTAAATCGAGCGCGGAAAAACGTCCCCGAGGAAAAATATATTTGCCGCCAAAAAAGCAGCCGATGCAATCGCTAATGCTTTTGCGAGCATTAAAATATCTCCGAGTGAAACGTACTTCCACCACCCTTGATACATCTTCAAAAGCCCGAAGACGGCAAGCTTCACCCCGATTGCCAAGGGCAGGACTTTCCACATCGTCGGTTCCCACACTGCTGGAATCGAAAAGTCGAACCTTACAAAGAAAGCGCCCAAATAGGCGACCGGAAACAGAATCAGGTGAAAGAAAAAGACCAAAAATGATCTTTGTAATGGAGGAAGCATGGGTAATCGATTTGTCCAACTCATTGCTTTACCTTTATTCAATGACACACAAAACCCTGCTATAGACGATGAGACTCCGAGATTCAAATCAACACGCCAAAAATAGCCTCATATCGAGCCCAAATCGGTGCAAAAGGACCCCAGTGTTATCGCAAAAAGGCTCCAATTTCGCATACCGCCAGATTTTAAATTTGAGCTCTCAAGGTCTTTCGTCGCTAGAAGCGCCGGAATAAATGAGGTAGGACTTCATGAGTTAAGAAATGGAAATCAGATGAATCTTAAAAAAATATTTTCGATGATGTTTGTCGTTACTCTTACCGCCTGCGCTACCCAGCGCGCTTCGCCTTCATTAATTGAGAACAGCACACCTCAAGAAGAGGCACAAAAAGTGATACGCAATTATGTGCGTACTCAAGGTGAATCTTTGCCCCCATCGCATTCGATCTTTAAAGATGCGGGGCTGAAAGACTCCGAAACACTTTTCCTTTCCGACTTCAACAAACATCTGCTGAGTTTGAAACCGGATGATGTGAGTACTACGAAAAAGTTAGCGCGAATTGCCGATCTTTTTCAGGATGCCGACCAAGATGGAATTCACAACCTTGAAGATCCCGATGATGATAATGACGGGTACAGCGATGGATATGAAGGTTCCATGGATACAGATCCACGCGATGGGTCGTCGAATCCTGGATCTGCGCCTTTTATTATTACCGTTAAAGTCGATGACCCTGCAAGTTTTACTATCCGAACAAACCCTGATTTAAAATACAATTATAATGTCGATTGTAAAAACGACGGCTCGATGGAAGGACAAAGACTTACAAGAGATTATACGTGTGTTTTTGATTCGCCCGGAAAGTATCAGATCTCAATTCATGATAACACTGGGACGCGAGACGGTTTTCCCCAAACAATATTAAGCTATGAGATTAGGTTAGTGGGTATTAATCAATGGGGGACTGGGAAATGGGTCGCCTTTGCCGCTGCGTTCACAAACACCGCAGTCCGAGATAATGATCGAGGAGCAGCGTGGGATGTTCCAGACCTTTCGAAGGTGGCCGATATGAGCAGTATGTTCTATCACGCGACGACTTTCAATCAGGATATCGGAATGTGGGATACGGGAAACGTTACAGACATGAGCTATATGTTCTCTTATGCAACGGCGTTCGACCAAGACATCGGAAAATGGGACACCAGCAAAGTTGAGGATATGAACGGTATTTTCTACGGTGCAACCGCCTTCAATCACGACATTGGGAAGTGGAACACAAAAAACATTTCGGCACCTGAGGACATGCCCAAATTAAATGAAAAATCGAAATAAGTACCTCTTAAATGGGTTTGTCTATCAAGAAATATTTGATCCGAGCATCCTAATCACACCTTCAAAATTGGCGTCGGTTTTAGAATCTAATGTGTTTCCCAATAAAAGCGTTTCAAAAAAATCATTAGATTCAAAAATAGCTTCCAGAAAACGACATGTTAATTGCGATGAAGAAAGGACCTCTTCAAATATAAATTTAAATTTCGTATCAAATTGGGTTTGTTCGATTGACGCGACTTTATCGTTTGCCCGTTCAACGATCTTTTGTGGAGACAAGGTCATAGACTCGGCTATTACTTTTGCCAGCTGCGGCGCGCTATTTATCGCGCGGCTCGTTCCTTCAACTGTCAAAGGATGGGCGAAGGCTGCGGCATCGCCAAACGAAAGAATTTTCGAACCACAATTTTCGTGGATTAATGGCGTGAAAAAGTACTCGGTCGATAACTCTGCCTCAATCTCAAAATTAGCCTCCTTTAAACGCGCTAATAAACGCTTTTCAAGATCGGCCTCTGGAATCGGGGATTGCGAAAAAAGACGTCGTTCTTCGATAAAATAACGTCCATCTTCGTGTTTAAATCCACGAAAAAAACTCGGATCTGCATCCGTACTTTTTGATAGATCGTGATAGCACATCTTATCCCCCAAAAGGTCTCCCTTACCCCGAACGACTTTTCTAAGGGTCGACGAAAATCCGAAAGGTTTGGGAGAAAATTCGCTTGAACCACCAGAGGCGTCAATCACCACAGGCGCGAAGAGTTCCTCTGTGGGGAGTTGAGCGTCCCCCACTCGATTGGGCGTCCAGTCTACCCGGTGCATCTTGCGATAAGACACGACCTTGTGCGCACGACCGTGCATCATTCCAACACCATTATCGGCACAAGACATCAAATAACGTTGGTACAAGGACTTGCTATCGACGCAAAGCAACCGACGATTTACATCTAGATTCTTTGTTGTAGAATTTACCGCAATACCCTCAAAAGCCTGAATCTCTGGAAGGGTGGTGATCACGCTATCTTCGAAAATATATTCGAAATCGTAATTGGATTCAGCAATATCAGGACCAATCACCAAAGCTTTTACTTTTTGACGTCCTAGTGCTGCTGCGATCGCCAAACCTGCGATTCCCGAACCGATAATTATTACATCTACTTTCATGGCCGCACTTTACCGACTTTTATCCTTTCGGTAAGTACAATCGAAATTAAAGGGAAATGAATTTATGAAATTTTTTATCACTGGCGGCGCCGGTTTTAT
>CALJNB010000141.1 GCA_937981985.1 uncultured bacterium
GATAGAACGATGCTGGACGGGTACGTTGTTTTACGCCTTCAAGAGAGGATGGACAAAGCGACAAAGGCAAAAAGTAATTAGCTTACTTTTTAGTCAGCGTTAGTTTTGTGATTTCTGGCGGAACTCCCGTTCGAACTGGTGGCCCCCAATAGCCGGTTCCGCGGTTAACATAGACCCACATCTTATCTTGGTAACGTCCTAGACCTGCGGAAAATTCGTGAGCTAATCCAATAAACATATTCCAGGGCCAAAACTGGCCGCCATGCGTATGACCCGACAATTGAAGATCAAAACCAAACTCTATCGCGTCGTAAACCGAATTTGGACGATGGGCGAGTAAAATACTGACGTCGTGTGGCTTCGCGTTCTTGATAGCTGTTTCGGGGCTAGATTTATGCGCCGGGATAATCCTGTCGGCTTTTCGGTCATAAACACCGGCTATAAGAACGTTGGCTTCACCTCTGTCGACTATTCTATGTGAGTTCGTCAGTGCTATGAAGCCTAGCTCGTTTGCTTTGTCTATCCAAGCTGGGGCGTCCCAATAATATTCATGGTTTCCGTTTACGTAATACTTCCCAAGCTTGGCCTTTAAATTCCTTAGAGGTTCGACATCGTCGTGAAGCGAACTTGGAAGTCCGTCGGCTAGGTCGCCGGTGAACGCAATAATATCGGGCTTTAAGGCGTTAATGATTTTAACTGTACGTTCGACAAAGGGTTTTTTAATCGTTGGCCCAACATGAAGATCCGAGAACTGAACGATAGTTAAACCTTCTAAATCACGATGAAGATCCTCTATCGGAATCTCGACCGAAATCGTTTTAGGGGTTCTTCTCGCCGTCCGTACACCGATAGCTGTACTACCCGCAGCTGAAAATAGAATCGTACTGTTTAGTACCGATCGAATGAGTGTCCGTTTTCCTTCGTCACGCGGTAAATTTAGTTCGTTCTGATCGGGTTGTGTCTTGGTATCCAGAATCCTTTTTCCGAGTTTAAAGATCAACTGAATGCATTCACTCACAATAACGAGGAAGAAGAGAACGCTGACAAAAGCGAACCCGATTAAGGCGAACCAATGAAGTTCTTGCGGCCCATAGGAAAATCTGGATGCCATTTGGGATAATACTAACGCGTTGAAAATCAACCAGACGATCCAAATCGGTCTACGATATTTTTTAGGAATTCCAGAATGATTAATTAATCGGGAGCCGATAAAAGACACGCCGCCGATCCACACGAGAGATATGACAATAACGAAAATCGCAAACCGCATATTTTGTAACCTAGCTTACTACAAGGAGTTGACTTCTGACTTATTGAGGTTGGCAAACGCCAATATCATTTACAAAGGGATTACAAACCGAGCCCAAAGAACATCCGCTTGCTTGTAGCGTCCCATTTAGTGGGCCCTCGTACTGACAAAATTGAAAACAAATATTCGCAGCGCCGTTTACGACGCAGATCGAATCGGGTCCGCAGGATTCTCCGGGATTTTGACATTCAGAAAGTGGCGCAACCGTCTCGGTAATTTTAGCGCAATGACCGACTTCAGCGCTCCACGGGAAGTTGAAGAGACAAGTTTCATCGTTCGCACAGATCGAACTCGATGAATCATTATCAAAAGGGTCACATTGCGGTGTACACGTTGGCGATAGACCAGGTCCGCCGAAATATTGAGATGCGACGGAGGCTATAAAAGTAGATTGGCCACTAGACCTGGGAAACATGCATTCATTGCCTGCTTGGCAATCTGATCCTGAACATGGTTCGCCCGTCGCGATGTTGCCGGACGCCGAACAGAACGATTGTTCATTTTGGATTGAAGGGGTAGTTCCTCCGGCAATATCTGGAACTTGAGACGCGATGGGTTTGCAGCTCTGTAGACCTGCAGGGCAAACCAAATCTTGGTAACTTGTATCAGGATCGCACGCGTAGTTACATTCGCCCATCTTGTAGTCATCGTTATAGACTAAAGGTTGGCATGCTTGATCGCTTCCACATTTGAGTGTGGAATCGTTGGGGCGATCGGAAATACACAATGGCTGGCATCGTCCACGCGCTTGGGCTTCAAAGCCCTCAGCCGTGTTTCCGTACTCCAAACAATGTAGTCCCTCCGCGCATGAGTCCCAAATTTTTGTGGGTACGCAAGCTTCGCCGATTTGAAGGTTTCCGGTTGGGCCGCAAAGGTTTTTCCACTTCGAGTTTTCTGACAAATTTACTGGATTGCAACCGTTGCCGTCGCCTTGGCAGGTTTGATTGCTAAAGCCAGAACCATCGTCGAAACACTCTTGTTGGCAGAAACCAAAGACGTCATTGTTAAGTACAACGCACGAAAAACGTGGACCCGATCCGCGCGTGGAAGGTAGCTCGATGCCTTCCAGAATATCGATTGCGGCTAAAGGGAGGTCATCGGGGTCAGCGCTACCTCGAACGATAAGAGTTTTCGTTCCGCCATTCATGGTCACACCCGACGCGGTAGCCACTATATTGGTTCTTGAGGTGCGCGGATCATCTTTGGGAAAGGCTAAAATGTCGTAGGTGCCATCTTCTATTTCTATGAAGCCTGATCGCGATTTGAAAGCGAGGTCGTTTGCGACTTCTACTTGATTTAAAGGATCGCTTAGGTCGTCATTGACGGGGACCAGAATGAGATCGATATCAACAACATCGACCAACGTATGTTGTACTGCTAATTTCGTTTTTCCCGCCATGGGCTCGGATTCGTTAGCTGCTGAGAAAAATATAAGCTCAGCTTTGTCCGGCGTTTGGTCTACCGGAATGACGAAGAAATCTAGTATGGCGCCGCTGATAAGGTTTGCAGAAAGTTCGACGAGAGGTGGATCTGTCCTCGGCGCACCGGCCGGTAGAATTTTGATCAAATATTGTTTGGGGTCAATTTCGGCGTATTGGGAACCTGCTTGGTTCGTGTCTCCATCGGACCGACCGCTGAGTTCCAAATTTGAAAATGCGGGGGTCGGATTATCTCCCAGATATACGTCAATATTGGTTCCCAACTCCGCTGAGTTATGGATTCGATAAAACGCCCCAGAGAGTTCTGATTGTGGACAAGTCGCGTCACGTTGAGCTTGAGGGAATTCACCGACGCTTCCATCTGGATTTGCCTCTCCCGCACTGAGGTCGCACAACGGCTGACAGCGTCCGAGATCGGTTTCAAAGGGGATGCAAAGCGTTCCATCAACACATTCACTCTCCCCGGGTTGGCAAGCTTCGAAGGCCTGCTTTGTTCCGCCCTCAATACATAAGCCTTGTCCTCCCTCAAGTGGCAAACACGTCGATCCGCTACCGCAATCACCCGCCGAAAACGGCGTACACTTTTGGCCACAAAAGCCGAGTTCAAGACCTTCACCAATGACACACGAGTTACCATCCCGACAGGTTTCATCATTAGAGCATGCTTCCCGACAGCTATTGTTGATACATAAGGCTCCGGTTTGGCATGTATTTGTGAAATCGGTTTCGGGAAATGCCGTTTCTAACGACTCGCACGATTCTCCAATTTTTTTCGGACCCGCAGGAAAACAAAAGTTTGTGCCATTATTTAGTTCGATGCACTGAGAGCCATTTGGGAAGTTGTCATTTTCAGCGTAGAGATCAGTACATGTTTTTTGTCCGTCTACAAAACCTTCACATTCGGACGCGCGGCAGACGCGATCTCGACATACACCCTGGTCACAGACTTTGGAATCTGTACATTCATTTCCATTCGGACACGCGTTATCGGTGGGTGAATCTACGGCAAAACATAAAGCGCCGGTATCGCACGTGCCGTCTGTATTGCAAAACTCCAAACAGGTCGAATCAGCGGGACCTGCGCCATCAGCATCCAGACATAAGAATCCATCTTTGGTCGCAAAGCGTGGGTCACAACTTTCGCCGGCTGAACCGCATTGTGCTTCTACAACCTCGCACTCACGTTGGTCGTTACATCTTTCGGTGGCTTGGCACGCTGGTCGACAAGCTTGATCTGGCGTGACGCACGAGGCTTGTGATGAATCAAATTCTGAAACCAGACAAAGGGTTCCGGACGGGCATTCGCCAAGATCGCAAGGATCGTCGCCACAACCACCACAACCTAGAGTGGTGAATAAAAACAGGATAGATAGTGCAGGGAAAATGCGCATATTTAGATCGGAATAAAAGTAAGGTATAGGTTAAGGCTTATTTCGATTTAATTCAAAACGAGTTTTTACTACCAATCCTTATCTTTAAAATTACGGTCTTTCTTTTTCGCCGAGTTTTTCTTTTTATTTTTTAGACGCCGTTCTTTCGCGCCGCGCGAAGGCTTGGTTTTTCGACGATGTTTGGCAACCTTAAGTGCGGCAAGAACGAGATTGCAGAATCGATCTTGTACTTCCCCTTTGTTACGGTTTTGACTTCGATTGGAATCGCAGGAAAGCTTTAGAATGCCATCATCGTTGATGTAGGTCGCGAGACTTTTATAAACGCGTTTTTTCTGAATTGGACCCAAAGCTGACGTGTTTTCTAAGTCCCATTGAAGCGTGATGCGGGTGTCTGACTTGTTTGCATGTTGTCCACCGGGACCACTTGAACGACTTGCGGTGTAGGTGATTTCCGCGCTGGGTATGCTTAAATTTTTTCTTATCTCGAGATCCATTACCTGATGATGTCTTGTTATGGGTGAATAATCAAATAACAAGAGTTCGTATGGAAGGTCGGCTTATTTCTTGGTCGGATTATAGTAGCCGCGTGCCCATAGAACCACATTATCAGATTTTGGGACCTTGAATTCAAAGCGACGCGAATCTCCCTTTACCATGGTGTAAAAATCAAGATCTTCAGAGCAATACATTGATTTTGTCGCTGTTTTGTTAGCACAGGAATTCGGATCGATTCTGATACCGTCGACCTCGACGTAAATTTCATCAAGATAGGTCTTCTCGTCTTTTTCTTCGGATAATCGAACAACTAAGGTTCCTGCAGTTGTTGGAGGCAATGGAAGGGATTGAAGTTGGTATGAACGTTTACCGACCAGATATCTTAAAATCTCTCCGACAAATACTTCGGATTCTCCATTTTCAACGTAGACGTAGGGACATGCGGATAACTCATCGCAATCAAATTTTTCTTTGGTATTTTCAAAGCTGTTTTGAACCATTTGTTTTTTTGATGAATCGTAACGCCATATATTGTTACGAATCAGCCCCGTGGTGATTTCAGTCTCATCTCCAGCTCCTTCGAATGTTGGATTTGCACGCCCGCAAGCATCGTAGTGCGTTTCCTTGACCGTGATTGAAGCGTCACCCAAAAACTTTAAGGGGTGGCCCGCCCAATTAAGAAATATTTGAATGGGTTCATTATCAACCACTAAAAACACAAACTCGATGATCTCTTCGTCTTCAAGCGCGTCGAGATAACTTGCGCTGTAATAAACGACGGGTATAGAGGCATCCAGCGACTCGATCCGGAGTTCAACCGGTTCAAGTTTTGAGTAACCGTTATCATCCTTTAGGAATTCCTTGGAGAGAGCCACACGTTTGTTATTGATTGTGATGCTTCCGTCATCCTTTCGAACAACAGCGACAAGACCGTCTTTCTGCGCTTCCAAGAGATTATTTTTAACTTCTGGAACACTATTGCGGTCCGAATTTGCGCTTTTTGTTTCTGGGAGTTTGTTGACACTCGTTGTGCTGCAGGCAGTGATAAAGCAAAAAGCGACCAATATTTTTAGCGCGGCAATCTCCTAAAAAAGTAAAGAAGTTCTATATCATTGCAACTAACCGAAAGAAACTTCGGATTATTTCGTTTTGTCGTATGTGGGCAAAAATAAAGCCGCAGGATGCGGCCTAAAATTAGCAAAAAAATCTACTCTATTTACCGATTCCTGCTTCTTTAAGACGCTCAATAAGGTCGGCTTTTTTGCCGCTTGTTTTCAAGTCGTTTTCTTTACAGAGGTCCTTCAAGTCCGTTGCTTTCATTGCATCGAGATCTACTTTGGATTTCGCTTTGGCTGCTTTTTTGGGAGAAGACTTCTTGGCAGCAGCTTTCGGAGCTGCCTTCTTCGTAGAAGCTTTCGGAGCTTCTTTCTTTGCAGCCGCCTTTTTCGGTGCGGCTTTTTTAGCAGGAGCAGCTTTCTTGGCAGCCTTTTTCTTTGCTGCCTTTTTCTTCGCCTTTTTAGCAGCTTCTTCTTCTGGATCTGGCCATTTTACTTCTTTTAAAGTGGCTTCGGCCAAAAGGTGGTTCAACGTCTTTTCAAGTAGCGCTGAAACCGCCATTCCTTGCTGACGATTCGGATCTTGTTGGATGTACTGGGCAAATTGTTGCGGCGTGACACCAGCGTGACGCGCTTGATGGGTGTAGTACTTTTGAATATCTTCGTTCTCAAGCTTAAGCTTCTCTTTGTCAGCGATCGCTAGGAGTAAAAATTCTGCACGGAGACGTTCGGCACTTTCTTCACGCACTTCCTCTTGAAACGCTTCGAAGTCGAAGTCCGCAAAACTTTGTCCCTGCTTTTGCATCTGTTGGAATTTGTTTTGAATTCCGCTGGAAACTTGTTGTTCTAAAAACTTCGGAGGAAGATCGAACTCGTTCTGTCCTAAAAGCTTGTCCATCAAATCATCTTGGGCGATGTGGGATGCTGAATGTTCTTTTTGTTCTTCTAACGATTCTTCTATTTTTGTTTTGAGTTCGGCGACTGTCTTGACATCCGCGCCGGTTTCAACAGCAAAGTCGTCGTCCACTTTTGGTAAAACACGCTTTTTAACCGCGTTAATCTTCAATTCCAATTCAAACGATTCCGCATCAATCTCTACGGGGAAGTCTTCAGTAGCGTCAATGTTTGCAATCACAGTGGAGTCAAACTTTGCGCCCTTGAGGGCCTTATTGATTCCCTTAGACGTTCGCTCGTCACCAATAACGACTTGAGCGTCTTTTCCGTTGAACTCTTTGAGTGCTTCGTCGTCTTGGACAGCTTTGAAGTCGAAGGTTACCACGTCGCCATCTTCGATCTTTGTTCGCTTCTCGATGGGCTCCAAAACGGCCATCTGTTCGCGCAGCATTTCGATTTGTTTTTCTATTTCGTCTTGGGAGACTTCAATTTTCGGTTTTCCGACTTCCATTCCGAGGTATCCGATAGGATCAAGTTCGGGACGAAGTTCAAAAGCAAAATCGAAAACAAGTTCAGTTCCAGCGACGCCAAAAGAGGTAACGTTAGGTTGGTCGATGAAAATAACGTTGTCCGACTGCTTTACAATCTCATCAATATATTTTCGAACCAGACCTTCGACAACGTCTTGTTGGATCGCACCACCGTACTGCTTACGCATCACGTTTAGAGGTGTCTTTCCCTTTCGGAATCCGCGTACTTTAACCCGTTTGGACAATTTTCTGAGTTCTTTGACAACCGTTTTTTCAAACTCATCGTTTGGGATGTTAACGTTTGCAAATCTTGAAAGTGAGTCTGTTTCTTGGACTTGATAGGGCATGGGTTCGCCTTAGGAAGAAATGTGAAAAAGTACGAGAGGGGGGAGTCGAACCCCCACGAGTTGCCTCACTGGAACCTAAATCCAGCGCGTCTACCAGTTCCGCCACACTCGCATATTCCCAACTAAAATCCGAAAACCTTAGTTGGGTAATTATTTAACGCATCCTGTAGGATTCGAACCTACGACCTACGGATTCGAAGTCCGGTGCTCTATCCAGCTGAGCTAAGGATGCTCTTCAATGTTTACCATCAAAGGGTGGCTGACGGGACTCGAACCCGCGACCCCCGGCATCACAAGCCAGTATTCTAACCAACTGAACTACAGCCACCGTATGTCCTTCGTATTTGTTAACACGAAGGCCGCGGAAATTATTCTCCAAACGTTTATATGTCAAGCAAACTTGTAAAAATTCGGAACTATTTATTTTGACGAGAATTTAGAATCTGGATGAATCAGTTCCTCTTCGAGTACTGAATCTATCGCGACGTTCTGCGGTTAGCTAATTTACGACCAAAATATTCGAGTGAGAATTGCGTAAAACGCGATGGGCGACCGAGCCAACTCGCGAGGATTGACGGGACGTGCCGACTATAACCAGATCAGCTTCGCTGCGTTCAGCATATTCGATTATGACCTGGGAGGGCTCCCCAACCAGTATTTTCTTTCGTTTCAATTTTGGGCTAAACAAATCGTAAGTGCCAAATTTTAGATTTTGATTTTGTGTCGTTCGTTCGAACATTGCGTCGATACGTGATCTACATTTACCGATAAGTTTCTTACGGTTTGTAGACGTATTGAGCTGCAAGAGTTCTCTAACATCGTCATTCCCATCTGGAATAACGACCAAAGTTTCTAAATCGGCGTCCATCTGAATGGCAACTTGCGCCGCGAAGTTGAGAATGTCCGCACTGGTCGGTGAAAGATCTATCGCGACAATCATCTTCTTTATTTCAGGCTTTGTACGAACCACTAATAAGGGTTTGTAAGGGTTGCTTACAAGTAGTTCGGTATAAGCACCTAGGCTGCCTCTAGAACGATGATCTGCATCTCCCAGAATCACAAGATCGGCTGATGAATTCTGTAGCTTCGTTTTTGTAGATTCGGAATCTAAAAAATTAAGATGAAGTGCATCGTTCTTAGTCATCTTGAATTTTTTTTCGTAATAGGTTTTGGCCTTTTTAAGGATTTCGTGTTCGATAGCCGCTCGGTCTTCGCCTAATCCAGCGTAAGGAAACAGAATATCATCTACAAAAGAAGGCCATCTTTTTACCTCATGAAAATATTCTATTGTTTCGGGCGCAAACTTTTTGGCGAGCGCGAACGCGGCAAGCGAAGTGGACCCGTCGTCAATGGGGACGAGAATAGAATCGATATTTTTTGTCATTTATATACCTCAAGGTGCGAGGCAAAAGTCTTCGGGCACTTATCCGAGATTATCGAAGGTATCGGGTTTTCCATCGTCGGTAGTATCCCATCCGGTTCTGACTGCGCGCCCTGATTCGTAATAATCCCAGATATCGACGGTTCCGTCTCCATCTTCATCACGTTCGACGCGCAATAACACCCCTTTCCCGTCGTAAAACTTAACGATGGTGAACAGCCCAGAAAAATCGGTAGATAATTCTTTTCGGACCATGACGCCTTTTTCGTAAAAAATCACGAGATCGACGCGTTGGTCGAGATCGAGATCCATTTCCTCTTCTCCGATGACGCCATTTTTGTCTGGGTATTGCCAGACGTCTACTTTGCCGTCGAAATTCAAGTCGCGTTCGATTCGCTTCTGCCCGCTCTTAGATAGGATCCACTGATCGGGCTTATCATCTTTATTCAGGTCCACCGTCGAAACGGACCAGCCAGCGCGAGAAATATTTGAATTTCGAGCTCTAGCTTTTCCCTCACCACTGAGGCCAAGTTTCCCCTTCTCTTCTCGCGTTTCTGAACCGCATCCAAGAAGGACCATAGATAGAAATGTTAATATCGATACAATTTTCATTTTATGCCGTTTGACGTTTTGCTTTCGTCTTCAATAGTTAGATAGCAAGCTTTTTACATCTTCGCCAGCTCAGTCAATTATTTTGCGTTAATCCAGTGTGTCTGGACACTTTCGTTTATAATATGTTATCTTCTATTATTACATTTTTAATCATTTTTGGTAACCATGACTGATCAAAACCGAAAAACTTTACGTAGCTTCTACTGCCGTGATTATCTTTGGGAACTTTTTGACCAAATGACACACGAGCTTGGTTGCTCGATGGACTACCTAATTAACGAGTCAATGAGGTCTTACGCGAGAAGCAGAGATTACGCGCCGAATGAAAATGGCGGCCAAAATCAGGGTTTTGGGGGGAATTCGCCACAAAATTTCGGAAATAGTGGTTCTTTTCGGCCGCAGAATGCACCGCCCGCTCCCAACTTATCGACAGGTAACTTTGGCGCACCCATGGAACAGCATCGAACTTTTGACCGTATTCCGCCGATAGGTCAGCAGCAGTCACAGATGCCGCCGCCTCCACCAGCGTGGCAACCTCAATCGGGCTCATTCTCGCCTCAGCAGCAGGTTCAACAACAACAGCCTCCGCAGGCTTTTGGCCAAGGACCGGTGGGTGGCGTTCAACCTCCTGTTTTCCTCATTTTCAACAATAATCGATATGTTGTTGATAAAGCCGAATTTATAATCGGACGCGGTTCTCAGCAGACCGATCTCACGATTAGAGATGGTAATATCTCTCGACAGCACTGTAGCGTTATCTATCGTAATGGTGCCTACTACATAAAAGATTCTGGATCGACCAATGGCGTTGAGTTTCGTGGAAGTAGAATCGAATCTAAAAAAATTGACGAAGGAGATGTCTTTTTCCTTTGTGATTATGAGTTAAGATTCACTTACCACGCGTGAGTACTTCATCTTCCATTTACGCTATCCCACTTCCGAGAGAACGGCATCTCGCCGATTTTCCAACGAATCGCGTTTTTCTCATTTCGGGAGAAAAAAAGATTCTTGTTGATACCGGGCATCCTTCACAATGGGACAACCTTGTACAAACCTTAAAGGGCTTGGATATTCGCGTCGAAGATATTTCTGAAATTTACTATACTAGTCAAAGTTCCGATTCGGTCGGAAATCGAAGACGATTTCCAAACGCGACTCATTTTTCGGCCTCCAAAATGGGCTCAAACCAAGCTACGGATAGGTTGCTGGATTCAATTTCGCCACATTTAGAAAGCGAAGTGTTTAATCGTCTGAAGAACCTAGTCAGAGTTGAACACGATCCCACTGAAGTTACCTTAATCGCCGATGGTGATTCAGTGTACTTTAACGAGATCCCGTTTGATGTAGTTACGACCGGTTCTCGAACCCTATTTTTAAGTGAGCAACTCTCATTCGTTGGGGAAGTTAGAATGGGCGATTTACCACCTTTTATGCCCGATTCTGATGATCTACAACGTATCGTTTCTCGCGCACAAAACTTGGCCGAAGGCGTCGTATATTCTACATTTCGCGACCCCTATGAAGATTCGACTTGGTTTTTTAAACAAACCCAGCGCGCTTTTCAAGCCTTCCAGCAAAGTGCCAAGCTTGATGTCCCACTCCAGGAATTTTGTAAACGCGATCTAGGTGGCATCCCTGATGATCGTATGTTTTGGGGAATTTATCTGCTTAAATACGCTCCCTTTTTTCTGCCGCAACAGAACGGTCAATAAGCCGCCTAAATTTAGTAAACTACTCATCAAATATTTCCTCCTATTTCGCTTGCTTACAGCGCTGATTCTTCTAACGTCTACTTTATACGAACCACGGAGGGTTTGGTGAGAATTTTAGGCTTAGATCCCGGAAGTCGATATACGGGTTATGGAATCGTGGAGAAAAAGGGAAATACTTTATCCCACATTTGTTCTGGTCGGATCAATGCGACTAAGGAGGAGACTTTCGCGCAAAGGCTAGCCGTTCTACATACCGGACTCCATGATCTATTGACTGAATACTCCTGCGATGTAGCTGCGGTAGAGCGCGTATTTGCCGGAAAAAATATAAACTCGACGATCAAACTAAGCCACGCACGTGGTGTTCTACTCCTCGCGACCGCGCAGTTCGAACTAGAATTGTTCGAATATGCTCCGACAAAAGTAAAACAGATCGTCACCGGTAAAGGACGCGCGGCCAAAGATGATGTCGCTCACTTCACAAAACGTCTTTTGGGAATTCATGGCGACTTGGCAGAAGATGCGTCCGATGCGTTGGCCGTTGCAATTTGCCATTCCCAACTCGAACGTGTTAATTCCAGATTGGTTTCTAATCAGACTTAGAGAATTTTATGATCGCACGCTTAACGGGAACTTATTCTGGACTGAATTTAAACCAATGTATCGTCGATGTTAATGGCGTGGGGTATTTGGTACATATTCCGGTCGGAACCGCAGAAAAGTTGAGTGCCCAGGAAGGTGAGAACATTTCGTTAGCGGTACACACAGCGGTAAGAGAAGACGCAATTCAGCTTTATGGATTCAAAAATATTCAAGACAAATCCGTATTTAGTAAACTTATCTCCGTTTCTGGCATAGGTCCAAAAATAGGACTTGCTATATTGTCCGATATGAGTGCGTCTCAAATCGCGGTGGCTATTCAGCGCGACGACCTTCATCGCTTCGTAAAAATACCCGGTATCGGAAAGAAAACCGGTCAACGTTTGTTGCTGGAGTTAAAATCCAAATTTGATGATATCGTTTTTGTGGATAACGATGATGCACCTCAATCCTCGCGAGACGAACTTTCAAGCGCGCTTCAGAATTTGGGGTATAAAGCTAATCAGGTTGACGGTATCGTAGAGAAAGTGCGAGAAAGTGTACCTGCAGATGCCAATTTTGAAACCCAGTTGAAAAAAGCCCTTCAGCTTTTGAGTTAATATGCCACGAGAAAATTCCACAATCGAAACCACCGTCCAAAACGAGGAGGGCGGTATTGAGTCAACACTAAGACCCGACAATTTTTCGACATTTACCGGACAAGATTCTTTAAAAGCCAGTTTAGGGGTCATGGTCGGTTCCGCGAAAAAACGAAGCGCTCAACTTGATCATATTCTTTTTAGTGGCCCCCCTGGTCTAGGGAAAACGACCTTGGGTTATATCATCGCAAAAGAAATGGATGTGCAAATTCATGTCACAAGCGGGCCGGCTTTAGAACGTAAAGGGGATTTGGCTGGAATCTTAACTGCATTAGAACCTCACGACGTATTGTTCATCGATGAAATACATCGCTTGAATACGGTCATCGAGGAAAATCTGTATCCTGCAATGGAAGATCACTATTTCGATATCGTCATTGGTGAGGGAGCCAACGCGCGCAGTATGAAATTAACGCTTCCGCCTTTCACTTTAGTCGGCGCGACGACCCGTGCGGGTTTGATGTCTGCGCCTCTTCGAGATCGGTTTGGTTTGGTAGCTCGTTTAGATTATTATGAGTATCAACACCTTGCCGAAATTATTACGCGTTCGGCCGCGATTCTTGAGATTGAAATCGATAAATCAGGCGCCGAAGAGATCGCAAGGCGTTCTAGAGGAACACCTCGTATCGCCAACCGCCTTTTACGTCGTGTACGAGATTATGCAGTTGTCGATGACATTAAAGTTATTAGTAAAGAGCTGGCCGATTATGCTTTGGGCCTTCTGGATGTCGACAGCCGAGGTTTTGACTATTTGGACCGCCTCTATCTGGAAGCTTTAGTGCAAAAATTCGACGGTGGTCCGACAGGAATCGATACCTTGGCCTCAGCGGTCGGTGAAGAAAAAGATACATTGGAAAGTGTCGTCGAACCCTATCTCCTCCAGCAAGGGTTTATCCAAAGAACCCCACGAGGGCGCATTGCTACTGCTGTCGCTTTCGAGCATTTGGATGTCCCCTTTAATAAAACAGCGAAGAAAAAGCAGGAACGTTTATTTTGAGTGAAAAGAGAGAACAATCCATTACAGACTTCTTATCCACTTTTGATATTGATCTTGAATCCAGCGATATCAAAAGAACACCTGAACGCGTATCGAATCTATACGCTGATTTATTCGCAAGTATCGGCGAGCCTGTTCCAAAACTATCCTCTTTTGATTCTGAAGATGACGATATTGTTATCATTGAAGATTTGAAATTTCATTCTATTTGTGTCCATCATCTGGTGCCCTTTTTCGGTTCGATAGATATCGCTTACAGGCCAAATAAGAAAGCTGCCGGCTTTGGGGGATTCAATCGTGTCATCCATTTTGTTTCCAAAAAACCACAACTTCAAGAACGCTTAACCAATGAATTGGGCGATATTATCGAGGAAGCAATTGCGCCCAAAGGCCTTTGGATTCGATGTCGGGCGCGTCAACTCTGCGTCGAGCTTCGACAAGGAAGTGATGCCACTTATTCTACCATTACCGCCCGCGGTGAATTCACAGACGCCAGTGTGCAGGCGGACTTGATTAAGTTGCTCGGGAAGAAATGAAAGCATCAGCCAACGTAGCTATCATCGGCGCTGGGTGCGCCGGAATATCGGCCCACATATGGCTTTGCGAACTCCATATTCAGCATCAAATATTTGAAGGCAAGAAGATGGGGGGTATGCTCAATCGTGTCTATAACACTATTGAAAACTTTCCTCCTCGCCATTACGCCAACGGAAAGGCATTGGCCGAAGAACTCGACCAATACGTGAAGAAAACAGTGTGTGGCGACCAAGTGTCGAAGGTGTTCATCGAAGAAGAAATTACTAAAATTAGTAAAAAGGAAGACCTTTTCTTATTGGAATCGAATTTGGGAACCGTACGAGAATTCACGCACATCCTTTTGGCAACAGGGACACGTTTCCGGCAGCTCGATATTCCTGGGTATAAAAAAAGCGCCGATTTTATCTCTCAAAGTACCACTTACAGTGCCCCATCTGTTGCCGGAGAAAAAGTCCTCATCGTTGGTGGTGGCGATGCGGCTTTTGAAGGTGCGAGGATATTATTAGAACACAACTGTGATATCGTTTTGTCTTCTCGAAGCGAATATTGCGCGCGTCCTGAATTTGTGAATTATATTACTAAATCGAATTCAGCTTCTTTAATGGAACTTGGCGTTTTACCCGTTGAATTCATACCCAATAAATCACAAATTGACGTCATCTTTTCTAACGGCAAAAAAGATTCATTTAAAAAGGTTTTTGTGAGAATCGGTGTCGATCCAATTCTTCCAGCCCTGTTCTCAGAGTGCAAAAAAGATGAACGTGGCTATTTAAGAACCGATCATAATTGTGAAACTTCTATCCCCGGAATTTTTGCGATTGGGGATGTTTCAGTCGCGCCGCTTCAATCTATTGCGACTGCGATCGGCGACGGCGCGCGGGCCGCCAAAGCGATTCAGGTTCTTACGCGTTAAGCTTCTTATTCTAGCGGATAATCTGCTTCCGGGTAGGATGACCATTGCCACATCGAACCTGCGTAGTTGGTTGTTTCAATTCCTATTGCAACTAAGACCGCCGTTAACCAAGCTGATCGAACACCGCCAGTACAATAAGCGATAGAGGGCTTATCGGGATCGATCCCAGCGTTTTTCAATGCTGCACGAATTTCTTGGCGAGATAACAGGTTCCCCTCTGAATCCAATAGTGTCTTATAATGAAGATGTTTTGCGCTAGGAACGTGACCTCCTCGGGACTCTCCGTACGGTGTCTCGCCGTCAAACTCCCTCTTCTCGCGGACATCGATCAATTGCACCTCAGATGTGATGGCCGCCTTTACATCGTCTGCCGAAGCAGAAAATCCATAGGTGGTGACTGAGGGAGTGTAGATCTCTACAGGATCTTCGTCGGCCATTGAAGTTGGCGTTTCTGAGGGTTCTTGTTTGTCAGTAAGCGTGATGTTTCCTTTCTTAGCCGCGCTAAACCCGCCATCAACCAAAGCAGCGTTCTTATGTCCCAATGCCTGAAGCATCCATACTATTCGTCCATCTTCTCCCCAACCTTCCACCGGGTCACCAACGACGAACACCCATTCGTCGTCTTTGAGACCGGCTAAATGAGTACCTATTTCGCTGAGCGGTAGGAGCTCGCCGCGCTCCGAACTTTGTGTCATTGAAAAGGTTTGCCAGTTAACATTCATAGAACCTTCGATCTTTTCTGCTGCAAAATCGGCTTCAGAGCGTGTGTCTAAAATCATTCCTGGCTTATTGTCTAAGTAAGTTTTTGCAGCTTCTGGAGAAACAACCCAAGACCTAACTTCAGTTTTGGAGGTCACGGCAGTATCAGGTTCAGGAAGACTGTCATCGGCTTGATTTTGATCCTGATCATGGCTTCCTAGGTCTTGTTCGCTAATAATACTATTGTTTTTATCTATGGCTACATCGCTGTCGACCAGAGCTGTTTTTTCGTTTGAGCCACAAGCGATTGAAGTTAAAAGGGAGATTATCATTAAGTTTCTACAGATGGTCATTTTATCCTCGTCCAAATAATCCATCAGTCTTCATAGAATGAAGTTTAGGTCAAGTGATTCATTGCTGGCCAATTTCGATGGTTCTGTGCTAATTTTGGAAGCTATCGGTCGGACGCACAGGGAATAGTTTGCTCTTGTCGGGGCAATCGTTAATGTTGAAGCATACTTGCGATGGGCTGTTTGATGAAAAATTTGTATCTTTTAATTTTCGCGATCGTGTTCACTTTCGCATGTAGTGGCGATGACGCCACCTCAGCCCCAGTTGTTTCGAAAGAAGAAATCGCCAAAAGGAAATTAGCAGGGAAGGCTGACGAATCCGTCGATCAGTGTGAGGAGGAAGGATGGTACGGTGACGGTTTTTGTGAGTGGTTCTGTGCGCAACCTGACCCCGATTGTAAACGCCAGCCTTTTGGTGAAGACCCTTCTACCAGGCCGACATTTTTTCCTATAATTTTACTTCATGGATATTTCTCGAGCGCCACAAAACCCGATAATTTTAAGGGTGTTGGTGAAGCGTTGAAAGCCCAAGGGAACGCGGTTTTTTTCTCCGATGTTCCGCCGTTTAACACCGCAGAACGACGCGCTGAGTTTTTGTCTGATTTTATTGATGGGGTGTTGGCCGAAACGGGCGCCGAAAAGGTAAATTTGATCGCGCATTCTATGGGAGGGTTAGATGCTCGATATCTCATCAGTAAAAATGGTTTGGCCCGTCATGCTGATATTGCGTCATTGACGACCATCGCAACGCCCCATCGCGGTACGAAATTGGCCGATGTGACGGCCCAAGCGATTCCAGATAGTTGGAACGACTTTATTAACGCTTTGTTGGAAATTTACGGTAAAGAGTTTTCTTTAGTGGGCGAAGGCGAAACCAATATTCGTGGCGCACTCGCATCCTTGTCAGTCGCTGAAGCTCCTCAGTTTAACCTTTTGCATGAAGATGTTCGCGGTGTGTATTATCAATCCTATGCCGGAATCTCCTCGATAACCGGCCTGCCGAACGGTTTTGCAGCGCGGCATTGTGAATCCAAATTATTGATGCACGAGGGTACATACGCGAGAACAAGTCCGGTATTTTGGGTTGTCGTTCCGATTATCGCCGACGTCGGTATTGGTCCTTCGTCAACCGATCCGAATGACGGTCTAATTCCGGTTAGCTCAGCGAAATGGGGTAATTTTCGCGGCTGTTTGCCAGCCGACCATGTTAATATTGTCGATCAACCAGATGGAGATGGTTACACGGGTTACGATAGCGTCCATCGCCTCCGAATTATTGTCGCTGATCTTGCCGAGCGCGGATTTTAGAGCCGAGCAGCGAAAAGCAATGACTCCCAGTTCAAATATTACTTTGAGGAACAATGACAAAAGTTGTTGGCATTTTTCCGAGAACGCGATGCGGAACGCTACCTAATATGTTTTGAACGAGTGGACTTTCTCCGCCGTGCCCCAATACTAATAGATCCGCTTTCTCGTTACGGACGGTTGAAATAATTAGGTTTGCCGGATCTTCCTCGACAATGATCGACTCCGTCGGGACGCCCACCTTTTTTAGGCGACTTACTAAAGTAGCCATACTACCTTCTCCGCTCTCTCGCGCGCTTTCTTGAAGTTTAACGATATCTTCTTCGCCCGTATCAAATATAGAATCTAAGACGGGTACTTTAATCCCATGCGCTACGATGAGGTCTGAGGTAGTTTTCAAACAAATTTCGCTTGAAAAGTCCACGGCAAGGTTCGCGTTATCGGAAAAGTCTGTACCGCAAACGATCTTGGAGTTTTTCGTAAACTCAGCATGTTCGGGATGAACGATAACAAGGGGGCAGGGCGGTTGCGCTGCAAGACGTTGAGCCGTCGATCCCATAAGGAATTGTCCGACTTTACTTCCGCCAGATTGCGCGAGCACGATCATCGACGCGCCTTCGCATTCGGTCGCTATGCTTTTGAGTTGATGTAAGATTCCACCCGCCCGGATTTCAACCACATCAGGTTTTGATCCGGTGGCATCAACGCACCACTTCATTAATTTTTCTTTGGCGAACGCAAGCTTCTCGGCGTCTTCGAGAATATCAAAAGTTCCCTTCAACCAGCCACCAAGGCTGACTTCGATAACATGGGCCAGCACTACATCTACACCCAAGACTTTTGCAAACGACATACCCCATTGTGCAGCGGCATCGGCGTTGTGTGACATATCTGTTGCTATAATGACGTTATCGATTTTCATTTCGTTCCTAGGTCCTGTTGTGAGTAGGCATCATCTTATTCCCTCTCGGATCCGTCAACCCAACTTTGAAAGAGGATTTCGCTTTGATCTCGGCTCTCTTTTTTATAAGCTTCTCGAATGAAAACCTTGTACCTATTAATCTTGGCGTTATTGTTCCCCCAAATATCGTCAGCTGAAACGAATCGAGAAGCGAAGATTCTGGGTTGGTCGGGGACCGATTTATTTGTAGGTGTGGAGGAACGGGGTAAGACTGAAAATGAGGAAGGGATACCTGTTGACTACAACGTAGAGACCATCTCGATTTACCCCAAAACGATGAGCAAAAAGACTCCGAGTTCGGGGGCGCCTGTTTTTCAACTCTTAGAGAACAAGCCCACGAAATCCTACATCCTGACGTCAAAAGGACGGCTTCCTCGCAGTTTTAAAGATGCTCGTTCTGAGAAGCCGGTGCTCGATAATCTCACTGGTGTTCGAAAAGGTGCGTTATCGAAAAGTCGCGTTTTTTCGGTAAGCATGTTCACATCGAAGTCTATCGAAAGAAAATCCAAGAAAGCGCGTTGTGTGTTTTCTCACTATGTTCGGCTTTTTGATAAAGTTCAAAAGCGGGTTTTTAACGTCATTTCTTTCCAGGAACAGGGCGAATTTGAGTCGGGACGTTTTCCGGATTGCCCGCAATCAAACTATAAGGTGTACTGGAGCGACGATGATCAGTCTTTTGCGGTAATGAATCGAAAGGGAAAGATCTCAGCCTATAATTTTTCTCTAGAAACGGTGAGGAAAAACGCACCGGCTCTTCCCGTTAAAAACTATGAGAACCCGATATTTTCGGAAGCGTGGTTGATTAAGGATCCACTCTGGTTGGCGATCATTCGTGGAGAGCAGTTTGCGCTCAAGGAGGCGGCCAAGCGCAAAGATCAGGTAGGTAAGCTTGGATATAGTTTGCTTCAGATTCAAAACGAAAAAGTTTCGCGAGGCATTAAAAAGGCAAAAAAAGCATCGAAGAAAATGAAAAAAAGCATTTTGAATTACACCATCGCGGCTGCAGTTTTTCGGGAAGCCGGAAAGACACGCGATGTAACGCGTATCATGGACAAGATCGTTAAAAAAGCGACCGTGGATGAACTTATTCGATCAGCGGATTTTTTCATGTTTTTTGATTTAGATATTGCAGCACAGCTTTATGTGGTCGCATTAAGTAGTAAAAAGATAAAAGAGGAGAATAAAATAGCTGTTTATAAATCTCTTCTGCGTTGTCTGTTGGATAGTGGGAATATGAGCGCGGCTAAAGAGGTCGTCGAGAGGGTAAAAGAATTAAAAGGCGATTTGGGTATTCAGGGGTTGCGTTACCGAATTCTGCGTCGTGAACCCGATATTCTAAGTGATATCCAACATTTTGTGCAGGTGAACCCGACCCATTGTGATGGTTACTTAGCTTTGGGTCGTGCTTTTGGATACAAGCGGTCCAAAGAAGCTATGAATCAGTATCTGACGGCCACACAATGCGATCCGAATTCCAGCGAAGCGATTTATTTACTCGGTGAGTTATACAAGAGAGCCGGAAATCGGGCCGAAGCTATTATTCTTTTTCGGCAATATGGAAAGGTTGCAAAAGCGCGTAAAGGAGATGTGGTGCGTGATGCACGTCGACAATATGCCCATGAAATAACGCATCCCAAGAAAAGTGAACCTGTAATCGAAACGCCGTCAAAGTAAAGCAGCTTATTAATGCAAAACCCTTTCCGTGTGTTTTTTTGGATTCAGGAGAGAGTCTGCGAGATAAATCCTGAATTACCAAAATTTCCACCACCGGGATTTTTTTTGATCGTGATCGGCAGATTTTTGAACGGAGTCATTCAATTCTGAGTTTTCGATTTGCCAATAACCTTGAATATCTTCGTCATCGCCAAACCCATCAAAATCTCCGACCATTTCCTCGGTTTGAGGGTCATAACATGAATAGCCGTGATTTTTGCACAAGTATTCGATGGGTCTTCTGGCAAGAGCGAGGCCCACACTGGTGTTTGTATAAGGAACGTTTACGTTGAAAATAACCTGATCAAAATAGATGTCAGCGCTGATATCCGCGGCACCACCCCCGGCTTCAAAAATGAGCTGAAATACGTTCTCTTCCTTAGATTTATAAATGTCAGCTTGCGGAAAGTTCTCGGAGAGCAATTCTGTTATACGCCAGAACTCTTCGATTGTACTCTCTGAAATTCCGGAATCTGGCGGATCGTAGAATAAGTTATTTAATTGAGTTTCTAAATCGATGGATGCATCATATCTAAATATGTCTAAATCATAACTCATAGGGTTCTCGTTGTTGAACGCGAACTTTCGAAAGGTCGCAGATTATGCAGGCGGATTCGTGGGGTCAACACGAAGATGAGATCTTGTCTTGATCTTCAAAGAGATTACTGAAAATACTGTTTTGATTTTATTAAGCCAGAATCTGAAATATGACTACAATTCAAACATGGGCAGAACGCGTTTTTTTTGGGGATACGTTGGATGAAAAATTTCTAGATTGTGACCTTGAAATAACGCCCGATGTCGAAGCTAAGAAAACACTTTGGTCTGATCCCGGTCGACCCGTTGAACTACAAGTTGCAGATCGAAAGGATCGAAAGAAATTACCCAAGCCTTCTTCGTTACACGATCGGAATATGAGGGCACGGACCCTGCACGCTTTTGCAAACCACGAACTTATGGCGATTGAATTATGTGCCTTTGCGTTATTACGTTTCCCAGACGCTCCAAGTGCGTTTCGTTTAGGTGTTGCTCATATTTTAAAAGATGAACAACGGCATCTCAAATTATATATGGACCGCATGGAAGCACTCGGCACCCGTTTGGGCGACCTTCCGGTGAACGACCATTTTTGGCGAACTGCCCCTTTATTGGATGCACCGCTCAAATGGGTTTGCGCAATTAATCTAACTTTTGAACAGGCCAACCTTGATCATGCGCCTATGTACGCTAAATATTTTGCCGATGTGGAAGATATGGAATCATCTGCTTTGATGGCACAAATAGCAGAAGAAGAAATCGACCACGTCGGGTTCGGTGCACAATTTTTAAAACAGGCAACCCCCACAGGTGAAAAGACATTTGATGTTTTTATAAATAATCTTACTTTTCATAATACCGCTGATCGGGCGCGCGGTAGAAATTTTTCAGAAGATCTACGGCGACAATCCGGTCTCGATGAACAATTTATACAGTCGATGAAAGAGTTTAGATGAACGCAGCCTCAAAATAAGGCCACAAAGAACTGCAGGTCTAGTGCTTACTTATCGCCGTTGTCGCCATCTTGGAGCTTGATTCGTTTTGCGGGGACGGTTCCCCGTCGTTTAAACGTTCTGTATTTTCGAAAGAGGGCTTCCTGACGATTATCAAGACTCACTTTTTTACCATTGATAAACATCGCTTCCACAAAAGAACTGGGTTCAAAAGGATCGCCCGTCCAAACGACAAAATTTCCAGCTTTACCGGTTTCCAGACTACCGACATTCTTGGCACCGAAATATTTTGCGGGTGTTGTTGTAATTGCGCTTAGTGCTGCCTGGTAGGGAAGTCCGGCTCGGATTGCGTTACCGGCAGCAAAACGAAGATTACGTACATTGTGACCATCAAAAGTTGACAGCATCACGTCTACTTTCGCATTGTGAAGCAGGACAACGTTATCGACTCGGGTTCCCAATTTGTCAAAATTGGACGGTAAATTCGCATAGGGATTCAACATCACTGGTACCTTAGCAGCTGCCAATTCGTCGGCCACCATCCAGGCTTCCTCTCCACCAGAAACGATGAGTTGAAAACCGTAGGTTTTTGAAAGTTCAATCGCTGTCAAAATATCCACAGCACGAGAGACGCTAAATACGATGGGGATTTTTTTATCCAATGCTTTCTTAAGAGCCAAAACATCTTGGCGACTCAATGACGACTTTTTGCCGCGTGTTCGGTCGAGTTCTTTATCGTTTTGCGATAAGTACTTTGTATCATCGAAGGCTTCTTTCAATAACAAAACGATACCCGCCACTGAACCTCCAACCGAACGCGCGCTTTTTGAATTTAAAGATACATGTATCGCGACCGAGGGATCGATAACCTTTGCATTGAACATTTTTGTGCTTTCCAAATCCACCCACGCGGATTGACCGGAGATAAGACGTCCACTTGGATGGATTATGGCTGAAGTAATTCCGCCGGTTCTACTCAACGCAATAGCCATCGCGTTAGGATTGAAACCTTCCGCGGCTAGGTACCCTGACTGGTTGAAATCCTTATCGCGGTCGAGGTCGCCAGCGCCGCCATGATTGGTATCAGAAACGGCCCAGATTTCGCTAAGACCCAGTACGGTGCCAGCGTCGATAAATCCCGGTGTAATAAACTTTCCGCGAAAGTCATAGCTGGGGTTCGTTTTATTTTTTGCACTGTCCGTATCGACCTGACTAATCTCACCTTTGGAATTCAGGGAGAGAAAACCATTTTCGATGAGCTCTCCGGTTCCGGTATAAATCGTCCCTCCGCGAAAAACATCTTGGGCGAAAAGAGGATGGCTAAATGTTAAGATAAGACAAAAGATGATGTTTTTCATTTTGTACCTCCTTTTGTTTTTGTCTGCGCAGGCTTAATCATCGGTGTGTATCCTGTTTCAAAATCGCTCCATCGCGCGTTCGGTTTTTGTCGATCGAATTCTCTAACACCCTCAACAAAAACATAATCCGGTTGGGCGTAAATACTAAAGGGATGTTTTGACCAAACCACGAGGTCGGCACGTTTTCCTTCTTTGAGACTTCCCGTTAATTTCTCAATGCCTAAGGTCCACGCCGCGTTATAGGTAATCCAGCGTAGCGCGTCGTTTTCAGAAATTTTTAAACCGGCCTTTTTCCCGGAGAAATAAATTTTTGCTGCTTCTTGATTAAGGTGTTGTATTCCTGTGGATGAGTCCGAATGCACCACGGCGTACACACCGGCTTCGGATAGCATCGCTGCATTGTGAAGGGTTGCATCGTGGGCTTCCAACTTAAATCCCCACCAGTCCGCCCAGGTTGAAACGCCAATATTGCGTGCTGCTAAAAGGTCTCGAATTTTATAGGCCTCTATGGCGTGATGAAAGGCACGGATTGAAAATCCGAACTCTTCAGACAGTTGTACAAGTTGAATCATCTCGTCTGCACGATAGCAGTGGATCTGAACTAAGGTCTCGCCTTTTAGGACGGATACGATTGCCTCTTGTCCAAAGTTACGTTTGGGTTCTTCAGGTTTTTGATCGGCTTTCTCGCCGTCTTTTTTCCATTTATCGAGCTTTTTATCATACGCTTCTAAGCTCTTCATGTGTTCGGTCGCTTTTTCAAATAGGTCACGAAACGCTGCGTAGGTTCCCATACGTGTCCCCGGTCCACCGCGCTCACCATAAACACGTTTTGGGTTTTCGCCGCAGGCCATTTTGATAGTCTTTGGTGCCGCCTCCATCAACATCGCACGCGCTGATATAGCTGGGTGCATTTCGATGACGACACCATTACCGCCGATAAGATTTGCAGATCCAGGAAGAACTTGGGCAACGGTGACACCGGCCTGAACGGCTTTTTCGAAGGCGGGATCTTGCGGCCAGATACTATTCAACGCGTCTACCTGTGGTGTTGCTTTATTCGTTGCTTCGTTACCATCGGAAGTGGCTCTCACGTGTGGGACGCTATAAACACCCATGTGAGAGTGTGTGTCGATAATTCCAGGCGTAATGAATTTTCCTGCCGCATCGATGACGATTGCGCCTTCGATTTTAATTTCGCTTTCACTGATTTTTTGGATCTTGCCGTCTTTCATCCAAATGCTGCCGCCTTTCAAGGTTTGGTTCTCAGCAGTCATAATCGTCGCGTTATTGATGATCACGTTTTCTGGAACGTTAAGAGTTGGCGTTAAGTTCGGCGCACGTTCCTCTAAATAGGGTTGATAGCTAATTGGGGATTTTTGCACCGCGTTATCTGAGTCGCTCTTTTTGGGCGTTGCGGTACAACCCAAAAAAGTAGCCGAAAGGACTGTCAATATTAGATATCTCATTTTTGGATCCTAGAAGAAAAGGCTTCCATACCTTTAGTTCTTCCGAAGACGCAAGATCGTTGAGCCTCGTTACTTGTTGACCATGGAGACCGACGCTTGTAATAGAACGCTGTACCCCCAATTGGAAAGAAAATGGCCACTGAACTCGACCAACTTTGTGTAAATACGATTCGAACGCTCTCTATTGATGCTGTTCAAAAAGCAAACTCGGGGCACCCCGGCGCCCCAATGGGACTTGCCGCAGCGGCATACACGATCTGGCAAAAGCATTTGTCACATAGTCCTTCCAATTCGAAGTGGCATAATCGTGATCGTTTCGTGCTTTCAAATGGGCATGCATCTATGTTGCTTTACAGTCTTCTTCACTTGACCGGCTATGAAGAAATGTCGATGGATCAAATTAAGAATTTTCGACAGTGGGGAAGTAAGACTCCCGGACATCCAGAAGCCGGACATACCGACGGTGTTGAAACAACGACTGGACCTCTTGGCCAAGGAATCAGTACGGCTATTGGAATGGCGGTTGCCGAGGCGCAATTACGCGAACGATATGATGGTTTGATTGATCATTATACCTACGGGATATGTTCTGATGGTGATCTCATGGAAGGTGTTTCTGCGGAAGCATGTTCGTTGGCGGGTCACTTGGGTCTTGGAAAGCTGATCTTCATTTTTGATGATAATGAAATTACGATCGACGGAACGACCGAGATCTCATTTACCGAAGATGTATTGCAGCGCTTTGAATCTTATGGCTGGCACGTAGATCGAGTTCTTGACGGTAACGACATCGACGCCATCGATCATGCGATAAACAACGCGAAGAAAGTGACAAATAAGCCGAGCCTAATTTCGCTTAGAACTATCATCGGTTTCGGATCGCCGAATAAGGCGAATAAGTCTGCATCTCATGGTTCACCTTTAGGGGACGAAGAGATTAAAAAGACGAAAACGGCCTATGGTTGGGATCATCCAACTTTTCACGTTCCAAAAGAAGTTGCTGATCATATGAATGCAACCCAACGTGGAAAGGAAGCCGAAGCAGAACATGAGAAGAAGATGGCATCCTATGCATCGATGGAAGCCCGAAAACATGGTTCTTTGGTGCGTCGTCTTTCCGGTGATTTACCGAAAGACTGGACGACGGGGTTTCCCTTTTTCGAAGCGGATGAAAAAGGAATGGCAACCCGCGCGTCGGGCGGAAAGATCATCAAACATATTTTCGGACAACTTCCGGAGTTAACGGGCGGTTCTGCTGATCTAGCGGGTTCAACAAAAACGCTTCATGAACAGTTTGGTCTGATCGAAAAAGATAGTTTTAATGGCCAAAACATACACTATGGTGTTCGTGAACACGGCATGGCGGCCATCGCAAATGGCATGTGTCTGCATGGTGGCTTGCGCGGATTTGGCGCGACTTTCCTCGTTTTCGCTGATTATATGAAACCGGCTTTGCGTCTTGCGGCCCTGAGTCATATTCCCTCACTGATGGTATTTACTCATGATTCGATTGGCCTGGGTGAGGATGGTCCGACCCATCAACCTACCGATCAGTTGGCAATGCTTCGTGCCTTACCAAATTATTTCGTATTCCGCCCGGCAGATGCAAACGAAACCGCGGGTTGCTGGATCCAAGCGATGGAACGAAAAACGGGGCCGTCATGTCTTGTCTTAACACGCCAGAATGTGCCTACTTTTGATGCAACCAAGCAAACACGAATTGGTGATGTTTCTAAAGGGGCATACGTGATTAACGATTCTGCTGATGCCAGCGGCGTCATCATCGCAACGGGTAGTGAAGTCTCTTTAGCTTTAGGCGCGCAAAAGCTTCTAACAGAAAAAGGAGTTAGCGTCCGTGTTGTCAGCATGCCGTGTTGGGAGTTGTTTGAAGCGCAGAGCGCTGATTACCGAGAGGAAATCCTACCTGCTTCACTCACTAAAAGAATTGCTGTTGAAGCGGCATCACCCTTTGGTTGGGAACGCTACACTTGGGGTGTAGATCGAACCGTTGCCGTAGAAGGGTTTGGAGCGTCTGCGCCGGCCGAAGTGTTGTTCGAAAAGTACGGGTTTACTGCAAAAAATATCGCAGAAAAATTCGAATCAATTTAGCCAGGATGAAGAAGATGAACATAAAAAAAATAGCGTTACCTTTATTTTTTTTCTTCTTTCTTCCTAATAGTATCTTCGCCCAGACTTTGGGGGAGCGACTTAGTAAACAGGTCAACGAAAATTACGGAGACCGGTTCTCATTCATTGAAGTTCTTTCAATGGAGAATGTGACACCCAAAGCGTCTCAAACAGGCGTACAAACTTACGTCATTGAAATTTCAATTCAAGGTAAAGCCAAACTTCGTATCCCTGCGAAGATCTCGAGAAATTACCGGGCCTGGAAAGTCGATTGGATTGCAAAAAAGGAATATGTCCAAGCTCTCGATAACGTCGCTAATAGCGGTAAATTGGGTAGTTTGAAGACGAGGGTCTGGGACAAGGTTTCCCGCCTACCGGCCTTTCCTGTCTTACTCACATCGAGAATCATAACGCCATTTGGCGTACTAGACGCGCCAACCCCCGGCGAGAAGTTTTCGCCGATGTCTCTGCACGCATCGCGATGGATAAATCAGATTCTTTTGGGCGATCAAGCACCTGCAGCGTTTGAGATTATAACGCCGGCCAAAACGACTTGGGCCGCGATTCACAATGTGATGTTGGAACTTGCTGGTCTCCACGGTTTGTTCCAAATGTATCTCGTGGGTGCGAATATAGACGGTGTTTTAAGCAGCATGATTTTGCGCACCACAGTCGGCGCTCAGATGCCTACTCGAATTATCAGTCTTGCTCGTGGTGATGCTTTTGATGGAGTTCATGTTGTGGTCAAAAACGAAAAAGGAATACGCGAAGTGACCCCACTATGTCCGAGTGCTTTGCCAGAGGGGAAATATTGTTCGCCGCGAGTCGAACCTATACCTAAAATTATGGAAGTTCTCTTTTCTAAACCTTTAGAAAAGAACGAACGTATATTATTGGGTTTTTCAAAAGCAATACGTATTCAAGACGTCTTTACGATGGTCGCTGGGCTCTCTGAAAAATTAGAGATTTCATCAGAACGATTTTTAGTAACACTGGTGGAAGAATGAAAGTAAACCACTTTGGTATTCTTTTTCTTTGTCTGGTTTTAAGCGGAACGTCTGCCTGCAAGGCTTCCCATGCGAAAACAGATCCATCGATTTCAGAAACATCTCACAGCCTTTCCTTCGATCTAAGCGATCCGATTTTATTTGTTGAAAGTTGGGTTCTTTCCAATGGGGTTGCCCTCGGAATCACGGTAGATGATCCCGCCGAAATTTTTGTTGGACGTATTTTATTTAACGGCGATATCTACGAGGCAGTCGTAAGTATAGGCAATGACGATAAGGACATCTTTTTAATTTCTTTTCAAAAGCAGTCTTCTAATTGGGTTTTCCGATCACAAAAACGGGGGGCATTAGACCATGGTTGGCCTTCTCGGTAGAAAATTTTCCAAAACCTTGACTCGTTTCGCGGTTTTTTAGTAAAATGGGCATTACGAAACAATTAAGTGGTTCTTAAACCACCCGGAGGCCCATGAAGAAGCTGCTGAAGCGCAATCGTCGCGTTCATCTTTCACGTCGTCAATTTTTGAAGGGAGCTTCTGCTGTCGGAACGGTTGGGCTTGCGCTACCGATTTTACCTTCTTTGGGAAAAGCGGCTGAAGGTGATTTCCCAAAACGCTTGGTTATCATGTGTTCAGGAAACGGAATGCCGCGTCCAGAGATTAGCTGGAATGTAACCTCTGATGGGAATGGGAAAATAACCGATCTGAATGAAATTTTGTCACCCCTTCAAGGTCATTTAAATGATCTTTTAGTTCTCGAAGGTTTAGATCTCGAGGCCGGTAAGGTTCAATATCAACCCTCGGCATCGTTTCACGGACATGAAAAAGGACTCGCCGCTATTCTTACGGGACGACCCCTATCCTTAGGAAACTTTGAAGCTGGATCGGGCTATGGAACGGGGATTTCCTTAGATCAGTACCTGGCGAATAAACTGAGTGGTCAAACTCCGATTCACTCACTTCAAGTTGGCCTTGTTTCTCGACTTCAGAGTAAGAGAAATCGCAACGCACTAAGTTATGCTGGTGCCGATCAACCACTTTTTTCTGAAAATGACGGTTCGTTACTTTTCGATCAAATTTTCGGTGAGCAGATACAAGAGCCGGACGCCTTAATTCGTATTCGTAAGCGCCGTCAGTCGGTTTTGGATATGTTGAAGAACGATATGACTAAGGTCGATAAGCGATTGTCTGCAAACGACCGTGCTCGCTTAGATCAGCACTACACAGCGTTTAGAGATTTGGAAACGGTATTACAAAGTGGAGGACAGTCTTCATGCGGCCAGTTTGCTGCGCCGACTTTTTCGGGCAGTGATTGGACTTCCGAATCGATGATGGACGGCACTTCAGATTTTCAATTGACGCAGATGGTGCAGGCGATGGCCTGTGATCGAACTCGTGTTTCAACAGTCCAATTTGGTAGCGGTTTGGGCGCATTGAGTCTCCAAATGGTCGGCCATTCGGATTCATGGCATGAGCTTTCACATGATAGTGATACGAATACGACTGCGCAGGATAAGCTGGTTCTTTTGAATCAATATATCGCTGGTCGTTTTGCAAAAATTTTGACCGAAATGAAAAAAATTAAGGAGGGTGACGGTACCATGCTCGATAACTCTTTGGTGATATGGGTTAACGAGTTAGGGAAAGGAAATAATCATCGTTACGACGATATTCCGATCGTAATGGCGGGTAATCTTCAAGGAACAATGAATTGCGATGGGAGACATGTGCAACTTGGAAACCGCACGAACAATGACCTGCTGATCACAATTTTGCACGCTTTCGGATATCCGGAGAATACTTTCGGGCTCCCGGCGTTGAGTACAGGTCCGATTACGCAACTGCTGACTTAGCCGAAAACCATAGCCTTATTTTCTTCGCCATAGATTCAAAATTGGCGACACTTCTTCGCGGGCTTTTCAGTTAAAATTTTTCGAGTTTAGCTCGCATTTTGCGTTATCCGAGTTAAGTTGGCTGGCGAAATGGAGTGAAGTTTGAAGAAAATCGTAATACTTGGTGGTGGTCCGATC
>CALJNB010000142.1 GCA_937981985.1 uncultured bacterium
TTAATGTGGCTGTGGTTCAAGTCCGAATGCTTTGAGTGTTTACTTAAAGTCGACGAAATCGGTTCAATAGAATTGGAATTCGATGATCAAATGACACTGGAAGCCTACATCGCTGAAACCCAGCGTAGTGAACTAAAAGGCGGCGATCCTGCCAACGGCATTGAAGCCAAAACTGCCTTACGACAAGGAAAGCGCCTGTCGAAAGCAAAAATGTCAGTCAATAAAGAAGGACGTATTTGGGTGTTAACTTTGAAGGGTGAATCGCTCGATTTTTCGAGCGTTAAAATCCCTGCGCTCCTGACAAGTGAATACGACGAACGCTTTTATGAACGCATGTATCTACTCGATGAAATCGAAGAGATCATGGCAGCATTGTACTTAGAGTTTTTGAAGATCCGGTTGTCCAATCAGTGGGAGGAAAAAATACTTCCAGCAACTCAGGCGTGGATTCAGTCCGATAAACTGATGACACCTAAACAATATCCAATCGCCGAAAAATGAGCATTCTAGCCGCAATCATATTGGGTCTCATACAAGGAGCTACCGAGTTTTTGCCGGTTAGTTCTTCGGGTCATCTCGCGTTAGCCCAATTCTTTTTAGGCGCCGAAGAACCTAATCGTCTTTTCGATATCGTTCTTCATGTGGGTACCCTGATCGCCATTGTTGCATTCTATCGTCGAGAAATATGGGAAATTCTACGCGACTTGAAAGAAGCGATGGTTGAGCGAGAATTTAATAAGTGGGGGGTTAGATTAACTGTCATTGTTCTTATTGCCTCTTTTCCAACTGCGATAATCGGCCTCCTCATCGAAAAGTACCTGCCTAAAGACATCACTACATTGGCATATCTTGTTTGTGGGTTCTTAATACTGAACGGCTTTATTCTCGTTTTGAATCGTTTCGCACCTCATCCGGAAATCAATGACGAAAAGACTTTGATACGATTTCCGTATTGGAAATCGATCCTGCTTGGAATCGCTCAAGGGTTTGCTGTCTTTCCAGGCATTTCGCGTTCGGGAACCACAATCACCGCCGCACTTTTCTTCGGTATTAGTCGAACCGAGGCTGCGATGCTTTCTTTTTTACTATCGATCCCCGCAATACTGGGCGCGCTCATTCTGAAATTCGACGTCGATATGTTTGCCGGTAATGATTCTGCAACTCCTTTTCTTCTAGGAGCAGCCATTGCCGCAGTAAGCGGATACGCTTTTTTGAGTGCTTTGGTTGCGCTGTTGAAAAAGGCTAAATTTCACTATTTCGCATGGTATTGCTGGGGACTTGCTGCCATGTGTCTTTCTTTCATTCTTTTTGCTTAGCTCCTTCGTTGCGCTTGGCCGTCGTTTCATCTGAGAAATAGGGAAAATGCTTCTTCAATTTCAAGAACCCGGTCTCGATCGTATAAAAGGACAAGGTCGCGGCAACAAAACTGAGGGATAACATGATCGTCATTCGAGTCGCGTAAGCTTCTTCTTCAAACCCAAAACCGTCTAGATGGTAATCTGTGACCTTACCGACGATAGGATGCCAAATATACAACCCATAGGAAATCTTACCGATATATCTAGCTACTCGATTTGCAAGAATTCGTTCGGTCCAGACGGGTGCTTCAATTGCGTGGAGAACAATAATTGCCCAACTCAAAGCAACCACGAAATAAAAGTAGCCAATGTAAAAGGCACCTTTAATTTCTTGATAATAAGGCTTTTCCTGAAGTAAATAGAGCAACATCAATACCGCAAATAGCCATCCCCACCGCGCTATCCAGCGTCTCGCGATTTCAAACTCTCCATATGTTCGAAAAAATGCAATAAGGGCTCCGAAAAGAAGACCATCCATCCGACAAAAAAGAAGAAAATAATGAGCGTCGACTTTTGGGCTGTATAAGTAGCTTCCAAAACGGAACGCAAAAGCAAGACTTATCGCAAGAACGATAAAGCGACGAAGATCCTTGAACTCCAAAGTTTTAATCAAGAAAGGCCAAGTTAAATAGAATTGCTCTTCAATACTGAGGGACCAAAGAATTACATATTCCTGGCTCACCTTACCGTGAAAAAGAAAGACGATATTCGCCAAATAGGCGAAGATTCCTATCCATTCGATAGCACTAAAAGAACTAAGCTTCAGAAACTCAACATCGGCGATATGAGGTAACACTACAAGAAAGACCAGATAAAAGATGAATAGCGGCGCGATCCGAAGTATTCGCCTCATCCAAAATGACTTCATAGATCCATCGCGCGCACGCACCTCGAGAAGCAGAGAGGTTATTAGGAATCCGCTAATGACGAAGAATAGGTCGACTCCTATCGCAGCTGATGCAAGGAATCGATAAACCAAATGATTCTCCAAAATAGTAGTTGGAATTTTAAGCGTTCCCGCGTAATGCCCTAAAACGACAAGAAGTACCGCAATGGCACGCAAACCATCCAGTGCGGGAATGTAATTTGAAATTACAGATGCTTGCTTAATTTGAGTCATCGGCAAAATTACCAAAAAAGCGGCATCCGGTAAACGCATCTCATAGCTAACCTCGTCGGGCCCTGACTTGTTGAATTGACGATCTTAGGACATACTTTCCCCTCCTTAGCTATGCTAAATTCGGAGTCTTCATGAAATCTTTCCTTCCAATCATCCTCATCTTATTGGGTAGCGCGTGTTCTAACACACAAGCGAAACCTAATCTTTGGCCGGTGGAAAATGGATTTCCTCAAGACGCACCTAAGTTGGAAATTCCAGAAAAAGGTACCGAACTCCGCCAAGCGCAGAATGGATTTCTTTACGCTGTTGGTGATCTGTCTGACGCAAAAATGGGGTCCCCCTTCTACGCGAGGTATGGAGGCTCGTGGCCGATCGACGATCTCAAACGACCGCCGTTGGCTCTTGGTCATCTCGTCAAAAAAATAAACGAAAAGATCGCGATCGTAGCTTTGGATTATAAATACCCGGAAGCAAACCTAATTGGCGCAAAAGTAACGTGGGAGAAGGCTCCCTTAGACGAACGCGTCGGAAAAGGAATAGCGCCTCCCGTAATTGAACCTAAGGAAAGCGAAAAAAAATTAGCAGAAATCAAACTTTCAATCGGAGAACAATCAGGCGTTCAAAAAGGAGATATCTACGCAATTGCCTCCAGAGTTCCGGATCCGAAACGTCCCACGGATATCCGGATATCCAAACGCATAAAAGCTATCTGTATGGTTTCAGCAGTCTCTCAAGATAGTTCAACATGTAAACTGTGGTACGGTAGTTCTCAACTTCAACGGGTCTCCAAACTCCGTTCCGATGATATCGCAATTTTTATGGAACACACCTTTGGTGGACCCGCCAGCCCTTCATCTATAGAGCTCTTAACCATCGTCGGAGACGAAAACGATACACTCCGAACCGTGTTACATGACGCCTTCTCCAAGACATTGGACGCTCTACCGCAACGCAAAACAAAGCTTATCAATTCCCCACTTTCAGGCGATCCAACCCTGCCATCGTTTTATAAAATCGCTGACCAATATTCAAAAGTTCAGGACCCCAAAATTGCAGTTGGCGGAAAAGTAGTATCTATCGATGGAGACGATCATCTTATTGTAAACTATTCGAGCGTCGGTTCGTCGCGCGGACCGGGCATGAGTGCTGCCCCACCCGAAAATGGAATCGATTTGGGACCGATCAATAAATTGGACCCACGGCAAGTAACCAAGTTTGCCGAGCTCGTCTGGTCTTCTGTTCTTGTTAACCGTGGTCGGTCTAGTGAAGCGCTTATTCATCTTCGGTACATGTTAAACGACATCAACTTGCGTGGACCCATGCGTTGGCATATTCGCGATCAATACGCGATGAGATGGGCCGCATTGGACCACACGCAAGAAGCACTTTGGCTTGTCACTCAAGATGAAGACGAGGCCGGAGAGGATCGGATGGCTGAACTCAATGCGCTGGGGACCAAGGTTCGACTCCTAGACATGCTCGGCGCCAATGCTCGTGCAAGCGTTGCCTCTAAGAAATATTTCGAAGCTCGAAAATCCAAACAGGACACTTTATATTTCGGTGCATTCTCCATGCATATTGAAATGCTACTAAAAGCAGAAAGAATAGACGAAGCAAAAACACTCGTCCAAAAGTTAATAGCAAGTGCACCATCTGAAGAGCTCGCTGCTCTGCTGGGTGGAATCTACTGGGGCATCCCAACGCCGGAACTAGAATTCAGAAAAGCTATTTTGAAGGAAATTTCTTCACGAACGAGCTCTAAAACGCCAAGACTCTTAGCGTCGCTTCGAATCTCACAAGGCCTTCTCGCGTTTGAACAAAATCTACACGATGACGCTCTTTTGGCGCTTCTGGACGCCGAGGAAACTTACGTCGCGCTAAACTCGCCGGTCGGCGTAGCTCGGGTAAACTACTTTATGTTCATCGCAAACTTGGCCCGTAAAGAGCCTCAGCGTGCATTCGAACATGCACTAAAATCGATAAATATTAATCGAAGTCTCGACGACTTCCCGGCCAGCGTGAGAATGTATGAACGACTGGCCGAATTGTATTCTGTCTTTCCATCGCCCCTTCCCAACGGCCCCTATCTTGGGGCGGCAAATGACGTGCTATCCGCATTTTTTCAGACACAGGTCGCACAAGGAAATTTTGGAAAGGCAGCAAAGGCGCTATTCATTCATGGAACCTTTCTAACGCACCTCACCAAGTTTGATGATGCCCAAAGTTCTCTGCGAAAAGCATCAACTTACGCGATTAAAACTGCTAATTTTGATATCGCGGCGTTGTGCCATATCCGTCTCGCAGTTGTCGCAAAGGCGCAGCGAGATCAAAAAACTTTCGCTGATGAACTAAAAAGAGCCGCGAAGATGGCAGAAATCTCGGGAGACCCCACGATACTAAAAATCATATGGAACATAATGAATCCAGAAAAGTCTCAAGAGGCTCCGCAACTACTATGAAAGGCACACGATTAGCTCCTTTTCGTTGCACACCGTTGATGGTCCCCAAAATATGGGGCGGCGAAAAGTTAACTCAAAAATTTAATAAACCCATATCCAATAACAAAATCGGAGAATCTTGGGAGGTCGCCGATCTAGAAGAAGGGCAAAGCTACGTCGCACGCGGAGATTTTAAAGGAAAGTCTTTAGGAGAAATGGTCCTACTTTTTGGATCTGATTTAATCGGTACCGCAACTTCGTTAGAACGCTTCCCACTTTTGATAAAATTTTTGGATGCAAACGACGACTTAAGCGTGCAAGTCCATCCAGGGGAAGCAAGTGCAAGATTATTTGAAGGTGCCATCTCTAAAGACGAATGTTGGATCATTCTGGATTCCGAAAACGGAGAGATTGCCCACGGCGTCAAACCCAACACAACGGCAAATGACATACGCGATGCCATCTCAGAACATCGGTGCGAACATTTATTGAACACAATTAGCGTTCAGGAAGGCGATGCTATCCACGTGCCCCCCGGGACGATACACGCGATCAGAAAAGGCGTCGTCCTATTAGAAATCCAAGAGCCCTCGGACTCAACCTTTCGCCTTTACGATTACGGACGCAAAAACGAAAACGGTGAGTTACGAGACTTACATGTCGAACAGGCTCTACAAGTTCTAAACCTGAATTCGCACACACAACTTATTAGATTAAAAAACGAAACCCATTCGCTTTTATTTAGCCCTGCCAGTTACCGGGTGGAGGTTTTATTCGTTAAGAATGCAACCTGGTCGGTTTCGGTCCAATCCCCTCAAGTTCTAATAAATCTGGGCATTCATGATATTCTTATCGAGGACCTCACACTCTCACCTTTCCAGAGCGCTATCATTCCGGCAAATGTAAACTCGGTGACTATTCGTTCCAAAGGAAAAAATAGAATCGTATTGGCGGGTGTAACCGGTGTCTTGGCAAACGACCTTCAGGTATCGTGAAGGTCTACTGGACCAGACCTATTCAAACTCACCATCGCCGAAGCTAATTCCGACGGCTACACACCAGACGCTTAGGCCGTCGATGTCGTCCAAACTATCGTTCTCGTCGAGTGTAAGTGTAAACGAAACATCGGCATATCCGCCGGCTTTTAAGAGATCTTCGCTGATACCGTAGCCAGCTCCGTAATTGGGCGGGCTACCCGCCCCCGTCCAAATTCGTACGTCAATGCCAGCGCCATCGTAATTAAAACCTGTGATTTCGATGGTGCAATCATCAATTACTTCCGCGCGACCACTAACATCGTGAAAAAGATTAGAAAAATTGAGTACCTTCCCGACTTTCGCATGCGTCTTTTCACAGTCGCGGCCCGGATTATTATTGATCGGGCCAGGATCGTTATTGTCTGGATCCACGACGGGCTCTTCTAGTTCGGAAATAAAAGTCGAAATATGAACAACCTCCACATCACTTAATCGCTCTTTACTCCAGAAGGGCATAATCCCGCCGGTCAGTTCATCGTAAACCTTGCTATCGGTTGAGCCTGATTTTCTCACACGTTCGGAAATATATTCGACCGATAGTTCTGTCGCGTTCAACGGCGGGGCCAAAGGTCCACCGACAGCATCGACGCCGTGGCAAACAGCACAAGCGCCGTTGAATAGAGTCTGACCTTCAGCAGCATTTCCTGCAGAAAAGTCGGTCGGCGGATCAACAATTTCAAATGTAAGTTCGTCCCCGCTACCGATTGCGTCACGTTCAAAAAGCGCGACAAGCGCCTTCATCTCGTCGCTATCTTCTTCCCACGTCGGGGCACGCATCCATTCAGTTAAGCAACTATTAACAGCATCGTTTAATGAGTCCAGCTGACCGTTTTTAAACGTTTCGCGCTTCGTAACGCCCGTCATTGGATGTCCCGGACGAAGGAAAGCCCCCTCTCCTTTCAAGCCGTGACACGCAACGCAAGAAAATACGTTTCCGCCTTCAGCGGGCATCGCAAATAATTTTTTTCCCATTTCAATTTGCAGCTCATCGGGCGACTTATTGTTATTCGACGTTCCATTGTTTCCGTTCGTCTCACCGTTTTTAGTAGCTGTGCCCTCGTTATTAGTAGTCAGGGTGTTGTTGTTTGTGGTTTTAGCATTGTTACCCTCGTCTGAGTCGCCGCACGACGACATAAGAAGAGATAAAGTTAGTATCAAGAAAATTGTTTTCATATTCGCTCCTGTAGGTAAAACCTTATCCATTCTGACCGTCCGAATCCATGCGATAATGCAGCCCATATGGTTCTATTTTTCAGAACAACACGGTGCCTGTTTCCAAAAAATAGACTAAAAAAAAACGACCCAAGTTGGGTCGTATCGTGTCTGAGATAAATCAGTTTTCAATATCCTTTGTACATCTCTAATCGATCGCCGGGGTTGATTTCCTTAGACGAATCGGTCACTACCGCGAACGAGAAATCTTCTTTCACATCCAAGATCATGACTTGCCCGATTTTACTGAACGGAACTTGGTCATCTTTATTAGAACCAAACTCGAGTCCTTCTTTGCGTTGATAAACGAAGAAGCGATTTCCGGGACGAATCCCGTCTTTGGCACCGCGGTTTACGAATACGTAATGAAATTCGGCGTAGTGAAAAAGAACATCCATCCCCTCAACCACTTCGGCGACAAGATCTTTTTCAGATTGAATGGGCTGAACCACTTTTATTTGTCGTTCGTAGGGGATGAGTTTGTCGCCACGAAGAATTTCTCTGAACCCTTGAGTGATCACGGCTGAATCGTAGTAATTATCTTTTTGTTCAGTGACTTTAAGCGTTCCTACCACAAAATACTTAATTCCTTCTCGTCCATCCTCAGACTCAATGTCTCCATCAGGTCGCACGATAGCATAAAGTTCACCTGGGGTAGATTTTGCGTTCTTGTCATTAAGTTCAAACCAAACGGTATCCGTTTCCGATAACATGTTTGCTTCTTTTGGCGAGGCTAAAATTTCCCCGACAAATTCAACCTTGTTCGTAACCATTCCGGCTACAGGGAGATGCATCGCCGATAAAGATTTCTGACCGCTGGACATCTCTCCGACCGGAACTTTAGACCCGGCAGCACGGAGGTAGATGATATCGCCCGGATAAATCCAATGTGGATTGGTGATATGAGGATTGAAACCCCAAAGTTTTGGCCACTGATAAACATCGCTATAGTTCGCGCCGGCGAGGTCATAAAGCGTATCCCCACTCTGAACAACATGATAGTCACGTCCGGCGGTTTGTGCCGAAGCTGTCGTTGCAATAAAAGATAACGCGATGGCTCCTAGGAGGATTGCGCTTTTCGAGCCCTTTTTAAAAATATTTTTCATCAATTCTCCGGCCTAAAGTTCTGAGAGCTTTTGTGCACCCAGCTTTCCAGCGTTGGTTCTAGGATATTGTTGCGAGACGTTGCTCAGTAATTTCTTTGCTTGTTCTGTTTTTCCCATTTTAACAAAAGCCAATGCCATTTTCAGCATTGAATCTGGAATTTTGTTTCCATCAGGTTGTTCTGTCATGACCCGTTTGAAAAATTCAGCAGCCTTGGCGTGGGAACCGAGTCCAAAATGGCATTCACCGATCCAATATAACGCGTTATCGATGTAATCTGCTTTGGGGCCCGCCCTTAGGAACGCCTCAAATCCAGCCAGTGCGGAACTATAATCCCCTGACCGATAGAAGGCTAATGACTCTTTATACAAAGATAGTCCGTTTTTCTTGCCTGGCTTTTTGGAAGCGGTGCGTGAGGGGGATGCTGTTACACCGTTTTTGAGTTGATTGGTTGTCAGTAACTTTTCGTCGGTGACATTGGGTTGAGGGGTTCTTACTTTCTTGCCCGATGACGGATTTCGCTTTTGTGGTGTTGTAGAATCATAACCATTCTCCTGAATGAATGCATTATATTCCTTTTCGGTGATGACGACATCTTGTGTCTGCTTTCCGTTTTCGTAACGTTTACGTGATCGCTTTTTTGTCTTTACAACAGGAGCGGATTCTTCCTCATCATAATATTCATACATATGATCGTCATTGGCGGTCTGGGACTCAAGTTTCACGAAATTCTTTGGCGTTCGTGCACCGTACTTCTGGCGGTATGATGTAGGCGCGGCGGCGGGTGCATCGTTTCTAGCTTGTCGATTCTGTCCCCAGACTCCTCGTCTTTGAAGGGCAATTCGATTCGAGTCGACACGATCTTGCAGCAGAAAAAGTTGGTCTTCTAGTTCCTCAACTCGGACGTTCAATCTTCCATTCGTCCTTTCTGCTTCTTCTAGCCTGGTCTTCATTCCGGCTGATTCTGCAACGTTTGCTTGCTCGGCGGGCGCATTATGGGCGCAGCCCACAACTGAAGTTATTGAGAGTGCAAAAAAATAACTAATATATGGGTTTCTACGCGTCACTTGAAGCCTTCTTAAGGTCGATCCGAATATTGGCAAGTGCTGGAAGTGCCAGTACACATGCTGCTTGAACCTGTTTATGCGATGCTAACACGGGTCCAAAGACTGTCAAGAAACCAAATAAGAAGTGTTTAGCGGAAGAATAAATCTAGAAAGCCCCAGTTATTAACCATAAACAAGGGTGTTGGAGTTGACCTCCGTTCTAATCGTTGCTAATTGTCTCAGCCTTTCAACCCCTATTTTAAACTGGGGTGTTGTCATATGTCTATTGCCTCTAAGAGGTCTAGTAATGTTTGAATATATGCAGGTTACAGCGCAGGCACAACCGCCAGGTGGTGGAGACATCGTAACGATGCTACTCCCGTTCGCCTTAATTTTTGTCGTATTTTACTTCATAATGTGGCGTCCACAATCCAAACAACGCGCCGAGCATCAAAAGTTGCTCGCCGCTTTAACCATCGGTGACGAGATTATCACCGCCGGTGGAATTATAGGCACAATTAAGTCCGTTGATGATCCTATTATTACGATAGAAATTAGCAAAGGCACGAAGATGAAAATTCTTCGAAACCGAATTAAGGGCACCAAATCATCGGTGCTAAACACTGGCGCTGAAAAAAGCGCGTAAGAGGAGTCTTTCCGAATGAATGCGAATTCTTTTCGCTGGTCCGTTGTAGGCATTGCAATTCTTATTGCTATTGCTGCTTTACTTCCGACCGGTTTCGACGCCATGGATGGCGATCTAGATGGAGATATCCAACCTGCGAATCAAAACGCAGCTGTGGATCTCATTGCGACCCAAGTCAACCCTATTAACTTAGGACTCGATCTGCAGGGTGGTTTGTTACTTCAATATCGAGTGATGGTCGATCAGGCCGTTGAAGATAAGCTTGACCGAATGGCTAGTGATGTTGAAAAACGTCTCTTAGCTAAAGACGCCAAGGGAGCCAAAGCTACTTATACGTACGGCGAAGACTACATCCAAGTCACCTTCAACAACGAAGCAGAAGCAGCCAAGCTTGATGATAGCATCTTGTCCTTCTTCTCGTCGTTGACCAAACTTGAAATTTCTTCAACTGAATTCCATCTTGCAATGGACGAACAGTACATTGATGAGACCAAAGAATACGCGGTCACACAAGCTGTCGAACGCATTCGTCAGCGTGTTGATGGTCTAGGTGTTGCCGAACCTGCAATCACGCGTCAGGGTAAAGGCGATGTTGTTGTTCAACTTCCAGGTCTAGACAAAAAAGATGTTGAACGCGTTAAGAAATTAATCGGCGCGACCGCACAACTTCAATTTAGAATGGTGGATGATGCTGGCAACAACGCGTTTTTTAATCGATTTTCTGGAAAACTCCCTGAAGGATTTCAGCTTCGAAATGTTGGAGGAAACCGCTCGGTAACGCATCACAGCAAAGATATGCTTATCAAGTTCTTCAAAGGAAAGGTTCCAAACGACCACTTCATTGGATACCAGAAACATAAGGTCTACAAAGACCTCCAGAAGACCGAAATCGATACAGAAAAAAGTTACTGGAAAACATTTTATGTCTTCCGAAAAGTAGAACTCACTGGTGATTACGTTCAAAACGCATCTGTACAAACAAACTCTCAGACTAATCGTCCTTACGTGGCTTTGGAATTCGACCTTAAAGGCGCTGACCTATTCGGAGAGCTCTCTTCTAACAACGTTGGAAAGCGTATGGCGATTATGCTTGATAACGAAGTGCAGAGTGCACCGGTATTTAACGAAGCGATTATGGGCGGGCGTTGTTCTATTACAATGAATACGATGCAGTCTTACGCTGACGTTATTGCGGATTCGACTGATCTTGTTACCGCCCTTCGTCACGGCGCCCTTCCGGCTCCAATCGAGAAACAATTCGAGACATTGGTGGGACCCACTTTAGGTCAAGATTCTATTGACGCGTCGACCAAGGCTTTCCTCATCGGATTGATGTTAGTTATCCTATTAATGATGGTTTATTACCGAGGTGCCGGCGTTATTTCTATCGTCGCACTCACGTTGAATATGGTCTTCATCCTAGCCGGATTGGCAGCAATCGGTGCAACACTTACCCTTCCGGGTATCGCAGGTATCATCCTTACCGTTGGTATGGCAGTTGATGCTAACGTGATTATCTTTGAACGTATCCGCGAAGAACTCGACGCTGGTATGAAAGCAAGAGATGCGATGCTTGCGGGTTTCGAGAAAGCGCTTTCTGCGGTTGTCGATGCGAATATTACGACCGGCATTGCCGGCCTTGTTCTTCTTCAGTTTGGTACTGGCCCCATTAAAGGATTTGCCGTCACGCTTCTTATCGGAATCGTTGCGACCATCTTCACGGCCGTATTCATCTCTAGAATGTTGTTTGAATCTTGGCTCTCTAAGGGCGACAAAGAAACCCTTAGTATATAGGCGAGGAAAATATTATGTTTAGAATTGTTCCAAAAAATACAAATATCAACTTCGTCGGAAAATCAAAGTTCGTAGCGTTGATTTCCCTATGCGTTGTCATCGCAAGTATCGCACTCTATTTCGTCAAAGGACCAAATTGGGGAATCGATTTCACTGGTGGTACGGATATCATCCTGAAATTCGATGAAAGTATCACTGACGTTGAGGTCCGTGCTGCTGCCCTTTCAGTGTTCAGCGACGCCGGCGTTCAGAAATTCGGTACAAGTGATACTGCCGGTGAATACAAGATACAAACTAAAGAAATCTCCGTGGTGAACGAACAGTCGGTCGGTGAAATTAAAACGAAACTGAAATCTCTTTCAGAAGTCACTCGTATTTTGTGGGAGGCAGAACAACCCGACAAAATGACTGTCGTTTTTAAAGATACCGAAATGGACAAGGATAAAATCAAGAACGCGGTTCAGTCACTTGGACTTGAAAACGTTGAGGTAAGTACCGAAGGCGTCGACGAGACCAAACGTTATGTCGTTCGTTTTGAAGGCCTTGGAAGTCGAACGAAGAAAGGTTTCGCCGCTGCATTACCGGATAAATTCAATCCAGAAACGGGACTCGTACGTCTCAAAACGGTTGGACCTACTGTGGGTGCTCAACTTCGAGAAGCTGGTGCTTTGTCACTCCTCGTCGCGCTTTTCTTAATCCTCATCTATATCGCATTCCGATTCGATATTCGATACGCCGCTGGGTCTGTTGCAGCACTCGGTCACGATGTTGTGATCTCTATCGGCGCTTTCATCGTTTTCGGTACTGAATTCAATCTCGCGATCATCGCAGCCCTCCTAACCATCGTTGGCTACTCACTCAATGATACGATTG
>CALJNB010000143.1 GCA_937981985.1 uncultured bacterium
AGCTAGAAAACGAATCGCCCCTCCCACAACCAATAAGCCCGACGAGGCTGATAGGTAAAGAGTGAACGAAGATACATCCCATCCATAACTCTCCAAGGTTTTTGAAAAACCGAACAATAGTCCGAGTAACGAAATGGCCAATACCACCCCAGGAAGCGTGTATCCGTAGAGCGAAAATTCGGTCAAAATACCAGGAACTTTTGGCCTGGCGAGTCTAGCAGAATACAATAAGACGAAAGCGAAAACCAAACATGTTAACGCAGTGAAACCAGCGATTTTCGCGCTAGAAAAAGTAAGCATCAAAACGTCGATATCGCCAATTGTTGCCGCACTTTGATAGCCCCACTTTAAAAGTTGAGCCATCGGAAAGATAGTCCCTAGACCTATCGGCGCTAAGCAAAGAAAATACAATAGAGCGCTCTTGAACGAATTGTCGGAGTTCGTTTTCTCCAGAGGACGCTGAATGCTCTTAATAAAAAACTTATGTGTACGCCCGTACGAAAAAATAATCACAGAGATCGCAATGACACATAAGGTAAGCAACAATGACAAACGAAAAGCGGTCTCGATGTCGTTCAACCCGAACCATGTTCGGAAGATCCCTGTGGATAAAGTATCAACTCCGAAATAATAAGAAGCGCCGTAATCTCCGACGGTCTCCATAATTACGAAAGAGAGACCACCTAAAATCGCCGGTAGCGCGAGCGGAAGCAAAATTTTGAAAAAATATGCCCTGTTGGAACGCCCCAGAAGTTGTGAGGCTTCAAAGAGGTCTCGCTGAGCAGAACCAAAACCAAGCCTCGCCGCGATGTAGATATAAGGAAATAGCGCACACGCCAAAACGAACGAAAGCCCCAAGGGGTTGAGGATATCGATGTGAGGGGGAAAGCCAGTGGAAAAAAACGACAAAAACGAAGACACCCAACCGCCAAAATCGAATATTCCACCATACGCGTAGGCCATCAGATACTTTGGAATCGCCAGCGGGATGACGAGTAAGGTGTCCAGAAAAAGAGCGCCCCGCATTCGATACTTAGATAGAACCCATGCCGCGGGAAGCGCGAAAACCGATGCTAAAAAAGCCGTGTAGAGTGTGACCCAAAAGGTGTGGCGAAGGTAATCCGGTAACCTTGTTTCAACAATATGGTCCCATGAAGACGTATCGCTACTCGTAAAACCACTCACTAAAAGATAAATTAAGGGGGTTGCAACTAACACCACGCAAATCGCAAAAAGCAGATAGGCCTTTCGTGTTCCTAGTGATCGTAATCGAGAGTGGGAAGGCTCCATAAAAGTAACGACGCCTATTCAACTATTTCCAGCCGACCTGGTCGAAAATCATAACGGCTTCTTTGTTGAAGGTTCCAAGTTTTTTTAGAGACATTTTGTCTTCTTCGAAGTTTCCCCAAGAAGTAAGAAGCCTATTTGTTGTTGCTTTAGGATTGACCGGATATTCGTAATTTGCCGCGGAGAATGTATTTTGCGCGTCAACATCGGACAGAAATTCTAGAAAGGCGATGGCCTCTTTTTTATGAGGCGCCGTTTTTAGAATAGCGGCTCCACTAATGTTAATGTGTGGACGGGGCACTTTATTTTTCGTTTCCCCTTTTGTCATATCTGGAAAGACTATCCCTACGGCTTCTCCTGCTTTTCGTTCGGTCTCATCTTTTGAGTTCAATAATTTCCCTAGATAATAGGTATTAATAATCGCGATATCTCCAACTCCGGCAGCAACCGCTTTTACTTGGTCACGATCATTGCCTTTCGGAGTCCTTGCCATGTTTGCCACTATACCTTCGGTCCAAACTTTGGCTTTTTCTTTTCCGAAATGTGCGATGTAAGCAGCAAGTAAACTCTGATTGTAAATGTTTGACGAAGAACGAACGACAATTCTTTTTTTCCATTTTTCTGAAGTCAAGTCGTCATAGGTTGTAATCTCTTCGGGCTTCACGCGATCTTTTGCGTAAGCAACCACTCGTGCTCGTTTGGTCAGTGCAAACCATCGCCCATCCTCGTCCCGTAAGTGAGCCGGAATGTTTTCGTTTAGCTTTTTTGATTCAATTTTTGCAAGAATGCCTTTTTCTTGAGCGCGAACTAAGCGTGCAACATCGGCGGTGAGAAAAACGTCTGCTGGGCTTTTGGCAGCTTCTCTTTCAATTTTGGCCAAGAGCTCGTCGGCCGATGCGTTAACAACATCAACCTTAATTCCCGTCTTTTCGGTAAAGTTTGCTATGATTTTTTGGTCTGCTTCGTAATGGCGATGCGTATAGAGCGTTAGAGTTCTGGCTTCAATTTTGGTATCCGACTTTTCTTCAACCTTAGGATCTATCGAAGGTTTCGCTACTTCAGACGGCTTTTTGTCACAGCCGATATTAACGAAAATGAACAGAACTAATAATAAACGAGACAAAGCCATGAGAACTCCAAAAGCTGCTAATTGAAATTGATAATTAATATCATTTAGAAGAAAAGTCTATACAAAAGCCGCGATTATGTCGCAAAAATTGTATCTTAGAAGTTTAGTTCTGGTGGCTTATTTCGAGGAGATCGCCTGAAGAACGATCATACGCGCCGACCCAACGTTTTCCGGAATCGGGAAATAGGATATCGGGGTGAGCTAAAAGAATCGTATGCGCGGAGTCGTCAGTATGACTGGAACTTGTAATCTCGTACATCCGCGCTGTATCCACGGTCAATAAGGCTTGAGTCCGATGAACTCCGCCTGCCTGTTCGATATCGTCGCTATTTGCGCGATAGTGGGAAATGATAAAAGAACGAAAATCATTAGCGAAAGTTCGAAATAGGGCCTCTTTAGGATGTGGTCCGCATGCAAGCTGCTGATGAACATCTCCGGCCTCATCGCATTGTGGCGTTGGCCACATTTCTGCTGGATCACTATTCGTAAGACCGATTTTTACCAAGGCGAGGCCGATGAATGCGTGGCGATGATAACGTTTACCGTTGGCGTGGCCGACTAATACAAGAGCATCGTGGTAAGGGGTTGCAGCCCAGGTCAGCAAACCTTGTTGAAAATCGAGATAGAACTTTCGGTCAGAAACTTTTAGCGAACTGGGTTCAGAATCATCATCGTTGGTGCCATTTAGCGTATCGAAGTTTTTGCGTGTACTTACAGTCGCGCGAAACACAGGCTTACCGCCGTCGGCGATGAGTCGAATTTGACGATAGGGATAGATATACGATGACCCGTCTCCTCGCGACAAACGACCTTCTAGCGATAATCGAATCGTATGGGTACCGGCCGATGTTTCGACATTGACGAGGAGACCATGAATAAGGGCTTTTTCGAAAAGATCTGTTGTAATAGAAATTTCAAATTTTCGATTACTCACATGCGCAATATCTAATTGATCACCGTCCACCGTTCCGTTTATGGTCGAAATATTTCGACTAATACGACCCGAAAGAATCCAAGTTGAACGAAAGTCCGTTGGGGTTTCAATCTTTGGGCGCATCCAGACCGTTAATCCGTCTGCGCGAAGGCGCACCTCATCAGAATGTTCAGCACGCTCTATTCCTAGGGCAATCTCACGAGGTTCGATTCGTAATTGGGGTTCATCTTCGACACAGCCAAAAAGACTGAGTGCGACTAAGAGGAAAATAACTTTCATTTTGGGCCATTAGGTATTCTACATTAATAAATTCATTCCATACATTGGGGCCCTTATAGGGAGATCGCGGCTGTTTTGCAAATATTTGAGTGAATCGATTCTTGGTTGATTTCTGAGGCTAAACACCGACAAAAGGGCACGGGGAGAGCGCCGTTTTAGAGGCCCCTGGAGTCATTGGACCACTCAGCGCCGTTCCAGGAAAGTGAACGACCACCTATCTTTTCTCAGTAATAATCGGGGACATCGGTCTGCATTAAAACGTACAGCCGACGACCTCTTGATAAGTAGTTTCTTGATTAGTACTCAAGAATATTACTAAAAGGCGCAGCTCTGTGGAAGAGGGGCTTGGGATTCAACCCCAGCAGCAAAAGTGCAATCCAATTTAAAAGCAGAAAACCCGTCTTTTACAGAACCTTTAAGAACATTAGAACCATATCCCTTTGGATGCATGTGTGCGCGAATGATCAACACATCTGTTTCTTTCACATTCGCAGGTCCACCCGACCTGGTAAAAGGTTGTTCGTCGACGTGGCTGTGCCCGAGGATACGACGGTAAACTAACTTACCACTTTCATCCAAAACCTCCCACCAATTTGCGTATTGGTTACACCCGGTATCAGGACTTTTGAGGGTCACGTTGAATTGATAATCCCCCTCGCTTCCAGTCGCGGTGACTGCGGTCACGTCGGCCACGACGTCAGAACATTTCATCTTCGACGAACTCCCGACCTCAACATCATTCTTTGCGTTCAGATCGACGGCGCCTCTCATATCTTCAATAGCCGTAGCATCTTGTTCGAAGCTTAGGTCTGCCGAATTGCTCGTCGCTGTATTACAAGCGACGAGCGCTAAAGAGAAGGCCACAAAAAACATTTTGTACATCATCGCCTCTCGGGCTATTGGGTTGGATTACAAAGTGGAATGCAGAGTCCTAAAAGAACTAGAAATTAAAACATAATGTCGAGCGCTGATGTGTCGCCTGATTTGACCGAAATTAGGATCGAGTGAACTTCGGGCAAAATTTGATACGCATAAAACTTGGTGGTCTCAAGTTTACTCTCCAAGAATTGGGCTTCCAGATTTGTTTCCTGAAGTTGGCGGCGCCCTACTTTGTCATCCGCCTTTACTCCCGCATCTTCCCAGATGGTTTCAAGCTTCGAGTAAGCGAGCACGGCCTGTTCTGCGAGTACGACTGCACCTTCGACAAGTCCAAACATTTTCAAAAAGGGAGTCGCGTGAAGGAGTGGCAGTTGCGGGTTGGCGCCTGACATTTCCTGGAAACCAAAAGCGGCTTCACCTAAGGCGTTTTTCGCATCGTCAATTTGTTTGAAGGCGGCCGCCATTTCAGGATGAGTAGATTCCTGAACGAGTGCATTCGTATTCTTGATCCAAGTCATAAAGAGACCGCCGCCTTTTTGACGCATTTTACGTCCCAAAAGATCTAGCGCTTGAATACCGTTTGTTCCCTCATATAAAGACGCAATTTTTACATCGCGCATATATTGTTCAACTTTATACTCGCCGATATATCCATACCCACCAAAAATTTGAATTGCGCGTTCGGTCATTTGAAAGCCGATATCACTTGCGAAGGCTTTGCAGATAGGTGTCATCAAATCGAGTAAGTATTGTGCTTCTTTTTTCTCTTCTTCGTTTCCAGAATGTTCGGACAAATCGACATTTATACATGCTTTATAAACCATCCCGCGAATCGCTTCGCCATGGGCTTTCATGAAAAGCAAATTTCTACGCACATCAGGATGATTAATAATCTCTACTGATTTCGCCGCCGGATCACGGTTTGTTGCTTCTGCACCCTGCTTCCTTTCTCGAGCGTAATCGAGAGCTAACTGGTAAGCTGCGTTACCAATTGCAACCCCCTGCATACCGGTAACGAGACGTGCTTCATTCATCATTTGAAACATGTACATGATACCATGGCACCTTTCTCCGATGAGCCAGCCGCGACATTCACCTTTATCACCAAACGCTAGTGAGCAAGTCGGCGAAGCTTTGATTCCCATTTTGTGTTCTATACCCGTTACATTAACGTCGTTGAAATCGCCGATATTTCCGTTTTCATCGGCTCTAAACTTCGGAACGACAAAGAGGCTGATGCCTTTGATTCCCTCGGGATCACCTTTCGCGCGAGCAAGTACAAGGTGAACAATATTTTCAGATAACTGATGATCGCCCGCGGATATGAAAATTTTATTCCCAGCGATTTGATAGTATTCCTCGCCCTCAACCTTTGTGGCGCTTGTCGTCAGATCTCCAACGGCTGAACCGGCTCCGGGCTCGGTCAGACACATGGTACCGCCCCATTCTCCGGAATACATTTTCTCAACGTAAGTGCCGATTTGCTTCTCAGTGCCGAACGCCTCGATTAAGTGACCGGCCGACGTACCGAGACCAGGTGTAAACATAAAGCTCGGATTAGCGGCGACGAAAAATTCAAAAATTTGAATGGCAGTAACGGCTGGCAATCCTTGACCACCGTATTCTGGATTCAGCCCTGGCGCATACCAACCGTTTTCGCAAAAGGTTTTAAAAATGTCTTCGTACGCTGTCGGAACCTTCACAACTCCATCTTCGAAGGTGCATCCGATTTCGTCTGCTTCAGTGAATGACGGCCACAATTGTTCGCTCGCGAACTTTTCAGCGCCCGACATCGCCATATCAATGATATCTTCTGAATAATCCTCGTACTTTTTTAAAGACAGAACCTTTTGAAACCCATGGGCTTCTAGTGAAAAAATCATATCTTTTTTATCGTATTTAAATGTGCTCATTTTAGGGTGTCTACCTTCGCGCCCAAAAACGCGACTAAGGGATTTTAACCTGAAGATAATAACGAAAAAACCATCATCATCAAGGCTGAATGACGATTCATTCATTTTTGTACCCGTTCCCGACTCAAACCATAAGAAAGAAGGAGTTCGCGATCAGTCGTCAGAAAGCCAAAAGAAGTTCTTGGGTCTTCGATCCTTGCTAAAAACGACATATGAATCGTGAAAAACCCCTCCTTTTTAGTTCCGATGTTGTAACGAATTAAAAGCATTGATATTGTTATAAGCTACATCCAATACGACGACCCGAACGATTACGCTTAACCCAAGAGGCAGATTGAGTACGACCAAAAAGAATTTCATAGATGTTTTCCCCGTCGCAGAACATATCGATAAAACACGCGCTGTTTTTTGCAATCGAGATATCCGTTTAGATAACATAAATAGTGTCGGTTTCGATATGGATTATACGCTTGCTCTTTATAAACAAGAGGCTTTAGATGCGCTTTCGGTTGAACTAACCTTAGAACGCCTCATCAAACACCGAAATTATCCAGCCGAAATCGCTTCTATAAAGCCAGAACCCGAATTTGCGATTCGTGGTTTAGTAATCGATAAAAAGCTTGGAAATATCATCAAGCTGGATTCCCATCGTCATGTTGGCAAGGGATACCACGGTTTCAAAGAATTGACTCGAAACCAACGTTTTGACTACCGAAACGTCACGATTCGTCTCAATACTGATGAACGTTTCGCACTCGTTGATACCTTATTCGCGTTGCCCGAAGCTTTTTTATATGCCGCTTTGGTAGACTATCTGGAAGAACATCCAGAGCTCGACATTAGCTTTCTGCAACTCTATGACGACATTCGATTCGCGATAGATATGGCGCATCGAGACGGCTCAATAAAAGTTCGAATTATGGCCGATGTGGAGAAATATATTATCGCTGACCCCGAACTCGCTATTGTTCTGCATAAGATTCGTTCCGCCCAGAAGAAAATTTTCCTTATGACCAATAGTTATTCTGCCTATACGGAAAAGGTGATGAGCTTTCTTTTCGATGGCGTCCTCCCTGACTATCCATCATGGCGAAACTATTTTGACGTCATTATTACCGGTGCTCATAAGCCGGGATTTTTCACCAAAAACAAGGCCTTTGTCGAAGTGAACGCCGAAGAAGAAGTTCTTGACGAAAATGTGACCCGTTTTGAACGCGGTAAAATTTATCAAGGCGGTAACGTCTTAGATTTTGAGAAATTTACCGGGGACAAGGGTGAGTCGGTTTGTTACATCGGCGATCATATTTACGGCGATATTGTAAGGTCGAAAAAGACGAGCGCTTGGCGAACGGTTATGATCGTTCAAGAAATGGAGGCTGAGTTGAACCTTGCTGGAGAACTACGAGAGGAACTTGTCCGAGTCCAAGAGTTTGAACGCGAACTTCTCCGCGTCAACTCTGAATTGGCCTTCGATAAAAGTTTAACGGAATCACACCGAATAAGAACCGATGAGGAGGAGATCGAACACAAAGCCGGTCGAGATCGATTGAAACGCCATCGAAAAAAGTTAATGATTAAACTCGAGGATGCCGAGAATCTTTTTGAATCAAAGTTCAATCACTATTGGGGTCTTATTTTCAAATTAGGAAATGAAAACACCCTATTCGGTGCTCAAGTCGAAGACTATGCGTGTCTATATACCGGTCGAGTATCAAACTTTCTGTATTACTCACCCAATCACTATTTTCGTTCACCGCGACAATTAATGCCACACGAACGATTCTAACTTCAGTTTCGTTTCTTTCTTCTGAAAAAGAAAACCGCAGCTAAAAGGAATAAGGGTAAATTGGCAGAGTTCCCAGCGCTTACCGTACACCCTTCCGAAACCACTATATCGTCTGAATCATCAATACCCGAATCTATGGGTTGGTTTGGTTCGCCAGGCGTTGTATTTGTGTTGTTCGAACCCGGTTTATTATTAGGGTTTGTGTTGTTCGGATTTGTATTGTTTGAATTTGTATTGTTTGAGTTGGTATTGTTTGGATTCATAGTCGAATTATTCGTCGGAACATCAACCGGAACGATTCGTATTGCATCAGCAATAATATGTTGGTCTGCCTCAACGTCTGCTGGCGTGTTATCGTAGATCCCTACCCATTGACCTGCCCCCTCTGCAAAATCGTAAGTTCCGATCTCCTGCCAACCTTCTTCTTTCGGTGCAGATTGATCGATAAAAATTTCCTCACTTTTCTCATTGTGACGAACCAAATAGCGCGTCGAGTTAAAAACTGCGAATTCAGGTACCGAATAATAAAATACCTTATATTTTCCGGCCTTTTCAAAATTCATCATCCAACGCGCCCAATTCGCAGGCGTGTCTTTTTTCGTGGCGTTCGTCCAACGTAAGTCTCCATCAAACCCTTTGGGTTCGGTACGCCAAAAGTCTTGATTTCCGGCCATCTGAAAACACGGAGATTTATTATCAATCGTACTATCTTTGTCAGCCGAGATCGTATCAGCGCTACATTCAACACCCTCGGGAGGAATCGGATTCGAAAACCAGGATTCCATTTTCGCCGCGCCTTTCAAAGATAATTCCATATGAATATGATCATGGTGCTTGTGGGCGCCTGTATAAAGGTAGCTTCGATTTCCGGCAGATCGTCCCGCGCTCCATACCCAATTATCCCAAATGATAAGCTGAATTCCCATCTTATCTGCGTGCTCCAAAAGATAATTGGCGATCGGATCTCCGAGATCATTATCGGCCTCGCCATCATCTAATGGGATATGAATATCTAGTGCACGTCCTGTTGCATGTACCGACATCAAGTTCGGGTTACCATTGATGTGCCGGCAAGAATATCCGCCAACCTGACCCACATAAAAATAATTTTCGACAGTCCATTCTTTTATCGCTTTGGTTCCGTCTAAAAACGCTCCTCCACAACCTTCTTCACCCACCCAGTTACCAGCGCCGGTATAGGTGATATCAAACGCATCTGCCTTCTTAACAAGATGCGAGGGTGGAGCCCACCAACCCGCAATTTTTACATCAAGGGTCTGTGATTCCGTCGACGATGCTGCGTCTTCACACGCAGATGTTGAGAGCGTGAGAGCAACTAGAATTGTAAAAACAGCAAATTTGTTCATTTCATTCCCGAATGTAGGTTTTATCGCACATCATTATACAGCTTTTTACGAAAACAATCCAATGGCGGCCGATTTTTATATAAAGACGCTATTATAAACGGTCAATGACGCCTGCCCTATGCACTTTTCCTTTATTATCGTACTCTGGCGCTCTAACTCCAAGAGGCCCCGGCCAAGGAAGGAGCATTGAAGTATAACGGACTTACACTCGACAGATTTCAGGAAGAAGCATGCAGGGCAATCGATGCCGGTAAAAGCGTTTTAGTTTCAGCGCCGACAGGAACCGGGAAAACGATGGTGGCCGACTATCTCATCGAACAAACCCTCAATGACGGTCGAGAAATAATTTATACCGCCCCTATCAAAGCCCTTTCAAATCAAAAATACCGTGAGTATTCCAAACGCTTTGGCAGCGACAAAGTCGGATTAGTGACCGGCGATATGGTCATTAATCCCTATGCACCGCTTCGAATCATGACGACCGAGATCCTTCGAAATATTTTGCTTCAAGAATCAAACGATATCGAAACGCGCGACGACAGCGAGGCAATCGATGATGAGATCGCCGATGAGTTGGACAAAACAACCTTCATCCCCTCTGATACCCAGATTCGAGACTTGGATCGGCTTGAAGCGGTCATCATCGACGAAATACACTTTTTAGATGATCCCGACCGCGGAACGGTATGGGAAGAATTGCTCATCTATCTTCCCTCAAGTATTCGAATCTGCGGACTTTCGGCCACCCTTTCTAATATGCAAGAATTTGCCGAATGGCTCTCCGAAATAAGAGAGACCGAAGTCAAAGTCGTCATCGAAGAGCAACGTTCCGTTCCACTTCAATTTACCTTCGTAAATAAAGAGTTAGGACGCCTTTCACCCAAGAACTATAAAAAACAAGTATCCAAACTCGGAAAAGAAAATAGGGATGGAGGTGGGCGTGGCCGAAAAGGCGGCGGACGCGGCAGAGACAACGATTACAAAAAAGGTAAAAACCGAAAAGCACCACGAGGCAAACGCGGTCGTGGTGGATCATCTCATTTAGATGTTTTTGATGTTCTAGAGGGTGACCACTATCCTGCACTTTATTTTATCTACAGCCGAAAAATGACCGAAATGCTCTCCGCGCAATTGGCCGATTCGAACATCGGTCGTTCCATCGGCGGCCGAGCCGATAAAAGAGAATTAAAAAAACACATCGCCGATTTTGAGGCTAAACATCCAAAAGTACTCTCTAGAAAACTGAAGACTCAGCTAACCATGGGAATCGCTTTTCATCATGCTGGACTTCATGTTGCGATCAAATCTCTTGTCGAGGGACTTTACGAAGCTCGACTGATACAGGTCCTCTACTGTACCTCGACTTTCGCACTGGGAATAAACATGCCCGCCCGTACGGTAGTTTTTGACGACATTACCAAATTCAACGGTGTGGAAATTGTCCCGCTTAGCGTTCGTGAGTTCATGCAAATGGCCGGACGCGCTGGACGACGAGGAATCGATGCACACGGTGACGTAGTCATCAAGCTCGATCCAAAGTCCTATAAAGAACATGAAGAAGTCATCGCAAAACTTCTCAAAAAAGAGTCCGAACCCGTTTCTTCTTCTTTCAATCTTTCGTTCAATTCGGTGGTCAGTTTACTAGACCGTTACGATGAGAAAAAAATCCGGCGCATCCTTGAACGGAGCTTTAAATCCCATCAGCTTGCCCTTCGCGCCGATACTCTGAGCGACGAAATCGAAGACGTTGCAGATAAAGGAGATGTTGATAGCAAAGCGAATCGAAAAAAGGTTGCCCATCTCAAGCGACTCCTCAACGATGCAAAGCGTCCTCGCCTTTGGGAACAATTTCAAAAGAAAGTCGTTTTCCTACAAAGCTACGATTATCTGACAGAACACATGGAACTCAACGCCCCAGGACGGATTCTTAAAAACATCCAATTCGAAGAAATTTTCGTAACCGAACTCATCTTAGCCGGAACACTAGAACATCTCACGCCCGAAGAACTCTTCGGTGTAATGACAGGACTTTCGCAAAACCTCCCGCGGACCGCGCGTGTAAGCCGACCCGCTGATCACGAAAGATGGGATAAGATCATCGACGATGTCGAATACATTTTTGATTCCGATATTGTGTACGGTGCCCAACAATTGGCAGGCAACGAATCCACCTGTACGGGCCAACTTATGCCGCTTGGTGAAATGTGGGCCGAAGGTAAATCACTCGCCGAAATCATCAACGAAATTGATAACCCAACAGATTTATCTGGAGATTTAATTGGCGCATTTAGACGAGCAAAAGATCTCGTCGGCCAGGTTCGAAAAATAAATTGGGAAGACGTCGAACGCCGTGATGCGTTGCGCGACCTCATGCGGAGAGTGACTCGAGATGAAGTAGAAGTCGTCTCATAGTGATGAATGGAGGAATAAAAATGCACTCAGAAGAACTCATGAAAGTTGAGCTCAAAGATAGCGAAGAACTTATTTGGTCAGGACGCCCCAAACCAGGATGGACATTTGGTATTTATGATCTATTTTTGATTCCCTTCAGTGGTCTTTGGCTCTCCTTTGCCGTCTTCTGGGAAATCACCGTCCTGAGTCTATTCACCAACGTTGGCCAAAATGACGGGCCGGCCTTGTTAAGAATAATTTTCCCAATTTTCGGGGCGGTCTTCATACTGTTCGGATTAGTTTTTTTCATCGGACGCTTCATAATAGCTGCCTATATTCGTTCAAAAACGAGCTACGGACTCACAAATCAGCGCATAATAATTGTTTCAACCTTCTTCGGAAAAAGCGTGAGGACGCTACAGTTCGACCGCGTGAAAGAACTTATTTTAGTTGAAGGGGAAAAACATGGTTCCATCTATTTCGGTGGCGAGTTTGAACGATATTTTTTGGGAACTCTCGCATCGATTACCGGCCTTCCGGTCAGCGCCTTTAGAAGAATCGAAGACGCGTCCATCGTACACGAACAATTAAGAAATCTAATTGGTAAAAAGCCGAACCTTACCCAGCAACCTGCGGATATACTTCAGTAGTATAAAACTTACGTCTTCCAAGAAGAATCGCCTAACCGCAGTCGCAACACTCCAAGCATTCGCAACATTCACAGCACTGACAACATTCACAACACTGACAATTCATATCGCAACTCACACAACAGCAGTCGCAATCAGTGCAATAGTTATCGTTTCCGTTACAACAACCACAATCACAATTGCAATCGCAACACCCGCAAGACTCATGCTCGTCATAAAAGATACCGCCGTCGTCATCACTACGGTTTTTCTTTTTTTTCTTTTTTTCCTTTTCCGACTCAGGCTCGGACTTTAGAGATTGGAATCCCGGCGTCTCACCAGGTTCATTCCCAAATCCTCCTGAATTCATCGCGAGGACGGGCCTATTCAAACATCGTTTCGAGCTGCATGCGTTCATCCCTAAAGCCTGAGAAAACGCGTAACGCTGAAATTGAAACGCCTGTTGTATGCTTTTCAAAAACTGGCTCATAAGAAGCAGAAAACCAAGCTGGGTGGCGGTCCATTGTTCGCGAAGACTTCTCTTTCGTCCTTCGTTCTCAATAAGAAATTCGACCCGGGCAATTTCTTTTTCAACACATGCGGGCCACTGTTTGGTCAGAATCTCTTCACAAACACCTTGGTTGCGATTTAACTTTAGATCGCGGAACTCTGAGGTCATATCGACGAGTGCTTTCCTTAGATAAGCTATCACTGTATTTACGCGCTTCGAATCAAGTTTCCCGGATGTTAAACAAGGATTAAAATGTCCTTGGCGTATATCCCGTCGAATATCCTTGAGCGCGTCGGTCAAATAAATCACTCTTCCGACGAGCCCACCAAAGGAAGCAAGTTTACCTTTTTCAATTTCATCAATATCGTTAGCTAAATACGAAAAGAAATACGCTAGGATTTCCTCGCTTATTTTGCTTGCCTCCAAAACGGACGGGCCCGATGCTTCGACCATACTTTGTTTACCCGTCGTCGTCTCGACGAATTCCAATTCAAGCCCGTAACTGGAAAGTATATCTCGCGCCTTCTGTCCCTTCGCGCTCCAAAATTTTTCGCCGACTCTGGCGATGCCCGCCCCATCTTCGACTTTATCGGAAAACCAAAGGTCTACCAATAAGGTGTGAACCGCCGTTGCGTAACGAATCGACCGACTCTGTTCATGAATAGTTTTACGATGATGTAAGGGGTTCAGAGGACAGCGTGTTCGCGATTTGGTGCTAGCCTGCAATGCTAAGCCTTCACCTACAAGCGCAAGTAATACTGCATCGTGGCTTAACGTTGCCCGACTCACCGTATCGATGTGGGTCCCTAAGCCTGCGCATACTCCACAATAATGATTGCGGTACGTCGCCCTTTGGCTAAGTGATAGTTCTTTAGTTTTAGGTTTTAGTGTTCCAAACATCATTCACCTCAGAAGAAATCGATTCAACGAAACGTTACGCAGGTAGGAGGCGTAAAAAGGTGAGAGTGGTTTTGCCATAGCTACGTTGATCTTCTTTTTCAAAACGGTCGGGAATGACTAATTCCTCGTGCTTAAAATGTTCACAGATGACGAGCGCGTCCTCAGCGAGCGCATCCGATTCAAGTAGAGCATCAAGTGCAGGTGGAAGTAGTTCCTTTTTATAGGGTGGATCCAAAAAAACCAGATTCGCAGGCGTACCCACCAATGAAATATTTTTCACGATCGATGTGTTTAGAACGCTAGAAGTATTGATTAAATCAAATTGCTTTAAGTTCTCACGGATAAGAGCAACCGCTTCTTTTGAGGTATCAAAAAAAGTTACTTTTTTGGCGCCACGACTCAAGGCCTCCAAACCAAGGGCTCCGGTTCCTGCAAAACCATCGATCACAATGACGTCGCTGATGTTGCCTAATATCGAAAACAAGGACTCTCGCACGCGATCAGACGTAGGACGAATATCGTCTCCCTCTGGTGTAATCATTTTTCTACCGCGATGGGTTCCAGCGATAATTCTCATGGTTAAACCTGTTTTTTAAGACCGAATTTTGTCGAGTGCCCGTGCAATCCTCGCTACACCATCTCTGATAATATCATCGCTGGTAGCGTAACTCATCCTCGCATATCCGGGCGCACCAAATGCGCTTCCAGGGACCACGGCGACGCCCACTTCTTCGAGTAAAAACCCTGCAAAAGCCAAATCATCGGCAATTTCTTTGGTACCCACAAAGTGATTAAAGTTTGGGAAAACGTAAAAGGCGCCACCTGGGCTTGCACACTCCACGCCTTCAATTTCGTTAAGTAGGCCCACAATAAGATCCCGGCGAGCTTTAAAAATATCACGCATAACAGCAATAACTGAGTCATCGAGGTTGAGAGCTTCAAGACCACCATACTGAGCAAAGGTTGTAGGATTAGATGTGGACTGACTTTGTAATTTTGCCATGTCTGCAATCACATCCTTGGGACCGATGGTATAACCTAATCGCCAACCCGTCATCGCGTAGGTCTTGCTAAATCCGTTAAAAGTAAGTGTTTGATCTGCAAGGTCAGGGTTTACTGCGACAAAATCTGGAGCAATCTCGCCGTCAAAAACCAAGCGGTCGTACATTGCATCAAAAAATACGATGACATCGGGTCGTGTCTTGACAACATCGCCAATCGCTTTCAATTCCGAAGCAGAGAAGACCGAACCGGAAGGGTTGGATGGAGAGCACAAAATCAACCCCTTAACAGCAGGATCAGAAAGCGCCTCGGTAATCTGTGCAACACTGGGTTTAAAATCAGACACCAGATCGGTTTCGATAAAAACCGGTTCTGCACCGGAGAGGTTTATCTGAGCAGGATAACTTACCCAATAGGGTGCCGGAACGATAACTTTGTCCCCCTCATCGAATACAACTTGAGTGGCGTTGAAGAGCGCGTGTTTTCCACCTACTGAAACGAGAACTTCGTCCCACGACACATTTCGATTACGACGCTCATAATCATGGGCAATTTTTTCACGCAAAACCTTAATACCGGCGGCCGGCGTGTAGGTTGTCTTACCTTCATCAAGTGCTCTTTTAGCGGCATCGACCACAGATTGTGGGGTTGGAAAGTCGGGCTCTCCGACTCCAAAACTAATCACGTCTTTTCCTGCGGCTTTAAGAGCTTTTGCCTTCGCGGTTATCGCCAAGGTGGGTGACGGTTGAATCGTTTGAATTCTATTTGAGCGTTTCATATTCTCCTTGAAGGGAATTTGGGGTGGAACTCTATGTCTACAGATTTATTCTTTCGAGAAGAACGGTCGCAATTTTTGGAGGCAAAAAAGCAGAAATATCTCCGCCGTTTCGAGCAACCTCTTTTACCAGCGAGGAGCTGATAAAGGAAGTTTCCGGGGTAGCGTAAAGTAAAATAGTTTCGATGCCACTCAGGTGTCGATTCATATGAATCATTTGCTGTTCGTAAGCTGCGTCTTGGGCATTTCGTATACCGCGAACGATTGCGCAAGCGTCCTCTTGTTTTGCAAAATCAACAAGTAAGCCATCGAATGTCTTGATTATGATGTTAAGGTCGGTGTCTGAGAATAGAGATTGAAGCTGTTCGCATCGTTCGTCTAAAGAAAAAATAGCTCCCTTTTTTCTTTCGTTAAAAGCGACGGCGATGATGAGCTCATCAAACAACTCAGCGGACCGTTTGATAATGGAAATATGGCCGAAGGTTATCGGATCAAAACTCCCAGGGTAGATTGCGATTTTCTTTTTTTTCGGCATGAATTAGGTAGCGATTTCGGTTCGATTTCTGCCGTTATTTTTTGCCTTATAAAGCGCAGCATCAGCCGCGGCGACAAGCTGCTTTTGGTTAGCGACATCTAATTCCGGCGAGGACGCTACGCCCAGAGAAACAGTAATCGGGATGCGTACGTTTTCGAACTCGAAAATACTTCTTTGAATATCTGTTCTCACACGTTCGGCTAAAACATGAGCGCCACTTGCGTCTACCCCTCGACAGATAATCGCGAATTCCTCGCCACCATATCTTGCGAAAGTATCTTCGGCTCGGACGGCGTCCATTCCCACGCGAGCAAGACGCGCAAGTATATAGTCACCCGCGAGGTGACCATAGGTATCATTGACGTGTTTAAAGTGGTCAACGTCAAAAATAATGAGCGAGAGCTTCTGTGAATGACGAAGCGCATATGACAGTTCTGTATGTAGCTGATTTACAAAATATTTTTTATTATAACATTTAGTCAGACCATCACGTAGCGCGTCTTCGAACATCTTATTCTGGAAATCTTCTTCTAGTTTATCATGGTAAGTAAATTTGAGAATTGTAGTGGACCCGAGCGTAATTTTGTCGCCATCCTCCAACACGGTCTGTCGTAAAACTTGTACTCCGTTCACGAAAGTTCCGTTTGCACTGCCCATATCGTCAATTGAAACCGATTCGAAGGACTTAATGAAACATGCATGTCGCCTGGATACACCGACGTCTTGAACATGTAAATCCGCTTTGGGAGATCGGCCGACCACCGTCTCTTGTTCTTCTAGTTTGAACATCTGCCCGGTTTGCGGTCCGGCTATCGCAACAAGGAATGCCTTCTGACGATTCGCAACTTCGGCGCGCACTCGCGCCAAAACATCAGATTCTACGATAACCGTAGCTTCTGATACTGTTGATTCTTCGTTTTGGTCGTCTTGGTTTCCCATACGCCTCGGTATATTCAGTTGTTTCTTATTCGTTTGTGTTAAATTACCCAAATAGTCGACAAAGGGCAACAAAGAATAAAGGTCGCGTTCTCACCAAATGGGAACCGCCGTTCATATTTTTTTATTGAGGATATCGCGTAACCTGTAGACAAATATCGAACTTAATGCGCCGCGCTCTTTCGCTTTTTGAATTTGCCAATAGCGGTCAAAACGGCTCGATTACTTTCACTTTTTTTAAGTTCGGCAATGACCGAACGTCCCTCATCACCGCAGTGTTTGCCGATCCCATAAATCGCAGAGATTTTGGTATCCGTGCTTCCTGACTCAGCGAGTGTTTTTAAAAAAACAAGCCCGTTTTTTTTGAAGGCTTTGGCATAGCTTGTTATAGCGTGAGACTGCATAAGACGAAGCGTTCTTTTCGAGACCGGTTTATCGTCGGCGTTGATTTTTCTTTCAATTGTCGCGCGGAGAAAAACCTGGACTCTTTGGGAATTATAAAAGCCAAGTGCATCGATAGCTCTCAAACGAAGAGAGGGTCTTTGTGAACGATCTTCTGCAAAGGATTCCAAAACTTCCACAATTAGATCTGCGCCGCCTACTTTGTCCAAGTCTTGTCGCGACGGAAAATACTCGTATCCGGAAAGAAGAACCCTCACTCTTTCAGCCGTAGAAATCATGTTTCCTTTATCCTGTATTTCTTTCGTATCTACAGGAGGTTGAAACGGGACAAGAGGATCAGAAATTTCTTGCGCAAAACCTGTTACCGAACAAAGAGTGATGGCCGAAATTATAAGTAATTTAACTACAAGTTTCATAAAAATTCCTATTGAATAAGAGGGTTGCGACGAACGACGTAAGTCTGTCCTTTGGTCACAAGTTGCTGTTCTCCACCAAGGGCGAATGCAAACATAAAATTCGATGAGTCTGCACACAAGGTCGCTAAGTTCGGATCAACACATTCGGGAGTATCCGTTATAGGGTCATGACCGAGAAAGCTATGTTCTGTGGTGTGTCGAAGTCCAAGATAATGACCGATTTCATGGGCCATCGTTTGTCCCAACTGACGGTTATCGGAGCCAAGGCTTGCCGCGCTAAAAACCAACCCCGAGCCCGAACTTCCGTGCAAACCTGCCATCCCAGGAATCCCGGTCGAGATACCCAATATGCCGGGTGCTTCGGAGATATTAAAGTCTCGAATTAGAAAAACGTTTACCGACAAAACATCTTCTTTTGTAGAACCAGTGGCGGTGCTGGTGGCGACCAAATTGTAGATGTCGTTAAAATCACGGATCGTCGAATACGAATCACTGACAGACTTTTCAGCGTCGATATAATTGGAAACCTCAGCCCGTATGCCCATCTTTCGATAAATGGACGTCACATTTGCGACCACTTCCTCAAGGTTGGAATTCGATGATGCTGTCGCGGCGCTTACACCATCAATTCCGATTAAATAAATATTCAGATAAAGGGTGGTGCCCTCCTCTGCTTGCGGAATCGTATAATAGCACCACTCTGATGCGTTAGTTTGAACGGTAAGTTTATAGGTGCCGCCGGTAAACCTATTTTGAAATGAACTTTGATCACTTCCCGGAAATACCAATGGAGAAAGGCTTCCTAGAATATCAGGGTTGATGGCAAACCAAGAATAATCCCTCGGAATATTCAACGTATTGCCGCTTGGTTCTTCGAGTGTCTGAGGGATGATTTTATTCCCATCCCGCGTGAAAGGTCCGATATAGAACCCCTCCGAACCTCGTGGAATGTCGAACGTAGCCGTCTTTGAACTTTGGCACGTAATGTCGAACACATCGGTCTCTTCAGGTGCGACTTGCGGAACTAAAGAATCACAAACTCCGCCGTCCGGTGTGCTCACACAAGCATAACCACTACGACAGTCTGTATCAGAACCCAGCTCACATTTTGCTAAACAAGTCGTACTGCGTCCACGCGTTACGCACAACGCATCACCATTACAGTCTGTAGATTCAACACAGTCGCGAGTGGTACAATAACCTCCAGGAAAACTGACATCATTCACTTCTTCGTTCTCTTGCTCGCGAATACATGTCGCGCCTTTGCAATTAATTTGTGCTGCGCATTCTGCACCATCGTCCGCACCATCGGGGTTCCTAGCTTTGGTACGCTCGCCTTCTAAGCAGACCCGAGTTCCGTTGTAGTCTTTGCATGCAAACTGAAAACGACAATCATCGTCGTTTGTACATCCACGAAAACAAGCGAATTCTTGGTCAGCTTGAGCAGCATCGGGGTTAAGACTCAGGCACGGATTATCTGCCAGGCATCCGTCGATATTACATTCATATTGAGAACAATATCCGCCAAAAAAAGTTGTCAAGCAGGTCGCGTTCTCTCCGTTGCATTGCGTGTTATTAGAACAAGCTGAACCCGTTTCTCCTTGCGCTGGTGCGCTCGTTGCATTTGGAGGCAGGCAAACTGCGGTATCTTGAAAAGATACGCAAACATATCCTTCACTCGCACGATCGCAAGTTCCATCACCGCCGCAAAGTTCAAAACAAGCATTCACAGCTTGGCCGCCAAGTTCGGTCGCGAAACATTCGGAATTTAAACCCGAACATCCCCCCTCACACTGGAGGGTTGTACAATATCCATTTGGGTAATTAAGTTCTGGCTTGATGCAATATTGTCCTAAGCATTGTTGGTCGACTTCGCACGGTGCGCCATCTGAAATCGTATCCACGAAATCAATAACTTCACCAGCCAACTCGCTCGCTTCTTTACACGCAGAGACGGAGAAAAAAATAATGCTGAAAATCCAAAGCCGTTTAATCATATAGAACTCCGATATAAACTCCGACGGGAAAACCGAGAGGCTTATTCTAATTTAATGTGTTTCCGTCAAAATATACCTATTCGTCGAAAAAAGAAACCAAACTATCATGTTGGGCTTTGGCATCTTGGAATCCGAGCTTGAGGAGTTGTTCGGTATATCCGCGATCGAAAAGTAAATAGCTCAAAAAATCACTTTCCTTGTATATGGAGTCTGAGACCCGCTTACCTATCATCGCAAGAACTTTACTACCCCACTTTTTTTCCGGAATTGTGCCAGCGTAAATTCCGGCAAGCTGTCCCAGATCCTCGGATGGACGAATCAACAAGGTCTCAGCCTTGCGATATCCTTGACCACGATGTTTTCGGATGACCTCGTTTAAGGTTTCCAAAAAGGGCTCGCCATACGCTTTTGTCCCACTTTCCAAGATACTGTTGATCCTGTCCAGGAACGCCAAATCATAATCTAGCGGATCCAGCAAAAGTGAATTCATGACCTTACCGAGTAGGAACGAAACGGTTGGCGTCTCGAAGTCACCTATCGGACGACGAGGTTGTTCGGTCAGCCCTGAACTTAAACTGATCACGAGAAGTTTGGTCGCGCCCATTCGAAGTGCCGGAGATACAGGGGTATTTTGGCGTAAACCTCCATCAAAATACCACCGGTCTCCAACTTTAACGGAGGGGAAGAGAATAGGAATGGCAGATGAGGCCAGTATTTTTTCGTGAGAAATGGGCCCGTGAACCCCAACACGTCGTTCGTCTTTTGTCCACGGTGGCAATTCGTCTTTTCCAGATTGTACGAAAACGTTCGTAAAACCAGTGTGAACCTCTGTTGCACTGATCGTCAGCGCTGCCAAGTACCCGTTCTCGATGTTTTTACCGATCTGAGCGCAATCTATTTCGTCTCGGACTAAATTAGAGATAAAAGAGGTATCTAAGACAGCATAGCTTCGCCCTATTTTTGGCTCCAATGAGGACTTAGACGTGGTAGAGATCATCCTCCTCATCATTGTCCAAGTGTCCTTGTAGGAAATGCTTACCGACCTTTTGAGGTCCATGTCCTGCCATAGATGCCACAAATGTTTGGAACAGTATTCGGGATCGTGAATATTGGCTGCTAACCAGCCGGCATTGATGGCCCCAACAGAGGTCCCCGAAATAACTTCGAAGGAAACCTTTTCTGAAGTTTGCTTGCTCACGACTTCCATAATATAGCGGATCACCCCAGCCGCGTAGGCGCCGCGCGCTCCTCCACCAGACAAAACGATTGCTCTTTTTTTTGATTCTACGCCCATATATAACTTTTTCTTAAATATTACCGAATTTTGAGTTTTAGAAGTGAACGATCTCTGAGACAATATACCATAAGAACTAAAAAAGTTATTAAAAAAAGAATCCTCTATTCGTAGTGCTATATGCTTCAACGACCTGCAATCGCCGTAAACTCCAGTTCTAGCCTATATGTGCGGGCCCGTGGAATCGACGGCGTAGAAATATGGCGTATGGAATCCGAACGTAGCATCGTCATAGCAACGATCCCGATGAACCAAAGCGTGATTGGAATTTGTTGGTTCTCAGAATCGCAAGTTGCGTTATTCGGAAAGAACGGCGGAATTAAGGTCTATAATATAATCGACGATGACGAAATCACCGTGGAGTACGTGAAGAACTCCAAATTAGATCTCGGAGTTACGCTTAGATCATTCGTATCATCGGGTCGTAAGGTCGTTTTCGGCGACGATAACGGCTCAGTATGGTTAGCGGAGTTTAACAACAAAAGTTGGCTTCTGGCGAAATCACACGGGCACGAAAGCTCCGTGGATGCGCTCGTTTTTTCACCCAACGGTTCACGAATTGCGTCGGCTGGCCGGGATAAAACGATAAAAATTTGGTCATCGGAGATCCCAAACGATACGACCCTCGAGGCGACTCATTCCCAAGTTCTAGATTTTTTCTCGATTGCTTACGATAGCTCAGATGAATCCCAACTCGCCGATATTAACGACTCAAGAGAGCTTAACCCGGTATCGTCGGATGCCGCTTTGGATTTCTTCTCGCTCGGCGAAGAATCAGAGGGACTGACCGCCGTTTCTTCGAACGCAGCGTTGGATTTCTTTTCGGTTGCTGAAGAATCTGAGGAATTATCGAACAAAAAATCGGATGCTTTCACGGAAAAAAGTGAAGGACTTGGATTTGAAGGAACGACGGCCGATCCTGCCCCACGTGCAACGCTTGCGAATTTTGTAAAAACGGATACTCCAGATCTGGTTCGCCTCAATTGTCTGGCTGTACTTGAGGGCGGACAGGGTTGGGCCATCGCGTTAGAATTCTCGTCAGATTCCAAGCGCCTTGTTTCCGGGGCTATGGATAATCGAATCTATCTGTGGGACATCGATAAAAAGTCACTCATTAGTTCCCAAGAAAAACACGAAGGTTGGGTGAGCACCGTCGCATTTTCTCATGACGATAAACTCATCGCTTCCGGTTCTTGGGACAAAAACATTTGCCTTTACGACGGGCAGACCTTGGACTGGATCGAGACGATGAAATTTCATCGCGATTATGTAGTCGATGTCGAGTTTCAGAATGATGCGCTCTATTCTGCAAGTTATGATGGTCTGATTGCCAAATGGAACATTGAAACTTACAAGATTGAGGATGTTCTGGACAGCGACTCTGACTGGATCCAAGCCATACGTTTCTTAAACGACGGGACGTTAATCTCGGTTTGTTCGGATGGAAGCTCTGTTCAATGGTCGCTGCCGACGAACGAAATCGTCTGGAGGGCTGGTCAAGTTCTAAGCGCTGGAATTAAAGTCGGCCAATCCTCAGAACTTTACGACTACATGGATGAGGTGTCAGCAGCTCAAGCCAGCGAAGCAAGTTTTTTTGAAGAAAGCCAAATCGTCCAAAAGACCGAGGCTATCTCCGAATCCGACGTGATATCGAAAAAAAGTGCCGCTGATGAACATTCTGTTGCTTCAGAAGAGGTCATCTCCGAATCCGACGTGGTATCTCAAAAAAGTACCGCTGATGAACAATCGCTTGTTTCAGACGAGGTCGTCGAAGAATCGGTCGCCGAAGAATCGGTTGTCGAAGAATCGGTCGCTGATGAAGACCCCTCCGAATCTGCACCCAACAGTAAGAGAATTACGTTGTCTGAATATTTGGTTAATCAAGTAGATGGAAGCACCGAAGATTCGGAAAGCCTTGTCTCTGAATCCTCAAACAGCCAACTCACCGAAAGCTCCGAAATGACAATCGAAGCTCCATTGTCTGATTTCTTAGATAGTAAACTCGAAGAGGGTTTAGAACAATCATCGCTATCGGAGAGCTCGGTCTCCGAACCTTCCGAACCCGACGAACACTCAGAGCCAACCTTTGCCGAAAATTCGGAGAGTTCCCAAACCATCGGAACGCAAGAAACATCAGTTTCTGAATCAGAAAACAATGAACCTCAAGACCCATCCGAACCGACCCACGCAGAAAGTTCACAAGCGAAGGCCGGCAGTGCAGATAGTTTAGAAAGCGCACCGGAACAAAATTCTGAATCAACACCCGCAGCCGGAGAGCCTGACGACGAGAGCATTAAGCCCGAAACAGCAAAGAGCGTTTCAGCGGAACAATCCCCCATAGCTGCAGCAGAGACGGAAAGCCAAAGTTTGGAGAAGAGTACTGATGCCCTTTTGAAAGGCGGGTTTGTTTCTCCTCACTTTGAAGTGGATTCGGAAAGCTCGGTGGCGCAAGATTTTGTTTCATCGACAGAAGCTACTTCGTCGGCATCACAGGAGGACAAGAACGAGGTCGAAACTCTTGCAAGCACCGGTGTTAGCGACATTTCCGAAGCCAAACGAGAAGCCACAGAAGATGTTAAAATGCTTAACGAAACTTCGGAGCTTTCACCTCTCTCTGGGAACGATATCCCGGCCGAAATTCTGGACGAAATGATCGACGGAGTCGGTGGCCTTACTGACTCTTTCGACGATCTGTGGAAATCGCCCTTTCATCAAGAAAGATTCGGAATTCCCAGTATTTCCGAATCCATTGTCAGTGATGTCGCTCCGGAACCTCAGACAGGAGAAATTTCGGCGGCAACTGCAGACGCTATCAATGAAAGTAAAGAGTATCGCGCGGTCTCATATAAAAAGACTTCTAACGAAGAAGCTCCTCAAGCGAAAGTTGAAGATGCTCCAAAACCTAAAGTTGAGGATGCTCCAGAACCAGAAGTTGAATCTATCCCCGAGGAACAAACTGAGAGCTCCGAAAAAACCGAACTTCCGATAGATGACAGTTCTCCCAACATTCCATCGGTTAAAGGAGCTGTTCTCAACTTGCCCAGTGCAGAGGAACTCGAAGCTTTCGACGAACCGGAAGTTAAACGAACACAACACTTTCGAACCCGAAAAACGACAGCCCCACGTGGTACGTTTTCCGAAGCGCCAGAAGAAATTCCTCCAGAAATGAACCCATCCATTTCAACCCCAACCT
>CALJNB010000144.1 GCA_937981985.1 uncultured bacterium
TTCCAGAGGCGTCCCAAAAAATGTCGGGTGCTAACACGCCGCCCCAACTATCAAACACTTGCACAACGTCCGCACCGGCTTCGATTTGCATGCGGAAATATCGGATCGTTGCTTCAGTGATCAATTCCATTAATCGATCGAAGAGCTCTCGTTCACGATAAAAAATCTGTTTGGCCAAGTGGTATGTTTTCGATGACCCACCCTCCACCATATAAGTTGCCAAAGTCCACGGAGAGCCACCAAATCCAATCAGTGCTTTTGTGTCGCCGCATTCTTTTCTGGCATTTCTGATCGCGCCAGTAACATAAGCAAGGTGATCTTCAACGGTTTCAGAGCTCAACTTTTCAAATGCTTCTTCGCAATCCACTTTGAATTCCATACCAATTCCACCTTGTTCTCGAAAATGGTAGGGTTGTCCCAAGGCTTCTGGAATCACAAGAATATCGGAGAAGATTATAGCAGCGTCCATGTCGTAGCGCCGGACGGGTTGCATGGTAACTTCGCAGGCCAGTTCAGGTGTTTTGACGAGCGTGTGAAACGTATGTTCTTTTCGAAGTTCACGGTACTCGGGTAAGTGACGACCTGCCTGTCGCATCAACCAAACCGGAGGTCGGTCAACGGTTTCGCATCGTAGGGTGGCTAAAAAACGTTCTCTAGAATTCAAATCGGCTCCAAATCAAAGTCAGGCACTATCGTATTTGATTGTAAAAATTACAAGCAGCAGACTGGTTTTTTCTGTTGAAATCTTGACGTGGTTTGACCGAGTTAAAAACCTTCCCCTCGACCGTATCGTAAAATTTGTCCTTTAAAAGGCGCTTCCAGGAATGGGGAAAGCGGTTGGTGTTGGGAGTGTGAATACCCAAAGTCGACCATCTTTTTGCTAAAGGGCGCGTGTTTCCCTCGGCCAGGATCAACCAGAATTACTTCGCAATCGGGCCTGCAATGTTTTTCGATAAACAGGGATAGAAGACCGATATGTTCTATTTCGTAGAGAAGGTCGGCCCCGATTATAAGATCGAATTGGCCGAGCCCACTTTCAAGATTTCCCCAATCGAGCCTCAGAAATGGGATTTCCGCGCCGCCGTTCAATCTTGCGTTTCTATTTAAAAAGCGACCCACCTCTGGATGATAGTCCGTAGCGGTAATATCCGCGCCGCGTGCGTTAAGCAACAGGCTCGATAAACCCAACCCACATCCCACTTCAAGAATACGTTTGTCGTTTATCTCAAAATGTTCCATATGAAATGCCAATACTTGACTGGAGTCCCAAACCACTCCAAATAACGACCATTGCGCAGACGAAATGCCTAGCGCCTTGGCCTCGCCCAGAGGGTCTGAAAATTCTTGTTTGTCCCGAAGGCCACATACATGGATATCGGTTTCTTCAAACTCGATGGTTTGATAGCGAATGCGGATGTCGGACATAGCTGGCTCGAATAGTAGGCAGAGGCTAGGAGGAAGAGATAAAAGCGCCAAACTTCGACATGAGACGGCCCACTAACCTGAGATTAAACAATGCCTACACTTCTTACTTAAAGGAAGATAAAGTTAAAGGAAGATAAAAAATGCGCCGAACCGTTCTCCCCAGTTTGATGGTTCATCGGATAGAACAAGCTTGGAGATGGTCCCGTCTAAATAAAGCGCATCCGAACATCCCATCTTTTTGAAGGCCATCGCAAAGTCGTACATATTAGGCTTTTTTGCATCCGATATAGAAATAAGAAATATAGATTTCCCGTTTTTCGTACATACCCCATTCCGAGTTTTCCGGGATGGATTATTTTTGGAAAAGTGTTTCATGATCTGTTTGGATCGTAATAGGAGCGGGCCTGACTGAACGGCAATACGTGCTTTCCTTTCCCTTTGCATGTATTCCGTTGTCGATAAAATTCGGACGGTTTTATCGACAAAAAAAACACCATTTGGTTTAGTGAAGAAGTTACCCTTTCCTTTTTTCACGTTTAGAGGATTGAGCGTTTTATAAGCTTCGATATGAAGACCGGTCGGTGTCTCGCCGGGTTCAAAAATACCGCCGTTCATTATTCCAAAGGGGGTGGTTTGAAATCGCTTGGTCGCGACCTTTCGAGCATTCGAAAATGTTTGTATTCGGTCCCCATTTTCGTTGTTCAAGATGAGCTCGATATGCTCCGGTACGACGGTCACAGCACGATACTGGACACCGGCATACTCAACAATTTTGCTTCTGGTTTGGTTTTGGATTTTTTGAGAAACGGGTTTCGTCTCTCTAGTTGGTTCCGAGCTTTTAGAAGCGCTCGGTAACCTTTTTCTCGAGAACGATTCGCAGTTTGTGATGGAAATAATAAGGGAAATAGCGACAAGATATAAGATCTTGTTGACTAGCTTTTCCACAAAATCATGAATTCTGGAAAGATTGTCAGCCTTAATTACAAAGTCGGAAAACTCACCGGCATCAAAATAAACGCCAAAACAGTTTCGACATATCTCATAGTGAATGTGGTCTTGGTCGGGCTCGTTGATTGACACCAATTTGATTTTACAGGTCGGGCAATTGATATTGGACATCAGGTCGTAGATCTTACCAATAGTAGCGTCTCCGCGATCCAATGAACGCGCCGTTTCGTCAGATACCTCGCTGAGATTGCTTTCCCGTTGAAACCACAATCCCGAACACTGTTTGCATCGATAACCTTCCCCTGGTTCTTTATCCGATATCTCCTCGAATTTACCGCCGCATTTGGGACAAAACATACTATGCCTTTATGAGCTCGAAATCGGAACTAAAAGTAGATCGAGTTTGATTGAAGAATCTCGTTCTTTCTTACCTGGGAATTTCCACGTGTTAATCTTTTCAGTAATGCATGTCTTGAGTTCGCTGTCGTCTATGGTCGATTGACGAATTACCGTAGCGAGAGCCTTTCCAGATGTTTTTCCTACGCGAAATTGAATGAACATCTCGCCGGTTAGCTTCGGTGACCGCTGTAGTGCGGCGTCATAACATTTTTTTAAGCTATAGCGCTTTTCGATAACGACATTAGACACTTCCTTTTTCGTCAGTGAACCTTCGATTCTCAAGCTTTCTTCAACCGGATAAACGAGTCCGTATTTAGGCGCAGCTTCCTCAGATTTTGGTTGTTCGACCACTGCTTTCGGCTCGGCGCCCAACATCTTAGCGACTTCGGGATTTCGTGGGGCGACGTAAGCGAGTATGCCAGCACCGATTGCGATGCCTAGAAATAGCGATAGCATAGCGACGGCCAGTACCGAAATCATCCCGCAGCCAGATTTCCCTTGCGCCCGGTTTGCTTGTGTTGCGTGTTGAACTGTCATTTTCTCTCCATTTATTTTTGTCAAAACATGGTAAACCTATTTTCGAGAACAGCAAGCATAGGGCATACTGTTTGAATTACTCGTTTACCCGCAGTCGGACCGTTTTTGTTGTTGAAGTTTAAACAAGCCATCCAACTTGAGTCCGTCCAGACTTTGGTTCGCCATATCGAGAAGCGATTCGAAATTCAACTTGTATACTTAGATGGCGCAAACGACGCGTCCCTGAGTCGTCAAGAATGCCGCAATTGGGAGCCCGCGTTATTCACGACCTCTGAAATCATAAAAGTGTTGGCGGGGCCAGATTTTTCGCCTCAGCTCTGCGAGGTAAAAGAAATAGTGTCGGTCATCAACGAAATAGAATCCTACATATCGAACTATATTCTAAAAAATTCTCGATATAATGATGTCGTATTCGGCGAATTAATTGGGCCGTCTGAAATCATGCAGTCTCTTTTTGCGCGAACTCAGAACGTAGCCATGACGCATTCTACGGTTTTGATCCGTGGCGAGAATGGGGTCGGTAAAGATCTACTCGCCCAGGAAATTCACAGCCGCAGTTCTCGCAAAGACGAAGTGTTCATTGCCCAAAATTGTGCAGCCATCCCATCCGCACTCATCGAAAGCGAGTTTTTTGGTCATCGCAAGGGAGCGTTTTCCGGTGCAACTCAAGACCGACCTGGACTCTTCGATAGAGCTAATGGCGGCACGCTTTTTCTTGATGAAATCGGTGATATGCCTTTGGCAATGCAAACAAGACTTCTACGGGCTGTGGAAATGGGGCAGTTCTCACCGGTTGGCGGCGATCAAATAAAAGCCGTTGATGTCCGACTTATCTTTGCAACCCATCGCGACCTTGGTGCAATGGTTAGAGACGGTCTGTTCCGCGAAGATTTGTACTACCGGATCAAAGTCGTCGAACTTAGGATCCCACCTCTTAGGGAAAGAAAGGGAGATGTTGAAGTTTTAGTGCATCATTTTTTAAAACGACTTGTGGACAAAGGATATTCAAGAAAAACGATTGCTGCGGACACCTTGGCATTTCTGTCATCTCGAAATTGGCCTGGAAATGTAAGACAATTAGATAATGAATTAGAACGGGCGTTAATTTTTTCAGGTGATGCTGAAGAACTGCAAATCGAACATTTTTCAGATGACGCGGCAAAAAAGTTTGTTGAACCTCGGAATCTGACGACGACCATGCCCGCCCAGGTAGAGATTTTAGAACGCGAACTCATTTTGCTTGCGCTAAAAAAACATGGTTGGAACAAAACCCAAGCGGCAAAAACACTCGGGATTAGTCGTCGCAATCTCATTCGTAAGGTGGGTAAGTATCACTTGGAAACAAAATCATGAGGATTCTTTTTTTCACATGGTTTATTGTCCTCAGTTGTGTATCGGTCCTCTCCGCCGAACCTCCCGCGACGGACTTTAACGTGCAGGCCGAACGAAAAATACAAATCGACGTGATCTTGATCGAGGGCCTTTTTAGAACTCAGAAACGTGTCGTAACTCGTGAACTCGAATTTAACGAAGGTTCGGTGGTTAGCCTCGAAGAAATCGAACAAGGAATACAGCGCGTCCGAAATATGGGGCTTTTTCGTGTCGTCAACTATGAGTTATTGGACCAACGAATAGCGTCAGACAAACAGGCGAGCTTAGAGGTTGAACACCGTATTATTCGAATTAAAGTTGATGAAACTTGGACCTTATTACCCTTTTGGAGCTTCAGTCAGGGCGGAGGAGCACTTAGCTTTGTCGCGGGCATAGACGATATTAATTTATTTGGTTCCTTCATCGGTGCGGGTTTTCAATACCAACGTTTTAGCGGAACGAACTCCTTCTTAGCCTACTTAACCGACCCTCGCTTTTTGGACTCGCGTGTTTCGCTGAGCGGGTCCGTGCAACAAGCCAATCAGATACTTTATTCGTATGACGAGACCGGAGCGCGGGATGATGGCTGGTTACGATTTCGACGTTCGTTAGAAGTCGGACTTAGTCAATCCTGGAGTGACGATCTTAGAACGGGGTTGGGCATCGGCATCGCTGGGGACCGATATTCGAACACACTCGTTCCAGAAAAAATCGCCGATCTGGAACCCGGCGTTCCTTCACCAGAACGTCTCCTAGCTTTCTCCTTTTCAGCCACATTGGGACGTATTAATAAGAATAAGTATCTAAAAAGTGGTGTGCGTTATTCTCAATCCCTTTTATTATCCGAACCGAGTTTAGGGTCCACTTTTCGATCCATTGAAACCTCGGGAACCTTAGTCGGCTATCTAACGCTTCCTTTGAAAATCAATATCGCTGGCAGGTTGGGAGCGGGAATTCAATCCACAGAAAATAAAAATTATTCTTTTGCACTTGGTGGCTTAGGGCAAGTTCGTGGTTTTTTTCATCGCCGGTTCGCTGGGACGAAATATTGGATTGCAAACGCCGAATTTAGAATCCCTTCTTTTGATAATAGGTATTTCGTTTTACAGCACATCGCTTTCCTAGATTTAGCTCAAACAGGGTTCGAAGACGATTCGTTTTTTGGAATGAAGGCGGCAAGTACCGGTCTTGGATTTCGACTCATGATTCCGAAGATTTATGGGCTAGTGGTTCGATTTGACTACGCCTTTCCCTTGAAGGGGACCGGACGGAGTGCGATCAGTTTCGGCAGTCAGCAGTTTTTCTAAGCCCTGGGAAGGGTCGCTATCCACAAATTGAGTGCGTTATCCATAATTTCGCCGCAGGTGCGGAAGGCTTCGATGGGCTTTCCGACCGGATCTTTAATCTCATCTTGATCAACGTATTCCCATAACCTAATGACCGTCGCATTCGGTGATAATTCAATGACCCGTTCGGCGTGTTTGGGGGACATGCAAACGATATAGTCGCAGACATCAACGAATCCCTTAGAAATTCCCTGTGAACGGTGATGGGACAGATCGAGTCCGCGTTCTACGGCCACGGCTTTACTGTTGGAAGCGGCCGGCTGCCCGTTGATGTTTAGCGTTCCCGAACTTATAATGACGGCTGCAATGTGTTCAGTTTTTAGTTTTTCCTTAATCATGACCGCTGCTAAAGGCGACCTGCAAATATTCCCGCTACAGACGGTCATAATTCTTAAAGTAGTCTTCGTATTCATTGGGAGTCCTCGAAAAAATCTAGATAGGTATCGGGCAGGTTTGATAGATCAGCACGTTGGACGCGTTTGGAAAGGTCAGCGCCGGATAGAGTATGCCAGTACAAAATATTCAGATTTGGTTTTGCGAATCGATGCATTGCTGCGACCGTTTTGGCTGTGTAAGTCGGTTCTAATTTTACGATGTTTTTGTAAGCTTGCACACATTTCATTCCTTCATCTGTCGGCAGTCCATAACCGGCCCCAAAGGCATCGTTTATAATATGGAAATCGGCGTGCTTTAACTTTGGGGCATCAACATGGTGTGCTCTTAAAATATCGCTTGTCTGATTGGCCAGCCGACAGGCCAAGGGAATATTTGAGACAAACTTCTCAACCACTCGTACCCCGATCGTTTTAATCTTTTTTCCCGCCATCGCAAAACCTAAGGTGAGTCCGGCCAATGTACCGCATGTACCGGCGGCAACATAAACTTCGTCGGGGCAGGGAAGATGCCCCTCATCGATTTGATCGCAGAGTTCTAATGCTGCATTGACGTACCCCAGAGTTCCCATCGCAGAGGAACCACCACCGGGAATGTAGTAAACCTGCGGCTCAGTAGACAGCCATTCTTTTAGCTTAACTTTAAACAGCGCCTTGGGAAGTCCTGTTTTATGTCCGATGAGGTGTAGTTTGGGATGGGTTGTTGAAAGCGCTTTTATATTTGTACGTACATGTTCAGTAATCGGTTGAGGGAAGTGAAGAGCCGCCGACTTAAAGCCTAGGTTTTGCGCGTGAATACAGGTTGCCAGAACATGATGTGAGCCGATCGCGCCGACTGTCCAAACTTCTGTCTTGGCAGTCTTCTTGGCATCTCCAAAAAGGTATTCGAGTTTCCGAATTTTATTCCCACCGTAGTCAGCCGAAGTGAGATCGTCCCGCTTTATCCATAACGAAAAATCGTTGCCGGCGCAGACCTTTTGAACCGGCGTTGGAAGAACGGAGATTGAGGTTCGAGCAATGTTTTTCGCGTTGGGAAATCTTTTTTCTAAACTATTGGGCATTAATCTGTTGATATGATTGTTAATTGTTTATGGTCTCTTAATCTTTAACCGAAGGATACCCAATGAGTAAAACCCAATATGACGCAAAAACGAAAACTTTGTGGATTCAGAGCGACGCCGATGGCGATACTTTAGTCGATGAGATGCCCTGGACTCAACTTTTGAAAGCCGGCGAATTTGAGGGACAGGTCCTGGAGACGATTAACGTTGTTTTCAGCGACGCGGAAGCGGCTGAATATAATCAACATCCGCTCGCTTTTTCGAATATCCAGACCTACGTTGGATCATTAGAGGAACCCAAAAAGTACGGCGGAGAAGAGGTATCGTTTGGGACTAAAGAAGATTTTGGTCTGTAGGGAATGGATTTGGGCCCCTTGGCCTTTGTCTACCAAAAGTGTGCCGAATAGGGGAACCAAGCGACTACGGATTTAGCCAATCTGCCAACGTTCGTAGAGCGTTTCTTCTCCATGTAATTCATCAATAAAATCAGAGGGGCGCAATACAACCATTCTCTGATCCCGTGCTCGATGCGTCATCACATGGCACAAATAAAGTTCGGTTTTTGCCCGTGTCGCAGCAACGTAAAAGAGTCGCCGTTCTTCCTCCTCCCCGTCCGGTTCAGACGAGGCAAGTTTAGACGGGAAATAGCTGTCAGACATCCAAAGAAGAAAAACGGCGCCCCATTCCAATCCTTTTGCCTGATGAATCGAACTCAATACAATATGTTCGTCGGGGACTTCGCCAGGTTCGTTTACATCTTGTCCTGCGATGGATGACATTAGCGAGATCTCGTTTAAAAAGTTCTCAGACGTTTCGAATTGAGCAGCGTAGTTTGCTAATTGCTCTAAATCAGCTTTGCGATCCTCTGGGTTGTCGAATTTACTATTTAGGTAGTGGCGATAGTCTGAACTCAGTATGTTGTCGATCGCGGTCGCAGCACTTCCTTTTCTTATCCCGCGCATAAGGTTGCTAAGTTTACCAATGCTTGGGTGCATTTTTTCTGGGAAAACGTTTTTACAATCTTGGATCGCCGAAATGGGATCGGAGGCACGACTAATCTGGTTGTATATTTTTTGCGCATGCGCCGCACCAATTCCCTTGGCGTGTTGGGCCAGGCGAAGGAAACTGATTTCGTCTTTCGGGTTAGAGATGAAGCGCAGGTAAGCCAAGATATCCTTAATATGCCCTTGCTCAAAAAATCGCATTCCAGAACGAACCACAAAAGGAATACCGCGTCGGGTCAACTCTACTTGTAGTTCCAAACAATGATGGTGCGCCCGATATAGTACTGCAATTTCGTTTAGAGATTCGCCTTCATCCTTGATTTCGAGAATCCGTTGACACACAAAGTGCGCTTGTTGGTAGACATCTTTTAACCCTAAGACGGCAGGCAGTTGTGCGTCCGGAACATTGGCGCGTAATTCCTTTTGAAATTGCTTTTTATTGAGCGCGATCGATGCGTTGGAAAGATCAAGGATTTGCTGGGAAGACCGATAGTTGTCTTCTAGTCGGTAAACGGTCGCGTCTGGATAACGATCCGTGAACCCTAAGATGTTTGCGAATTCAGCTCCGCGAAATGCATAGATGGATTGGCAATCATCTCCGACCACCATCACGTTTCCGTGTTTACATCCCATGATGTCGATAATCGATCCTTGGAGACGATTGGTATCTTGATACTCGTCGACTAAGACGTGTTGGAATTGTGTGGTGATCTTTTCACGCACATCGTCATGTTCTAATAGCAGTCGTTGCCATAAAATAAGGAGGTCATCAAAGTCGACCAATCCCATTTCAAATTTTCGCGTGTTATAGAGATGGAAGACATCGCGAAGGGTGTCGGTTTGTTCAACGAATTGGGGATATTTATCGGCCAGGATTTCATCCAAACGAGATTGTGTATTCAAGCAAAAGCTCAACATGGAAACCAGTTTTCGGCCGCGAGGGAAGTTTTTGTCCAAACGTTCTGGGACGGCTTCGGCCAAGCACGCGCTCATTAAGGTCGCGCTATCTTCGCTATCGATGATGGTATAGCTATCCGGATATCCAAGTGCGCCGATATGTTGCCGCAAGATTCGATTTGCAATCGAATGGAAGGTGCCGCTCCAAATCCGGCGAGGATCGACATGAATGATTTCAGAAACACGACGGGTCATTTCTTTTGCCGCTTTATTCGTGAACGTCAGCAACATCATCGCATCGGGGGAAACCCCCCGTTCTAGAAGTCTAGCCACACGATGGGTAAGAGTGTGCGTCTTGCCCGTGCCGGCTCCCGCGATGACAAGCATGGGGCCGGCAGGCGCATCAACAACCGCCATTTGTTCTTCATTTAGCTTCCCATCCACACGTAGTTGAGACGGTGGCGGCGTATCGAGTTTATATTTTCTCAAATTCTGCCCAGGGTTTTCAACGTGTAGCCTTGCATCCTACAATCGATAACGTTTTTGGGCCCATGTTTCAATTGTTGATTTGAACGCGATTAACCAATCAGTTTAAGCAGTCCTTCTTCTATCGTTAGGTTCAGTTCACGGTGAGATTTATAACCCTCTTCAATTAAGTCTATTTCATCACTTAACCACAAAAGTCTATCAAAGGTTTCACAACCCCATTTGATTGATAGATATAATTTCTGGGAAACTTCACTTATTTTTCGAGCGTCAATTTCAGCTTTTTTGTAAAGGGTGAGCAATTCACGTGCGACCTTTTTGCAGTCATCCTCATTAATGGGGTCAAGTGTTAAATCGAGTGAGGATTCTTCATTTAAGCTTTCACCAAGAGATATTTTAATGACCCAATCAGGGATGGTTTCATTCTCGCGAATGTAAGCGTCAGCTATTTGTATGAATTGTTCTGCAGAAATTAAACCTAAGCTATTTTGTATCATCCATTTTCGGAATTCAGATTTCAAGGGCTCGGATTTCAAGTTCTGTCTCGTTTGGGATTGTTTTTAAATTTCTACGTGTATTTATGTGTTTCGTCCAACGACGTCTGCGAGGGGAGGTTGGTTGGAGAAAGTTACGCGTTCATTCGTTTAACCAAAAAGTCGGCAACCCTTTCAAAAGGATCAAAGCCGAAATGTTCTCCAATGGGTTTACGAAGATTTGAATTTGCATTGATATCGTAAAAGACTCGGCGACCGTCAGGAGTCTCAAGGTATTCAATTCCAGCAACATCTAAGCCGCCCAACTTACAAATGCGTTTTCCAATCGCGACCGCCGCTGTGGGGACATCAGCAAAAGGTTCAAAGCGGGGAGGAACGACACTCAGATCGATTGCGCACGCACCCTCACTTCCGTCTCCGGGATTGCACTCCTCGCTGGGACATAAATTAAAGACTTCGCCTTCAACAAAAACCTTCATCGCGTAAAGAAGTTCTCCGTCCAAAAATTCCATACGGACCACATGATCGTGGGGAAGATATTCTTGAAGCAACATGACGTAATCGGGTTGCCACAGATTTTCATCACCGGTGAGAATTTTGCGTACTTCGTCAATGGATTCTACCTTGAACATTCGTGCGCCACTTCCTCCCTGATTGGGTTTTAAAATTGCGGGGAATGTCATACCGATATCATCGCTTAAAGCATCGATATGGTTAAACGAAATCGTTTTTGGATGGTCTATACCTTCACGTGAAAGAACACGAGATTGAAGCGCTTTATTAAGTTCAAAACGAAACGCATTTGAACCATTGATAACATCGGCGCCATCGCTTTCCAAAATTTCCATCAAGCTCAACGCCCACGGAACCGCATGTGTATTTCCACGAAGGTAGGCACTTGGAGATGCCTGGTTAAAGTAAACCGTGTTACCAGCAGCGGTCGTATCATCGATCCGTCCCTTCTTAAGATCACACTTTTCGTACGCGATTCCACGACGGTCAAGAACCTCGAATAAGGGATTTTGCCACTTTGGATGTTCGAATAATATGTTTAGGGACTTCATAAGATTTACTCGTCGTAGAGATGTTTGACATACAA
>CALJNB010000145.1 GCA_937981985.1 uncultured bacterium
ACGGTTGATGGAGAAATTATTGGAATGAGAGAATACCAATATGAATTAGGGAAATTGACGACTGCAAATTTTAAGCTCAAGAGCTGCGAATATTTATATAGTGATGACGATAGCATCGTAAGAACATGCGATTCGGAAACAAAGACAACGAACTTAAATCGCGCACAAAAGTTACTCACTATCACCACTGACGAGGGAGAAACCCAAATTAGTTATTCGGGAGACGTATCAACGATAACCGAAATTGAAAACCAACCTGAAGCTCAGCTCTTGTCGACCTTAAAACCGACGGTCTCCATTCTCGATGATCAGGGAACCTTAACTTATTCTTATGAAAATGGACGTGTTGTCTCACTCGACCTTGAAGTCGAAAATAATCAAAAGAGAAATATCGCTACCTACGTCTATGATTGCCAATAAGTTAATCTCGTTCCAAGTCATCTGCGTCGGCAGAGCGACGACCTACCCTACGATTGTCTAAAAATACTTATGGCCCCAGCGTTTCTTAACATTAAGGGGGTGGTAGGTTAAAAAATCGACGTCTTGTCACGATTTAGAAAGGGTGCGACATTCCATCGGTCGTCAATATCGGAGAACAAAATGCCAACGGTAATAGAATCCATCGAATCTTTAAAAGCCTACCAACCCGGAAAACCTATAAGTGAATTAGAACGCGAATTTGGCGTAACGAACGCGATAAAATTAGCATCTAATGAAAATCCATTAGGCCCAAGTCCAAAGGCGAAAGAGGCGATTCAAACCGCAGCCAACTTAGTACATTTATATCCCGATGGTGCCGCGTTTGAATTACGCGAAACAATCGCAAACTTCCACAATGTTGAAATGGAAGCGGTACTCACCGGCAATGGTTCTAACGAAGTTCTCAATCTGATTGCACGCACCTTCTTAAAACCAGGCAAAGATCGCGGCCTCATGTTTCAATACGCCTTTATCGCCTACCCCATCATTTTAAAAGCCTTCGGTGTCGCCTTCGATGTGGTCAAAGTAAGTGACCAAGACTTCGAACAATCCTTAGACAAAATGTATGACGCGATCCACGAAGATACGAAACTGATCTGCATCGCTAATCCAAACAATCCAACTGGAACTTTTATAAAGAAAGACGCGCTTCGTAAATTCTTGGAGAGCGTGCCTGAAGACATTTTGGTAGTTATCGATGAAGCTTACGTCGAATTTATCGACGACCCTTCTTTTAGCAGCGCCCTTGACTTACGTGCGACACGAGAAAACCTGATCATCACCAGAACCTTTAGTAAGTGTTACGCGCTGGCAGGTTTACGTGTCGGTTACGCAGTCGGTCCGCCCAAACTTATCGATTACGTGAATCGCGTTCGTGAACCCTTTAACTGCAACCTCATCGCACAAGCCGCAGCGATTGCCTCGCTTGGCGATCGAGAGTTCGTCGCACGTTCTGTCGCCCAAAATACGGAGGTAAGAGCAGAACTCATCGAAGGCCTGGAAAAGCTAGCGGCCAATGGCGTACAAGCGATCCCCTCTCAAACCAATTTCGTATTGGTCCGTACCCCAAGACCTGGTGTTGAAATCTATGATGCCCTCCTCCGTTTGGGGGTCATTGTAAGGCCATTAAAAGGTTACGGGTTGGAGTATTTTTTACGTGTCAGTGTCGGAAGCCATCATGAAAATCAACGCTTTCTCAAAGCCTTCTCGGACGAAATCCGACGCTAAATTTCGATGGAAAGTTCTTCGCGACCTTGATACTAAGAAAGAGTAACTTAACGAGTCGGGACAAAGAATGAAATATATTTTATTTCTATGGGTTGTTTCCATAGCTGGCTCAGCGTGCTCAAACGATAAATGTGGGTCTAAAAAATCGGGAAGTTTTGGAAGTTTTTTAGATGATAGCTGGAGGACCTATTGTAACGAGTACGAATCTCACGTCACCGAACCTCTCACTTACGAACTATTAGATCTAGCCGACTTTTTGGCCAAACACCCCCAAAAAGTGGATGAGCTAAATCAATCCTTAGCGAATTTTGAAGATGTTAAATCGTGTTTTGATACGAATGCCAAACTTTTAGAATATAGAGAGTTACAGAATTGCATTCGAATAGACGACGAACAAGACCTTAGAATGATGAGCGCATTTTCGGTAGCAATCGATCCGTGGATGTCAGAATTCAGCGATGAGATTGCGGGCCTAGAGCCAAAATTGAACAAGAACGAAAAAATCAATGCCCGTCTCATATCAAAAGCTTCGAACGCATTAGCCGATCATCGCGGGATAAACGAGGATGAAGCGATTGCCGACCATTTTGAGAATATAGAACTCGTTAAAGAAGAGATCATCAATACAAATGCAAAAGCGATATCTTTTGAGCAGGTTCGTGAAGTCATATCGCCAAACCCGGCATTAAACGAAAGGCTCGACGATGGATTGTTGGAAGAATACGCCGAAAATAAAAAACGGTTAAAGATCCAACAATCTCGAATCGAACAGATTGAAAAAGAATCAAAATTCATCAAAGTGGTTGAAAACTCCGCAGGCAAGACTTGCCCCAAAATGGGCCGAAATCGTCCCAAGGAAACAAAAATAGCCATTAAAACACTGCGTTCCTATTTTCGAAAAGTAGAGTCAGGTCGTATTCGGATCGATGGCCCCATCAAAACAAAAACTATCAAGAAGACAAAAACACAGCGCTTCTCAGGACTTGTTTGTGGGCTCCGCGACAGCAAATTCAACGAAGGTGATGTTGAGCTTTGCGCGATTCACCGATTTGAGATTAGTCGTAGGAAAAAAAGAGGCCGTTGGACAAAATGGAAGGGGGTCACAACTGAAGGCGAGTTAAAAGATGGTATCGATTGCGCAAGGACAGATTAATTTGCGGGCAATCTCTCAATCTTAGCTCCAAGTGCTCTCAATTTCTCATCCACCCTTGAATAGCCGCGATCAATTTGGCGGATATTGTAAATAGTGCTCTCGCCTTTAGCTGCTAGCGCAGCGATCAGCAACGCCATTCCTGCCCTAACATCGGGAGATTCCAGCGTGGAACCATAGAGTTGGCTCGCTCCGACGACAACGACTCTATGAGGATCACAAAAAACGATTCGTGCGCCCATCGCAATCAGGGAATCCACGAAGAACATGCGTCCTTCAAACATTTTTTCGAAGAAGAGTACCGTCCCTTTAGATTGCGTAGCAACTGTAATGGCTATCGACATGAGATCGGTAGGAAATGCAGGCCACGGCGCATCGTCGATCTTCGTAATTTGATTCCCGTGATCGTCTTTAATCACAAGGTTTTGATTAGGTGGAAGATATAAATTCTCGCCTTGGATTTCCATTTTGACCCCAAGCTTATCAAACATGAGGGTAATCATTCTCAAATCTTCTGGAACAATTCCTTCAATGGTAAGTTCTCCACCGGTGACAGCGGCGAGTCCAGCAAAGGACCCAATTTCCAAATAATCTGGACCAATCGTATGTTCACCACCAGTAAGACCATTTGAGCCTTCGATGCGCAGGATATTTGTCCCAATTCCTGTAATGGTTGCGCCCATCGCGATCAACATTTTACATAATCCCTGTACATGGGGTTCACACGCAGCGTTGCGAATAACCGTTGTCCCCTCAGCGCGAACCGCAGCCATAATTGCATTTTCAGTTGCCGTAACCGAAGCTTCATCCATGAAGATTTCGGCACCGTGTAATTTTTTTGCGATAAAATGATACACTTTTGAACTCGTATCCACGGTCGCACCCAACGCCTCAAGCGCAAGCAGATGCGTATCCAATCTACGGCGTCCGATGACATCGCCACCTGGCGGGGGCAGAATACATTCCCCAGATCGGCCTAACATGGCGCCGGCAAATAGGATTGAAGAACGAATCTTCGTACATAAGTCGACGTCCAGAAGCGTCGTTTTTATATTTTTGTTACAAATCTCGACTACGTCTTCGGAGAGCCATTCGTTCGTCCCTCCTAATTTTCTGAGAACATCAAGCATTACCTCCACGTCTCTGATCCGCGGAACGTTTCTCAAGGTGATGACTTCATCAGTTAGCAACGTGGCCGCTAAGCACGGTAGGGCTTCATTTTTACTGCCGCTTGGACGAAGGGTTCCACTTAGGGGTTGCCCACCTTGAATTACAAACTTTTCCATGTTTTCTCTTTGGTTAAATATTAAAGGTTGCCGATGATAAATGCCTATCATGGTTGATGGAGTTCGAACAACGTAGAGACTGCTTTTATTGCATCTAGGGTAAAAATTATCGCTCAAACTTGAAGTGAATAAAATTATCGCTATTGTAGCCCCTATTGTTGTTGAATGGTTGATTGACTAGTAATGGATGCGAATAAAAAAATGAAAATTTTACTCGTTTTTATGATAACTCTCATTTCTACCTCCTGCAGCTTTGATCGCAGCGCCTTTGTTTGTGAAGACCAAGGCGAGAAAGATGCTCGAGGGCGATCTTGTATGGATGGTGTATGGGTTGAAACCAGCGGAGATCCCCTCAGAAAAGACATCGGAATCGATCTCGGAGGCGATTCGACCCCTTCTGATGGAGTAACTTTCGATGCCGACTGTATACCTGAAAGCACCGATGCCTATTGCCAGAGATTAGGAAAAAATTGCGAAACGGTATCTCGGTTAGATAATTGTGGCTTATCCCGAGTGGAAGATTGCGGCGAGTGCGGGTCATCAGAAAGCTGTAACGAGAATGTTTGTTTTTGCGAGCCAGAATCAGATGCGGCTTTTTGTCGTCGTTTGGTAAAAAACTGTGGCGAAGTTCAACAGTTTGATAACTGCGGTGTTTCGCGGAAGCTTAACTGTGGCGATTGCTCCGATACTAAAGAATGTATGCTAACCGGCACCGAAACCGAAAAGAATGTCTGCGCGTGTCCAGGGCAGGATAACACCAAACTGTGTGACAACGAAAATGCACAATGTGGCCAAATTCAGATCTCGGGATTGTGTGGGACCGAAAACGAAATTTCCATAATTAATTGTGGTGATTGTTCGAACGCTGAGACATGTTCCATGAATAAATGCCAATCAGATCAAGATCTCGATGGCATACCAGATACTTTAGACAACTGCCCAGACATCGCGAATTCCAATCAAGCTGATGACGATAGTGACGGAAGCGGTAATGCTTGCGATAATTGCCCCGAGGTTGAAAACCGAGATCAAGAGGATAGCGACGGTGATAATCGTGGTGACTTGTGTGATAACTGCGTCACGGTAAAAAACCCCAACCAGTCCGATGGTGACAACGATGATGTTGGAGACTTTTGCGATAATTGCGACTCGCTGGCGAACACCGATCAAGTGGACTCAGACAATGATGGTGTTGGTGATGTCTGTGACAATTGCCGAATGAGCGCAAATGCAAACCAAAAGGATACCGACGGAGACAATCAAGGGGACAAATGTGATAACTGCCTGATGATACCCAATTCAGACCAAGCAGATTCTGATAATGATGGCTTTGGAGATATCTGCGATAATTGTGCGATGGTATCTAACCTATCTCAGCGCGATACTGACAGCGATGGTGTGGGAGACGAATGCGATAATTGCTCATTACTAGCTAACACGAACCAACATGATTCCGACGGAGATTTAGTGGGGGATGTGTGCGATAATTGCGAAGAAATACAAAACCCATCTCAAGAAGACGAGGATGGCGATAACGTGGGTAATCTTTGCGACAATTGCGAAGCTATTTCCAATGGCGATCAAAAAGATCGCGATAACGATACGGTGGGAGATTCTTGTGATAACTGTCCGGACGATGCGAATGTGCGTCAATTGAACCGTGATAGAGATAAGTTTGGTAACGCCTGCGACAACTGTGAAAACGTGATTAATGATGATCAAGCCGACGCGGACAATGATAAAGTGGGCGATGTTTGTGACAATTGCAGCACGTTCAACCCTCAACAAGAGGACTCAGATAACGACAGCTACGGTGATGCTTGCGATTGCCTTTGTGCCAGCGATCCATCTTGCGACGGTCAACAATGCTTTGACGGATTTGTAGTCTTCGGAGTATGTCAGGGAACCAGCTGCATCCAATAAAAATTTGATTTGAATCGAAAGAAAACCGCGCTATACTTCAATAAGAATAAAATCTAGGAAAACTTATGAAGTATTGGGCCGCCGTTGTGTTGGCTTCTTCTTGTACCTTTTCGGCGAGTGAATATCGCTGCGAAGACACAGATGAGCCGCGGTCGGGATTTGAATGTTTGAATCGGGTCTGGGTACAAGTTCAGGATGTTGGGCAGGGGTCAACTGTAGACATGGAGTCAGATTTCCTTGTCTCCGCTATATGTGGAAACGGAAGTATTGAGGGTTTTGAACAATGCGATGGATTAACGTTCAACAACACTTGCGAATCGCTAAATTTTGAGAGTGGGACGCTAAGTTGCACAGAAAGTTGTCATTTGAATACCGCTAATTGCAAACCCAAAAGTACTTGCGGGAACGGTAAAATCGACGATGGCGAAGATTGTGAAAAAGACCAAGCTTTGGAAGCCACATGCCTAACGGCCGGAAACTTTATGGGAGGAACCCTCGGTTGTTCTGATGCTTGCACATTTGATACGTCGCAATGCCAGACCTGCGGAAACAACTTTCTTGAGCCAGGAGAAAGGTGTGACGGCACAGAGTTGGGTAATGCTGATTGCTCGACGGCTTTAGGTTATAGAGCGAAAGGAACTCTTTCTTGTAAAAACGATTGTAGTGAAGTGCTTAACGATCAATGCTCTCCTGTTTTCACGCAAGTTGCCGCGGGGTTTAATCACACCTGCGGATTAAAATCTGACGGAAAGGTGGTATGCTGGGGAGCAGACGACCGAGGTCAAACATCGAACGTTCCTGGCGATTCGTTCAACCAGATCAGTTCAGGTGATAAATTTAGTTGCGGTCTGCTCAAATCTCAGGAGATTAAGTGTTGGGGAAACAACCGAGATCAAGAGCTCGAATCCCCAACGGGTCGCTTCACTGATTTGAGCCTCGGATATGAACACGGATGTGCGATAACCGATGGGGGTAGTATTCAATGCTGGGGAGATGATAGCCGTTTTTTTGCACACCCGACCACATTCTTTGATCAAATTAGTATTTGGCAGGACCATGGTTGCGCTCGAAAGGGTGACGAAATCGAATGTTGGGGAAACCGCGATCTCGGAGAACTCATGGTACCTCCGAACATCAGATTCAAGTCTGTAAGTGTGGGACATCAATTCTCTTGCGGACTGACCGTAGATGACGAAATCGAATGTTGGGGAAAAACCAGCCCGCGGATCCAATCTCCAGAGGGTAAATTTATCGCTGTGGATTCAGGTAGCTACCACACTTGCGCAATCGAATCCGGAACGAATTTGGTTCACTGCTGGGGAGATGAAAATGGCAGAGATGAACTTAAGCCCCCTTCGGGCGATTTACAATATAGACAAATCTCCGCCGGAGATTTTCACACTTGTGCTGTTCAAACGAATGGCGATATTCAATGTTGGGGGCAAAACTCCAATGGCGAATCGACACCACCGAAACCCTAAACTATTATGAAAACTATATATGTTATTTGCTTACTATCGCTCTTGGTCTCATGCTCTTTCACTCCTGGACCCTTCGTTTGCGAATCAGGGGAGGCTGAAGCTGGCCGAATATGTGTAAACGGGGTTTGGTTAAAGACGAAAACGCAGAATCCGGCCATGGATGTGAGTCAGGATGGGTCGATAAATAACGACGCATCTGATTTTTTCGATGGGTCCGATGCTCCGACCGCGGACTTAGGAAATCCGGACGACGCAACGGCGGATCTCCAGCCACCCGACAATTGTGGAAATGGTAGGATCGACGATGGTGAAACGTGCGACCTCACAAACCTCAATGGAAACACCTGTGCCGACCATAGTTCAACACGAATTGGTGGCGAACTTGTTTGCGCTTCCGATTGTAAATCTTTCGAACTAAACGATTGTAAACTTCAATACAGACAGATATCGGCCGGTGCAAATCATACGTGCGCGACGAAAACAGATAATACCATTATTTGTTGGGGTGATGACTCCGACGAAAAGTTAAACGCACCCCAAGGAGAGTTTAGGGAAGTGCATGTTGGTGAGAGACACAGCTGCGGGCTAAAAACAGATGGAACTATCGTGTGTTGGGGGAGTGACGAATATGAGCTCGAAGGTGTTATCTCCCTGGCTAACCAAACGACTGCTCCGGCCGGAAGCTTCGATTCACTCTATGTCGGTGGCTATCATAGTTGTGCACTCAATCGTTTAGGAAAAGCGACGTGTTGGGGTCTGGACAATTTTGGGCAAACCAATCTGAATGAAAATGACGAAAGTTACCTAAGCCTAGGTTTAGGGAGAATCCATTCATGCGGGATAACCGACGCTGGAAAAGCAACTTGTGTCGGCTGGAATTTTTCCAATCAAATCGATGTACCTGACGATAACACTTCATATAAAATGATCGCAGGCGCCTCTGAACATACTTGCGCAATCCGACAAGACGATACGATCCGATGTTGGGGCAATATGGAAAATATGGGCGACCCGCCTTTGGGCAAATTTCGAGAGTTGAGTAACTCCTGGTACCAAAATATAGCCCTAGATATGAGTGGTACCGCGGAGTATTGGGGTGTTTATGCCTTTCCGGGTACCCTTCCCAAATTCAGGTCAATAAGTGTCGGTAGAAATTACTTTTGCGGAATCAGCCAAGTGGGTGCCGCAATCTGATTCGGAGAAAACGAGGCAGGTCAAACCACCGTTCCCGCTCTGTAGGCGTTTCAACAGCAGCTCAAGAATTTAAACATTTTATTCGTTATCAATTCTTGCTGGACTTCCAATTCAATGCTAAAAAACGAGCTCAACAGGTCCCCTATTTAAGAGTGGGATTGATAGCGTTTTTGAACGCGAGGAACTCCAATGACTCAATGCATTATCGGTTCGGGAATTGTCGTATCTGGACGAATAACAGGCGACGAAGAAATTTCGATTCTTGGACAAGTTGCAGGATCGATCCTGCTTTCCAATCATGTCGTTGTGGAAGCGCAAGGCAGTGTTGTTGCCGATGTGGAAGCGACCGAAATCACGATCCGTGGAACTTTGAACGGTAACGTCATCGCGCGTGATGCTATCACGTTGGTTGCCGGATGCGCCGTAACTGGAAACCTGCGCGCACCTCGAATCGTTATCGAAGAAGGTGCACGATTTAAAGGAAATATCGATATGAAAGTCGACATTCCATCAAACTAAAATAACTCATCATACCCAAACGAGAGGATTACCATGACAGAAACAGTCATCGGCAAGAGCATTACAATCGACGGAGAAATTTCCGGAACTGAACCCGTCATAGTCGAAGGGAGCGTTAAAGGAAAGATTTCTCTTGAATCGTCAGTCGTCGTCGCTAGCGGTGCTGTCGTGGAAGCAGATATTAACACCGAAGAAGTAGAAATTTCTGGTCAAGTCACCGGTAATATTGTCGCATCTCAACGCGTTGAAATCAAAGCTGACGGAAAAATGGTGGGTGATATCAAGTCCCCCAGAATCCTCATTGCTGATGGAGCCGGATTTAAAGGCAATATTGATATGGACGTGGATTAATCATGACCACTATCGGACCGAATATAAAAGTTGAAGGACTTATTAGCGGCGACGAAGATCTTACGATCTTTGGTCGTGTTGATGGAACCTTAAACATCAATGCAAACGTCGTTATAGCCGAAAATGGACAAGTCCACGGAACGCTAATCGCAAACGAAGTCATCATTCGCGGTCACGTTCAAGGGACAATCAACGCATCAAACTTGCTTGTTCTAGAAGAGAGTGCACGAGTAGTTGCCGATATCGAAACTGCATCGTTACGAATGGAAGCTGGAGCACAAATGTCTGGCGATGTCGTTATGGATTTGGAAGGGGAAGTCCCCGCCAGAAAAGCGTCAAAACCAAGCGCCTCAACACCACAACCTGCTCCCCCGAAGGCGAAGCCCAAACCTGCGGTTAGCGAACCGGTGACCGAAGTCGCAGATGACGACGAATACGAAGAAATAGATGACCTCAACGAGCTCACTGTGAAGGAACTCAGGGAACTCTGTGAGGACTACGATCTATCAACCAAAGGGACTAAAGCCCAATTGATCAAGCGGCTCGAGGAATCCGAATAAATGTCCGATGCTCGTCTAAAACTAAGAGCCCTCCTCGTCGAACATTCTATCCAAGTCGGAAACTTCACCTTAGCATCCGGCGAACACTCATCCATTTATCTCGATGTCAGAAAAACCGCACTACGAGGTGACGGCGCAGTTTTAATCGGAAAGCTTCTCGTTGACGCCATTCACGAAAACCAAGTCGATGCGGTAGGAGGAATGACGCTCGGCGCAGATCCTCTTTTAACGGCAATCGCGATTGCGGCACAAGAGACAGAGCGACCTCTTCACGCGATCATTGTGCGTAAAGACGCAAAAGAACACGGTACTCAAAATCAACTTGAAATTGCAGGAGGCATCTCGCCGAAAGCGAAAATTGCCGTTGTTGACGATGTGGTCACGACTGCGGGATCAACCATAAAAGCCATTGTTGCTCTTCGTAAAAGCGGCTTCGATATTCAACATGCCTTTTGTGTTGTAGATCGCGAAGCCGGAGGTCGACAAGCCCTAGACGAGATCGGCGTCTCATTACACGCATTATACACACTCTCCGAACTCAGCGAAAAGGCATGAACTATTCGTCGTATTATTTTGCCGAAGATGGAACCAAAATTTGGTATGCTACTTCTTGGACTGCCGATACGCACGAACTTCCTGACGAAGAAATCCCGCTTGTTTTATGTGATGGTTTTGCCTGCGATGGTTTTATCTGGCCCTATTTAATCGACCACTTTCATGAAGAATATCACATCGTACGATGGCACTATCGCGGACACGGGGAGAGTGAAGACCCAGCGGATCCCTTAGCCGTTTCAATCGAAGATTTATGCGAGGATTTACTGCGATTGTTAGACTTATTGGAACTAGAGAAAGTCCATCTCGTCGGTCATTCCATGGGTGTTCAAGTTATTCTCACTTTTTGCGCTCTTTATCCGGATCGTGTGGCTACGCTTGTCCCTATTTGTGGCACGTATAAACGGCCGCTAGATACTTTGAAAAACGACGATACATTGGGGAAATTACTGCCCTACATCGACCGAGCCGTAAATGCGATCCCCAATCAGTTGCAAACGGTATGGCGTACAGTCATGCCAAGCAAATTATCTCGACTGCTTTCCAAAGCCGAAATTAACGGAGCCTTAGTCCGACATTCGGACTTTTTACCCTATCTACAACACGTATCAGAGATGGATATTCGGGTTTATTTCGCGATGTTAAAAGAATTAGCTGAACACTCAGCGGAGGAATATCTTCCAAAAATCCAAACGCCGACTCTTATCATTACCGGGGAAAAGGATACCTTTACACCGTCTTACCGCTCTGTAGAAATGCACAAAATGATTCCCGACTCAGAGCTTCTAATCGTCCCCAACGGTACTCATATCGCACCTCTTGAATTACCCGATCTTGTTAACGCCGCCCTAGAAAAGTTTCTCCGTAAACATTGACGCGTTGCCAACTCGAACGGAAAAAGGCACAATATAAGCTCGCACCGTGAGAACCCATTGCCAAATGAACCCCCAAAAGAACGACGAATTATATTAGTAGGACCTGATCACGAAACTCTAGAACTCCTGCAAAGTATATTACCGACGTATGATTTCGATGTTTCTATTGATACCGACCTTAGCGCCGTAGGTGAGCGAGGTAGGTTCGAACTCGTCGTGTTTGATGAAGTCGAGAATCGCGTGGATGGACTTCAAGAATTCCAAAAACTTCTTAAAAGTCGGGCCAAGGATCGTTTCGTATTACTAGCCGACTCTTCGGATGGAGACCGTGTTGCGCTTGGACTAAACAGCGGTATGTTAGAATACATTACAAAACCATTCGAGGTCGAAGAATTAGCCGCAAGACTCAATCGCGCGATGCAAACCGCAGCGTTGCGTTCTGCGCAAGAAAAGGGCGATGAAGTCGTCGGGTTTGCTGGTGATCTTTCTTATCTAACCCTCTCCGATATTTTGATGAATTTGCATCAAAATAGTCGAACGGGGAAGCTATACGCGACTGTGGACGACGGTGAATACGTATATTCGTTCCATCGTGGAGAGCTTGTGAAAACCATCGGCCCAAACGGGCTCACTGGCCGCAAAGCGTTTTATAGGTCAATGAGAGAGATCGGCGGAACTTTTCGATTCATCGCTTTGGAAAAAATTCGAGGCTCAAAAAATCAATCGTTCGAAAACCTCGCAAATGTTATACTACACGCAGTTCAAGAGGCGGATGAATTTCCCTTGGTCCGTGAATCATTACCTGAGAATCCGGGATTGGTCTCGCTATCCCCAACAGCTGAAAACCTTAATCTCCCGGAAACAACCGCAGCCCAACCCCTTCTTGAAGGTCTGATACAATCAACCACAATCGACATCCTCATACACGCTTGTCCAAAAACAGATTTACAAGCTGCACACGAATTAGAAGACCTATTGAGAAAAAAAATTCTGATCCAAAACAGCAGTTCCTAAACTCCGCTATCTGATCGGCGAACAGCCCTGCTCACATAATAAACTGGCATGAGAGGTTTCGATAATAAATTTCTGAATTTTCAAACCTTCTCTTACTTCTTCTTCAAGGTTCCCCATATGTTTTTTATTTGGGCAATCGACCACGAAAAGATCACCGTCTAAGCCCGATGAATAGACGATGCAGCCCTCAACGGACAATTCCTTTGTGAAGCGTTCTGCACGAAGTGCCCCAGCTTCGACCGAAAACCTGCGCCACTCTTCCAGCGCGTAGAGGCAAACTAAAAAAAGAGCCGCAAAAATAAGAAAATTTTGTAGGGGATCTGACTTCTTATTTGATTTCGGTGAGGACATTGTAATCTCGTTTCCAACTGATATTGCGAAGAGCGGGTTTTATCAATACCTTTTTGGTTAGAACCTATACGAATTCCGTTGAGTTTTTGACCAACAAAATATACTCATCTCAATGTGAACAGTTCTCGTTCCTATTCAACGGATATCTATCATGAAAGTTCTAGCCTTCGGCGCGTCTTCGAGTCGTAACTCAATCAACAAGCAGTTGGTTTCTCACGCAACTGAAGTTCTCACAGAGATCAATTCTATTAGGCCACGTCCAGATGGAAACATTGAAATAGAAATTATTGATCTTAACGATTACGAAATGCCGATTTACAGTATCGATCGCGAGAACGAAGACGGAATTCATCAGCTCGCACAAGATTTTTATAAAAAGATCGAAGACGCGGACGCTCTTATCGTCTCCTATGCTGAACATAACGGGTTCTACACGTCGGCTTATAAAAATATTTTCGATTGGACCTCACGAGTGAGTAAGAAAGTCTTTCAGGATAAACCGATGGTCATTATGTCGGCGTCGGCTGGAAAAGGTGGTGGTTCAAGTGTTTTGAAAATAGCGATGGATTCAGCTCCTCATATCGGTGCAAATGTACTCACAGGGTTTTCCGTTGGCCCCTTTTCAAGCGTGTTCGACGCGTCTACGCAACGTTTGACTGAGGAAGGGTTGATCAAGTCTCTCTACGACGGGATGGCCCTTTTGCACTCGAGCTAATTTTCATTGACGATAGGACAAAAAGAAACGGACTCCAAATTGGGCCCGTTCACACGATTTATTTTGAATATGAATTATCTTGTTTGAACGTTCAACTTCCAATCTATGATCGACCCCGTATCAAGATCACCATAATCCGTAACGATGAGCTCCCACTGGCCGGCGACGGGAGTAGAAAGAAACCCCTCAACAGCTTGGTTCGAAATGATAAGGTCATTGCTCCAAGGGTTAGCGTCGTTTTGCCCGTCAAAAATAGTAACAACAGCAGACCCGTGACGAAGTTGAACCACAAGGTCACCGCGATACTGATGTTGTATATTCAGTGATAATTTAACGCTTTTGATAAGTCCACCGTCATCGGAGTTGATAACACTACGAATGCCTGCCGGATTGCCATCCGGAATCGCAACACGAATATTGTTTCTTAACGTTAGAGCGTTGTTTGTGGGGACGTTAGTCGGCCGAATAGGGGTTGTACTGCTACCCATAGCACAACTCCCCCAACATCTTTTATCACTTCCAGGGTTACATCCTGGATTACAATGCAAGTCCCATTCGCCACCACCATGATTACAAGCCGGTTGTGTTTTCGCGCCGCAGGAATTGTTGCCGGTTCCGGGTGGAGTAGGAGTAACAGCCTGGGAATCCTGTCGACTGATTTCTATTAACTTACGAACCTCAGCGAGAGAAATATGTGGGTTACCATGAGGTTGCCCGGTTGGCGTCCAAATAAAATCGGGATGTGTAAGATTAGATTCTCCAACCCATTCACCGCCAATGATTTTGTTATCCCGATCCAACTCAAGAATATAGTGATAATTATCGTGACGAACATAGCGGTCGTTAGTAGGTGTGGTCGGCCCAATTTGAGGATCGGATTCGGTGATCCAGTCGGTCCTCATCTGCACTTCGACAAACTTCACGGCAGCGGGATTGTATGTGTAATATTGAGTTCCCGATGCAAGGTTTAGAAGCCCATTCGCGCGCTCAAGTGATATTTCATTCTGCGTAACAATCTGATACCCGACGAGGGGTTGATTCCAAACTTCGTAGTTTGCAGTTCGTTCGATGATGAACGGACGTCTATCATTTCCAAGAAGATTCGTGATGGCAACATGCCAAGAACCCGCGTTAAGGTCTCGACATTCGTCGTTGGTCACGCGACCGTTTGCGTCACGCTTAATTTTTTCTTCCTCACAGCGATCGCCCACGAGAAGTGATGAGGTCTGATCGTATTGTTGAATCAAAAGTGCTTTAATATCAGAGGTTTCAAATCGCACGCCATTGTGGACCACTGCTTTAAGCGGCTCATCTTCTAAAACAGCAGCCGGCGCCCATGCATGGCAAATACCAAACCATGTTTCGATGCCGTCATAATCGACAACTTCTTCGCCGTTTCTCGTTTCATGTTTATTGCACTCTTGAGCATCCGAAACACCATCTTCATCGTCATCGACTCCATTGTGGGCATTGTAGTTCCCGTTGTTTCGATTGACATGGGTCGCTGCTCGACCGAGCTGTCGATAATACTCAGAATCGAATTCGCAGGTATCGAGATCGAAGGGGCGAAGATTCATAAAGTTAGAGTTGGGTCGCCAACCGTTATATGCCTTATCGTATTTCTCAACCGGGGAAAGGATATGATTGCCTTGCCAGCGATGATTAATACCATCGCGATAAACCGGCCAATAATTTGCTGCCCACGCCACTTTATCGGTTGCGCCCCGAGCAGGAAGATTATAAAAGTTATAATCGAACGCGACTTCAAAAAGGTTGGGGCTATTTCTTTGATTCCAGCCATCGGCTTTACCTGAAGAATAACTTTTCAGTACACCATCCGGTGTTGTCAAAACTTCAACCTCGTCCAGGGACGATGGTGCTTCTCCACACGCTGCGAATGCCGAAATAACTCCAATAATAGCGCTATTCTTAAAAATGTTTTTCATGCTCTACTCCATATTTTTGTTTACCTAACAAGAGGTCGATAAAGCACCTTTCGTGCCAACTTTTCAACTACGGATTCCTCGGTGTTTTGTGTAAAAATGCACCCAAATTGGCAACCCTAATTGCCAATTTTTACACATTCGCGGGCAAAAAAAACGGGCTCTCTAGAAGCCCTTTCGGATCAATTTGAAACAGACCTATTTGGTTTCAATCTCAAGCTTCCAATCAAGCAATGAACCTCGATCAACCTCTCCATAATCAGTAATAATGAGTTCCCAATCACCTTTTACAGCGGTTCCAAAGAAACCTTCGACAACCTGATCGGTGAGCACAATATCATTGGTCCACATTTCTTCTGTATCTTCGCCATCAAAAACGGTGACGACAGCCGAGTTATGACGCAATTGAATCGTAATATCGCCACGATAATCGTGCTTAATATTAACCGAAACTTTAACGCTCTTGACGTCACCTAGAGCATCCGGGGCGACCGGTTCTCCGGACTTTCCTTTTTGCTGTACATCGATCGGACTTCGCACACCCGCTGGATCAACATCGGGGATCGTTGCTGGCTCGGTGTTCGTGTAAACAAGCGTTGTTCCGGCTGGTTCGGTGCCCGGATCATTATTTGGATCATTATTCCCGGTCTGGTTATTCGGGTTGTTATTGTTATTACCCGCTCCTTCGTCGCGACTGAGTGCAATCAGTTTACGAACCTCTTCAATTGAAATATGAGGATTACCTGAAGCCTGACCTGTTGCTATCCAAATAAAATCGGGATGTGTTAGGTTGGATTCTGCCATCCATTCACCACCAATGATCTCATCGTTTGCGTTTAGTTCGAGAATGTAATCGTAGGTGTCGTGTTCAACGTAATTGCCATTCATGGGTGTAGTAGGTCCAATTTGAGCCTCCGATTCTGTAACCCAGCTCGTCTTCATTTTGACTTCGACAAATTTCACAGCTTCGGGATTATAAAGGTACCCCTCATTGCCACCCGGAATATTCTGAAGATTCAGACGCGCCCTCGCCTTTTCAATTGAAATTTCATACTGGCTAAGTATCTCGTACCCAATAAGGGGTTGATTCCATACTTCGAAATTCGCGGTTCGTTCGATAATGAAAGGACGTTTTTCCTTACCGAGCAGATTGGTAATGGCGATATGCCAAGAACCGGCATTAAGGTCACGACAATCTTCGTTAACAACTCGACCGCTTGCGTCTCGCTCAATAATATCCTCATCGCACCTCCCACCCATGGTGTAACCGTCGATATAGTCATACTGTTGGATTAATAGAGCTTTTAGATCAGAAGTTTCGAATCGAACGCCGTTGTGCTCGATAGCTTTAAGTGGTTCATCCTCTAACACAGACGCCGGTGCCCAAGCGTGGCAAATACCAAACCAGGTTTCGATTCCATCAAAATCTACAATGGCACCATGTCGACTACATTCGTCGGCATCGGAGACCCCATCACCGTCATCATCAATACCATTATGAGCTAAGTAATTACCGCTATTTTGATTAACGTAGGTAGCCGCTTTCCCGAGCTCGTTATAATATTGAGCGTCAAACTCGCAAGTAGTCACGTCATAAGGCTTGAGGTTCATAAAGTCCGAATCAGGCTTCCAACCATTAAACGCTTTATCGTATTTCTCGACAGGAGAGAGAATGGCGTTGCCCTGCCATCGATGATTGATTCCGTCTTGAAAAGACGGCCAATAACTTGCGGCCCACGCCACTTTTTCCGTCGAACCTTTCTCGGGAAGATTCGCTAATTTATGATCAAACTCCATCTGAAAAAGAGAGGGTCTATTTCGTTCGTTCCAACCATCGGATTTCCCGGAATAGGTTTTTATGACGCCATCAGGCGTAGTTGCATTAGGATCTGGGACGCCGCTATCGCCTGACGAATCTCCGCAAGCTGCGAACAAGGCGATAAAACCCAAAACAGTTCCACTCTTTAAAAGATATTTCATTGTATTCCGATTTCTGGGGTGTTTCCCTACATTTTAGGCCAATTCGCCCGTTTTTACAAAATTAAAGACAAAAAAAACGGGCCCGAAGCCCGTTCAAGAAAATCACTCATTGAAGACTATTTAGCTTCGACGTTGAGTGACCAACTATTCAACGAGCCACTATCAACAGATGTCGTGTCTACGACAAGAATTTCCCATTCACCTTCGATTTGTGAACCGAGGAATCCTTCAACCAATTGATCAGTAATGATGATATTCTCAGAAGAAGCGTTTGGCATGATTTGACCATCGAAGATCGTTGCGATCCCAGAACCGTGACGAAGTTGGATCAAAAGGTCACCGCGATAGGTATGATCAATATCCACGCTTATAGTAACACGTCTAACCGTCCCAGGATCCGTTGAAGTAAGCACACTCGAAATGCCGGCTGGATCGGCGTCGGGTATCGCAATGGTTGTAGCGTCAGAATAAATAAAGACCTCTCCATCTCCGGGTGTAACTACATCTTCTCGACTTAGCGCAATCAGATTACGAACTTCGTCAATCGAAATATACGGATTTCCTGAAGTTTGACCGGTTGGGGTCCAGATGAAATCAGGATGTGCTGTATTAGATGAACCAACCCACTCTCCACCGATAATTTCGTCGTTCGCATCAAGCTCAAGAATGTAGTGGTAGGAATCATGACGAACATAACGGCTGTTGATAGGTGTTGTGGCACCAATTCTTGGATGAGATTCAGTCACCCAGTCTGTCGTCATTTCAATTTCAACGAATTTAACCGTCTCTTGATTATAGATATAAGCGTCGATACCGACCAATCCATTCTCTGAAACATATTGTGCAAGACTCTCAAATGCGCGGGCACTCACTTGGGGAACTTCATCCAGCGATGCCAAAGTTGCAAATGGACGCGCGAACGTGATGTTACTTGCTGCGTTTCGGTAAAGACGAGCATCGTCATCAAGCTGCGTAAAGGTTGCGGTATTTACAAATTCGAGAATCGCTTTGGCTTCGTCGCTTTCTTCTTCGATTCCGTGAACAAATTCTCCGTTGCCTTCACTCACTCTGTCGAGATTCAAAAGCGACACCGCTTCGTTTGCAGAAATCTCGTTTTGTGCAGTAATCGTATACCCAATTAGAGGTTGATTCCAAACTTCGTAGTTGGTGGTTCGTTCGATGACAAACGCACGTTTATCTTTGCCGAGAAGATTAGTAATAGCCACATGCCATGAACCTGCGTTTAGATCGCGACACTCTTCTTTTATGATTCGACCTGTATCATCGCGTTCTAGTTCATCTTCGTTACAGCGACCTCCCATTAAATAAGCCGACGTACGATCGTACTGCTGAATCAATAGTGCTTTGATATCTGACGTTTCAAATCTAACCCCGTTATGTTCGACAGCTTTTAGAGGCTCATCTTCCAAAACTGCAGCGGGTGCCCATGCGTGACAAATACCAAACCACGTTTCAATACCATCGTAATCGGTAACATTATCTTCGTGTTCTTGGCATTCATCTTTATCCTCGACACCATCACCGTCGTCATCAATTCCGTTATGAGCGCGAAAGTTACCATTATTATGAGTAACATGGGTTGCAGCTTGACCCAACTGGTCATAATAAGCTTCGTCAAATTCGCAGGTGTCCAAATCGAACGGCTTGAGATCCATAAAATTTTCGTCAGGCTCCCAACCATTGTAAGCTTTGTCATATTTCTCGGCTGGTGAAAGTATATCGTGTCCCTGCCAACGATGATTAATACCATCTTTATAAACCGGCCAATAACTTGCGGCCCAGGCAATTTTTTCCGTTGAACCTTCAGATGGTAAATTATCAAGCTTATAATCAAATTGCATTCGAAAGCGAGCGGGATCATTTCGATAATTCCAACGATCGGCCTTATCATTCAGAGTCTTCTTTGCAACATCTGACTTTAAAGCCGCATCGCCATCTGTAGGATTTGCGTCGCCGCACGCCCAAGTCATCGCCATGAGTCCAATTAGAGTTCCATTTTTCAATGTGTTTTTCATATTCATTCCATTCCTAATTCATTTATCCAATATAACGACCAGACCTTAAGCAGATCTCATGCCAAAACCTTTTACGGCGCTTTAATTCAACTCTAGGTGTAGATCGGACAGTTAAGTTGCTCTTTCTGGCTGGTTTCCCCAAAAAGCGACTAACTTAATAGCCACGATCGTCTTAACGACCGTAAACGATCCAAGGGCCAACGGTTTGGTCGTTTGGTATCTCCGCGTCTGGCTGCATTGAGGTGGTAACATGTCGTGCATCGCCCGCCTTGCGAGGCGGATCCAGCGGCTCATCGCTTTCCTGACCGTCACGGAAAGCTGACATACCCAACCCAAGCCCAAGATCATCGTGCCACACGTTGGGTATGCCACAATCCACCTCACCGAGGAGTCCGATTCGTCCCCTCCCCCTCTCGTGGTTAATGGCCAACTCAAAACAATCGATATCTTCTTCGCTCGGCTTTTTTGCCGTAATTACTGAAAATCCCAATGCATCCAAATAACTCTCAGGAGCGTTCGGCGCTACGAATGATTCGCCATTTACAAAGAAAGACTTAAGGGAAATCTGTCGGCCATGATCAAAAACGAAACAGTGGTCGTTATCTTTATAGCATAGTTTAATCTCCTGAGTCTTAAGACGACGATACGCTGGCGTGATCGCATCACGATCTATACTTGGATTTCCAACGCTTTCTTCTGCTAAATCCACCGGATCTTTTTCCCAATAGTCGCCGTCAAAACTCCAATTGATTGAATTTGCTCGGCTCACTATGAGTAGAGTCCAACCTGCGTCTTGATCACAATAGGCTCTAAAAGATTCTCCCGGCGCTGGGGCAAGTGTATACTCGCCGGATTTGGCCGCGTCCCAACAAGAACGGGCAGCACACCCAACGCCGTTCTCGAGGCAAGAATCACTCACACATTCTGTATTGTTCCCACACGTCTCACCTGCGCATAGCAATGGACACGCACCGCCACAATCCATAGCGTCCTCATTAGGATCCACGATTTGATTGTTACAATGAGGCGGCGCACACTGTCCATTTTGGCAAAGATTACTGTCGCAATCTTCAGGTCCACTGCACCCATCAGGTACGACAGGATTACATGAACCATCATCACTTGCACAAAGGGCCATACATTTGCCGTTCTCGCAGAAGCCATTGGGACAACTCATCTCGTCACAGCCCGAGGATGGCAAACATTCTTTACACATACCTCCACAATCTACTCCTGTTTCGTCACCATTTTGGAGATTATCGTTGCATTGGGAATCCATCGGAGTGGGCGTGATGTTGTTCGACGAAGCGGAACTATCTAAGAATAAACAACCAGCCAAAAACACTAACGATACAAAGAAAGCGTACTTCAACGAATAGAAACGATTTGGGTAATTCATAAATGTCTCCGGAAAAGATGCTAAGTTTTTACCATTATCCAGCGTCGGCGTCGATAATCCCGTACTTTTCTAACTTATAATATAAAGCACTCGCCTTAATCCCCAGCAAACGCGCGGTTTCTGTCTTGACCCCCTTTGCTTTTCGATAAGCCCTTCGAATCAATTGGTCTTCTAAATCTTCCAAAATGTCGGGTAGGCTTCTGTCTCCTTTTGGAATGTTCAACGTATCTGAGTTTTTCTTTCCCGTTAACATCGCAGGAAGATCATTGAGCTCAATCGTCATACCTTCAGCAAATACCATCGCATGTTCGATGACATTTTCTAACTCCCTTACATTACCGGGCCATCGGTACTGGTGAAGTGCTTCGAGTGCATCGGGCGATACACGTTCGATCTTCTTTCGTGTACGGACCTCAAGCTTGCCGATAAAATGGTCTACCAGAACTCCGATATCATCCATCCGTTTTCGAAGCGGCGGTAAGACAACCGGAATAACACTCAAACGAAAAAATAAATCCTGTCTAAAGCGCCCTTCTTCAACCTCTTTTTCCAAATCTTTATTCGTCGCGGTAACGATTCGAACATCCACTTCGATTGTACCCTCACCACCAACGCGTTCAAATTGACGTTCTTGAATGGCGCGTAATAATTTCAATTGAATCGTCGAAGAAACGTCCCCTATTTCATCAAGAAAAATCGTTCCACCGTCGGCAAGTTCGAATCGTCCAAGTTTTTGTTTCACTGCACCGGTGAACGAGCCCTTCTCATGGCCGAAAAGTTCAGACTCCAGTAAAGATTCTGCCAACGCCGCGCAATTCACCTTCACGAAAGGTCCTTGCGCACGCGGCGAGTTCTCGTGAATAGCTCTTGCGACAAGTTCTTTCCCGGTTCCCGATTCACCGAAGATATGGACGGTTGTGTCACTCTTAGCGACTTTGAGAATCCGTTTCACGACCTCATCCATTTGGTCAGATGACGCAATCATCTCTATCGTACCCGCGGCTTTTCCTCCGGCGATCTCTTCTCGGAGTAGAT
>CALJNB010000146.1 GCA_937981985.1 uncultured bacterium
CTATGGGATATTATCGAGGGTTCCAGGTTGCCGGTGTTCCCCCCGAAATTATGGGAATAGGACCGGTTCCGGCAATTCGTCTCCTTTTGAAAAAAATGAATTTGACCGTGGATGATATCGACCTGTTCGAAATCAATGAGGCCTTCGCGTCGCAAGCCAGCTACTGCGGCAAAGAGCTTGGTGTTCCGGTGGAGAAGTTTAATATCCATGGTGGGGCGATTGCGTTGGGGCATCCCCTTGGCGTTTCTGGAACTCGCATGGCGGGTACACTTTTACGCTCGCTTGAAAAAACCGGGGGACGTTATGGTGTTGTTTCGATGTGTATTGGCGGTGGTATGGGAGCCGCTGCACTCTTTGAAAGAGTCGAATAGGATTCAGCTCCTTCTCCACGAAACGTCTCCAACTTGAGGCGTTTTTTTTTGTAAACTTTGAAATTCTAAATCTCTTCACCCCATGCTTGGGTATCTCTACTCGCTTAGAGATCGTCATCGCACTGACAACGATCGTCATAGCATTGACGATAACTTTTATACTCCGAAACGCTTCATCTACTTGATACTCGCTCAAGGAAGACATTACTCATGAAATTTGGTTTTAATTTTGGACGTCGGCGTTTCGTTTTTGACACAACTTAAGTTTCTGAGCTTCGCCTGGTGTAAGACGATACTGGGCAGTTTCGTTGGACGATTTTCGGTGGACCGAATACCACTTCTAGAATTTGCTGGTAAAACCTATTGATTTTGGGCGGCAATAGAATTCAGTTTTGAAATTTTATCAAAGCGCCATCTTTATGACTTTTCAGTCATTTTCTTTTCGGCTTTTCGTTTATATCTGATGATAGTCGAAACGAGTTATTGAGCTAAGAAATCTTCGTCCGGCACGGTTTTTTCTTACTTTCCAGATTTAGTTTGCTTGCTTTGGATCGTTATTTGCATTTTTAGGGGGCAATCAGGCCGTTGGTCATTAAACCTCGCGGATTGGACAAGTTTGTGGCCCAAAAGCCACACACTTGAGGTTTGTATGTCAGAGTGTTTGAGGCTTGTTTGTCCCGGAGTGTGTTGATGAAAAAAATATTTCTAATTTGCATCTTGTTTTCAGTAACTGCAGCTTGCGATGGTGATCTAAATTTATTTGGAGATAATAACTCAACATTTGGCTCCGAAACTCCAATCATCATCATTGATACAAACAATGGCCAAATTCCCCGTGATGACGATGACGACGTCGACGTTCCAGATGTGGAGGTATGCCGGTTCATTAACCCGGGGATAACACCGCTTCGACGTCTAACGAAAATAGAATATAACAATTCAATCGAAGATCTTTTTCCTAATTTTGTGATTCCCACACAGAGCGTCGCTAGCGACGAACGTGTGGGACTATTTCTGGCTAATACTGAGTCGGCAGTCGATCTTGTGATAGCTGAAAAATATATGTTCGCCGCCGAGGCCGTTGCCGGAATTGCTATCAGCGATCGCACAGCGCTTTGCAATGGGGTTTGTAATGTTTCGTGGGCATTGGCAATAACCGAGCGAGCATTTCGTCGACCCCTTAGCGTTGAAGAGAGTGGTGCGATAACGGGCTTGTTTGAGGGGAGTGAAGCAGCATACGGCAATGAAGTCGCGGTACGAATGACGATCGAGGCGATTCTCCAGTCTTCAAGTTTTCTATATCGGGCTGAGTTGGGACAAGAGCCCGCAGAGAACGTGACAAAGTTGACTCCACACGAACTCGCATCTCGCATGTCCTATTTTCTTGGTGGGACAACTCCCGATGCTGCTCTTTTGGAAGCCGTAAAATCTGGGAAATTGGAGAAGATAGAGGACATAGAAAAACAAGCCCGTCGTCTGCTCGCTCACCCTCGAGGCCGAGCTCGTATTAATTCTGTAATTACGACTTGGTTTGGAATTGACCATGTGGAAGACCTAGAGCGTGATGGGTTGACTCAACAGCAGTTGGAATCGCTTTTAGCGGAATCACAACTTTTCATTGAAAGCGTTATGGTGGACGGTGATGCATCTTTAAGTGAGTTATTAACCGCCGACTATGCAATTGTTAGTGAAGAGAACGCCGACTTATACGGCGTGAGTGTGTCCGGTGTTGAGCGAGTTCAATTACCACCAGAACGCCGAGGAATGCTTGGACAACCTAGCTTTCTTGCAGCTCATGGGACGGGACAGTCGATCATTCATCGTGGAAAATTCATCAAAGATGCTTTCTTATGTTTAGGGACTCCTGATCCGCCTCAAGCGCTTGTCCCTTTGCCCACATTTGACGGAGAGTCGGATCGTTCCAAGGCAGATAAGCGTATTGAGGCGACCGATGAGGGATGTGCGACATGCCACGCTGTCGTTGATGGCATCGGTAAGATATTTGATCCTTTCGACGAAAATGGAAAATACCGTACCGCAGATACATTTGGGAATACCCTCACTTCGACGGGCCAAATGTTAGGGACAGATATTGAAGGGGAGATAGATGGAGTTTCGCAATTGGCTGATGCAATGGTGAAATCAGAGCACGTGAGAAGTTGTGTAACTAAACAATTTTTAACCTATTCGCTTGGACGACAAGTTTCTAAATCTGAAGACGCTTGCAGTCTCCTTGTTATGAAAAAAGCACTCGATCTTTCTAACGGTAATCTCAATGAAATGTTGATTGAAATCGTGAAAACTGACGCGTTCAGATACCGACGCAAACTTGATACTGGAGCTCAATAATGAAATCATTTACTAGACGTCACTTTCTTCGAGGACTCGGTGCATCCACGCTCGCTCTTCCTCTTTTACCGTCGTTATTGAATGCTGCAGAAGCGCCTGGAAAAGCGAAAAACTTGATTATCATGTTCAGTCCGAATGGGTCGCTTCCAGAAAGGTGGCGTCCGTCCGGAACTGAAAATAACTGGACGATTAATCCCAATGATATTTTAGCACCTCTTATACCGCATAAAGATGATCTTTTGGTTATCGAAGGGGTAGACATGACCTCTGCTGCGCCGGGAAACGGAAACGGAATCGGCGACGGCCATCAAAGAGGTATGGGTCATATGTTAACGGGGCGGGATCTTCTTGCCAGTAATGCTTATCCGGGAGGGGTTTCTGTAGACCAGCATATTGCCCAAAGACTCGGTGTTGATCCACTGACAATGGCGATTAAACCTGGGAACGCAACGACGCATTCCCGCATGAGTTATTCGGCTGCGGGACAACCTGCGACACCTCGTGAAGATCCCACAGCGATTTTCAACTCGATGTTTGGTAATCTCGATCAAAATCCGGTTGCAGCAAAAACTCTGCTTGAACAACGTAAGTCGGTCCTTGATTTTGTGAAGGGCGACATGGGACGGATTAAAAATAAAATCTCAGCCAAAGATCTTCAGCGTGTGGAAGGTCATCTTGCATCGGTTCGAGATATTGAGAAGAGACTCATCTCGGCTGGCGAAGATGGAGTGTGTGTCGAACCAAATCTAGGAAATGTTCTAGATCATACGCGCGATGAAAACTTTCCTCAAACGGGGAGACTTCTTATGGACATGATGGTGAAGAGTTTTGAATGTGGACTCACTCAAGTGGCAAGCCTTCAATTTAGTCGGTCGACAGGTGGTGCTCAATTCGGAAGTTTTCTTGATGGAGTGACGCGTGGACATCACGATCTCTCTCACGATGTCGATGCGAATTCGATAGAACAGCTGGTAAAAATTAATCGATGGTACGCAGAACAAATGGCCTACCTAATAAGCAAGTTAAAGAGTGTCACGTATTCAGACGGAACCACGCTTCTTGATCAGACAGCGATACTTTGGGTCAATGAACTGGGCCGAGGAAGTACCCACACGCGTACCGATGTACCTTATGTTCTCGCCGGAAGCTGTGGCGGATATTTTGATCTCGGCCGTTATATCGAAAGCGATGATGAGCCTCATAACAATATGCTTCTTTCGTTGTGTCACGCCATGGGGGTCCCTGATGCGACCTTCGGCGACCCGACGTATTGTACGGGTGTATTGAAGAATCTAACGTAGAACGATGAGAGACCGTTCGGTTTAAGCCTCGTCAAAAATAAAAAAAAAACGAATTTCTGGGACAAATTAGGCCGAAAGATTTCTAAATCTGAGGATGATTGTGTAGTCTTCCCGTGATAAGTCGGACCGCGGTTTTTGTCTGAATTCGATCTCGATTGAAACTTGATCGAAATCGCAAAAAGCTGTCGCGTTCTGATAGTACGCAAACGTCTTACTGGAGCTAATAATGAAATCATTTACTAGACGTCACTTTCTTCGAGGACTAGGTGCATCCACACTCGCCCTTCCTCTTATGCCATCACTTTTGAATGCTGCAGAGGCATTACAAAGACCGAAAAATTTGATTATCATGTTTAGCCCCAATGGTTCGTTGGCGGAAAGATGGCGTCCAACGGGCTCGGAAAACGATTGGGAGATTAATCCGAACGATATTTTGGGTCCTCTCATACGTCATAAAAAAGATCTTTTAGTCATCGAAGGCGTAGATATGAAGACTTCCGTTCGGGCAAACTCAAACGGTGTCGGTGATGACCACCAAAGAGGTATGGGTCACATGTTAACGGCAAGAAATCTTGTCGATAACAAATCTTCAGAAGGTCCTTCGGTAGATCAATATATCGCAGAACAAATTGGCGTTTTGCCGTTAACATTGGCGATCAAACCTGGGGGCGCAAACGCTCACAACCGTATGAGTTATTTTAGTTCGGGTTCACCCGCTACACCGCTTTTAGCTCCGAAGGAAATTTTCGAATCTATTTTCGGAAATCTTGATCAAAATCCAGAAGCAGCTAAACAGCTTTTGGAGCAGCGCCGATCGGTTCTTGATTTTGTGAAGGGAGATTTAGGTCGTATAAAAAAGAAAGTATCTGCAAACGATCTACAGCGTTTAGAAAGTCATCTCGCTGCGGTGCGAAGTCTTGAGCAAAAATTGATTTCTTCAGGGGCTAATGGGGTCTGTATGAAGTCCGATAGTCCGGAGGAAAATATGGTCCACACTACTGATGCTGGATTTCCTGAAACCTCGGATTTCCTTCAGGATATGATCGTAAAAAGTCTTGAATGTGGTCTGACACAAGTCGCCACGCTCCAATATAGTCGTTCTACCGGTGGCGCCGTATTTAGTTTCCTCGATGGCGTTAATCGTGGACATCACGATCTCTCTCACGAAAACAACACGAATACTGATGCTATGGAACAACTTGTGAAAATTAATCGTTGGTATGCCGAACAGATGGGCAAGCTTATCGATAAATTAAAAAACGTAACTTATTCGGACGGCACGACGCTTTTTGATCAGACTGCCATTCTTTGGGTCAATGAGCTTGGCCGAGGAAGTACGCATGTAGGTACGGACGTACCCTACGTCCTTGCAGGAAGCTGCGGCGGATATTTCAGACTAAATCGCTTTATTGAAAGCGATGATGAACCTCACAACAATATGCTTCTTTCGTTATGTCACGCGATGGGAGTTCCTGACGCGACTTTCGGTAATACGAAATTTAGCACCGGGATACTTAAAAATCTAACTTAGAACTTCTGGGGCTTCTCCCTGAAAGACCGAAAGCGGACGGTCAAATTTGGACTTCTAAAAAGTGGAAATCGTCATTTTTTTGAGAAAGAAGCTGTCCTTTTTGTTCGTCATATGTAGGCCATGAGGTTCGTATGATATTTGATAAAAAAACCAGTTTGGTGTATTTGTAGGTCTATGTCGGATGCGGCTGATTGATGTGTTGTTTGTGTATTTCGGAGCGTGCGTGAAGAAAAATATATATATATTGGTTTCGTTTTTGATGCTGTCGTGCACTGGCGATATTAAGGTCTTGGGCTCCGCAAAAGCTGAGTTTGGTAACGGAGGTACGAAAAATTCTGGACAGCCATCAACAGAGAACGATGGGAAAATCCTTCGACCAGAAACAGACGCGATTCCAGCAGAGGGCGCGTGTCGTTATATCAACCCTGGACGCACGCCTCTTAAACGCCTCACAAAATTAGAATATAACAACTCGGTGCAAGATCTTTTCCCGGGGATGACGATACCTATTCAGAGTCTAGCGGCTGACGAGCGCGTTGGTATTTTTGAAGCAAATACAAACACTGCCGTGGATCTCGTGATCGCTGAAAAGTATATGCGCGCATCAGAATCTATTGCCAAAATTGCAGTCAATAATTTGAGTGAGTTGTGCGTGGGAACGTGCGATGTAAATTGGGCGTTGAATCTCGGTGAGCGCGCGTTTCGTAGACCGTTACTCCAATCGGAAAGCGAAGGTTTGACAGATTTATTTACCATCACTGAATCTAAGTTTGATAACGCCACTGCTGTGAGAATGACGGTGGAGGCGATCTTACAATCGTCTAGTTTCCTCTATCTCGCTGAAATAGGCGAAGAGCCCGAAAAAGAAGTGACGAAGCTGACTCCTTTTGAGCTTGCATCTCGCCTTTCTTATCTACTCACTGGAACGACTCCAGATGCTGAATTGATGACAGCCGCAAAGGACGGACGACTTGGAGATCCGGCAGTAATTGAAGCGGAGGCAAGACGCCTTCTAGAGAGTCCGATGGGCCGAGATCGTCTCATTACCGCGATTTCTATGTGGTTTGGTATTGACGGTCTAGAGAATTTGGACGGCGCCGGTTTAACACGTGAACAGTTAACTGACTTATTGCTTGAGTCCAAAACCTTCATCGACCATGTCGTTTCGAAAGAGGATGCGAGTTGGAAGGAGTTAATTACCGCCGATTATGGATTTATCGGTCGTGCAAACGCCGATTTCTACGGTGTTACTCCTGAAGAAGACTTTGGCGCCGTTAAATTCCCTGCGGAACGGAGAGGGCTTTTGGGGCACCCGAGTTTTCTGGCTGCCCACGGCAGGGGGCAGTCGATCATTCATCGCGGTAAATTTATCAACAAAGCCTTTTTATGTGTTACCGACTTCCCCATGCCTCAAGGAATAGTGCCGCTGGACAGTTTTCCCGGTGAATCCGAGCGTTCAAAAGCTGACAAACGCATAGAAACAACTGAGGGGAGTTGCAATTTATGCCATGGTCCAATCGATGGCGTTGGAAAGATATTTGATCCTTTTGATCTGGACGGCCGTTTTCGTACAAAAGATGAGTTCGGAAACGATCTTAGCTCGGAGGGCGATGTATCCGAAATCGATATTAAAGGCAGCTTCGATGGAATCGCAGACTTGGCTGACGCAATGACAAAATCACAGGATGTTCGAAGTTGTGTGACAAAACAGTTTTTCACTTATTCTCTGGGACGTAAGACAACAATTTCCGACGCATGTACGTTGGAGGGAATGAAAACGGCCCTAGAGCTTTCTGATGGCAACCTCAAAGAGATGCTGATTTCGTTCGTAAAAACCGATGCATTCAAATACCGACGTCGCCTCGATATTGAGGTCGAGTAGTTATTGTTCTGATGCTTTTTAGTAATTTCAGTTACTTTATTCGCTACAGTAAAAACTCTAACGTGGTTTTCGAATTTTATTAGAAGAGTGAAGTGAGGACGCGTACTTTCTACTAGTCTATTTTTAATCGTGAGGGTTTCAACTTGACGTGAACGGCCTGTCTTTTCTCTGGACTAAATCTAAGCCGGGAAATCGTGTACCCGATGTGGCTAAACGACACATTGAGTGAAACCGCCGGATCGGAATAGGTCTTGGAAAGGGGAGTTTTTCCAATTCGGATATTGTTTACTTTAATAACAGCGTTACTTGGGACCGAAGAAAATTTAACCGTGACGGGCCTTGTTTCTGGGTCGTCGTTTACGCTTTCCCAGTCTGATTCTACTTTGTTTGTCTTTTTCGTGGTCGGTTCGGACGTTTTTAAGTTAATTTTCTCGTTCAGCGAACGACGATAGTCCAGGTGTGCCCTTGAAGTCGCTTGGTTTCGGAGTGTTTTTGCGACAACGACCGCTTCGAGTAGAGTGGGTTGAGGTTTCAAAACTTGGGTCGTAGTTGAAGGCGCTTCTTTTTTCGGGACCGCTTTTTTTTCGGATATGTCGATAATTTCACGGTTCGAAATGTTGTAAAAATAAACAGCGCTAAAGACGAGAAGGGCAACCGCAGCACCGAATAATAATCCGGCAAGAATCGTTGTTCGACGTTTTGAATCTCGCTGTTGCGTCGGAGATTTTCTTGGAACGTAGCTATCGCTGAGCAACATTTCGTGCATTTGTTTTGCGCTTTGAATTCGATCGTTGGGTTGTTTTTCCAAAGCATGAAAAATAGTTGCGCCTAAAACGCTATTTTGGATTTCTGGGTCTAGAAGTGGGGCATCCGATGACAGGTGCTTCATGAAAACGGCAGAGGGGGAGGTGCCATCAAAAGGATGTTCTGCGGAGACCATTTCGTACATCATGACGCCTAATGCATAGATGTCAGTTCGACTATCGCAAGGGTCTCCGACGATATTCTCCGGGCTCATATAATGTGGCGTGCCTAGGACTGCACCATCTTTGGTTAATGTGTTCATGGCTCCTTGTTGATCTTCATCGCCACGAATTAATTTCGATATTCCGAAATCAAGAATTTTCGCCTCAAACCCTGTCTCTTTTTCGATAACAATCACGTTTTCCGGTTTTAGATCACGATGGACGATTCCGGCTTGATGAGCGTGTTCAAGTCCGGCCAAGATTTGTAGAGATATTTCAACTACAACATTGGCATCCATCGGTCCGGTTCTTTTCATTAACGAACCTAGAGTTTCTCCGGACACAAATTCCACAGCCATGTAGAGCAGGTCTTCATGGATACCATAGTCGAATAAGCGAATCACATTGGAGTGGTCTAGCCGGCTTATCAGTTGAGCTTCTCGGTGAAATCGTTTAACGATCTCGCCCTGTAAAAAAGCTTGGGGTAACAAGGTTTTTACGGCGACATAACGACCAATATCAACTTGTTCACACCCAAAAACTACACCATAGGCTCCACGACCGAGTTCGGTCTTGATGAGGTATTTTCCGGCGATGAGATCCCCAACCCCTGGTATAATAATTTGCTCAGCCATCTTGCCCTAGGCGAAAAATAAGTTTTTTGCGCTTCCACGAAGTGGTTTTACAAATTGCCATCTATTCATATGATTTCTCAAAATATCTGCTTTCAATAATATCATGTCCCATTGAGCGTACAACTAAAAGCGAATTTTTCTCGTTTTATCGCAGGTTAGATTCGCCACACCAGCCGGACAAGTTTCAGAACTCCCTTTGTTTCGTCGACGAAGCTTGATATATAGAGTCTAAACCAATTCATGAGCTCCAAGAATGAACTTAACTAATTTGACCTTGCCGAGTATACTCGCGCTTTCTCTCCTTTCGTCTCCGTTATTGGCACAAGAACTTAACGTTCAAAATTTCAAGCCGATCGCGGGTCCCCATGGAATCGTGACCGTTGAGGGTTCAAACACCGTCGGACACTTAGTCCCAACCGGAAATCTTGTTTTAAACTACTCGAGCCTTCCGCTGGTACGCGAAGATAGCAATGGGCGCGTTACACCGATTGTTGATCAGCAATTAGCGTTGCATCTAGTGGCTGGAATCGGTGTAAGCGATTTTCTACAACTCGACTTTGGGCTTCCTCTTTACCTTGTTAATGAAGGTGATGATCTTGTGGGAACTGCTTTCGACGGTTTAGGTGTCGGAGATTTAAGCATTCGGCCAAAGGCTAACTTTATCTCAAGTAAAGATGGCGGATTCGGTCTGGGCATGTTGCTCGACTTCATGATTCCATCGGGAGACTCTGACACCTTTGTTGGTGGTGGGTTCACGGTAGCTCCTAAACTCCTTCTTGATTATAAGAAGGGAAATTTTCTAATGGCTGCAAACTTAGGTGCATCAATTCGTGAAAGTGCGACGGTGGATAACCTTGCGCCTAGCTCGTCGCTTGAGTACGGAGTGGGGGGCCAGTACGCGTTACTTAATGGACTCTTTTTGTTAGAGGGGGAGATTTTTGGACGCTCCGCGTTCGACGATTTCTTTTCCCCCGACGATTCTCCACTCGAGGGTATTTTGGGTGCAAAGCTTATGACGAGTTCTGGGTTTCAAATTTTTGCTGGCGCGGGTGGCGGACTCGTTTCTGGTGCAGGAGCTCCAGCATTTCGTGCCTACATGGGGATTGGATACGCACAACGTGATAGCGATTTTGATGGCGATGGAATTGCGAACAAAGCCGATGCATGTATCGACATCCCCGAAGATCGTGATGGTTTTGAGGACGAAGACGGATGCCCAGAAGAAGATAACGATCAAGATCAGATCCTCGATGTGGACGATAAATGTCCAGATGTTGCCGAGGACTTGGATGGTTTTGAAGACGAAGACGGATGTCCCGACGAAGATAACGACAAAGACGAGATCGTCGATTCTGCCGATAAATGCCCGGACGTGCCCGAAGACAAAAACGGTTTCGAGGACGAAGATGGTTGTCCCGACGGTGACGGAGACACCGACGGCGACGGCATCAAAAACGCCGCGGATAAATGCATTGATAAACCCGAAGACAAAGACGGGTTTGAAGACGAAGACGGTTGCCCTGACACGGACAATGATAAAGATGGAATTCTTGACGCCGCTGATAAGTGCCCGAATAAACCCGGTCTAGCAGAGAATAAAGGTTGTCCTGCTGCAAAACCTAAAGCTGTCCTCACCGAAAAAGAAATTCAGATTCTTGAGAAAGTATTTTTTGAAAACGATAAAGCCGTGATCAAATCAACTTCATTTCCGCTCTTGAACGAGGTGGGTTTGATTCTTCGGACGAATCCGAAGATTCTTGTAGAAATAGGTGGGCATTCTGATGATAAAGGTAAAGATGAATACAATCTTCAACTTTCTCGAGCTCGTGCGAAATCGGTTCAGGCCTACTTGTTGAGCAAGAAGGTTAGCCCGCAACAATTAACTGCTGTGGGTTATGGAGAAACTAAACCTTTGGAGGCGAAAAGTACCAAAGATGCGCGAGCAAAAAATCGTCGTGTTGAATTTCGGATCCTAAAAGCGACTTCGAAATAAAATTTAACCGTGCACTTCGCGAAAGCTCTATGCGATTCTTTTTGTGACAGTATTTGCTACTTTCGATTTGGCGTAATCGTATGTGTTGTGATTTCGTAATAGTGGGCTGGTTTAGAACAGAATTAGGTCGTCCAGATTACTTTCACGTTGGCGCGAGAGTGGTGATTGAAAAGAATTAAGGAGAAATAATGGCGAAAGAATTAAGGGACGTACGTGTCCTATGCGAAGATAAAAATTCTTTTTTCGCGCTCCGTGCGCTTACAAATAGCGCGATTACGGTAATCGATAACGACAAAGAGAAGGCCTTTGAACGTATCGATCATCTACTTTCTCGTTTACTGCAAAACGATCCTACGGTTGTTACCTATGACCGCAATTCTGATCCGGTCGTTCGACATCTCAAATTTAGTATCCCTATCATCCGTTTTGGAGTTATGGATGATTTGGATATCCAATTATTTGCGGTTTGTACTCGCGTGGTCGCGAAAGACAACGACTCGGCCCGCTGGTCTGTATTTCTGCCACAGGTTGAACGTGGCATTGAAGTAGATGACCTGAAGAATCTTGAGTTAACTTTAGCTGAATATTTTCGTTCTTGGTTTAGCCTCGATGCAAGGGTTCCTTACCTTCTCGATTTCACAGAATCACTGGTGACCTTAGAAGGAAACCCGCGTTTCGAAGTCTTCAATCGTGTGATTCGCTTTAAGGTCAGTGACGATAAAAGTGAAGACACCGAAGTTCAGCCTGAAACGCTCTCTCAGGTTGGAGATCCGCTTCACCTAAGAATGTTGAGGCGAGACGCACCCAGGGCCTATCGTCGGAACCGTAAAGTGAGTCAGCTTCTGTCTCATCTCTCCGAGACGGCTGAACGAAGTGTGCTCCTAATTGGTGAGGCCGGATGCGGAAAGACTTCGATTTTTTATGAGGCAGTGCATCGTATCGCTCACAAACGGACGCCCGAAAATCTGAAAAAGATTCCCGTTTGGCAAGTCAGCGGGGGGCGACTACTTGCCGGGACTCGATACCTTGGTGAATGGCAGGAACGACTGTTGAAAGTGATCTCAGAACTTAAAGAAAGTGGTGGGATTCTTTATGCCGATAATCTAATAGAGCTATTAGACACGGCTGGAAATGAACAGCATTCCCAGGGAATTCCCGGCATGCTTCTACCTCATATTTTGTCTGGGGATATTGTCTTTGTTACCGAAGCGCGACCCGATCAATTAGCCCATGCCGAACAAACGAATCCTAGTTTTTTACGAGCGCTACGCTCGATGCCTATCGATCCGATGGATTTAGGAGAAACCGACGCAGTCTTAGAGAAAACTGCGATTAGGTTGAAACGACAATACAAGAATGCAAATCTTCCGGATCCAACGCGCGCGCGAATTTTGGAGCTCGTAGGCCGATTTCGAGGGAATATGGTCCTTCCAGGTCCCGGGGTTGAATTATTAGAACGGGTGTTTCGGACCTTCGGCGAACATGAATCTACAGAGTTCGATTTGAGTTCAGAACAAGTGCTCGCGAGTTATAGTTCGTTCACCGGATTGCCGATCGAACTTCTGGATGCATCGATTCCTTTCAGTGCCGAAGATGTGCGTGAATATTTTGATGACGCCGTATTCGCGCAACCCAAAGCGGTTACTGCAGTCGTTGATCTCATAACTTGCATTCGAGCCGGATTAAACGATCCTGCGCGCCCTCTGGCAAGTTTTCTCTTTTTGGGACCCACTGGAGTCGGCAAAACACAAACCGCGTTGACGCTTGCAGAGTATCTATTTGGGTCTCGCGACCGACTTGTGCGTTTTGATATGAGTGAATATCAAGATCAATGGACCGCAGGTCGACTGGTCGGTCGTTTCAAAGGAGAAGTCGGAGAGCTGGTACGAAAGCTTCGTGACCAACCCTTTCAGGTTGTGCTTTTAGATGAAATAGAAAAAGCGCACCCCTTGGTCTTCGACTACCTTCTTCAGGTTTTTGGTGAGGGGCGCCTTACCGATGGTACCGGAAGAACTGTTGATGCTACGAATTCGGTGTTCATCATGACATCTAATCTCGGGTCCGGTGGTCCGTCTGGACTAGGTTTTGGTTCTGCAGACGTTGATGCCGTGAAAGATAAAGAAGCCGCGCATTATATGACTGCAGTTGAACAGTATTTTCGCCCCGAGTTTGTGGGACGCATCGATCGGGTGATCCCTTTTCTTTCTTTGGGTGGTGACACCGCGAAAAAACTTGTGGAACGCGCGTTGGAATTAGCACTGACGCGAGACGGCCTGGAGCGACGAAAAATTACAGTAGATCCTCACGAAGATGTGATTCAATTTCTCATTCGAACAGGGTTTAATGAAAAATACGGCGCAAGGCCTCTTCAAAGAGCAGTCGAAAACTTCGTTACGGTCCCCATCGCCCGATATTTAAATGAAAATCATAACCTTCGCGCAGCAAAGTTATCCATAATTATGGTGGATGGACTACCGACCGTCGTTAACGCTTAGTTCAATTCCTTCGAATCGTTTGACTTTCACCCTAAATCTTTATATTTAGAGGAGCTTTTGAATGATGATTGAGTAATTTATGCCAGAAAATTCAAGAATAATTACAACGACCCGTGTTCAAGAACAAAAGAATCCAAGTGCGTTTTTACGTGTTTATTCCGTTGTTTGGTGGCTATCGTTCGCGTTTTTTACTCTTCTCCTTTTCACCTGGAGTGTCATTCTTTTACCGACATTGATTTTTGACCGTCGCGGAGCTTTTCTTCACGTAGCCACTATTTGTGTTTGGGGTTGGGCAGCTTTCGGCCTTAATCCTTTCTGGTCAATTAAAGTTGATGGACGCGAAAAACTACCAAAAAAGTCACGTGGTATTTTTGTAGCAAATCACGAATCTTCTGCAGATATTCTTGCGATGGGGGCTTTGTTTCGCCCTTTCAAATTTGTTTCTAAAAAAAGCAATTTTTCGATTCCGGTGCTCGGATGGGCGATGCGTCTGAATGGTCACATCGAGTTACAACGTGGATCGCGAGAAAGTATTCTCCGTATGTTATCGGATTGTCGTAAGCACCTCGAAAATGAGAGTCCGATCGTTATGTTTCCAGAAGGGACCCGTTCTCCAGATGGTTTCATGAAGCAGTTTAAAACTGGCGCATTCCAGCTCGCTATGGAAACTAACAGTCCAGTGTATCCGGTCGTACTTGCAGGAACGCGAGACACGCTACCGAAACACGGGCTGATCTGTCCGCTTAGAGCACACGTTCGTATCAAAGTTTTGGATCCCGTTTTTCCTGCTGATTTTGAAAATATCGAAACTTTGACCTATCACGTTCGTACAATGATGATCGCCGAAAAGGCGAAACTGAATGATGTTTTAGAAGCAATTCGTTAGAAATCAAACCCACTTCCGTACCCATCGTGGCTAGTTGACCCCTAACATAATTAGGTCTATTCTCGCCCACCACTTTTTAAGAGCATCATTAGTGTTTAATCCTGAAAACCCCATTATTGCCCAGTCCGATCGAACGATACTTCTAGAGACCGCGAGTCCGCGTTTTCCTGACGCTCGAGATGCTCTTGCAGGTTTTGCCGAACTCGTAAAATCTCCGGAACATATCCATACTTACAGACTCACGCCCTTAAGTCTTTGGAACGCCGCGGCTGTAGGATTCACACAAGAGAGCGTCGTTGGCGCGCTCAATGAGTATGCGAAGTATCCAGTTCCAGATAATATCATTTCTGAAGTTGAAGACTTCATGGGAAGATACGGCCGATTGAAGTTGGAAAAGTACGACGACGTTCTTTTCCTCACTTCTGTTGACCACCTTTTATTGATCGAAGTTTGTCAGCTTAAATCAATTGTTCCTCTTTTGGTTGGAAACTTTATCGAAGACCCGGATGGGAAAAATCGTATTCAGATTGTTAAAGGGCAACGTGGATTTATTAAACATGCTCTCATTAAGGTCGGTTTTCCTGTTCAAGATTTAGCGGGATATACCGAAGGCGAACATCTAGAGCTCGAAATTCGATCCCCCACACTTAGTGGACACGAATTCGCTTTGCGCGATTACCAAAAGGAAGCGGTCTCTGCATTTTGGCAGGGCGGCGGTCTCAAAGGTGGTTCGGGTACGATCGTCCTTCCATGCGGTGCAGGTAAAACGATTGTGGCTATCGGATCTTTGATCGCTGCCCAAACGAGCACTTTGATTCTTACGACTAACGTCACTGCTTTGCGCCAGTGGCGAAACGAAATCCTTGATAAGACAGATCTCGCAGAAGATATCGTCGGCGAATATTCTGGACATACCAAAGAAATTAAACCGGTTACCATCACGACCTATCAAATTCTAACTTACCGCCGAACGAAAAATTCTGAATTTACCCACTTCGGACTTTTTAACGAGCGAGATTGGGGCCTGATCATCTATGATGAAGTCCATCTACTCCCTGCACCTGTTTTCCGAGCTGTTGCAAACTTACAGTCTCGTCGACGACTAGGACTGACAGCGACTTTGGTCCGGGAAGATGGAAAAGAGGAAGATGTATTCAGTTTGATCGGACCCAAAAAATATGATGTTCCGTGGCGTGAGCTAGAAGGGCGAGGCTGGATCGCGACCGCTCAGTGTATTGAAATTCGTATCCCTTTCCCAAATGATGACGTGCGTCTTGAATACGCGGTTGCTGAAATAAGGGACAAGCATAGGTTAGCCGCCACCAACCCGTCCAAAGTTGATGTTGTCCTTAAATTGGTTGCCGATCATGATGGCGATCGTATTCTCGTGATCGGACAATATCTAAGTCAATTGGGAGAAATTTCGGACGCCTTAGGTGTTCCGATTATTACGGGAAAAACACCGCAATCAAAACGCGACGAGTTGTATCGAGCCTTTAGAACCGGCGAGGATCCGGTCTTAGTTGTGAGTAAAGTTGCAAACTTTGCGGTCGATTTACCGGACGCGAATGTTGCGGTGCAAATCAGCGGTACTTTTGGATCGAGGCAAGAAGAAGCTCAACGATTGGGACGACTTCTTCGACCTAAGAAAGGCGATAACACCGCGGTGTTCTATTCGGTTGTGACGCGCGATTCCACCGAACAAACCTTTTCGGCTAAGCGCCAATTATTCTTAACTGAACAAGGATACCGATACCGCATCGAAAACTTTGAGACCTTCCAGTTGCATCAAGAAGAATCAGATGGAGAGGCCAAGGCCGACCAAGCTTAACCTAGCCAAACTTCTCACATCTAAATCGAGGGCGTGGAATCCGAAGAGGTTGCATGTTAGAGTTTGCTATGTCTTTTCGAACCTTATATTTCTGCGCATTTCTCTTTCTAACTTTTTCATGTTCAAGTTGTGAAAAAGACGAACCAGGGGCATTGCCTAATTCGGGCGAAGACGGATCGGCTTGCCTTTTTGATGACGATTGTGAGAGCGGGAAATGCGACACGACCTACGAACTTGGGTATTGTACGAGCGCCAGTTGCGAAAAAGGGTGCAATGGTGGCGATGCTTTTTGTTTGGAATTTCTGTCAGGAAAAGAAGCGTGTTTAGATGGCTGTAGTGGGGCTGGAGAATGTCGAGAGGGATACGATTGCATTCCAGTTCACGGTGAGAAGTCTGCCTGTTTACCTAAAAAACATTCGGGGCCGACAAGTGGTCAATTGGGGTCGGCCTGCGATACTTTTTCGTGTTCGCAGGAACTCGATTGCTTAACAGTGAACGAAAAAGGATATTGCGTCGGGGATTGTGCTGACTGCGACGAAGGGTTGTGTCAGACCTTTGACGGGAAAGACCATTGTTTAGCTTCGTGTGATTCTTCCCAGGATTGTCAGCTTCAGGATCGATGTGTCGACGGTGCCTGCCTGCCTCATGTAGATAAGGATATTATTTCTTTCTCAAAAATAGAAAGCGCTTTAGGCGTTTCGTGCGATGCGGATAAAGTAGGCGATTTTACTTATGAGTTTAGGTTTAAGCTAAAGCCAGATACGGTTTCATTTAGTGTTACATCATTTGCATCTGATGGGAATTTTAAGATTGTTGAGATCGAAAAGGAGGGGCAACCATTTCAGGTCGCGACTTCCTATCGTCATCATAGTCAGCGTTTGCTGGGGATTGATGAATTTCCGCTTCAGTTCGGTACTTATGGAAATACGGCGTTTGATTGGACAATAGTTGTTCCTTACGCCCCTCAGTTTTCTAATTTCTTAGACACCGATGCAGAGTATGTTCTTCGAATTGAATCTCATGTCCAAGCCCCGTGCTTTTATCTGCTTGAGTCCTCGGGCGGGTCTAATCTAGCCATAGACTTATATTTTGCGACGGATTTGTTTAATGAGATTGAGGCCGAAAGTAACACGGATTTACAAGAAATTTTGTCGGTATTGAAAAATCTCTATTCAAAGATCGGAGTTGATATCTCAGTGGTTCGCTATCACGACTTATCGAAACGGCATAAAGAACGATTCGCAAAGATAGCGACATCGGACATACGTGCATTAACTTCTTTAGGTCGGTCGCGTAGCGATACGTTGGAGGGTTTACTTTCGATCGATGTCTTCATGGTTGATGATATTCTCAGTAGCGCCTCAGGAGTAAGTCCAAGTCTTCCCGGACCACCAGGCCTACATGGGAATCCAAATAACGGTTTAGTGTTTCGGGTTGTCGACGCGGGTTTTGATAACGAGGTCATCGGTTATATTATGGCTCATGAAATCGGTCATTATTTGGGACTTCGGCATACTTCGGAAATATTATTTGGAGATTCTCGTACATTCATTGATGAACGTGTCGGGGTTGATGATCCCATTTTGGATACTCCCTTTTGCCCCGATTCAGGGGATGATTGTAATAAGACGAATTTGATGTTTCCGTCTATTCCCGATATCGGCGATCGTGTCGGTGAGATATCGGCAGGGCAAGCTAAAGCCCTACGTGCTAATCCTCTTATTCGGAAATAGCTCGTTGCTTTTTTTTAAAATAGGTCGGCCCACGCTGGTGCGCAGATGAGCAAAACCGACGAAAAGTATCCAACCATGAAAACTGCGGTTCGAAAGGAGGGGATATCTTTTACATACGCATAGATGTAAACACAGCGGGCTACAATGTATGCAATAGCGAGAATATCGACAGCACCGGCATGACATTTCAGCATCGTCGCGACGATAACTCCGGCTGCAAAAAGTGGAAAGCTTTCGATCTGATTTTGGTGGGCGGCGAGCGCTCTTTGTCCCACACCCGTTAATGCATTTTGCTGTTTTCGAGGGTTTGAATTGTTGTAGCCTTTTTCAGTTCTAACCTGGGCCATGAACAGCGGCGATTTTGATAAAATATGAAGTAACGCTGCGAAAAATAAACACCACAAAGCAATAGTCATAACATCTCCGATGAAGGGACAAAGTTTATAAGGTTTTACCTACTGGAAGCCTAGGATTTTGTCTCGGACTTTATGTGTTAAAACCGTACCGTCGGCGCGTCGGAAAAATGTCTCGACTCTTGCATGAGCTCTTTGTAGTTTGCAAAAAAAAGACGCGAGAATTCGCGTCTTCGGTATGGGTTTGTGTTCGCGTTTAACTTTTACTTCCCGTCATAGCGGCTACGCCTTGAAGTAGTTCGGGAAGGTCTAGTCCAAGCGTCTGTTTAATTTGTTCTGAACCGCTGGCGGCTTTCATTGCCGGAGATGCATTTTTATCAATATCGGCCACACCGGAATCGATAACGGTAATTTTATCGATTTTGATTTCTTGAATGGTCGACAACATGTTGTCCAGTATCGCGTCAAATTGTTGGATGAGGAAAATCGGACGCGCCGCTTCTCCCGCAGCATTCCATGTATCGATAAGATGATCGAGTGCTGTAACCGTTGCCTTTCCGTTTTCTACAATACTTGCCGCATCCGCTTTCGCGTTCGCTTCAAGTTCGGCTTTACGTGCACGTGCAGGCTGGATGACGTCGGCTGCAAGTTGGCGCTTGACTTGTTCTAAACGGGCGCGTTGAACATCTAGACCCGCTGTGGCTTTTGCAATTGCTGAGCCCACTTGGGAGCGTTCCTCGGCAACCATCGCAAGGCCTCGTGTGCTTGCGTCGGTCACGCGACGTTCTGAATCGGCATGAGCGATTCCTTTTTGTGCTTCGACTTGGGCGACTACTTTTTTCAATTGATTGGTCGCATCGATCACAGCGGATTCGGCGCGATTGGTTGCTTCTGCCACGCGTGAACGCATCATCAAGGCTGCGGTTTGTTTACGCCCGAGGGAATCCAGATATCCTTGGTCATCGCTGACGTGTTGAATTTTTAGATTATCAAGAACCAAACCGAGCTTATCAAGATCTTTTTCGGCTTCACTTAGAAGTGATTGGGCGAACTTTAGTCTGTCATCATTTACCTCTTCGGGAGTCAAGGTCGCTAACACCCCACGTGTATTTCCTTCCAAGGTTTCTTTGGCAATTTGTTGAATTTGTGTACGCGACATCCCAAGAAATCGTTCTGTGGCGTTTGAAATAAGTTCGCCTTGAGAGCCGATCTTCACATTTGCTACTCCTTTTAGGGTTAGGGGAATCCCACCTTTTGAATATGCGTTGGTGACATTGATTTCGATCACCATATTGGTGACATCAATTCGGTCAACGGTTTGAAAGAGTGGAAGACGGACCTTGCGTCCGGCGTGGAGAAATTTATAACCACGTGATCCGGCGCCCATACCGCTGAAAACGAGAACCTCATTGGGTTCACAAATTTCGACAAGATTGCTGATAACAGTGCCAATAACGACGAGCATGATAACTGCGATAATTCCGAGTGCTACGATTGCTTCTAATCCCATCATATCTTCTCTCCTTCTTCTGCCATTTGATCAATCAGACGAGCTTGTTTTTGTGATTCCAACTTTGCCGCGAGTTCGGCTTTAAGGGAGGGGGGTTCAGTTGATGAACTTCCCGTTGGGGTATTAACGTGCTGCTGTATAGCCGTAGTGGATTCGCGTCCAACCCCTGTTAACGCACCACCAATATCAACGCCGACAATGTCGCGAATTTCGGTGAAGATTCCACCGACAATTTTTGGGAAGGACGCAACATAATTCGGTAGTGCCGTTCCGCTGCCGCTATCGATGAGAGCAGCTTCTCTAATTTCAACTTGTCGTGCTGCAAGCGCGACCTGTTTCATTATCTTGTCGAGTTGCTGAATCACGAAAACATCGTTCGCGGCGGGGCCGGCCTTTTTCCATATCTGGCCCATCATTTGAAGAACTTCGGCCATGGCGCGGCCATTTTCCGCAATGGTTGCAGCTTCACCGGCAGCAATGAGTTCTCGTGCAACTTTGTTAGCCTCTGCAGGAATAACAACGTCGGCTTGAAGTCTCAATTTTTCGAGTTCGGTTCTTACATGTTGCAGTTCCTGTTCTGACTCGGCGCGTGCAGCGAGGGCTTTTGCAAGTGCGCGTTCTTCTTCAGATTTTGCTTTGAGTTCTAACTCAGCGCGATATTGGCGCAGTTCATTGTTGAGTTTTTGCATTTGTGCTTGGGCATTCTTTTGCGCAATTTCACCGCGGCCGGTCGCTTCCGCTTCAATTTCTTCGGCTTCTTTTGAACTATCCGATTCAGCAACCTCGGCGACTTTAATAATTTCTGCGATGCGCGTCCGGCCGAGAGAATCTAGGTAGTCTCTGTCATCGGAAACGTTTTGAATTTTTAAAGTGTCTAAGTCCAAACCCAATTTTTCAAGATCAGGGCCTGAGTCTTCCAGGAGTTCTTTCACAAATTCCAAACGATCTTCGTTCACTTGTTCCGGGGTTAAGGTTGCCAGTACGCCGCGAAGGTTTCCCTCCAAAGTTTCTTGGGCAACTCGAATCATTTCTTTTCTATCGCGTCCTAGAAAGCGTTCGATGGCATTATGTACCTTAGTTGGGTCGCTTGATATTTTCACGTTCGCAATCGCATGGACATTGAGGGGGATTCCGCCTTTCGAATAGGCTCCTCTAGAGTCGATTCTTACTGGAAAGAGGCGTAAATCCATTTTCGTGACCGTTTCGAGGACCGGCCATCGAAGGGCCCAACCTCCGAATATCGCGCGGTACCCAACAACGGACCCATCGCTCAACTTATGATCACGTCCCGATAGAATAAGTACCTCGCTGGGGCGTACAATATATAGATGGGACTTCAATAGCATGAAGAGCATCAAAAGAAAGCCCGCTGCTAAAATCGCGACTCCCATCACTCCGACTCCTAATAATTCTGCCATATACCTTCCTCCTATTTGGAATGTTTTTCTAATTGGTTAGCGTGAACGACTTGAGCAATACCGTCCTTCACGTTGATTACAAAACATGGTTCGCCGAAATCGAGGACCACCTCATCTTCGGCATCGTAAGGGTGCGCGCGCATTTCCACGATCTGCCCTTTAAATCTAAATTTTACTTTTCCCAATTCTCCCTTTTGTATGGGGAGAACCACGGTTGCACTTGTTCCGGCATAGGCATTGGCAGAAATTTCTCCGGCGACCGAACTATCTGCAAAATGGAGTGCCGATGTAATCCCTAATCCCGATAATATGCCCATTATTGCTGCTGCAATAAAAGTCGCGATGGCGCCGGTCGCAAGAAGGGTTAGTACAACGCCTGTCAACCCAAAGAAGGCGAAGATAAAAGTATAAAATTTGAAACTAAAATGAGGACGGTATTTCTTTTTCCTTTTGCCTTTTCGATCGACTTCGATATCGAGATCTTGATTGTCTAAATCTGCGCTATGATCGAGTTCTAGATCGAGATCCATTCCTTGGTCAATATCACCGTCGAGCTCCATGTCACCATCGAAATCGAGATCGCTATCCAGATCGAATTCTTTATCAAGGTCGAGATCTGAATCGCCCAAACCCGAGACGACCGATAACCCCACAAAGAATCCGCCGAATAGGAGCGAAGCAATATAGATGTAAAGCATATAAGGTTCCTCAGTTCGAAGTTGTTTAAAGTTGATTAGTCATATTAATATCGCGACTTTTAACTTCCGTCTATAATGAAACATTAAGCTCAAAGGGTTTATCGGTCCATTATAGAATATTCGATAAACCATTAGGTATAATCTAACGAAAGGCTTCGGTCTTAAACCTATTATGTGGTTAGTGATGCTCCCGATAGCGACGTCTAACTTGACATGATTCCTTTCAGATTGTTAATGATGAGCTATCTTCCAGATTGCAGTTTTCAAACTTTATCGCGATAAATTTTCAAATTTAGTGAGTCGACTATCGACTAAAAAAAAGGAACGAACCTACGATGCATAAGAAAGAACTAAGTTATCGCGAATTTGGATTTGGAACACGTGCGATTCATTCAGGTCAAGAGCCAGAAACGATGACAGGCGCTATCATGACGCCGATTTTTCAGACCTCCACCTATGTGCAATCCAGTCCGGGAGAACATCGTGGCTTTGAATACGCGCGAACTCAAAACCCTACACGTCATGCTTTAGAAGATTGTGTGGCAAGTCTTGAGAAAGCAGATTTTGGGATAGCTTTTTCTTCGGGGTGTGCGGCAATTGCTACGGTTCTTCATACTCTAGGTCCCGGTGCACATGTTATTTCTGGAGACGATATCTACGGCGGAACTTATCGTCTTTTTACTCAGGTACTCAACGATAGAAATTTTGATTTTTCTTTCGTCGATTTTACGAATTTAGAACATATCGAAAACGCGATTACCGAAAAGACGGAGATGATTTGGCTGGAGTCTCCAACCAATCCGTTGCTTAAACTTTCCGATATTAAGGCCATTGTCGAAATCGCAAGCAAACATGATATTAAGGTCGTCGTCGATAATACCTTTATGTCGCCTTACTTTCAGAACCCGTTGACGCTTGGTGCAGACATGGTGTTGCATTCTACGACGAAATATATCAATGGACATTCCGATGTCATTGGCGGAATCGTTGTTACTAATAATGAAGAGACGGCTCAAAAACTTCATTTTTTACAAAAATCGATCGGCGCTGTGCCTGGTCCTTGGGATTGCTGGTTGGTCATGCGTGGAATCAAAACGCTCCATGTCAGAATGAGACAACACGGTACAAGTGCGATGCGAATCGCAAAATGGCTCGAAGCACATCCGAAGATCGAAAGCGTCGTTTACCCCGGTTTGGAATCTCATCCTCAACATGAACTCGCGAAATCTCAGATGTCGGGTTTTGGTGGAATGATTACGTTTTTTGTAAAAGGCGGCCTACCCGTAGCGCGTACTATGCTTGAAAAAGTTAAAATATTCGCACTCGCCGAAAGTCTTGGTGGTGTGGAAAGTCTGATAGAGCATCCGGCGATAATGACGCACGCGTCTGTGCCAGCCGAAGTCAGGGCCGAGATTGGAATTTCTGATTCTTTGATTCGACTCTCGGTGGGTATCGAAGATATTGATGACCTTATGGCTGATCTTGAACAGGCTTTGTCCTAACTCCTTTCGAATTTCGAGCTTGGTTAGTTCGTTCGAATTCGTTAAACTTATAAAATGGACAACAAATCAATTGAAAAGGGATGTTTAGGGCTCTTCACATTTTCGGCCGCCGGAATGTCATTAGCCACGCTCGCGGTAGGGATCGGTAAGATGATGGAGGGCGGTCCAGATATGGCAGCCAATATAGGAGCCTTCATCTTTTTTCTTTCCATGTTTGGTTTCTTCTCATTTGCAACTTATAAAATCTTTTCTAAGAAAAATAAGGTTGCCGGTAACTTGCTTGATATTGAACGGCGGACCATCGAGTTTGCTCACCACAAAAAGGGATATGTTTCTGTGGCTGAATTATCTTTGCATACATCGGTATCGATAGATGAAGCGACAAGAACTCTAGACGAATTAGTTTTGAAAAATGTCGCCCGCACCGAACTTTCTGGTAGTGGTAAGCTTGTTTACGTTTTTGATGCTTTCATCGGCGGAGAGGATGTAAAGAAGGACACCCTGGAAATTGCCATCGAAAACGCGATTGCGGGTACGGAAGCCTTGAAGAAAAAGCGAGCCGAGGAAGAAGAGCAACAAATTCTGGCGGAACAACAGGTTGAGGTGGGTAGTGATTTTTAGCTAAGTTACCCAATTTTTAATCGGTCCACGCTGTCTTTAGTTCCACAAGGCGACTTTTAATCTCGTCTCGGATAACGCGAAAATGTTCTAAGCGTTCTTCATCTGTTAATATTTCGTTTTTTCGATCTGGGTCTTGAAGGGGCCAATGCATGCGTTTCGCATCAGATAAAAAAACCGGACAGACTTCTTCTGCACAGAGTGTAATCACAAGATCGACGCTATCAGCTTTTATCGAAAGAACTGATTTTGAGCTGTGTTGATCCAAACTGATTTCAAGTTCTGCCATTGCTTTAACTGCAAAGGGATTGACTTTTGACGGCTCAGAACCAGCGGACTGGATGGTAATCTTAGAATCAAAAATCGATCGTGCCAAGCCTTCGGCCATTTGGGAACGTGCCGAGTTCGCGACACATAAGAATAATATATTTTTGAATGCGAACATGATTCCTCCTAAGCTCCTTGTTACTTTGTCGATGGCGGTTCAACAAGCTTCGATTCCTTGATCCTCGGGGGCGCGTGTGCTATTTTTGGAGCACCTGATAATTCACCCAAGGAAGATGTTATAATGTTCAAAACCTTTACTCTACAAGTACTTATTCTCGCATTCTCAGTTTTTACGTTTAGCGCATGCAGTAGTAAATCGACGAAAGCCGATGCCCCTGTTTCCACGGCAGAAAGCCGTTCTTGTGCTGATGGGAAGTGCAACGCCAATTGTGCGGAAGCAGGTTGTGGATGTACTTGTGCTGACGGGAAGTGTAACGGTAATTGTGCAGAAGCAGGATGCGGTTGTGATTGTTCTGGCGCAAAAACGTGTGATGCCAACTGTACGAAAGAGGGTTGTAAAAGTTGTGCCGGTGGAAGCTGTAACGGAAAGTGTGCAGAAGTGGGTTGTGGATGTACTTGTGCGGATGGGAAGTGCAACGGAAATTGTGCTGAAGCAGGATGCGGCTGTGACTGTTCTGGCGCAAAAAAGTGTAGTGATGCCAACTGTACCAAAGAAGGTTGCGAAGGCTGTGCAAAAAAAGGAGAGCCTTCGGTATCTTCTGAAAGTGCCGCAAGCATGTTGCCTAACGACGGGACTCGCGTTGTAGGCGATGTTACCAAATGCCCCGTAAGCCAAAACGCGTTTACCGTTGCTGCCGATAGCCCGAAAGTTGAACTTGAGGGCAAGACCTTTTACTTATGTTGCGCAGGTTGTGTAGATAAGTTCAAAGCGGACCCCGCAAAATTCCTTTAATTGGAACTAAAGCCGATAGAAAGATCAAACGATAAGACCGATCCAGGAAGTTCGAAAAAAGGCGAGTAAGTCGCATTGAATTTCAGATGAATCTTCTCAAAATGATACCGGTACCCCAATCCAAACGCGACCGCAGTAAAATCGTTTTCCAACCCGGTCACACGAACCAGGCTATTACTTAAAAAGCCAACGTGACGAATATCACTGCTTAAGACGAACTCGTTCTTACCAAACGCCCAATAGAACTTCGGACCGATACCCACCGAATAGGTTCCGAGTCCTTTGCTAAAGGGCGGTGGGTCTTGGGTAGTCTGATAAAAGCTTGTCCCTAAGAGCACCGCAGCGCCAACATATCGCCAACGTAACTCTTGAGAGATGTTGATACCGATCCCGCGTTGGGCGTCGTCACCGAGTTCTCCCAGTAGAAAACGGATACCGCCACCGGCAGAGATCGCAGCTTTGGGCGGTGGGACTGCACTAGCAGCAGGTGCGTAACTCAATACGAAGAGAGTCGTAAACAGACCTACGAACCTCATTTCTAATTTTCTTCTTTTAACAAAAATCAGGAATACCCATAGGAAAAAGAAAGAGGACGGCGACGTGAACGTAGAACAAGAGGGTGTAGTATCTTCCGGAGAACATCGACCCTGGAGCGTGTCGCAAGTTTGGTCGCTATTGCAATCTTCATCGGCTAGGCATTCGGCACAATGCCCGATGGGCGTATTGCATAACCAGCCTGATGAGCAATCATTATCATCGAAGCATTCGACGGGGACGGATTGGAAAACGTATTCCATTTTGAGGTTACAAGGTTGTGCGGTAGTTGCTTCGCATAAGAAAAAAACCCGGAAGGCGTCTCGGGTGCCTAAAAGTTTGGGTGTGATGCGATTGGCAATCGTTTGGCCGGCGGCAAGGTCTGGATGAATCTGCCGGGCAACAATCGCGTCAGGAACGAGGGTCATGAGATCGACCGCTTCGATCTCGGGAGTAACCGCGAGAATATTAACGCTAACCGTCCCGGTACCTGAGTTTTTAATGGTATAATCAAATTGGTTGCGTCCAACAGACTCGCGAAGAATGAGGACTGAATTTTTACATGCATCCTTTTCTCGTTCACAAAGTTCACCGACCGCGACCGGATCGCTGGGCGCTGAAATACAGGAGGCTAAGCAAAGCACGATACCGAAAAGCGCAATTGCCTCGTTTCGGAAATTTTTTTCGGAGCTTAGATGCCACATTTTGTTCCTGACAATCGTTGACCAGATGGACTCTTGTAACGTTCATTGCCTATACTGTACGAGGCTAATCTAGCCAAGTATCCAAAAAAATTTTGGATCACTATTTTCTCACTATGTGTTTGTGTTTCGGTCCGACGCGCCTATGGAAGGGAGTTTAGAGGATAGGAAGTTAAGAAGATCGTTGACCTGCTGTAAAACTCCGCGTAAATTGCTTGTAACTTAATAAATTAAAAGAAAGGAGTCGATATGCAACGTGGTGAAGTACGGAATTCTGTGATGGTGTTAGTACTGTCGATCGTGACTTGCGGATTTTATCTCATCATTCAGATGATGACGGTAATGAAAGAGTTAAATGCGGCGCTTGGACGCGAAGAATACAATCCCACGAAAGAGATTGTTTTATCTGTAGTCACCTGCGGAATGTGGGGCATCTGGCTCAATTGGCGTCTTTGTAACTCCGTCGTAGAGCTTCAGACAGCCTGGGGTGTTAAGCCGCAGTTCGACGGTCTGATTTTGTTCCTCCTTCACATGGTCTATGTTGGGCCTTATTTCGTACAGGAAGCCCTCAATCAAACTTGGGAGCACGGAACGCCTGGCGGAGCTGGATACGGCGGAGCTTAATTTTCTGTAAAATCATAAAGACTCAAGCTTCGCATAAGCGGGGCTTTTTTTTTCATTTTTATCGAGCTCAAAGTGCACGATTTTCGCTACGTTATCGCTCTGTTCCTCTTTGGATGTAGTTCTTACTCATCTCCAGTATGTTTGTCCGGTGCATATTTAGATAATAGTCGTCATTGCGCCGCAATCGATGCGCCGGTTCACCACATCCCTTTTCAGTACGGATTCTCGACTAAGGTGACTCAGGGCTTTCACGGGCTTTATACTCACAAAGGGGATGAGGCCTACGCTGTTGATTTTGCGTGCAAGTCCGGCGATCCAATCGCGGCATCCCGAAGTGGAAAAGTTCTAAACGTTAAAGAGGATTCCGACGAAGGATGTAGTGACGCGTCGTGTTCGGATATGGCAAATTACGTCACTATCGATCACGGTGATGGTAGTTTTACCGAATACGGACACCTCAAACATTTGGGGGCCTTGGTCGAAGTCGGTGATGATGTTTGCGCCGGTGACGTGATCGCATTATGCGGTTCTACGGGGTACTCTTTATCTCCCCATTTACATTTTTCTGTCATGGATCATTCTCGCCGAACCTTACCCGTTCAGTTTGCTGAGCCCAGAGTGAATCGCGGGTTTGGATTTGCAATCCCCGACGCGGAGTACACCAGTCAGAACGGTACGCGTACGAGTTGTAAAAAAGTTGAGTACTCTCCCTTATCTCGCGATGCGTTTGCCCATCAGGGGATTGTGTTAACAGAGAGTCAGAAAATCGAATTCACCAGGGAGCCCAGAGTTCTTAGAGGAAGATATTTTGGCGATCATCCCTATGTCGCCATTCATAAACGTTCGTTATTTTCCGAAGATTGGGACGCGTCGTGTTACCCCGTCGAAGATGGAAGGTTTGAAGCGCTTATTGACTGGGAAGAAACGGACCCCGCGGGACACTATTTTATTATGATGGTGGGCGCGAATAGGTTTTGTACGGCGCCGATTTCGGGGTGGTCATGGGCCTACCTCATTCGAATGAACGTCAAGTAGAGTTATTATGGTGTTCTAAGATACTTTGGAATTCGTCGCGTTTTGTATTTTTAAAGTTTTGAGCGGTATTATCGTTAGAAAAATCGCATTATTTGCGATTTAACCTTGAGTATCGCGCCCTTGGGGAGATATGCTTTAGTTACCTCAAATTCACGTTTTATTAATCTATGTTCAAACGCTTATTCAAGTTTCTCCAAGGTCCCGAAGAGGTCGAAACGCTTCCTTTCGAAGGTAGTTATCTAGATCATCTTTTAGATCAAACTGAAGAAGAGATTGAGACCCTTTTGACAAAGTGTCCCGAACACGATCCTCTCCTTCTTTTTGTCGTGGGTATCCTACGCCGGACGATGTTTAATGCGTTTTCTCCCGACCTTCGAGAACCTTTGGTCGATCTATACTCGCCGGGAATGTCACCACCTCCGCCTCCGGGAGTGCAAAAGTCGAGTTTCATGAGTATTGAACACGATCATAAAGTGCGTGAGTATGAGGAAGAATTTGAGGACGGTGATATTTTAGGCATTGTTTCCGAGTCAGAGATCGAAGAAGAGGACGAAGAGCTTGTTGCGGATCGTTCGACGCGCCAAACGACAGAGATTAGTGTTGAAGATATTTTGGAGCAAGCTGCCAAAATAAAAGACACCATGGCGACTAACGCGACGAGCGATATTGCGGTTTCGATCTCTGGAGAACCAACTGGAGAGTTTGATCGAGATGATGTCGGCCTGAATCGAGTGGATTCGCCAGAAACCTTGCTTGCGGGACGTCGATTCCTCGAAATATTGGTGGCCAACGATACACTAGCGCCTGATATCCAACTGAATATGTCGAACTTATATCTTGTTAGAGACCACCTTATGAGCCGCGGAGCCATGGGACCCGAGGTGGAAAAGATCACCCGACAACTTCTTGCACTCGTAGAGAAGAAATTCAGCGAAGCGCATTTTGGGCAAGCTAGAATATTGTTAAAACTCTTTCCGACTGACGATTTAACCTCGCTGAATAACGATCGAAATATCTTTTACGAAGAAATGATTCTGAAACTTGGGATCAAGCGCAGACATCATATTGACGGAAAGGACGTTGAAGATCTTCAAAGCGTGATTTCGACCATTTCTCCGGAAAGTGTCTCAAACCTATTAATCTGGTTTCGAGAGAAATCCGACGTAAGATTTCATGTCAAGCGAACGTCACTCAAACACGAGTCTGTCTGGAATAGTATTCTCGATGCATCGAATCGACCTGATTTGAAAAAATACTCATCTACCTATTTTCCGAAGGAACGCTGGAGGGAGTTAGGTGAGAATGATGATGTTTTTGAGGTTATTGTAAGCTCTGTTACTAAAGAGAGTGTGCAGGAGTACGTGATCACGTTGATGGGAACATGTTATTTTGTTCTTCGTGCGGTCGGCGATACCGGATTGGAGCCATTCCTCGATTCCTTTTTCGATTGGTCGACGCGAGTTATTGGTTTCAATGCTACCCAGCTCATGCCCCTCATACACAGAGGCGCAATGACCGATACCAGAATCATGCATGATATTTTTCTTTCGCTCTACGATGAGCATCTGCGAGAAGGGACCGAGGAATTGTTTGATTCTTGGTCCGCCGAAGATCGTCTTGACGCTGCGAAGAATATTTTCACAGATCTAGTCATTCCCACAGTGGGCGAAATAGCACCTGGAGAATATGATCTAACTGCTTTCGCCCTGAGAAGGCTTCTTAAGTTTGAATACCCTGAACCAGATTTTGGGTACAAAGTTCATCGGCTTTCCTAAATCGATCCGGTCCCATACCAGGATGGTAATGAAAATTTCGATAAAATTATTCGTCATATCGCTCACGATATTTTTTTCTCAGTCCGTATTTGCTGAAAAGAATAATAATGCGCAACAATTCATCGAAGCTAAAAGGCTTTTAGAAAATGATCCCGAAGGTAGCTACGTACTCCTAAAGAAAGTTAAGCGTTTTTCTTTCGCGGACGATGTGCGACTTAGGCTCTTAGCCGATGCGGCGATGAGAACGCAACGCGTTCAAGAATCTTGTGATGTTTTACTGGCCTTCTCAAAAAAGACGCCAAGTTCTAACGATGCTATTCGTGCTCTGATCGAGCGCGTCGAATTGTTGATGTTAATTGGACAAGTGGATGAGGCGAGGAAAGCCGTAAAAGGCGTCATTAAAAAATTAAGAATATCTAATTGGAAGCGAGCAAATCGGTGGCATTTCACAGCTCGAGCCCTTCGACTTTCTCACGATTTGACCGAAGAAGGTTCTCGAAAAGCTGTTGCGAAAAAATTACTCATCTATTATCCGACCGAACCTCCGACGCGCCGTGAAGGCCTAGCGATTTCGGTCGAGGACCTTTCCAATTACGAGCGCTTCGTAAGGGCGGACCGATTGATGGATGGTTGGGCTTACGAAGAGGCTAGGGAAGAATACAAAATTCTAAAAAAGATAAAGAAATATAAAGACACGTCATTGTGGAACTTAGGCGTCATCGGATTAAGAAAATTACGCGACCAACCCAAAGAGGCCGAAGTTATTTTTAAAGATCTAGCGCAACGAAAAAATGTCTATCGCGAACGATCGATGTGGTATTGGGCTCGAAGTTTAATGAAGCAAAACCTCTACGACCAGGCATTCAATGTTTTCGATCTTTACGAGAAAACCTTTCCTTCGGGGACCAATGTCTCAGCGATCTACTACTATAGAGGCTGGTTGCCCTATGATGCCAGAGACAACAAGAAAGCCATAAAAGGGCTAAACGCGTTTATCAAAAAATACGGTAAGCGCGGCCGAAAGGCATCGTTTATCTACGGATTTTTAGGTTGGGCGCATATGCGCGAAAAACAATGGGATAAAGCAATCGCGGTTTGGAACGACATGCAATCGTTTGGGAATTCTTTGATTGCCGGAAAAGCGTTATATTGGAAAGCTGTCGCGCAGAATGAAAAAGGACAACCCGACAAGGCACGTAAAACCCTTGATAGAATTCGCGCCAGGTATGCATTGACCTATTATGGGATGCTGGCCGAACAACTACGAAATAAGTTAGATGGTAAAGATACTAAGGCATCTTCGTTATGGTGGCCCGAACGGGAAAGTGTAATTAAGGATAGCCCGCGTATTAATGCAAAAAAGTATACCTTTTCGGACACCAGTGCGGCGACACAAAAAGAGTGGAAGCGCGTTAAGGAGTTGGTCGAACTAGAAGAGAAGCAGCTTGCCCGGGCTACACTCAAACCAATTCAAAAAACCTTATTGGGTACAATTTCTGCCTCGAAAAAGAAGGATTTTATTCATTCACTAGGTTGGTTTGTTGAGGATTTTAATTCTATGTGGCGAGCTGCCGCGGGATCAATATCAGCGATGCCTCGATTTCCCGTTCGAAATAAAAGAAATATGGTCATGGCTTATCCCCGTGCGTACAAGGACGTCGTACAAAATGTTTCTGACGAATTTAATATTTCGGATTACTTTATGTGGTCGATCATGCGTCAAGAAAGCCGATATAAACCATCTGCGATCTCATATACGGATGCTGTTGGAGCTTTGCAGATGATACCTCGGACTGCCCGTAAAGTAGCACCGAATATTGGTACCGAATATAAACTTCACACTTTCTCCGATCCGAAGGTTGGTTTTCGTTTTAGCGCGTATTATTTACGGAAGATCCTCGACTATTTTGGAGGGTTACATGTTCCAGCTGCTGCCGCCTATAACACGGGTCCAGCAGTGATTTCACGTTGGTTTCATAAAAACGATAAACTTGAATTTGCTTCTTTGATTGAAGAGTTTGAATATAATGAAGGGCGAGGATATTGTCGCAAAGTTATCGAACACATGCTGCGCTACATCTATCTTTATGAAGAGGATGACGAAAAACGTAAGGCGCTATTAGATACGATGTTCCCAACCTCGCGAGACGTCGACGTTCCGCTGCCCGCTGATATTGATTACTAGAAACCACTTCTGAACCTGCCCATCCACAAAGCCAATCGTAGGTTAGTTTATCTTTTCGCCGTAGATCATTTATAGCGTTAGTCATGAAGGGATAGGCGTGGCGATTTCGACTAAGCAGCCATTTAAATCTCGAAGGAAGGCCACAGTCTGTCCCCAAGGCTTTACAGTTGGTTTGGCCACGAGAATAGCGCCTGAATTTAGTGCATGGTCAAACGCCGACTCAACGTCGTCAGTTACAAAACAAATGTCAAATCCCGATGTCGTATCAGTCTTGCGACAGGCTTGGATCGATAATGCATCCGCTTCCGCGCTCTCTAGACTAGCGAATGCAAGGATGGTTTCGCCGGTTTCTAGCTCAGCGTAAGTATTACTTTCGTGAATAAATTTGCGTTCGAGCCCGAAAGCCTTTTCATAGAACTCGATCGTTTCAACGACCTTCTCAACGTAAATAATGGTATATCTCAATTTCATAATATTCTCCGCTTAGTGATTAGAAAGAAAGTTTAGTATGAACTGAATGCCTCAGTCTTGAATAAAACGGACAAAAGTCACTCAAAAGGTATTTCAATAAGTGTTAAGTCGTCGGGGATTTTATTGGGAGTGAATCCTCCGAATCGACGAAAGTCGCGCGTCATGTGAGCTTGATCGCAATAGCCAGCTTTGAATGCAGCTTCTTTGATTGACACGCCTGTAGTTATGATTTTGAGGGTATGATGGAAGCGAATTACAGCTGCGAAAACCTTAGGCGACACTCCTACGGTCTTAAGGAAAGTCCTCGCGAGGGTTCGAGATGAAATTCCGTTTTTTTTTGCTAAAACGTTGATCGGTGTCGCGCCACCACTTCGATGAATATCTTGGATGACTGATTCTAAAGAGGGCGATAAAAAAGGCTCTTTTTGATCTGCAAAGAATATTTCAAGACGCGTTATCAAGGCTTCGATAGTGGGGGCGGGCTTACAGAGAGCGGAGAGTTTTGGAGCAAGCTTGAGAGCGTCCTCTCCCTTATACGAATGGCCTGCGATTTCTTCTAAAGGTAAACCGAAGAATACATGTCCACGTCCTGGCTTAAAGCGGATACCTATAAATCCTTGATTGGGTATCGCACATGAAACCCACCAAGAGGTTGAAGGTCCGGCGATGATGGGGGTAATGGAAGTCGGTTTACCATCGTTATCAATTACGAAAGTAAGTATGAAGTCAGCGCGACCGTCTGGAAGAATAAGGTCTTCTGAATGTTGAGTGGAAAGGCTACTCCAAACTTTTTCGATCTGGAGATATCGAGGCTCGCCTTTCTCGTGATAACCCTCTTTAAGCATGTTCGAGGCTGCTAGCAATAAATGCCAAAGTGTCTTCAACATTAGTGTGCTGAAGACTGAGGATACCCAGTGCTTCAGCAGCTTCGACATTTGCTAAGGTGTCATCAATAAAAATACATTCCTTAGTTTGAACTCCTAATGAATTTAGGGTTATTTCAAAGAAAGAATTGTCGGGTTTTGCTACTCCTATTTCGGATGAGTTTACGATTTGGTCAAAGGCGTTCACAAGGCCGCAACGTTCCAAGTCTGAATCTAAACGATTCGTAGCATTGGTTACTAATATGAGTTGTGTATTTTTAGAGGCAATCCGAATCTGTTCTAAAAAATTGCAATCAATCTCGAAACTCGATTCGTACCACTCCTTTACAAGTCTGGTTGCTATTTCTGTGTCATAAGATTCAGACAATTCATCTTCGACCAAATCACTCCATTCTCGGTGATAGATTCGCCCCGTGATCGCGGGTATTAAATATCGTTCTGAAAAAGCGCACAAAAAAACAGTGTTTTTATCGACCCCGAGTGTTGCGGATAGTTCCTCAATGTTGGCTGAATTCCAGTGACGAATCACTCCATCAAAATCGATAAGTATGGTGTTAATCAAAGTAGTTCCAGCCGGATTTATTCAATAGTTTCTATATGAATAATGAGTAGTTTATTCGAGAATATAGGTAGCGCCTGAAACGACCAGATCATCAAAATCTCTACCCTCGGCTAAAGCTTTTCGTGCTTCAACTTGTCCGAGGAATCGTTCGTTGAAGGTTGTTTCTTCGACCGATCGAATGATTCCGGTAATAATTGGATTCATCATTCGTGCAAGTAAAGTGTGAAGCGTTGGGTCGGGTTCGTGTGCGTCGTGGACAAGAATATCGTCTTCAGTGATACCCTGTTCGCCAATCGTAACAACTTCGAGTTTGAGGCCGTTGAGGATGATTCCTTTGTTTTTTTCTGCACCAAAAATCATTCTTTCGCCGTGGTGCAAGTAGAGCTGCATTTCTGGTCGGGTCTTTTTGTCGTTATAAACATCAAAAGCACCTTCGTTAAAAATAGGGCAGTTTTGCATCACT